>JBOHTS010000053.1:0-146258 GCA_050733755.1 Candidatus Tyrphobacter sp. | reverse complement strand
TGCGACTACAACGAGAATCGGCCGCACTCTGCGCTTGGCTATCGCACGCCGAAGGAGTTCGCCGAAAGCCTGAAAATCAACCCACCGCCACAGTTATCAGCCGCCTGAAAAGTGCCTACACGTCAATGCTCGTTATCCTTCGCAGCTCGAGCGGCAAGCCCTCGCCGCGAACAGGCGTTCGAAAAGGCCCGGCGAATGGAGGGCGCGATGCAATATCAATACCAGCCGCCGCAGCGCATCGCGGCACCTGCGATCCCGACGCACTCGCTGCTCGCGCAGGTGCTCGGCATCTCTGCGCTTGGCTTCTGCATCACGGCGCTGGCCGCGTGGCTCTTTCCCGGAATCTCGTCGGTCGGCGGCTTCGTCGCGATGCTCGTCGGCTTTGGGCTTCTCATCGGGTGCATGGCCGCGCAGCGCAGCGAAGCGCTCTCGCTGCTGTTGTTCTATGCGTTTACGTTTTGCGAGGGGTTGGGCATCGCACCGGTTATCAGCCGGTACGTGCAGGTGGACGGTACGGGCGTGGTTGCCGACGCAGCGATCACGACGGGTTTGGGCATGTTTGCACTCGGCGCGATCGTCTATGCGACTGGCTTGGACCTGCGGCGCTTCTCGGGCTATGTCGGGATGGCGCTCATGGGCGTCATCGTTATCGGTATCGCGTCGATCTTCGTGCGGTTCATCCATCCGCAGGTCTACGCATATCTCATCCTCGCGATCTTCAGCGCCTACGTGCTCATCGACTTCGCGCGCATTCGCGCGGGCGGGAGCGGAGCGTCTGCGGTCATGCTCGCGGTGAGCATCTACCTCGACGCGCTGAACATCTTTTTAGCGCTCTTGCAGATCTTCGGAGGCCGCCGCCGGGATTAGCCTCCCTTCGGCACGTTCATGTGCGGCGTTACCGCAGTCTACGCACCGGGGCGTGATGCGGCGCGTCTCGCGTTCTTCGCACTCTACGCGTTGCAGCACCGAGGTCAAGAATCGGCGGGAATCGCGGCGGCGGACGGCTCGACGCTGCGCTCGCACAAGGCGATGGGCCTTCTCGGCGCGATCTTCGACGAGCAGATCCTGGGCGATCTGCGCGGGCATCTCGCCGTCGGTCACACGCGCTATTCGACCAGCGGCTCGTCGATCGTCGTCAACGCGCAGCCGCTGCTCGAGCGTTCGGACATCGGCGACGTTGCCTTCGCACACAATGGCAACCTGACGAACACGCAAGAACTGCGCGCGGCGCTCGCGCGCGACGTGCGGCTGGAGGCATCGTCCGACTCTGAAGTTCTGGCCAAACTCATCGTCGACTCGCCCGGCTCGCTCACCGATAGGATCGAGCGCGTGATCGCGACTGCAAAGGGCGCGTATTCGGTCGTCTTGTGCACGCAAGACGAGATCTATGCGTTCCGCGATCCGTGGGGCGTTCGTCCGCTCGCGCTCGGGGAACTCGAGGGCGGCGGTTGGATCGTAGCATCGGAGTCGTGCGCGCTTTCGACGGTCGGAGCGCGACTCGTGCGTGAGATCGAGCGCGGCGAAATCCTCCGAATCGGCAGCGGCGGCATCGAGTCGCGACGCACCGACGTCGAGCGGGAGCCGCCCGCGCTGTGCATGTTCGAGTACATCTACTTTGCGCGCCCGGACTCGTCGCTCGATGGGCGCTCGATCTACATGGCGCGTCATCAAATGGGCCGCGCGCTCGCGCGCGAGCATCCGGTCGAGGCAGACGTCGTCATGGCGGTGCCGGACTCGGCAATTCCCGCGGGAATCGGCTATGCGGCGGAGAGCGATCTGCCGTACGTCGAGGGGCTCATCAAAAACCGCTATATCGGGCGCACGTTCATCAGCCCCGACCAGCAGATGCGCTCGCGCGGCGTCCAGTTGAAGTTCAACCCTCTCATCGAGAACCTGCGCGACCGGCGCGTCGTCGTCGTCGACGACTCCATCGTTCGCGGAACGACGACGCCCCGCATCGTCGCGCTCCTGCGCGAGGCCGGCGCTCGTGAGGTGCATCTTCGAATCAGTTCGCCGCCGATTCTCCATCCGTGCCATTTGGGTGTCGACATGGCGACGTACGACGAACTCATCGCGGCGAACAAGAGCATCGATGAGATTCGCGCCCACACCGGCGCCGACTCACTGGGCTATCTTAGCTTGGCCGGACTGATCTCCGCGACCGGCCGGCGCCGCGACGAGATGTGTCTCGGCTGCCTTGTCGGCGAATACCCAAGCGTTCCGGAAGGTCAGTCTTTTTCGAGCGGTGGGAACGCGCGCTCGCGGACGTCCTGCGCGTACGTGCGCAGCGCTTCGACTGCCTCGCGCCCGAACTCGGCGTAGCGGCGCGCAAAGCTCGGCGACTGGCCGTAGATGCCGAGGACGTCGTGGAGGACGAGCACCTGCGAGTCGCAATGCGGTCCCGAGCCGATGCCGATCGTGGGGATCGTAAGGAGTTCCGTGATTTCGCGCGCGATCGCCGCGTCGACGACCTCGAGAACGATCGCGTACGCGCCCGCCGCTTCGATCGCGCGCGCGTCGGCGACGAGCCGCTCGCGATGCGTGCGCATGCGGTACCCCGGCCCGAGTCCGGCCGTCTGCGGCGTGATTCCGATGTGCCCGACGACGGGAATGCCTGCGCGCGCGATCGCCCGCACGCGATCCGCCTCGTGCACGCCGCCTTCGAGCTTCACCGAACACGCTCCGCCGGCTTTCACGAGGCGAATTGCGTTCGCGAGCGCGCTCTCGTCGCTGATCTGGTACGAGCCGAACGGCATGTCGACGATGACGTGCGCGCGGGAAGCGCCGCGCACGACCGCCTGCGAGTGATGGATCATTTGCTCGATCGTCACCGGCGTCGTCTCGTCGTAGCCGAGCACGACGTTGCCGAGGCTGTCGCCGACGAGCAGGACGTCGATTCCGGCCTCTTCGGCAAAGCGCGCGAACGGCGCGTCGTACGCGGTGATGACCGGGAAGACGTGTTTGTTCTTTCGGCGCTTGATCGCGCCTGCGGTCAGTCGGCGGAAGACCGAGGCCTTCGCGGGTTCGTACGGGCGCGCGTCGCCCGGTGCGTTCGTCTTCTTTTCCACGGGCACGGCCTACGAGGCGAGTCGCTCGGCGAGTGAGAGAAATGCGCGAACGGGAACCCCCGTGGGGCCTTTGGCGAGCCACGCGGAGCCGCGATCAAGGTAGGCCGTTCCCGCGATGTCGAGATGAACCCAGGGCGTGTCACCGGCGAAGGCCTTGAGGAATGCGGCTGCCGTGAGCGTGCCGCCGTCGCGCCCGCCGGTATTCTTGAGATCGGCGATGTCGCTTTTCATTTGATGACCGTACTCCTCGAAGAGCGGCATGCGCCAGTAGCGTTCGCCCGTCGGCTTCGCCGCGTCGAGGAAGGCTTGCGCGAACGCATCGTTATTCGACACGAGCGCCGAGGCGTGGTGCCCGAGCGCGACGACGCAGGCGCCGGTCAGCGTCGCCGCATCGACGATGCGCGTCGCGCCGATGCCGTTCGCGTAGCAAAGCGCGTCGGCGAGGATGAGCCGGCCCTCGGCGTCCGTGTTGATGATCTCGATCGTCTTGCCGTTCATCGCCTTGGCGATGTCTCCCGGCTTCGTGGCGCGCCCGCCCGGCATATTCTCCGTCGCGGGAACGATGCCGACGACGTTGAGGCGCGGCTTGAGTCGTCCGATCGCGCACATCGACGCGATGACGCCGGCACCGCCGGACATGTCGTACTTCATGTCCTCCATGCGCTCCGGAGGCTTCAGCGAGATGCCGCCGCTGTCGAAGGTGATGCCTTTGCCGACGAGCGCGAGCAGCTCTTTGCTCGTCGCGTCGCCGTTATATCGCATGACGATGAACTTCGGCGACTGCGCGCTCCCCTGTGCGACGGAGAGAAAGGAGCCCATGCCCTGCGAGCGCGCCCACTGCTCGTCGTGCACGTCGATCGAGATGCCCGCGTCCTTCGCGGCGCTCGTCGCTTCCTTGCCGAGATGCTCCGGCGTCATGTCGTTCGCCGGTGAGATCGCGAGGCGACGCGCGAAGTTTATCGCTTCGCCGATGACGCTGCCGCGCTGCACGCCGCTCGCGAGCGTCTTTTCGTCGAGGCCTTCGCGAACGATCTCGACGCGCTCCAGCGACATCGTGCTCTCGGGTTGCTTTTGATAGATCGTGGTCTCGAAGGAGCCGGCGATCGCACCCTGCGCGATCGCGCAGGCGGCCTCGCGCGGATCGCGCGACGCCTCGCCGGGCAGCGCGAGTGCCATCGATTCGATGCCGCGATGCCCGAGCGCCCGCACCGCCGTGCCGGCATAGCGCGCCAGCAGGCTCGTCTCGTACGAGGAGCGTTCGCCTAACCCAATGATGAGAACGCGGCGAAACGGCTGGTCCTTCGCGTGAACGAGCGCGTGCTCGCAGAGTTTCCCCCGGATCTCACCGCTTTGGAGAACATCGGCGAGCGCGCCGCCGAGCGGTCGATCCACGGACGCCGCGGCGCCCTCGAGCGGCTCGCCTGAGAAGACGGGGACGACGAGTGCGCCTGCGCGCACGGCTTCGAGCGCATCGCTGCCGATGCGAATCTGCATGGTCTTCCTTTCGAAAAGGTGAAGGGTAAACTATGCCCAGAGGCCGCACCAGGCATTCGCGGTGAGCGACGCATACGCCCGCTCCGGCGTCGACATCGATGCCGGGAACGAGGCCGTCGCGCGGTACAAGGCCATCGCGCAGCGCTGGCGCCATCCATCTCAACTCGACGCAATCGGCGGTTTCGGCGGGCTCTTTGCGCTCCCGAACGACTCGCGGTACGCGCTTGCGGCCTCGACCGACGGCGTGGGAACGAAGCTGCTCGTCGCGGCCGCGCTGCAGCGCTACGACACGATCGGCGCCGATCTCGTCAACCACTGCGTCAATGACATCCTCGTTCTCAACGCGACCCCGCTCTTTTTTCTCGACTATCTCGCCGTCGGAAAGCTCGATCCCGACGTCGCCGCGCGCGTCGTCGGCGGCGTGGCGCAAGCGTGCGAGACGCATCGGTGCGCGCTTTTAGGAGGCGAGACCGCGGAGATGCCCGGCGTCTACTCCCCGGATCACTTCGACCTGGCGGGAACGATCGTGGGGCTAGTCGCCGTGAACGAACTCCCGGATACCGCGAGCGTTCGGCCCGGCGATGCGATCGTCGCGCTGCCCGCCGTAGGACTGCACACGAACGGATACTCGCTGGCCCGCACGGTCATCTCGCCGCAAGAGTGGTCGCAGCCGTTTGGTTCGAGCGGAAGTTACGGAGATGCGCTCCTCGCCGAGCATCCGTCGTATTTCGAGGACGTTCGCGCGATACGCGCCGTCGCCGAAGTGAAGGCGATGGCGCACATCACCGGCGGCGGACTGCTCGAGAACGTTCCGCGAACGCTTCGCAAAGACGTGCGAGCGGTCTTCGAGCAGGCGCGCTGGGAGGTACCCGCAATCGAGCGCGAACTCGTCGAGCGCGCGAGTCTTTCGCCGCAGGAGCGATATCGCACGCTGAACATGGGAATCGGGTACACGCTCGTCGTTCCGCTCGACGACGCGCTTCGGGCGCAGAGCGCGGTTCGGAACGCGAAGATCGCCGGCTGGATCGAGGCGCGCGCGAACGAAGAGGAGCCGCAGGTCGTCATCCATCCGGCGCGCACGTAGGCTTGCTCGAGCCTCTCCCAGTGTCTGCGTTCGTCGAGAACCTCGCCGTCGCGCTCGACGATCGCTTTGGCGACCGTGCGCGCAGAGAGAGCCGCGAGCGCATCGAAGCGGCGGGATGCGTTCTCGTCGAGCGTATCGGTCTCGACGATCGCACGCTTGCGTGGATCGATGGGACGTTCGGCGGGACGTGGAGCCGCGAGGCGTTCCGCGCGCAGAACGTCGTCGCGACGCGTGACGGCGACCCCGTCGGTTTTGCATCCTTCGCGCCGCAGGGGCTGCGGTTTTTTTGGTTGCAGGGACTGGCGAAAAATCCCGGGGTAGGAGTCTTCGGACCGTTCGGCGTCGCGCAGACCGAGCGCGGAGGAGCGATCGGCTCGGGACTGCTCACCCTCGCGCTCTGCGCTTTGCGACGTCTCGGATATTCGACCGCCATCGTTCCGGCGGTTGGAAGCGAGCGGCTCGCGGGATACTACGCACGAACGTGCGGCGCGTACATCGTCGAGCGGCACTCACTGGAAGCCGGCGAGGAGGCGCCGGTGCGGACGGTCGTCATGGCCTCCGGCGCGGGAACGAACTTTTCCGCCGTCGCCGATGCCGTCGCGCAGCACAGGTTGTCGCTCGAGATCGTCCAGGTCGTAGCGGGACGCAGTGCCGCCGGAGTGCGCGAACGAGCCCGTGCTATCGGCGTTGCTGAGAGTGTCGTTCCTTGGCAACGACATCTAGAGACGCGCGAGCAGTATGGAGTACGGCTTCGCAAGGTCGTGACCGATCTTCGCCCCGAACTCGTGCTTCTTTTGGGCTGGATGCACGTTCTCGATGCATCGTTCGTGGATGCGTTTTCGGCGATCCTCAATCTCCATCCGGCGTTTCTTCCGCACGATCCGTCGCACGATACCGTCGGGATGCCGGACGGGACGCATATTCCGGTGTTTCGGGGCCCGGCGGCTCTGCGCGATGCCGTACGCGCGGGCAGCCGGTGGACTGGCAGCAGCGTTCACCGCGTGACGGCAGATGCGGATCGCGGCGAGATCGTCATGCGCGTTCCGATGCCGATGGAGCCCGAAGAGCCGGAAGAGCGTGCCTACGAGCGGCTGCGCGAGGTCGAGCACGCGCTGGTGCCGCGCGCAATCCGAGCCTGGACCTACGAGCGCTAAACCGGCGAGGTGATGTTGCCGGAGATGGTATCCGAAAGGCTGCCGGCATTCACGAAGATGGGAACGCCGGCGTTCGGTAGGGCTTTGGTCTCGGTGCGATCGACTCCGATACGATTGTCGATCACGGAGATGTCGCTCGTTCCTGCGTCGAGGCTGACGCCGTTACCGGTGTTCGCGCTGATGAGGTTTCGGTTCTCCGGGCTCGATGAGGTCGTGCCGATCAGGTCGTTCGTTGTGGAGCCGCCAGCGTAGACGCCGCCTAACCCATTGCCGAGGCCGATCGTGCCGAGAACGTTCGTCCCGATGAAGCTGGCGAAGACGTGATTTCCGTACGCCTGGCCTGCAATTGCGATGCCGTACCCGGCGTTGCCTGAGATCGTATTTTGGGGAATGACGGAGGGGACGGATCCGCCGACGACGTTGCCGTGCGCCGTGCCATCGATCAGAATGCCGTCGCCGCCGTTGGGCAAGAGCGCGATGCCCGTCGTGTTCAAGCCGATGATGTCCGGAACGACGTTCACGCCGGAGGCATTCCCGCCGATCTCGATGCCGTTGCCGAGATTGCCGGAGAAGACGTTCGTGCGGACCGTCTGCGATCCGCCCGTCGCGGTGATGAGCAGCCCGTTCCCGCGATTCGGCGCGGCGCTCTTGAAGGCGAGCAGGCCGCCGAAGGTGTTGAACGTCGTGAATCCCGAGACGGAGCCGGCGACTTCGATGCCGTTGCGAAGGTTTCCCGACGAGACGTTTCCCAACGGAATGACACCACCGACCGTCGTCTGCTGTGAGGTTCCGTCGACGAGAATTCCGTCTCCGGCATTGCCGAGAAGCGTCGTGTTATCGGCGCCGGTCCCGAAGAAGTTGCCCTGCACCGTGATGCCGTTGGAGTTCGTGACGTGCAAGCCGTTTGCGCCGTTTGCACTCACGACGTTGTAGTAGACGAAGGGGTTCTCGCTGATGGTGCATCCGACCAGCGCATTGTCGTTCGCGCCGTCAATCAACACGCCGTCGCCTGCGTTGCCCAGCGGCGCGTCGCCGCCGGAGGCCGTTCCAATGAAGTTGCCGTTGAGCGTGTTGTTGTGCGACCCATCGTCGATGAGCACGCCGTCTCCAGCGTTCCCCGAGATCAGGTTCCCCAACGGCGGCACGACGAACGTCGGCGCAACCGTGCCTTTGTCGCCCGTGGGATCGTTTGCTCGGCCCGATGTGGAATCGATATAGTCGGTTCCGCCGATTTCGTTTTCACTCGCATTTCCCGTGATCAATATGCCGTCGCCGCCGTTGGGCATTGCAGACGTACCTGCGGGATTCGTTCCGATGCGATTAGCGACGATTGCGGCGCTCTCGGAGCCGCTCAGCGTAATGCCGTTACCCAAGTTGGCTGCGATGACGTTCGCGAGGACGCCGGACGCGGCGGCCGCGTTGAGCCCGATTTCGTCCTGCGATGCCGATGCGGCTACGAAGACCCCGTCGCCGGTGTTTCCCAGCGGCGCTCCCGTTGCCGTCAGGCCGATGTAGTCGAGATTGATGATGATGTGCGACGCATCGAGCGTCAGGCCGTTCCCGGCTGCGGCGCCGAGTGCAACGCCGAGGAGTTGCGAGCCGTTGGAGCCCGAAGCGAAGGTCAAGCCGGCGTGCCCGTTGGCATCGATCTCAATGACGGGCCCGTTCTTCGCGTAGTTCGGCGCCGTCGTTGCGTCGATGGTCACCTTTCGGCTCACAGCGGGGAAATCCGACGCCAGCGTTATCGTTCCGGAGACGGCGAAGCGAATGTCGGCGGATTCGCTGGGCGGGAGCGCGTTCGCGGAGGCCAGCGCGGCGCGCAGCGAGCCGGTGCCCGCGTCGTCGAGCGTCGTAACCGTGTACGTTTGCGCAACGCCGCCGGAGCCCGTGGACGGGGGCTGCGACAACGCGGCGATCGAAGTGGTGCATCCATCCAAAGCAAGGGCGCACAGGCTCAGCGCAAGAGAACAGGCGACGACGCGTAGGTGCGTACACATGTGCGCAATGTTATCTGGCGGCGCGCTGCCGCCCTGCGCGCTTAACGCCGCGATGCGCGCTACGCCACGATCGTCGCGTCTCCGGCGAGCGCCCGCGAGATAGCGCCGGTTCCGGCACCGCAGATGTACGACGCCTCCGCTCCGTCTTCGACGGCGATCGCGGCGGCAAGAACCTTCGGCTTCATGCTCGAGCGGCAGGCGGCGTTTGTGGCGAACGCGCGCGCCTCATCCGGCGTCATGCGCTCGATTCCCGAGCGTTCGTCGTCGGGATCGGCAAGAACGCGCGGGACGTTTGTGAGCACGACGAAGGCGCGTGCGCGCAGAGCGGCGGCGATCGCGGCGGCGGCGAGGTCGGCATTTACGTTGTAAGCGTGCGCGCCGTCTTGCGAGATCGCGAGCGGCGCCACGACGGGAAGGATCGCATGCTCGAGCAGTGCGTGAAGTATGGCGGGATCGCATGCTTCGATCTCGCCGACGAAGCCGAGATCTTCGCCGCCCGCCCCCCAAGCGCGGCGCGCGCGAAGAAGCCCGCCGTCCTCACCGCTGATCCCGACCGCGCGCAGCCCGAGCACCAGCGCGAGTCGCACGAGACGTTTGTTGATCGTGCCGCAGAGCGTCGCCTCGACGACTGCGAGCGCTTGCTCGTCCGTTACGCGATGGCCGTCGATTCGTTCGCTGTCGATTCCGCGAACGCGCAGAGCCTCGTCGATCTCCGGCCCTCCACCGTGAATGAGGATGACGGCATCGCCTCGCTCGCGTAGTGCGGCGATCTCGGCGAGCGTTGGATCCGTCTGCCCTGCTGCCGGAAGCGCCGCCCCACCGTACTTCGCGACGATTGGGCTTGCATACTTATGCTGCACGTTGTATAAATATGCAACAGATGGCGCCAACCCTTCTTGCCCAGCGCGACGGCCCGAGCCTCGCAGGCAGGCACCTCCTCGAGATCACCGACTTCGAGCCGCGGGAGCTCGAGCGGCTGCTGCATCTCTCGGCGTACCTCAAGGTTCAAGGCCGCGGCGCCCAGCGGACGCTGCTGCGCGACCGAACGCTCGCGATGCTCTTCGAAAAACCGTCCCTTCGAACGCGCGTCTCGTTCGAGGTCGCGATGACGCAGCTTGGCGGAGGCGTGCTCTTCGCGCAAGGCGGCGAGTTCATGGTGGGGACGCGCGAGACGCCGGAGGACGCGGCGCGCGTGCTCTCGCGCTACGTCGATGCCATCGTCATTCGAACGCACGCGCACGAGCCGCTGCAGCGCTTCGCGGCCGCGTCGGGCGTTCCCGTCGTCAACGCGTTGTCGGCGCGCGCGCATCCGTGCCAGGCTCTCAGCGACATGCTCACCCTGCAGGAGCGTTTCGGCTCGATTGCGGGCCTGCGGATCGCGTACCTCGGCGATGCGCGGAACAACGTCGCATCGTCGCTGGCGGAGGCGGCGCTCTCTCTGGGCGCGAGCGTCTCGTTCGGCTGCCCATCGACGCATCGGCCGTCGGAGTCGTACCTTGCAAAGCTCGGCGCGATCGGCGAGCGAAGCGGCGCCTCGATCGCGGTGACGAGCAGCGCGCAAAAAGCCGCAAGCGAAGCGGATGTCCTCTACACCGACGTGTGGACGTCGATGGGAGAGGAGCGCTATCGCGAGCGCAACGACGCGATGCTCCGCCCGTACGCGGTCACCGAAGAACTCTTCGCACATGCGAATCCTCGCGCCGTGTTCATGCACTGTCTGCCCGCACATCGCGGCGAGGAGACGGTCGCCGCGGTCATCGACGGGCCCCGAAGCATCGTCTTCGACCAAGCCGAAAACCGCATGCACGCGCAGAAAGCGTTGCTCGTCGCACTTCTCACGGAGATGAAAGGCCTCCCGGTATGAAAGAACATCGGCAAAGCGCGATCCTCACGCTCGTCGCGACGCGTCCCGTTCACTCGCAAGAGGAACTCGTCTCGCTGCTGGAGCGCAAAGGCTACGACGTAACGCAAGCCACGATCTCGCGCGACATCAAGGAACTCGGTCTGGCGAAGGTGCCCATTCGAGAGAACGGCGGCGAGATCTTCAAGTATGTCGTACCCGCCGCGGCGCTGAGCTACGTGAGCCGCCTTCACCGCGTC
This sequence comes from Candidatus Tyrphobacter sp., assembly GCA_050733755.1. Lineage (GTDB taxonomy): Bacteria > Vulcanimicrobiota > Vulcanimicrobiia > Vulcanimicrobiales > Vulcanimicrobiaceae > Tyrphobacter. The sequence continues at coordinate 135,361 of JBOHTS010000053.1, read as the reverse complement.
GTGGCCGAGCTCGTAACGAACATCGAGGCGAGCGCGAACATCATCGTGCTTCGCACGCCCCCCGGAAGCGCGATGCTCGTCGCTTCCGCAATCGACGAGGCCGCGTGGCCGGAGATCGTCGGGACGCTCGGCGGCGACGACACCGTTCTCAGCGTCGTTCGCTCCGAGCAGGAGTGTCCCGTCGTGAAACAGCGTTTCATCGACTTGAAAGGAGGCGCCGCGTGAGCAGAATCGTTCTCGCCTACTCCGGAGGGCTCGACACCTCCGTACTCTTGAAGAAGCTCGCCGTCGAGGGGAACGACGTAATCGCGCTCACCGCGGATCTCGGCGAGAGCGATGCGTCGACGGCGCTGCAGACCGGCGCGGCCAGCGGCGATCCCGCCGCGGAGCTCGAGCGCGTTCGTGAGAAGGCAATCTCGCTTGGCGCCGTCGATGCTGTCGTCGTCGACGCGCGCAGCCGCTTCGTGCGCGAGTATATCGCTCTTGCGCTGGCGGCAAATGCGAAATACCAGGGAGTCTATCCGCTCTCCGCGGCGCTCTCGCGTCCGCTCATCGGGGCGCTCCTCGTGGAGACGGCGCACGCACGGGGCGCGGATACCGTCGCGCACGGATGCACCGGCAAGGGCAACGACCAAGTTCGCATCGAGCTTGCGGTCCGCGCGCTCGATCCGACGCTCCACGCGCGCGCTCCCCTACGCGAGCGGCCGCTGTCGCGACCGGATGCGATCGCCTTCGCGCACGAGCACGGCATCGACGTGAAGCATACGGCCGAAAAACCGTACTCGATCGACGCAAACCTTTGGGGGCGCTCGATCGAAGCCGGAATCCTCGAAGATCCATGGAACGCGCCGCCGGAGGATGCGTACGCCTGGACCGCTGCACCGCACGCGCGGCCGCACGAAGCGCAAGAGATCGTCGTCCACTTCGAATCCGGCGCTCCCACGATCGGCGGTGCGGCAGGTCCCGAGATGATCGCGCAACTCAACGTTGCGGCGGGGAAGCACGGGGTTGGACGAATCGACATGATCGAAGATCGGGTCATCGGCATGAAGTCGCGCGAAGTCTACGAGGCGCCGGCTGCGACGACGCTCGTTCTCGCGCACGAAGCGCTCGAACGTCTCGTCCTCACGCGCGACGAACTGCGCTTCAAGGCGCTCTGTGACCGGCGCTACGCGGAGCTGACGTATGACGGACTCTGGATGTCGCCGCTTCGCGGCGCGATCGATGCGTTCAACGCGTCGTCCTTGTTTCGCGTGACCGGCGACGTGCGCGTTGCGCTTTATCAAGGCACGGCAACCGTCGTCGGCGTGCGCTCGCCCTTCGCGCTCTACGAAGAGCGCCTCGCAACGTACGGTCAGAAGGACGCGTTCGACCACCAGGCCGCCGACGGCTTCATTCGCCTGCACGGGTTGCCGCTCGATCTCGTGGCGGGCTCGTTGCGCCCGGGATGACCAAAGCGCAGCTGCAATGGGGCGGGCGCTTCTCGCGGCCCCCGGATGCGGCGCTCATCGCATTCGGATCGTCTCTGGAAGAGGACCTCGTCCTCACGCCGTTCGACGTGCGATGCTCGATCGCGCACGTCGCGGCGCTCGAGGGCGGCGGGGTCGTCGGCGCTGCGATCGCGGGTGCGTTGCGCGATGCCCTGCACCGCATCGAGAGTGAGATCGCGCAGGGCACCTTCGAGCCCTGGGCACGCGCGAGCGGAGCCGAAGACATTCACGGCGCGATCGACGCGCGCGTCCGCGAACTGTGCCCGAACGGCGAAGGCGAGTTCCTCCACGCGGGGCGCAGCCGCAACGACCAAGTCGCCACGACGCTCGCACTCTACGCGCGCGACCGCGCCGCGCGGGGCGCCGGCATTGCGCGGCAGATCGCTGCAGCGCTGCTCGCCCGGGCGAAGGAAGAGTTGAACGCGCAGACCGCAATTGCCGCGACGACGCACTGGCAGCCCGCGCAACCCGTGCTGCTGGCGTTTTGGATCGTCGCAGGGGCGGAGTTGTTCGTGCGCGCCGTGCGCCGCTTTACGTCGGCGGGTGAAGAGGCGTCGCGTTCGTGCGCGCTCGGATCCGCAGCCGTCGCGGGCACGACGCTTCCCCTCGATCGGGCGGCGGCGGCGCGCGAACTCGGCTTTGCGGGCCCGTCGCGCAACGCGATGGACGCGATCGGAACGCGCGACGCCGCGCTCGACGTCGCGCATGCGTACGCTCGCGCGATCGCCGATGCGTCGCGCGTTGCCGGAGAGATCGTGCTTTGGTGCACGCCGGCGATCGGGTACGCGCGCCTCGGCGACGCCTCGTCGACCGGATCGAGCCTGATGCCTCAGAAGCGCAATCCCGATCCGTTCGAGCTCGTGCGCGCGAATGCAGCTGAGGTCTGTGGTGCCTATGCGTCGGCGGTTGTTACGTTGCAAGGTCTGCCCCTCTCGTACCATCGCGACCTGCAGGTCTGCAAGGCGCTCGCAATCGCGGCGATCGAGAGCGGAGAGGCGGTGCTGCGCGCGTTCGCACGTTCGCTGGACGACGTGCAGTTCGATCGCGAAGCGATGAACGCGCGCGCGAGCGAAGGCTATACCGTTGCCACCGACGTTGCGGACGCGCTCGTGCTTGCCGGCATCTCGGCGCGGCGCGCGCACGATCTCGTCGGCGCGGCCGTCGCCGCGGCCGAAGACGAGCGCAGGCCGCTACGCGCAGAGGACCTCGACGCCCTCGCCTCGCGAGCGAGTATCGAGCCATTCGATGCGCCGCTCGATGCCGCAGCGTCGATTCGCGCAAAGCGCACGGTCGGCTCGACGAATCCCAGCGAAGTCGAGGCCGCCATCGTCGCGATCGAGCGGGAGCTGACGTGACGCGCGTTCACGTCTGGGGCGCCTCCGGCTACGCGGCGGCCGAAGCGATTCGCCTGCTCGAGCGTCATCCGCTCGTGGAGCTCGGCGCGCTCGAAAGCCGCAGTCACGCGGGCGAGGCGATCGGCAGACATTTTCCTGCGCTGCGCTCGTTCAAGCGCTCTTTCGACACGCAGGGAAGCGTTGCGGCCGGCGTCGCGTCCGGCGACGTCGTCATCGTGGCCGGCGCTGCGGGCGAAGCCGCGGCTGCCGTGCCGCGTCTGCTCGAGGCGGGGGCTCGCGTCGTCGATCTCTCGGCGGATTATCGCTTGGACGAGAGCGCGGCATACGGGTTGACGGAATGGAATCGAGATGAGATCGCTTGCTCGCGTCTCGTCGCAAATCCCGGATGCTACCCGACGGCGACGCTGCTGGCTTTCCTTCCGCTTGCAACGCTGCACGCCCCAATGCAGATCGTCGTCGATGCAAAGAGCGGCATCACCGGAGCCGGACGAAATCCCAGCGTGGGCGCGCTCTTCGCAGAGGTCGCCGGAGACGTTCGTGCGTATGCGCTGCAAGGGCATCGTCACGAACCCGAGATCGAGCGCGCGCTGCGTGCGAACGGCGTCGCGGCACCCTTTCTATTCACACCACACGTCGTGCCGATCGCGCGCGGGATGCTCGTGAACGTCTACGCCTTGTACTCGGAGGCGCCGACGGAGCGCGACGTTCGCGCCGCATTCGCGGCGGCGTACGAAGCGAGTGCGTTCGTACGCGTGCTTGAGTCCGGGGTCGCGCCCAGCGTGCCCGCCGTCGCGGGAACGAACGACGCCGAGATCGCGCTCGACGTGCGCGGCAACGTCGTGCGCGTGCTCTGCGCGATCGACAACTTGGGCAAGGGCGCGGCGGGGCAAGCGGTGCAGAACCTCAACGTCATGCTCGGTTGTCCGGAAGAGATGGGGCTTCATGACCGCATCGTTGCTTAAGATGCGAGGCGGCATCGGAGCGGTGAGCGGCGTGCGGCTGGCCGGTGTCCACGCCGGGATCAAGCCGCGCAAACGGGATCTCGCGTTGCTCGTCTTCGACGCGCCGCAAGCCTGCGCGGCTGTCATCACGACGAACGAAATCAAGGCGGCACCGCTTCTCGTGACGCAGGCTCATCTCAAGAAATCGGGGACGGCGATGCGCGCCCTCGTCTGCAACTCGGGATGTGCGAACGCGGCAAGCGGCGAGCGTGGGGTGCGCGACGCGCGCGCGACCGCGCGTCAAGCGGCCGCGCTGCTGAACGTCGGGCTCGAGCAAGTCGCCGTCGCGTCGACGGGCGTCATCGGCGTCTTCTTGCCGATGGATCGCATTCAGAGAGGGCTCGAGCGAGCCGTCGGGCAGCTCGAGTCGGGCGGAAAATCGGCGCACGATGCCGCCGAGGCGATCATGACGACCGATCGCGTTCCGAAGATGGCGGCGTACGGCTTCTATCGCGGGAAGAAAAAGTACGTCGTCGGCGGCATCGCAAAGGGCTCGGGAATGATCGCGCCGTCCATGGCGACGATGCTCGCGTTCGTCGCGACGGACCTTCCGCTTTCGCAGGCGGCACTTCAGCGCGTGCTGCGTGCGGCGGTCGACGAGAGTTTCAACATGATCTCCGTCGACGGCGATATGTCGACGAACGACGCCGTCTACGCGTTTGCGCGCAGCGGCCGCGCGAGCGCACCGCCGGATTTCGCGCAGGCGCTGCGCCACGTCTGTCTCGATCTCGCGCAGGCGATGGTCGCCGACGGAGAAGGCGCGACGAAAGTGCTGACGATGCGCGTCTCCGGCGCGCGGACGGTCGCGCAGGCGCGTGCGATCGCACGCGCCGTCATCAACAGCAATCTCGTGAAGACCGCGCTCTACGGTGAGGATCCGAACTGGGGCCGCGTGCTCTCATCGGCGGGCTCGGCCCGCTGCGGAATGGACCCGCGGACGTGGTCGCTCTCGCTCAATGGAAAGGCGTGGGTCGAGCGCGAGGGCATCGAAGCGCTCTCCGAGGCGGAGGCGCATCGCGAGCTCGAGGAGACGAACGTCACGATGGAGCTGCACCTCGGACTCGGAAGCGCCGAGGCGACGGGGTGGTGTTGCGATATCTCGCGCGACTACGTGCGCATCAACGCGAGCTACCGGACGTGAGCACGTTGCTCGCAACGTACGATCCTGCGCCGATCACGATCGTCTCCGGTCACGGTTGCACGCTCGTCGATTCGCATGGCCGCGAGTACCTCGACTTCATCGGCGGCATCGCCGTCTGCGCGCTCGGCCACTGCCATCCCGCGATCACGGCGGCGATCGAAGAGCAGGCGAAGCGGCTCGTTCACGCGAGCAATCTCTACACGCACGAGCCTGCGCTGACGCTCGCGACGCAGCTCACCAAACGCTCCGGGATGGCGCGCGCGTTCTTCTGCAACTCCGGTACCGAGGCGAACGAGGCCGCGATCAAACTCGCGCGCAAGTGGGCTTTTCGCGCAGGCGAGGCGCGGCGGACGACGATCCTCGCCTGCACGGGATCGTTTCACGGGCGCACGCTCGGATCGCTCGCGGCGACCGATAACGCGAAGTATCGGCACGGCTTCGCGCCGCTGCCGGGCGGCTTTGCATTTGCGAAGTTCAACGACGGGTCGGATTTAGAGTCGAAGGTCAACGATCGCGTCGCGGCGGTGCTCGTCGAACCCGTGCAAGGCGAGAGCGGCGTCCACGTTGCGGAGCGTTCGTTCTTGCAGGCCGCGCGCCGGCTCTGCGACGAGCGGGGGGCGCTTTTGATCTTCGACGAGATCCAGTGCGGAATGGGACGATTGGGCCCGCTCTTCGCCTTCGAGCACTTCGGCGTTCGGCCGGACGTCGTCACCGTCGCGAAAGCGCTTGCGAACGGCTTGCCGATCGGTGCGATGCTCGCGAACGAGCGCGCCGCAGGCGCGTTCGCACCCGGCGATCACGGCTCGACGTTCGGCGGTTCGCCCGTACCCGCTGCGGCGGGGCTCGCGCATCTACGCGTGCGCGACGAGCTTGGTCTGCAAGGGCGCGTCGAGGAGCGCAGCGCGCAGGTGTTCGCGGCGCTGCGGGAGTTACAGAAGAAGCACGCCCGAACGCTCGGGGATCTGCGCGGGCTGGGATTGCTCGTGGGCATCGGCGTGAGAACTCCGTACGAAGCAAAAGCAGTTCAGACGGCGGCGCGCGAACGCGGATTGCTCGTTGGAACCGCCGGAGGAAACACGCTGCGGTTCGCGCCCGCGCTCATCGTCGGAGAGCACGACGTCGAGCGAGCGATCGAGATAGTAGACGACGCCTTACGCGCAGCCTAAAGAGAGAAGGGGGCGTTCGGGTCGGCGGTGAGCGTAAGCGGATCCGCTTTCGTTACCGCACGCTGATGGTAGGCGGCGGCGGCGATCATCGCTGCGTTGTCCGTGCAGTACTTCGGGGGTGGAATGAAAACCGGCACGCCCCTGCGCGCGCTCCACGTCCGCAGCGCGCGCTGCAGCGCCGAGTTCGCCGCGACGCCGCCGCAGAGAACGACGCACGCGTACGCACGATGCGTGCACTCAGCGTCGACGCCCGCGACGAGCGCGTCGACGACGGCGGCTTGGAACGACGCAGCAACGTCTTCGCGCTTGGCACCGGCGCCTTGCGGCGATTCGAGAAAGTAGCGCACGGACGTCTTGAGTCCGGAGAAGGAGAAGTCGTGGGCTCCGCGCTTGGGACGATGCCGCGGGAAGCGATACGCGGCAGGGTTGCCGTCGCGCGCGAGGCGATCGAGCGCCGGGCCGCCGGGATACGGAAGTCCCAAGAGGCGCGCGGTCTTGTCGTACGCTTCACCGGCCGCGTCGTCGCGCGTTCTGCCGACGATCTCCATCTCGACGGGCGAGGTGACGCGCACGAGTTGCGTGTGGCCGCCGGAGACCACGAGCGCCAAAAGCGGATAGTCGGGAGCGTCCTCACGGTCCAAGAACGCTGCGAAGATATGACCGTGGAGATGGTTGATGCCGTAGAGCGGCTTTTCGAGCGCGAAGGCGAGCGCCTTTGCCGTTGCGACGCCGACGACGAGGCTGCCGATGAGGCCGGGTCCGCGAGTCACCGCGATGCCGTCGAGTTCGTCGAGGCCTACGCTCGCCCGGCCGAGTGCGTCCTCGACCGCTGCGGAGAGAAGCGCCGTATGTCTGCGGCTCGCGATCTCCGGCACGATGCCCCCGTACTTCGCATGGAAGGCGTCTTGGTTCGTCGAGCACGCGGCGAGGACGCCCCGGCCGTCGCGTACGAGCGCGGTCGCCGTGTCGTCGCACGACGTCTCGATCCCGAGCAGCAGCACGGGTGGAACTTCCGGCTTGCATTGCGAAGGTCCGCCCGATGGAGAACGTCACCGAGATTCTGCGTCTGCCTTCACCGGCGCCGAAGCCGCAATCGCTCGCATTCGACGGTCAGCGCCTCTGGATGGGCTCGATTGCGACGAATCGCCTCTACGCGCTACGCCCGGCACAATGGACGGTCGAGGAGGAGTCCGCCGCGCCCGGCAAGCCGTACGGTCTCGCCGTCGTCGGCGACGAGTTGCGCGTCATCTGCAGCGAGGCACCTCAAGACCGTCGAATGGTTCGCCGCTTCGTTCCCGGTCACGGATTCAAAGCGCAGGGCGCGTTTCGCTGTCCCGACGACACGGGCTCGCAACTCGGCTACGACGGCGACCTCCTCTACATCAGCCAGTGGTACAATCGCCGAATCGTCGGCGTCGACGAAAACGGGGCGGTTGCGACGCAGTTCTCCGTGCCGCACGGCATCTGCGGTCAGGTCGTCGCCGACGGGCTCTTCTATCTCGTGACGACCGACGACGAAGAGACGGACGAATACTGGCTCACGCGCGTCGACGCGCGCAACGGGTCTCCGAAATCCGAAGACCTCGCGCGCATTCCGTTTGCGGCGCGCGCGCTCGCGTACGACGGAAGCAAGTTTTGGACGAACCATCGCGAGCACGATGAGATCGTCGCGTTCGCTCTGCCGTAAAGGCTCTACGCCAGAGCTTCGCTGCGGCGTTCCGGCACGACGAAATATCCGATTGCCGTAAAGAACAGGACCGCGATGAATACGACGAGCGCGATGAACGAGAGCGCGGCGGCGTAATCGGGCGTGCCGCCGTGCGCGAAGTGCGTCTTCGCAATCGTCGCCTCGAGCTGCGCCGCCGGCGCCGAGATGAGATTACCGAGTTGATACGTGAGCCCTGGAAACGTGCCGCGCGCTCCCGAGGGCGAGATCTCGTTGAGGTGCGCGGGGACGATCCCCCACGCACCCTGCACCATGAACTGCAAGAGAAATCCGCCGGCGCCGAGCAGAAGCGTCGTCGGAGCGTGTGCCCAAAGAGGAATCGTCAGGATGCCGAGCGCGGCTGCGATGAGTATTCCCGCGCGCCGGCCGATCCGCTGCGAGAGCGCCGCAAAGACGACGCCGCCGGCAATCGCGCCGACGTTGTAGATAATCGCGACGAGCGACGTTGCATGGACCGAGAGCCCGCGCTGCTTCTCGAGGAACGTCGGGTAGAGATCCTGCGTGCCGTGCGACATGAAGTTGAACGCAGCCATGAGCAGTACGGTATAGATGAAGAGCGGCGCGTAGCGCGCCAGGTCGGCAGCGCGCAAACGCGCGCGGCGCACGCGTCCGCGCGACGCGAGCCAGGTGTGCGACTCCGGCACGTTCTTGCGAATATAGAAAATGAGCAACGCCGGTAGGACGCCGATGGCGAACATTCCGCGCCAACCGATGACGTTGAAGAAGAGGCCGAAGATGACCGCCGCAACGAGATATCCGACCGCGTAGCCCTGCTGGAGGAGCCCCGAGAAGATGCCGCGCCGCTGCGACGGCAGCGACTCCATTGCGAGCGCGGCGCCGAGTCCCCATTCGCCGCCCATCGCGACGCCGTAGAGACCGCGCAGCACGATGAAGACGATGAAGTTCGGCGAGAACGCCGTCGCGAGTTCGATTGCGGAGTAACACGCAATGTCGATCATGAGCGGTACGCGGCGTCCGTAGCGATCCGCGGCCCAACCGAAGAGGAGCGCTCCGAGCGGCCGGCACGCGAGCGTCAGGGTTACCGCAAAGAGCACCTGCGGTATCGCGCGATGAAAATCCGACGCGACGCGCGCGACGACGAAGGTGACCAGAAAGAAATCGAATGCGTCGAGCGTCCACCCGAGGAAGCTCGCGACGAAGGTCTTATTCAGCGGAGCGTTGGCGGTGAGGGCGACGGCGAGGGTGAGGGCGGCGGCGAGGCACTCGGCGAGGGCGTCGCACGAGGCACGTCGCTCGCATAGAGCACGAGCAGCCAGGTCTCGCCGCGCTTGAACGTCACCGCAGGCGGCGCGATCTCGAAGTGGAGCGTCGTACCGTTCGACGTCGAGTGCGAGTACGAGCCGGCAAACGCGTCGTGATGCCGGTTATGACGCTGCGTCGTCTCGTCGAAGAGTTGTACTGCAAAGTTGCGGCCGCCCAGCTCGCCTTGCGGTAGGATGAAATCGATGGACGCGCCTCCGTGAAGGACGATATCCTCGCTTGCGGTCGCGTGCAATGCGACGAGCGGTACCGGCGCGAGCGTCGAGTCCTCATTCACCATCGCAGGAGCGTCGTGAGGCTTCGCCTCGAGCTGCAGCGTGATCGATGGGGTTGCAGTCGGCGTCGGTGACGGACGAGTCGACTGCGATGGCGAGGGAGTCGGCGTCGGCGTGGGCGTCGGCGACGGCGACGGTGAAGCGCGCCGCGCTTCGTGAGGCGACGGCGACGCAGGCGGTACGTTGAGGTGGAGGATGCAGCTGTAGCCGTCGACGTCGGGGCAGCGCACGCCGCCGCTCATCGCATCGAGCGAATACGTCACTTTGTCGCCCGGCGGTGCGCTAGGCGTCGGACTCGCCGCCGGTGCGTTGTGGGCGCCGGGCCGAGCCGCGGCACCGACTGAAGGGTTCGGCTGCACTCCCTGGGTGACCGGCGGCGTCATGCCGCCGCCCGAACTGAGATCCGAGCATGCGGCGAGCGCGATGACGGCGGCTGCAAAAACGATCTTGGATATGTGCATGCTATCCCTTGGAGGCGACGACTGCGGCGAGCTCCTCGGCGAACTCTGCAACCGGAAGCGAGCGCTTGCGCTCGGTGCCGCGTTCGTTGACGTTCACGGTCCCTTCCTCGACCTCTTGCTTTCCGGCGACGAGAATATACGGAATCTTTGCAAGCTTCCAGCGGCGGATCTTGTAGCCGAGCTTTTCGTTACTCTCGTCGACCTCGACGCGGAATCCCTTGCCGCGAAGGAGCGCGCACGCTTCCTCTGCATAGGCGATCTGCTGCTCGCCGATCGGCACGACGACGGCTTGGACCGGTGCGATCCACGCCGGGAACGCACCCGCGAAGTGTTCGATAAGCACGCCGAAGAAGCGCTCCATGGAGCCCGCAAGCGCGCGATGGATCATCACCGGCCTGCGGTCGGCGCCGTCGGCGGCTCGATAGGAAAGATCGAACCGCTCGGGCAGCATGAAGTCGACTTGAACCGTTCCGAGCTGCCACGTTCTGCCGATGGCGTCCCGGACGTTGAGATCGAGCTTCGGCCCGTAGAACGCTCCTCCGCCTTCGTCGACGGTATAGGGAAGATTCGCGCCGTCGAGCGCGGCGCGAATGGCGGTCTCCGCGACGTCGTCGGTCGCGGTGCGAACCGCGGGCTCGCGCGTCGAGAGATAGCAGAAGAAGTCGTCGAATGCGAACGCGTTCATCAAGCGCAGCGCCTCGCCGAGGGTCTGCTCGAACTCGTGCTGCAGTTGTTCGGGCGTGCAGAAGAGATGCGCGTCGTCCGTCGTGAAGCCTCGTACGCGCGTGAGCCCGTGAAGTACGCCGGAGCGCTCGAAGCGGTAGACCGTTCCGAACTCCGAGTAGCGCACCGGAAGATCGCGGTAACTTCGCAGACGGCTTTTGTAGATGAGAATGTGCCCCGGGCAGTTCATCGGCTTCACGCGGAAGCGCTGACCCTCCACGTCGATCGGGCCGAACATGTTCTGAGCGTAGTTCTCGAGATGGCCCGACGTTTCGTAGAGACGCTCGCTCACGACGTGCGGCGTGACGACGGGCTGGTACCCGCGCTCGGCGAGACCTTGTGCGATGAACGCCTCGACGATCGAGCGGACGACGGCGCCTTTGGGATGCCAGAAGATGAGGCCGCCGCCGGCGTCCTCTTCGATCGAGAAGAGATCGAGCTCCGCGCCGAGCCTGCGATGATCGCGCAGCTGCGCTTGTTCGAGGCGCTCGATATGCGCGTCGAGTTCCGCTTGCGTGTGCCAGGCCGTTCCGTAGATCCGCTGGAGCATCGGCTTGTGCTCGTCACCGCGCCAATACGCGCCCGCGACGTTCTGAAGTTTGAGCGCGCCGATCTCGCCGGTCCGCTTCGCGTGCCCTCCGCGGCAGAGGTCGGTGAAGTCGCCGATCGTATAGAGCGTGATGGGCTCGCCGCGCGGAATCTGCTGCGCGATCTCGATCTTGTACTCGTTGCCGGAAAAAAACTGCAGCGCCTCTTCGCGGCCGACTTCTCTGCCGGTCATCTCGTAATCGGCAGCGACGATCTCTCGCATGCGCTCTTCGAGGCGAGCGAGATCGCCCGGAGAGAACGGCGTTGCGCGGTCGAAGTCGTAATAGAATCCGTTCTCGATCGCAGGGCCGATGGTCGGCTTCGCGTCGGGAAAGAGGTCTTGCACGGCATACGCGAGCACGTGTGCGGCGGTATGCCGCAGCTCGGGAAGATCGGTTTGGGGCATCTAAGGCTGCTTTTCGGCGCGGACGTGCGCGTTCGCCTTTGCCGCAAAGGCCGCCGGCCGCGCGCGCCCGAAGTAGTTGCATCCAGAGAAGATGCTTCGGCCGTCGCGAACGATTCTGTTCGCCGGTGCGCTTTGCGTGCTGGCCGCTCTTGGGGCGCCTGCGGCGGCATCGGAGCCGAACGACGCAATCGCGCGCGTGAATGCGATCATCGCTTCGCCTGCCGCGCCGCCCGTCGCGCCCGACCCATGCGCGGGACGAGGCTGGTCGCTCGAGCACCCGCTAAGGTTCTGCGGGCACATCCGCATCGTCCCCGCCGATCGCACCGAGCGCGAACTCTGGTGGGGCGAGCGTGCCGCTGAGTTTGCCGACGCGCTGATGTCGGCCCGAGGCCAGCGCGCGCTCTTCGAGCGGCGCCAAGTCGTTGCCGGAGGGCTTCGAGGCCAGGCGTGGACGATTGCCGGCGTCCAAGGGATCATCTCGCCCGCCGGAGCCGAGGCGAATCCGTTCATGAGGCCGTTCGCCGCTGGGGGAATTGCGAGCTATCTGCTCGGATTCGCGAGCATGGACATCGGCCAGAGCCTGCTCTCTCACGCACCGGCGGGGTTTCACATTCGAGGGCTCGACGAAGTCTCGCGCCGCGCGCTTGCGAGCGAGGACATCGGAGCGCATCTCGACGGGGCGCGTTCGTGGGTTCCGGTGCTGCGCGAAGCGCAGCGCGTATCGGCGATCGCGTCGTCGTGCACCACGCTGGCGCAGCGCAGCCTAGAAGAGCTGCTCTCGCGTCCGCAAGCGCCCGTGCCCAAAGCGTGTGCGAGCATCTGGCCGCAGAGGCTTCCGTAAGCTCGAAAAGCGGGCGTGCGGCGGCGTGCGGCGCGTTCGCGCTGCTGCTCTGCGCATGCGCGCACGCACCCGCGCCGGTGCGGATTCTCGAAACTGGCTCCACGCTGCTCTACCCGCTGATGAATCTCTGGGTCCAGGGCTATCAGGCGACGCATCCGGGCGTGCAGATCACGACCCAGGGAACGGGCAGCGGCACCGGCATCTCGCAAGCCGAGGCGGGCGTCGCGCAGATCGGTGCGTCCGATGCGTACATGCCCGACGACACGATGCGTCGCGCGCCGATGCTGAACATTCCCCTCGCGATCAGCGCGCTGCTCGTCATCTACAATCTACCCGATCTCGGCGCGGTTCATCTCGACCTCTCGGGGCCGATCCTCGCCGCGATCTACTCCGGAAGCATTACGCAGTGGGACGATCCACGCATCGTCGCTGCGAACCCGTCGCTGCGCGGACGCCTGCCGCACCATGCGATTTTGGTCATCTATCGCTCCGATGGGTCCGGAGACACCTTCGTCTTCACGCAGTATCTCTCGCGGACGACGCCGCGATGGGCGGCCTCGACGGGTTTCGGCACCAGCGTGAGCTGGGCGCCGAGCAGCGCGCTCGTCGGCGCGAACGGAAATCCAAGCGTTCTGCAGATCTGCTCGAGCGCGCGGTACGCAGTCGCCTATATCGGCATCAGTTTCGCCGACGAGGTTCGCGCTTCGGGCCTCGGATACGCGGCGCTACGCAATCGCGCGGGCGCGTATGTGATTGCCACGCCGAAGGCGATCGCGTCCGCCGCGCGCGCGCTCGTCTGGGCGATGCCCGCCGATGGGCGCCTCTCCATCGTCTACGCGCCGGGCGCGAACTCGTATCCGCTCGTGAACTACGAGTACGCGATCGTCGCTCCGGCCGCGCGTAACCGGCGCGTTCGCAGGGTCCTGCAAGACTTCTTGCGCTGGACGCTGGAACCCGGCGGCGGTCAGAGCCCGAAGTATCTCGGACGCGTCGGGTTCGTTCCACTGCCGCCGCGCGTCGCGATGCGTTCTCGGGCGCAGGTCGCGAGCATCCGCTAATGCTTCAGCGCGCGGGGATGCAGCCGATCGTTCGATACGCGACCGCGTTCCTTGCGTTCTTGAGCTTCGCCATCATCTTCGTCATGCTCGTCTTCCTCATCGCCTATGCCTATCCGGCGATGCGGTTCAACGGTCTGCGGTTCTTCGCGTCGGCGACGTGGAACATCGGAAATCAGTACGGCGGCGTGCCGGTCGCGCGCGGCGGATACCTGGGCCAGCCAGGCGCGTCGTTCGGTGCCGCGGTTTTCGTCGTCGGAACGCTGCTCTCGTCGGTCCTGGCGATGGCCGTCGCCGTTCCGCTCTCGCTTCTCGTCGCGCTCGCCCTCGTCTATAGAGTTCCGCGGGCGCTTCGTCCGATTGCCAACGCGGTCGTCGAGCTCATGTCGGGCATTCCGTCGGTCATCTACGGACTCTGGGGGATGATCGTCTTGGTGCCGTTCATCGGACGCACGGTCGCGCCGACGGGAAACGGCAACGGCCTGCTCGCGGCGGCGCTCATTCTCGCGCTCATGGTCATTCCGATCATCGTTGCGACGACGCGCGACGTCATCTCGTCGCAGTCGAGCACGATCTACGAGGCGAGCATGGCGCTCGGGAGCACCTCGTGGCAAGCGGTGACCGGCGCGGTGCTGCCGAGCGTTCGCAGCGGGATCGGTGCGGCGATTCTCCTGGCCTTCGGGCGCGCGCTCGGAGAGACGATGGCCGTGCTCATGGTCTGCGGGGCGGCGATCAATACGCTGCCGCGCGGCATCTTCTCGCCGATCAACACGATCGCGGCCGTCATCGTGTCGCAACTCGAGTCCGCGCTCACCGACTCGACGGGAATGGCGCAGCGTTCGCTGGGCGAGCTCGCGCTGACGCTCTTCGTCATCACGCTCATCGTCAACGCGATCGCTCGCATCGCGCTGCGCGGCGGCGATCGCGCCGGAGCGCGAGCGTGACGGGTTTTCGAGCCTCGCGTCTGTGGTCGAGTTTGTGGTGGAGCGCGAGCGTCGCCGCGCTCGGGCTCATCATCGCTGTGCTCACCGCTATATTCGCCTTCGTGCTCGCGCATGGCATCCCGGCGCTTGGGATCTCGCTCTTCACGACCGTCACGTCGGGTCTCGCGGGCGGACTTGCGAACGCGATCGCGGGAACGCTGCTCCTGGCGGCGATCGGTCTCTGCGCGGCGGCGATCGCGGGAATCGGAACGGCCCTCTGGGTCGTCGAGTACGCTCCCGCGTGGGCCGCCCGCGTCGTGCGATACATGATCGACGTGCTCGTGGGCGTGCCGTCGATCGTCATCGGCTACTTCCTCTACGTCGCGCTCGTCGAAGGGTTGGGATGGGGATTCTCTCTTGCCGCGGGTGCGATCGCGCTGGCGATCTTCGTGCTGCCCTACGTCGAGCGCTCGGCCGACGTCGCGCTCGGCGGCGTGCCGCAAGCCCTCCGAGAAGCATCCGTTGCGATGGGCGCGCGCCAAGCGGTCACGATCTTCGCGATCGACATTCCGTACGCGATGCCCGGCATGCTCACCGGCCTGCTCGTCGCGTTCGGCATCGGCCTCGGCGAGACGGCGCCGCTCATCTACACGGCGGGATGGTCGAACTACATGCCGACCCTAGCGCCGACGCACTCCTCCGTCGGATACTTGACCTACGTCGTCTGGACGTACATCAGCCAGCCGTTCAAGCAGTCGCACTCGCTCGCGTATGCCGCCGCGACGCTGCTCATGATCTTCATCTTTCTGACGAACCTCATCGCGCGTAGCGTCGTCGAATACGCCTTCTCGGGCTGGCGGGGCCGCTGACGCCGACGCCCACCCGCGGGAGCGAGCGGCCGGAGGGAGCGCGCCGATGCTGGAGAAGGGGCGATGAGCAGGACGGATGCCGTTTCAATTCTTCATCTCCTACGCGCGTGACGACGACAACGTGCCGCCTTCCTCGGAGGGAGGAAAGGGCTTCGTAACGGCTCTGCGCGAGAACCTCGCTTTCGAGTTCCGCGACAAGGGCGGCGTCGTCCCGGAGATGTGGTGGGACCGCCGGAAGGTGGCCCCGCACGACCAGTTCGACCCCGTCATCCAAGAAGGCGTCGAAAACTCCGAGCTGTTCGTCGTGATCTTCTCCCGCAACTGGCTGTCGAGCGCGTACTGCAATCGCGAGTTGGAGATGTTCGTGGACCACTGGAAGCATCTCGGCGAGCGCGCGCTCAAAGAGCGTATCTGGATCGTCTCCAAACAATACATCGATCCGAACCGCCGGCCGTTGCCTCTCCAGGGGCAGTCGTCGTACGAGTTCTTCGCACGGGAGAAGACCGACGCGGAGGGAGAGGAGCAAGAGTACTTCCGCCACGGAAAACCGCAGAGCGGCTACGACGACGTCATTCGCACGCTCGCGCAGAACCTCTGGAAGCGCGCGCAGGGATCCCAGAGCGTTCCCGCGGCGAGGCTTTCGCCGCCGGAGCCGCAGGGCGGTAGCACCGCACCGGGCGAGAAGCGGCGCGTCATCTGCGTTGCGAAGACGGCCGCAGACATGCGCGCCCCCTACGCGCGCGTCGTCGAAGAGCTGGAGCGGCGCAACTACGAGATTAGGCCCGCGGCAAGCGAGAGCATTCCCGTCGAGGAGGCGCGCGAGTTCGTTCAGAGCGCGATGGCCGATGCGGAAGCCTCGATTCACCTTCTGGGCGAAGCCCCCGGCGGACAGCCGGACGGGTGTCCGCCGATCGTGCAGTTTCAACTCGAGCTTGCCGCGCAGCGCGCGAAGGCAGACGCGAACTACAAGCGGATCGTATGGGCGCCGAAAGTCCTCGTCGGCGAGAATGGCGCGGGCAGCATCGAGCGCGACCCGCTCGCCGTGCTCGGGAAGTTCGGCGAGCAGCTCGCCTCGGACAAAATCGACGGCAGCGAGATCAGCGCGTTCGTCGAGTTCGTCGTTCAGCACCTCGAGCGCATCGCTCCGCTTCCGGACGTTGCCGGCAAGCAGTTGGGAGCCGGGGACAGCGTCTACCTCGACTTCTCCGAGAAAGATTGGGACTACGCCGAGCAGTGCATGGATATTCTCGAAGAGCACAAAATCTACGCGGCGGTTCCGGCGTTCGACAAGGAAGAGCCGCGGAAGACCGAGGCCGTGAATCGCAAGAAACTGCAGAACTGCGATGCGGTGGTCCTCTGCTGGTCGAAGGCGCCCGACAACTGGGTCGACTCAAAAGAACAGGCGCTCGAAGAGTCGAAAAAGCTCGGCCGCGCGAAACCGTTCACGCTCCGCGCGCTCGTTGCGGGTCCGCCGTCGGACAATCCGGCGAAGAAAGTTCGTCTCAGGCGCAAGCAGAGTAAGGGTATCGACGTGACGCTCGATCTCACGAAGTACCAGGCCGTTCCGCCCAACGGTCTCGATCCGCTCATCGGCAAGATATGAGCGCGCGCGCCGGCTCGACGCTCTCGGTCGAGCACCCGTTTCCCGGGCTTCGTCCGTTCGAAGCGTCCGATCGCGAGTTTTTCTTCGGGCGGCGCACGCACGTGCTCGACATGTACGGCCTGCTCGACCTCAGCCGGTTCATCGCCGTCATCGGCAGCTCCGGAAGCGGAAAGTCGTCGCTCGTTCGTGCGGGGCTGCTTCCGCTGCTCGAAGACGAGAAGACGTGGCATACGGTAACGCTCCATCCGGGCGACCATCCGATGGCCGAGCTCACGCACGCGCTTGCGGATCTCTCCGATCGCACCGAGCAAAGCGACGACGAGACGAGCCGTTCGATTCGCCGGCGCCGTATCGAACTCGCGCTGCGTAAGTCGAGCTTTGGGATATCGGCGGCGCTCGCGGAGATGCCGTCGCTGCACGACTCGTCGGTCCTCATCGTCGCGGATCAGTTCGAAGAGCTGTTCCGCTACACGGCCGACGCCGGCTCGCGCGACGAGGCATCGTTCTTCGTGCAGTCGCTGCTCGAAGCGACGCGCAACGCCGAGCGCAACGTCTGCGTCCTCATCACGATGCGCTCCGATTTCATCGGAGACTGCGCGCGGTTCAACGGTCTTCCCGAGGCGGTGAGCGCCGCGCAGTTTCTCGTTCCCTCGCTGACGCGCGATCAGCGCGAGGAAGTCATTCGCCAGCCGATCGAAAAGGCGGGCGCGACGATCGAGCCGCAGCTCGTCGAGCGGCTTCTCAACGACATCGGCCCGGAGCTCGACCAACTTCCCGTACTCTCGCACTGTCTTTCGCGGCTGTGGAGCCGCGCGAAAGACCGTCATCTTACGCTCGCCGACTACGAGGCCGTCGGCGGCGTCAGCGGCGCGCTCTCCAAACATGCCAACGAGGTTCTTGCGTCGGCGTCGCTGGCGGGTCTGCAAGGCGGCGTCGAGCAAGTCTTTCGAGCGCTGAGCGATCGCGACAAAGAAGGGCGCGCGACGCGCCGAGCGCTGCTCTTCGAACGGCTCCTCGCCGAGACGGGCTGCTCGCGCGCGGACCTCGTGAAGATTCTCGATCGCTTCCGCGCGGAGGATTGCTCGTTCGTCACGCCGTCGACGGCTGCCATCGCGACGCTGCGAGACGACACGCGCATCGATGTCGTCCACGAGGCACTCCTGCGTCGCTGGAACCGGATCAGCGCTGAAGATACCGGGTGGCTCGCGCAAGAGGAAGCCGATGGGCGCTTCTATCGCGGCTTGCTCGCGATGCTCGAGGGCGTCGCCGCGACGGCGACGGTCACGCTTCCGCTCGACCAGGTCGAAGAACGCTGGGCGCGATGGATCGCGCGCCCTCGGACCGCGGCCTGGGCGCAGCGCTATGGCGGACACTTCGAGCGCGTTCAACGGATGCTCGAAGACAGCCGCGCGGCGCTGGCGGCCGCACGCGAGTCCGAGCGCAAGCGCATCGAAGACGAGGAGCGAGCGCGTCGCGAGCGGCTTGCGCTGGAGACGCGCCTGGCGCAGGAGCAAGCGCGCGCCGCGCGCTTGCTCGCGCAGCGAACGCGCGCGCTCGCGGCGGTCATGAGCGTCATCGCCGTTCTCGCAATCGGCGCCGCGATTGCGGCCGCAATCTTCGGCGCGCGATCGCGCGCGGCGGAGTCGCAGGCGCGCGCGCAGACGGCACGCGCCACGCGCGCCCTCGCGTTCGCGAACGCGGAGCGCAAGGCGGTGAAGGCGGCGCTGAAGCGCGAGGTCGTCGCCGAGACGACCGCTCTGCGCGACGCGACGGAGCTTCGCGGGGCACTCGCGCTTGCGACCGAGAAGACGCGCGTCGCGCGCGTCGCCCAGACGCAGGCGTCGGCGAGCGCGGCAAGCGAGGCGAACGTCGAACACTCGCTCGCGCTCGTCTCGATCGATCATTCGATGTATCAGACCGGGTACGATAATCGCGTTGCGGGATTGATCGGAACCGACGCCTATGCGATCGATCGCGCTGGGAACGCCCGCGACGTGCTCCTAACCGCCGCGTGGACGCCCAATGCGATCGGCCGCGTCGCGCTTCCGCCGTGGACGCTCGGAGCAGTTACGGGCGACGGCCGCACGATCGTCGTTCTCGCGGGGCACCGCCAGAGCCGGTACGGCGAGCGCGTGAGCGGCGATCTGCTGACGATCGATGCCACGACGCTCGCCGTGCTCGGCCGCACGCCCGGCGTGAGCGCGTCGATGATGTGCGGGTTCCCCGACGATTCGCGTGTCGCGCTCGCGAACGGCGACGCGATCGCGTTGTACGGCGTCTCGGACGGCAGCGCGCGGGCCGACGGAACGCTGCAGGTTCGCGGCGTCCGGGCGCTGGGGTGCCTGCGGCAGGGCCGCGTCGTGTACGTCGATCGCGGCGGCGCACTCGTCGTCGCCGGCACCGGCGGCGCGAGGACGATCGGACGCATCGCGGGCGTGGCCGACGGGATCGTTCTTTCATCATCTCGGCGTTACGCGGCCGTGACGACGACCTCGGGGATTGCCGACGTCTACGATCTTACGACGGGGCGGCGTCTGTGGGAGCACAAGCTCTTTACGAGCGCCGACGATTGCTCCGCCATCGTGGGATGCTCCGGGGCGGTTGCATTCGATCCGAACGAGCGGCATCTCGGGCTCGCGTGGTACGACGCGGGAAATATTTATACGCAAGCGGTCGGCGCGGATACCGACGCGTCGGCGCAGTGCGAGGCAAATATCTGCAACGGCGTCTCGCTGCTCTACTTCACACCTGCGGCTTCGAATCCGTTTGTCGTTTCCACGGGCGGCGTCGTCGCGTACAACGCGAATAAGCGAACGTACACGCTGCAGTATAACGACGGCGCCGGCAGTCAGCGCCGGCCCGTACTCGACACGCAGTTCAACATGTACGTGACGCCGTACGATCCGACGGCCGCGCAGCAGCCGAATCCGTTCCACAGCGGTCTTGCCGCAGAGTCGTTCACGCGCGTCGACGGCCCGCTTCTCGGAACGATTCCCGCCTCGCAATGGGACGGCAGCTACGGTCTCTCGGGACACCGCCTCGTCATCGCCGGTGCCTCGGGGTATCTGGGCTTCGACCTCGATCGTCTACGCAGCGAGTTCTGGCGTTCGTACAAGATGAGCTACCACGTTCGCATGTTCGACTGCGGCGACGGAGAGCACGCGGTTGCGTTCAACATGATGACGGGCGACATGGACGTCCTCGACATTCGAACGAACACGCCGCGCGTGCTCTACCATTTCCGCCTCCCCGGCGTAAAAGTACGGAACGGATACTATGAGAACTTCGTCGAGCTCGG
This sequence comes from Candidatus Tyrphobacter sp., assembly GCA_050733755.1. Classification (GTDB taxonomy): domain Bacteria; phylum Vulcanimicrobiota; class Vulcanimicrobiia; order Vulcanimicrobiales; family Vulcanimicrobiaceae; genus Tyrphobacter. Next base: position 115,159 of record JBOHTS010000053.1, on the reverse strand, counting down.
CTACGACCCGCAGACGCAGATCTTCACCGAGCTCGCGTTTTCGCAGTCGTTCGCGATGCTGCACCGCTTCACGATTTCGGGCAAGGTGCTGCTGTCGGAGACCCGGTCCCAGCTCTTGCGCGGCGCGCACCTGACGCCGTCGCAAGTTCTCAACTATACGCTCTCGGCGCGCGGAACCTATATCGCGATCAAGGTGAAGGCGCCGGCACCCGACGCGCTCGTTCGCTACGACGGAATGCTCGTCGGGACGTCGTTCTCGATCGACTATATTTCGCCGAGCGAGCAGCTCGTCATCGCAACGAAGCATACGCAAAGCGGCTATCACGAACTCACGTACTCGCTCCCGGAGTGGAGGCAGAACGCGTATCTCATCGTCCCGGCCACCTCGCAGCAGATCGTCTTTTCGCCCGACGGCAACACGATGGCCTACGACGATCAGGAGGGCGCAAACAACGCATCATACGTGCTTCACCTGTACGACTTGACGGCGCATCAGACGTATCGTGACGCGCTACCGAACCCGCCGGACTTGGCGTCGTATTCCGACCTATCGTTCAGCGCCGACGACCGCTACCTCATCGCGACGTACAAGAGCACGGAAGGAAACTTTCACCGGATCGCAATCTACAACGTCGATCCGCACGCATGGGCGCGCTCCGCGTGTCTCATGGCAGGCGCGCCGCTGTCGGCTCGCGAGTTTGGGCAGTACGTCGGACCGGGCATTCCGTACGACAACGGCTGCCGGCGCTTCTCAGGCCAAATGTATCGTCCGTAACCGCAAACGCTATTGCGGCATGCCGCCGCCGGGCGCGAGGCCAAAAAGCAACGCGCTCCCGGCGTCGGGCCGGCGATGCCGATGGCGTTCGTGCCACGCGCGCATTCGGGAATGCGCGCGCATCATCGCACCGTGCAGCGCGCCAAACTGCGCGTGCATTCGCGATCGCATTCGCTCCATGAGCGCCCGCATCTTTGTCATCTCGCTGCGGCTGTCGGCGAGGATCGCCGAACGCTCTGCGCTCGAGAGCAGCGCGTCGATTTGGCGCGCTGCGGAGCGAGGGTCGGGGCTGGGCGAGACGGCAAGGTCGCCGACGATTCGGGCGACCGCAGCACGATGTGCCGGGCTCAGCGCGGCGAGCATTTTCGCGCGCGTCGCATCGTGAAGTCTGCGTAGGCTTGCCATTTGCGCTCGCATCTCGTCGCGAAAGCGCTGCATGTCTGCCCGCATCTGCGGCGACGGCGATTGCATCGCGGGGACCGCGGGCACGCGGGGCGGCGGTGTCTGTGCGGCGGCGACGGCGGGGAGGAGAAGAAGGGTCATAAAAAAGACCGGTAGACGGATGCTCATCATGGTTCGCTTGTACGCTGTGTGCCATAGAAATCGCTGGGATGCTGTGGTAGCGTAGTCGTTGATGGAACGCATAACGCTACACGTGCAGGATGGCAGCGCGATGGAGGCCTTCGTCGCCCGGCCCAGCGGAGCGGCCGGTCCGGGTCTCCTGGTGCTCCAGGAGGCATTCGGGGTCAACGCGCATATTCGCGCGGTTGCCCAGCGCTACGCCGATCTCGGCTTCACGGCGATTGCACCCGAGCTCTTCCATCGTACGGCGGCGCCGGGTTGGGAAGCGCCGTACGGCGGCGACTTCAGCGCGATCCAGCCTCACTTCGCCGGGCTGACGCCGCAGGGGCTGATCGCCGACATGCGCGCCGCCTACCGCTGGCTGTGCGACGATGCGAAGATTGCGCCGCGGCGTATCGCCGCGATCGGCTACTGCATGGGTGGCCGCTGCGCCTATCTAGCGAACTCGGAGCTGCCGCTCGCAGCAGCCATCTCGTACTACGGCGGCGGAATCGCTCCCGACTTACTCGACCGCGCCGCGACGCAACACGCGCCGTTGCTCATGTTTTGGGGCGGTGCCGACAAGCACATCGGGGAAGACCAGCGCCGTGCGGTCGGCCACGCGCTCGATGCGGCCGGGAAGCATCACGCGCAGGTGGTCTTCAGTTGGGCCGATCACGGCTTCAACTGCGACGCGCGTCCGTCGTACGATGCGAGCGCTTCGCGTGAAGCGCTCGCGCTCGTCCTCGAAACGCTGCGGGCGAACCGCGTTCTCGACTGAGAAGCTCCTAGCCGGTAACCTTTTTCAAGCGCTCGTTTGCGTCGTTCATGATGTAGATTCGGTCGGCGTGACGAATCCCCAGGCCCTTCTGGTCGTACACGACCGCGACGTAGCGTCCGTTGTGGAGGTACGTCATCTGGTACGTCGTCCTGCCGTTGTCGGAGAAGAGCTTGTTGAAATGCGGCACGAGCACGAAGGCGAGAATCTGTCCAGTATGCGGATCGCGGACTTTGAGGTTGGTCGTGGAGACGTGCACGACCTCGCCGTAGAAAACGTTGGTCACGGCGCGTGCGGACTGCGGAACGAGGATCGCCGCGGCCGCAACCACCGGGATGACGAATCGAAGATAGGTTGATCTCATGGGGAGGACTATACCCCAAAAAGGCGGCCAACCGTCAGCCAAGAAAGGAGGCAGGCTCATGGAGGCGACGCTCTTCACGGACGGCGGCGCTCGCGGCAATCCGGGGCCGGCTGCCGGCGGGGCCGTCCTCATCGATGCCGGAGGTGAAATCATCGACCGCATCGGCGAGTACATCGGGATTACGACGAACAACGTCGCGGAATGGCACGCGCTATGCGTCGGGCTTGCCGCCGCGCGCGACCGTGGGATCCGCACGCTCGCGGTGCGCATGGACTCCGAGCTCGTCGTGAAGCAACTGCGTGGTGAGTATCGCGTCAAGCGCGAGCACTTGCAGCCGTTTTATCGCAAAGCGACGGCGCTCATGCGCTCCTTCGACCACGTCGACGTCGCGCACGTGCCGCGCGCGAAGAACCGGCTTGCCGACCGCGTCGTAAACGAGGTGCTCGACGCGCACGCTCGCTCGGAGGCAGAGGCCTCGCAGTGACCCCGCGATTTCCCGTCGGGCTCGTCGTTGGAATCTTCATCATCGTCGCGATTCTCGTGGCGTGGCATTTCGTGCCGCCGATCGACTGGAAGACGTTCACCGGCGCCGCGGACGTGCAGAGCGCGCCCACCGACAGCTACGCCTCGCTCGATATCCGGTACGAGCATCCGCCGATCTTCGACGAACGGTACGTGATGGAAGATCGTAACGGCGCCTCGAGTTTTGCGTATACCGTCGTGGAGGCGGCGGGCCCGCGCACGCGCGAGTCCGTGACGATCAAAGTGCCGCCGCACGCGACGTACGACGTCAGTTTCTTCTTCGGACAGCTCGTCGCCGACGGCGTTTGGGAGGTCCCGAGCCGGCCGCCGCGGGGAGACACGAGCGTTGGTTACACGCTTACCGTGCGCCAGACCGAGGATTATCAGACCAACGCCCATACGGTCACGTTTACCGACCCGCATTTCTGGGCGACGGTCTCGGGGCGGGAGTTCGAGATCCATCTCTCTCCGCACGGACCGCTGCCGAACATTCTCGAGCTCGAGGGCCAGGGCGTTCACGACGCACGCTACGAGCATCTCGTCGACGACTTTCGCACCTTCGGACCGGCCGCGTTTCGCGCCGCAGTATCTCGCGCTCGCGCGAACGCGCATGCCTAGGAGCGTCATGCGTCGCGCCGCCGGCGCCGTCGTCGTCGCGGCGGCGCTGGCCGCCGCGCTCTTTTTCGCGTACGAGTACGCCGAGGCGCCTGCGAGTCAGCTCTTCGGAGCGACGCTCGTTGCCGGTCCCGCGGAGCGGCACGTCGTCGCGCTTACCTTCGACGACGGGCCGAATCCGCCGTACACGAACGAAATTCTTCGCGTCCTCGAGCGCGAGCGAGTCTCCGCGACGTTCTTCGTCGTCGGGCGAGCGGTCGCGGCCTATCCGAGCCTGGTCGCACGCGAGGCGCGCGACGGAGACGCCATCGGCAACCATTCGTGGAGCCACGGGCATCTTGTCGTGATGACTCCGGCGGCGGTCGCGCGATCGCTGCAGCGCACGAGCGATGAGATCGCGCGCGCCACAGGCGAGCGCCCGACGCTGATGCGCCCTCCATTCGGCAAGCGGGATTGGATCGTGCTCGCGCAGGCGCGCAGGCTCGGCCTCGTGCCGGTCATGTGGTCGGTTCCGCTCGCCGGCGATTGGGAGAATCCGCCGGCAACGGCAATCGCACGGCGGATTCTGCGCTCGGTGCGCAACGGCGCGATCATCGTCTTGCACGATGGCAACCAAGGCGTCGTCTGCAGTCCTCCGCAGCGCACGGGAGTCTGCGACCGCCGGAGCACCGTCGAAGCGACCGCGCTCGTCATCGGCCGGCTCAAGGCTCGAGGCTATCGCTTCGTAACCGTCCCCGAGCTGCTCGCTATGCGTAGAGACGCCCATTCCAGCGAATGAAACCGGCGGCGTGGCGTCCGCTCGGATCGTGATGCGTCCAGTGGACGACGGGCAAGCGCCCCGGGTCGTGCACCATCTCCCCGCACACCTCGACGCGATCGCCGCGCCGCACCCCAACCGGCGGCGCGATCTTCACGTTGTCGACGACTTCGACGGGGCCCGCGGGGCTGTTGACGTCGAACGCTTCGTGTTCGGCGTGGGTATAGCGGCCGTAGAAGAAGTGCGGCCGGCTTGCGACCGTTCCCGCGAAATCGACCCGCGCCGGGCTGCTCGAATGGTAGGCGGCAGCGATATTCATGGCGCACTTCCATCCCACCGATGACGCGTACCAGCAAGAGCATCGCAACGCAACGCCTACGCCTGCTGCCCGTCACGGCGAAGAACGCCGAGGTGCTATGGACGCTGATGCAAACGGCCGAGCTGCGTACGTACCAGGACCTTCCGACGATGGAGCGCTCGCAGTTCGTCACACTCGTCGCCGGATATCGCAAGAGTGTCGAGCTCGAAGAGCCCGGGCGCCATGAATGGCTCGTACAGCGTGTCGACGGCGGCGAGGACATCGGCTGGGTCTCTCTTCGGATCGGCGAAGCGACGCAGGAGAGGGCCGAGCTCGGCTACAGTTTGCTCCAAGAGTTTCGCGGAAGCGGATATGCAACCGAAGCGGTGCGTGCGGTGGTTGAGGCTGCGTTTGCGACATCGAAGCTGCGAACGGTGCGTGCCTATTGCCTGCCGGAGAACGAACGCTCGCGGGCGCTTCTGCGCAGGCTGGGATTTCACGAGGACGGGCGTCTGAAGCGCGGCGCGTCCGTGCGCGGGCGCGCGGTGGACGTGATCTGCTACTCTCTCGCGCGCGCCGCGTAGCGAAGGTTCCATAAAAGTCGCTAAAAGATTGGGCTTGGCTGTCGATAACCAAGCTATGCCGCCCGGTTTTAGCCCGCCGGCGGTCGCTTCGCGTGTCTTGGCGCACTATGCCAGGTACGCAGCGCTGCTGGATGCGAGTTTCGCCGGGGCTCCGATTGTATTTGCCGACTTTCCGCGCGGGTTCCACTCTCCGCCGCGCTTTCGTGCGACGCAGATCCCGCTCTCCGGCACGCGCATCGGCTGGCTCGTCCAGCGCGAGTATGCCGTCGAGTTTCACGGCTGGGCGGCGCTGGCATCGGATCCGGAGCGCCTACGGTTCGGCCGAGTCCTGCTCGAAGCGCCCGACGGCGAGAGCCGCTTTCCCGCGGTGCGCGATGCGGCGCTTTTGATGCGCGAGGAACTTCGCGAGGTCGGCTACGACGCGATCGCCGTGCTCGACGGCGCCGGCAGCATCACGCTCTGGCTTCCGTTCGCGCAGGCTCCGCCGGCGAGCAAGATCCGCGTTCGCCTGCAGCGACTGTGCGTGAAGGTTGCCGTCGCCCACCCAGAATATCTCTACAGCGGCGTGCTTCGGTCGGATAAGCGCGTGCGTCTCGACGCAACCGCAAACGCGCCGGGTCGTTACGGCATCCTCCCGTACAGCCTTCGAGGCACGCCCGCGCTTCCGGTCTGCACGCCGGTAGAGTGGGAAGAGCTCGCGACGCTTCGCTCGGCCGTCCTTTGCACCGCAGAGACCTGGCCCACGCGATTCGAGGAGAAGGGAGACCTCTTCGCACGGGCGGCAGCGGCGCTGCAGTCGCAGCGCCTGCGAACCCGTGCGGCGACCGTCGCCGAGGGAGTTCTCTAGCCGGCTCGAACCCTTGAAGCAAGCAGCGATGCTAGGAGCCTAGGGAGGGCTTTCGATGCTGTGTCTAAACCGCAAGATTCGCGAATCGATTACGATCGGCGACGATATTCGCATCGTCGTCATGGAGATCAAGCACAACGTCGTGAAGATCGGGATCGAAGCGCCGGCCGAGTTCGTCGTTCTGCGTTCGGAGTTACGCGAAGGGAACCGCGTCGCGAATGCCATCATTCGCGGCGAGGTTGCGAGCGGCAACGTCGAGAGCGGCGAACGCGCGTAAACCCTCGATCGTCGCTGCGGCGATGCGCGCGTTGCGCAGGCCGCGCATCTCCACGAGAAAGTTCGGACCCCCGCCGGTGACGCCGTGTCCCCGAACGGCCTTCGCAAGCCGGTGAAGTGCCTGAGCCTGGACGTCGAGACCGTCATCTCGATTTTGCGCGTCGAGTGCGCAGGCGAGCGCACAGGCGAAGAGCGCCTGTTGAAGTGAGGCAGGCGCCGGCCGCTGGAATATCTCCTCGAAATAGGCTCGCGCGGCCCCCTCGAACTCGCGGTAAGCCCATGCGAGGTCGCGCGGCTCGATGCTGCGCGATACCTCGATCGCCTCCGCGCCAACCACCGATGTCACCCCCGCGAAGATCTGGGGCACTATCCGTATTGGCTCCTCGGCCGGCTTGACGCGGAGCCTCCAGATGAATGCGGTGCGAGACGCCGGCTCCAGCGCTGCGATCTCGCACCCTTCGTAGAAGAACGCCGCCGGATCGCCGCGGTGCGCGTCGTGGAAGAGCGAGTCTTCGACGTACGACGTGCCGTAGGGAACGGGCACGGCGATCGTGGCGTCACGAATGGTTAGCGACGAAGCGTTGCGAGCCACCAGCGTTACGGAGAGCGTGCTCCCGGCGGCAGCGCGCTCGCGCGGCGACACGAAGAGCGTGATGTCCATCGCTAAAACGGGCTGAAGGCGACGAGGGGCAGTTCGCGCGCGCGGCGCTCCGCTTCGTCGAAGACGAGGCACGACGTGTATGGCCGTGCGTAGACGTGGATTGAGACCGCGTGCCGGCACGACTCGTCGAGGCGTACCCGGTGAATGTCGCGTCCGCGCTCGTATCGGAAATCGGGCATACCAACGGTGACGTTCGGCGTCGTCCCAATCCGCTCGACGACGGCGTGGCCCGGCGCCCGCTCGCCGGCTATCTGGCGGTAGTCGTCGACGATGAAGACGCCCGAATGTGCGACCATCCAGCAGCGCTGCCCGGCGTGGTCGTGAATGGGCGTCGCACCATTGCGGTTCCAGGTAAGCGCGAGAATCTCGACCTCGGGCGTGCGGTGGATGAGAACGCGCTGGTAGGCTTGCGAGCCGGTACCGTTGACGTAGGGCTGGAGATCGGCGTCGGCGAGCCGCGCCTCTTGCAGCAAGCGCATCATCGGTTCCCGCGGAAAGTCGCGCTGCGAAAATCCAAGAACCGCCGCTACAAAATCCTTGAGAGTGAACGTCGAGACCCTACCGGCAGAAGTCACGCACCTAACCGTTCGCGCTGCCCGGCGGGTATACTGCCGCAAATGCCGCAGAAGCCGTCGTCGCCGGAGTCGCAAGGCAAGACCGTCGCGCTCTCAAAGGACGAGGAGCGGGAGGTTCGCGAGCGCTCGAACCCGCGAGCAGCGGTCGTCTTCGAAACCGTGCGGCGCGAAGGGGAGGTGGAGTCGAGCCGCCCGGCGATCGCCCTTGCCTTCTCGGGGCTGGCGTGTGGCCTATCGATGGGGCTATCGCTCGCCGGAAGCGGCGTTCTCCTAGCCGCGCTTCCTGCAGCGCCATGGCGTCCGCTCGTCGTGAACTTCGGGTACACGCTTGGCTTTCTCGTCGCCGTCCTCGGCCGTCAGCAGCTCTTCACGGAGAACACCCTTACGGCGATTCTTCCGGTGCTCGACGATTCCGACAAGGGGAAGAAGCTCGTGGCGGTCGTGCGGCTCTGGGGAATCGTGCTCTTCACGAATCTCCTCGGTGCCGGTCTGTTCGCATACTGCATCGCGCGCAGCGGGATGTTTCCTTCGCAGCGGCAGACTCGGGATAGACTAAAGATGTCGCAAATATACGATCGCGACGACGGCGGCGGCGGCGCAAACCTGAACCACGATCGTCGCGAGTGCGGGTCTCGGGCGACGCGGGACCCACGCGAACCCAAAGAACGCGATGACGAGCAGCTGGAGCGGCATGAGCAGTTGGAAAAGATGCGCTCCCGTATCTTCATCGGGCTGCCTGACGAGCGTGCCCTGGGCGATACCGATCCCAAACGCCGCGAGGAAGCCGGCGGAGATCAGCAGCGGCACGAATCCGCTCGGCCGTTTCAGAAGGGCAAGCATCGCTAACTTTGTACTACAAAGAGAATCCGAACATCAAGGGCTAGCGGCACTCTTCCGATGGAAAAGCGCCTTGACGCTCCCAGGGATGGACGGTATGATGACGTTCTATGCCCCACAGCGGGTAATCCCAACCGATTTCAGGACGAGAGCGTCCGGGCCGGCCGGACGAACTTGTCCTTTTTGGCGTGTCCGGGTGAACCAGCAAGGCCCCCACTGAAGTAAAGGATCGTAGATGGCAAAAACGGCGGCTCCGAAGTCCCCTTCCTCTAAGAACGGCGGGACCAAGAGCAGGTCGAAGCGGACGACCGCGCGTCCCGCGAAGGCCCTAGACGGCGGCGCCAAGGCTAAGGCAACCAGCGTCTTCCCGCGGGCGACCGGCGCGTTCACGATCGCGGTTCCACCGGAGCCCGGTCCCAAACGCCCGCGTCACTCCTTTGCGAAGATCTCCGACGTTCTGGAGATTCCGAACCTCATCGAACTCCAGAAGGCGAGCTTCGATTGGTTTCAGACCGAGGGTCTGGCCGAGGCGTTTGCGTCGATCTCGCCGATCAAAGACTTCACCGGCAACCTCATCTTGGAGTTCGGCGACCACTCGCTCGGCGAGCCGAAGTACTCGATCGAAGAGTGCCGCGAACGCGACATGACGTATAGTGCGCCGCTGCGCGTGCGCGTGCGCCTCATCACCGCGGAGTCCGGCGAGATCAAGGGCATCCCGGACCAGGAAATTTTCATGGGCGATTTTCCGCTCATGACGGACAAGGGTACGTTCATGATCAACGGCGCCGAGCGCGTGATCGTGAGCCAGCTCGTGCGCTCGCCCGGCGTCTACTACGGTCAAGACGTCGACACGAACGCGCGCCCGACGTTCAACGCCACCGTCATCCCGAACCGCGGCGCGTGGATCGAGTTCGAAACCGACAACGGCACGAAGAACGACGAAACCGACGGCACGATCGGCGTTCGCATCGACAAAAATCGCAAGATCTACGTTTCGACGTTCATCCGCGCCCTCGCGCGCCCGGAACTCGATGCGGACTGGGCATCCGACGAAGCGATCCTGCGGCTCTTCGCCGATCTCTATCCGAAGAAGCGCGGCGGTAGCGACGTCGTACCTGCGACACCGGCCAAGAGCAGCAAGAAGGACGAAGAGATCAAAGGACGCGAGCGGGACCTGCGCGCGCTCTTCGAGCGGCTCTTTCCCGATCGCGAACCCGACAACTTCATCTTGAACTCACTGCTGAAGGACGCCGAGATCGCGACGCGCGAGCAAGCGCTCAAGGAGATATACAAGAAGCTTCGCCCAGGCGAGCCTGAAAACGCAGACAACGCGGAGAAGCTGCTCGAGTCGCTCTTCTTCGACGAGAAACGCTACGATCTCGCCGGCGTCGGACGATATAAGCTCTCGGGCAAGTTCCACTATCAAATTCAGAATCCGAACGTCGAGGAGCGCGCGGAGCGGCCCTATGTCGCGATCGACGAGTACGCGGGAGCCAATCTCCAAGAGCCGCCGATCGAAAGCCGCTGCCTCACCCGCGCCGACATGATCGCCGTCATCCGCCGGCTCGTTCGCGTCGCGATGGGCTCGGTGCGCCGCGACGACATCGACCATCTCGGAAACCGCCGCGTACGCTCGGTGGGCGAGCTGCTGCAGAATCAGTTCCGCGTCGGCTTGCTGCGTCTGGAGCGCGTCGTGCGCGAGCGCATGACCGTGCAAGACATCGAGACGGTGACGCCGCAAGCGCTCATCAACATTCGACCGGTCGTGGCGGCGATCAAAGAGTTCTTCGGCTCCTCGCAGCTCTCGCAGTTCATGGACCAGACGAACTCGCTCGCGGAGCTCACGCACAAGCGGCGGCTTTCCGCGCTCGGTCCCGGCGGTCTCTCGCGCGAGCGCGCCGGCTTCGAGGTTCGCGACGTCCACCACTCGCATTACGGTCGCATCTGCCCGATCGAGACGCCGGAAGGCCCGAACATCGGCCTCATCGGCTCGCTCGCGACGTACGCGCGCGTGAACAAGTTCGGCTTCCTCGAGACGCCGTACCGCGTCGTGCGCGAGGGCATCGTGACCGACGAGATCGTCTATCTCACCGCCGATCGGGAGGACGAGTTCATCATCGGGCAGGCGAACACGCCGCTCGACGCGCACGGGCGCATCACGAGCGACTCGGTTATCTGCCGGTACGTCGAAGAGTACATCGAGGAGCCCGCGTCGCGCGTGCAGCTCATGGACGTTTCGCCCAAGCAAATCGTCTCGGTCGCGACGGCCCTCATTCCGTTCCTCGAGCACGACGACGCGAACCGCGCGCTCATGGGCGCGAACATGCAGCGTCAGGCCGTGCCGCTTCTGCGCAGCGACGCGCCGATCGTCGGTACCGGCATGGAGTACCGGGCTGCGAAGGATTCGGGCTCGCTGGTCGTCAGCGATGTCGGCGGAACGGTGACCGCGGTCGACGCGAAGGCGATTGCGCTGCGAACGGAGAGCGGCGACGAAAAGCGCTTCGATCTCCTGAAGTTCGTTCGCAGCAATGCGGGAACGTGCATCAACCAGACGCCGATCGTGAGCATCGGGGACCGCGTCGTCCCTGGGCAAGTGCTCGCCGACGGACCGTCGTCGGATCAGGGCGAGCTCGCGCTCGGGCAGAACGTGCTCGTCGCATTTCTGCCGTGGGAAGGCTACAACTACGAGGACGCCATTCTCATCTCCGAGCGAATGGTCAAGGAGGACCGCTTCACCTCGATTCACATCGAAGAGTACGAGTGCGAAGCGCGCGACACGAAGCTCGGGCCCGAAGAGATCACGCGCGACATTCCCAACGTCGGCGAGGACGCGCTCAAAGATCTCGACGATCAAGGGGTCATTCGCGTTGGCGCCGAGGTGCGCCCCGAGGACATCCTCGTTGGAAAGGTGACGCCCAAAGGCGAGACCGAGCTGACGGCTGAGGAGCGCCTGCTGCGCGCGATCTTCGGCGAGAAGTCGCGCGAGGTTCGCGACACGTCGCTGAAAGTTCCGCACGGCGAGAAGGGCAAGATCATCGACGTCAAGCGTTTCTCGCGCGAAAACGGCGACGAACTCTCGCCCGGCGTGAATCATTTGGTGCGCGTGTACGTCGCGCAGAAACGCAAGATTCTCCAAGGCGACAAGATGGCCGGGCGCCACGGCAACAAAGGCGTCATCGCAAAGGTGCTCCCCGAAGAGGACATGCCCTATCTCGAGGACGGGACGCCGGTCGATATCGTGCTCAACCCGCTGGGCGTGCCGTCTCGCATGAATCTCGGACAGATTCTCGAGACGCACCTCGGCTGGGCCGCGCACATGCTCGGCATGCAGGTGGCGACCCCCGTCTTCGACGGTGCGCACGCCGAAGACATCAGCGAGTGGCTGCAGGATGCGGGCTTGCCGCAGGACGGCAAGACGTGGCTGCGCGATGGGCGCACCGGCGAGCGATTCAGCCGTCCCGTGACCGTCGGGATGATCTACATGCTCAAGCTGGCGCATCTCGTCGACGACAAGATTCACGCGCGTTCGACGGGTCCGTACTCGATGATCACGCAGCAGCCGCTGGGCGGCAAGGCGCAGTTCGGCGGCCAGCGCTTCGGCGAGATGGAGGTATGGGCGCTCGAAGCGTACGGGGCCGCGTACACGCTCCAAGAGCTGCTCACGGTGAAGTCCGACGATGTCATCGGGCGCGTGAAGACGTACGAAGCGATCGTCAAGGGCGAGAACGTCATGGAGCCCGGCGTGCCGGAGAGCTTCAAAGTGCTCATCAAGGAGCTGCAGTCGCTCGCGCTCGACGTCAAGGTGCTCACGGAGAATCGCGAGGAGGTCGACGTTCAGATTCCGGGCGACGACATCACGCAAGACGAGCGCGAACAGTTCGGATTGCTCATGGGCGAAGAGGATCTGCGCATCTCGCAGACGTCGGTTGCAACCGCCGAAGCGGCATCGCAAGTCGTCGGCGACGAGGAAGAGGAAGAGGAAGAGATCGACGACAGCAAGCCCATCGACGTCGCGAAGCCCATTCCCGCCGCGCCGCCTTCGCGCGCCGCTTCGCACGAGGAGGCGCTCGATGAAAAGCCCGACTCGCAGGAAGTGCCCGAGGAAGACGAGGGCGTTCAAGGCTACGAACTCGAGGACGAGGACGCTGAGTCCGAGGAAGAATCGCCGGCGTTCGAGGGCGATGAAGAGACTCCGTATCACGAGGGGCAAGAGTACAACAACGAAGAGAGCTAACGCGCCGGTCATCTCGCCGGAGAATCACGGCGCGCAGGAAGAGAAAGGCTCCGCTAACCGCGGGGCCTTTCGCCGTTGCAGGATTAACGCGACGCGCCATAGTAGTCACAATATATGGCCACTAAGCGACAGGCTCGATCGACGCGCAGGCGCCGTGTCTCCTTCCTCATAATGGAGCCGCGAGAGGTCGGAGCCGCCGAGTTCAAGGCGCGCTGCCTCGAACTGATGGCTGAGGTCGAACGGCTGGGGGTCGAGATCGTGGTCACCAAGCATCGCAAGCCGGTCGCGCGACTCGTTCCGGTTGCGAACGCGTGCAAAAACTTCTGCGGTTCGCTTGCTGGAACGATTTTGAAAGAAGGCGATCTCCTCAGCCCGATCGGTGACGTGTGGGAGGCCGATGAATCTAACTTTGCTTGATACGCACGTCGCGTTGTGGAGCGTCGAAGGCAAGATCCCATCCGCTTCGGCGCGCATTATCGACGGCGCCGCCGATCGGGGCGAGCTGCTTCTCTCGCCCATCACTGCCTGGGAGATCGCAATGCTCGTCCGCAAGAAGCGCCTCGTTCTGGCCTCGACGGTTCACGACTTCGTGCGGGTGCTCTTCGAGCGCAGCGGAGCTGTGACGGCGGCACTGACCCCGTCGATCGCGGCTAGCGCGGCGACCCTTCCAGGATCGTTTCACGCGGATCCCGCCGACAGATTCCTCGTTGCGACCGCCGCGGCATACGGCGCGCGCCTGATGACGAGAGACAAACGCATTCTGGCGTACGCCGGCGAGACGACGCATATACGCTGCCTGCCCTGCTGAAAATCGCCAAAAAGGCTTGAGGAGATCGGCCAACACATCGGCCAGAAGCGCCAGGGAAGTCCGTAATTATCCTGATATTACTCGCGTAATGCCCGATCGAACATCGGCCAAGAGCACCCTGGAGACCCAATCGCGAATCGAGCCGACCACTCTCGACGACGTCCCCGCCCAAGTTGCCGACCTTGTCGCCGAGCTTTCGGCGAAATCCGTCGACCAGGTTACGATTATGTCCGAGCCATTTGATCTTGCCAGCCTCTCGTCGCGCGTTCGTCGGCTCGCGGAGCGCAGCGACGTCTTGGATCCGAGCGCCGGCAAGTTGCTCGATGAAGCGCTGGCCACAGGCGAGTTCGAGCGCGGCGAGGCCGCGCGCATTGCCGGCATGCCGGAACGTACGGCTCGGCGCATCCTGAATGCAACCGTTTCCGCGGGAATGCTGGCGTCGGATACGCCGAAAGGCGCGGTGTCGCTGCGCTTTCCGGTCGCCCGTGCGGAAGAGCTCTTTCCGAGCCTGTTTGCCGCCCAAGGCTAATGCGCGTCCTGCGCGGAACCCCGCGCGCATGAGCCGCAGCATTCTTGCCGTTCTCATCCTCTTTCTCGCGTCCGCCGTCTCGCCGATTCCAGGCGGCGGCATTCGCGGTTTCACGCCGGCGCAACTCGCGCAGGAGCGCGCGGCGGAGGCGGTGATGAATGCGACCCCCACCGCCGCGCAAGCGATGCGCGACGAACGTGGGCTTGCGTCGTACGTCCATCGCATGGGTCAACACGGCGATCTTCGCTCCGCGCGCTACTTCCGCGACCAACTGCGCGCTGCCGGTTGGAACGCAAATCTCGTCGAGTATGACGTTCCCGTTGCCTATCCAACGCGAGAAACGCTGACGATGCTCGCACCGCGGCGCGAAAACGTCGATCTCTACGAACCCGCGGTGCCCGGGGATCCCTATTCGCGAAATCACGCGGCGATCGGGGAGCCGTTCTCTGCGTACAGCGCCGACGGCGATGTCGTCGGTCCCGTCGTCTATGCGAACTACGGCAAACCAGACGACTACGCGGCGCTCGCAGCGATGCACGTGAACGTGCGCGGCGCGATCGTTCTCGCACGCGTCGGCGGCGGAGGTAGCCTCACCGGCAAGGCCTACGAAGCGGCGAAGCGTGGCGCGCGCGCGGTGCTGCTCTTCTCCGATCCGATGCGCGGCGGCTACTGGGATGGCGACGTCTATCCCAAGGGTCCGTTCCGCCCGCTCGGCGGCGCGATGCGCAACACGCTCACGCTTCTCGACAATCCCGGCGACCCCACCGCGATCGGCGTGCCCGTTCCCGGCGCACGGCACGAGTGGTCGCGCATGAAGGTTCCGCCGATTCCCGAGACGCCGGTCACCGGACTCGTCGCCCGCGAGCTGCTCCAGGCGATGGACGGCCCGGTCGTTCCGGTGGCATGGCACCCGGGTTTTGCAATGACGATCCACGCCGGCGGCAACGTTCGCGCGCACTTCGTCATCAAGATGAAGCGATTCATCGGTCCGATCTGGGACGTCATCGCGACGATGCGCGGCCGCGATCCGCAGCAGATGGTCGTCGTCGGCGGGCACCGCGACGCATGGACGTACGGCGCCGTCGATCCGATCAGCGGCAGCGTCGACATGCTCCAACTCGGCCGCGCGCTGGGCAGACTTCATGCGCGCGGGTGGCGCCCGCAACGCACGATCGTCATCGGATCGTGGGACGGCGAGGAGACGAATCTCTTCGGAAGCACCGCGTGGGTCGACGAGCATGAGGCGGGGTTGCGCCGGGGCCTCGTCGCGTACGTGAACACCGATGAAGTTGCGTTCGGCCCGGAGTTCTTCGCATACGCAACGCCCGATCTCGCAGGTCTCATGCACGCAGCGGCGGGCGCTGCAATCGCACCCAACGGCACGGTGCTGGCGTCGTACTGGCATCGGCAGGATGCCAAGGAGAGCGTCGGTCCGGCCGGTGGCGGCAGCGACCACGAGCCCTTCGTCTACCACGAAGGTCTGCCGATTGCGGGCTCGGCCTACGGCGGTCCGTTCGGCACGTATCACTCGGCCTACGACGATCCGGCGTCGCTGCGCGTGCTCGATCCGGGCATGCATTTCGCGGTTGCCGCCGCGCGCTACACGGGGCTGCTCGTGCTTCGTCTCGCGAGTGCGACGTATCCCGATCTGCGCTTAGGCGATCTTGCGAGCGCGGTGCAGGCGCGCATAACGCAAGTGAAGGCGACGACGCTCGATGCGGACGCTGCGAGGTTCACCACGGCGGCGCGCGCGCTCGACAGCGACGCGGATGGAGCCGTCGCCTCCGGCGACGTCGCACGTGCAGACGCCGACCAACGTCGCTTACGCGCGGCGGAGGCGGCGTTTTTTAACGTCGGCGCGACGACGTGGAATCGCTCGCTGCTCTACGATCCTTCAAGCATCGGAAGCGTCGCGCTTCCGACGCTCGGAACGGCGGCCGGCAACGCGCAAATCGACGCCGCACTCAAAGCGGCAGCCACTGCGAGCGAGAGGCCGCGCTAACTTCGAACTCCTTCGGAATGACAACGGCGTCTTGCCTGAGAACGGTCGTCTATGAGCCTTTCGCGATCGCGTTTTCTGGGTCTTGCGAGTGCCGCCGCGTTGGCGCCGATGGTGGAGTGGGTAAGGCCCGCGCTCGCGCAGATGCCGTCGAGGCTCTCCGATATCGACCACATCATCATTCTCATGCAGGAGAATCGGAGTTTCGACCATTATTTCGGCACGCTCGCGGGCGTGCGAGGCTTCGCCGATGCGCATCCGATCCTGCTTCCCGACGGTCGCCCCGTCTTCTATCAGCCGGATCCGGTCTCGCGCGACGGCTACGTTCTGCCCTTCCATCTCGATACGCAGACGACGAGCGCGCAGCGCCTCTACGATCTCAGCCACGCGTGGGGGATCCTTCACGAGTCCTGGGACGGCGGACGCGTCGACGATTGGGTGATCGCGCACCGGCAGAGCAACGGCGATCACGGCCCGCTCACGATGGGCTATTACATGCGCGACGATCTTCCGTTTTACTACGCGCTCGCCGATGCATTCACGCTCTGCGACGGATATCATTGCTCGCTCATGGGTCCGACGAATCCGAACCGCTACTATTGGATGAGCGCGACGATCGATCCAAGCGGAAAGGGCGGCGGCCCGGCGACGAATAACCACGGGCGCCGCTACACCTGGGACACGTATCCGCAGGCGCTCGAGCGTGCCGGCATCTCGTGGCGCATCTACCGCGAGGAGATCACGCCGGATTTTCCCGTCGGTCTCGACGTCATCATGAACTTCGCGGCCTTTCAGGATGCGCGGCCGGGATCGGGACTCTACGAGAACGCGGTGATGGCGCGATCGAACGCGACCCTGCTCGACGACCTTCGCACCGGCAACCTTCCCGCGGTCACGTGGATCGTGCCGCCCTTCTTGCAGTGCGAGCACCCCGACATGCTCCCCGCAGCCGGTGAAGATTACGTGCGCGGAATTCTCGAAGCGCTCTGGTCGAATCCGCGTTTGTGGTCGCGCAGCGCCTTCATCATGTCGTACGACGAGAACGATGGCCTGTTCGACCACGTCGTTCCTCCGACGCCGCCTCCGGGAACGCGTGACGAGTTCGTCGACGGTGCCCCGATCGGCCTTGGCTTTCGCGTTCCGTGCTTTGTAATCTCACCGTTTTCGCGTGGTGCGTGGGTTTGCGGCGATACGTTCGATCACACGTCGATTCTCCAGTTCGTCGAGAAGCGCTTCGGCGCCGAAGTTCCGAACTTGACGCAGTGGCGTCGCGACACGTGCGGCGATCTCACGGGCGCATTTGGATTCGGCGAGCCGGCGGATTACAGCATTCCAGGCCTGCCGCAGACGGCGCGCGCGCTGCAGGTCGTCGAGGCGCGCCTGAACTCGCTTCCGCCCCCGCGACCGCCCGCGCGCCAAGCCATGCCGGTTCCCGAAGTTGCCACCGTGAATCGTCGTCGGCGCGGTCGACGGGTTGCACGCGTCCTAGGGAAGCTGATGTAGGTACGCGCTTGCCAACGTCATCGGATACCTTGACGGAGGCAAGACCCGCGTATATAGTCATATCGATATGACCAGGAAAAAACCCGGCATGAAGGGTGTCGGCGCGTCGATATCGTCGGCGGAGTTTAAAGCGAAGTGTCTGAGCCTTATGGACGACGTGGCGAAGCATCGTCGTCCCCTGACGGTGACGAAGCGCGGTCGCCCTGTCGTTCGGGTCGTTCCCCTTAAGGAAGAAGAGCGGCCCCTCTTCGGGTTCCTTAGCGGGTGCGTGGTCGGTAATCCAGATCTCACGACCCCAACGGGCGAAAGTTGGGAGGCGGAAAGCGAGTGATTCTGCTCGACACGTGCGCCGCCGTCTGGATGGCTTCCGCCCAGCCGACGTTTTTGAAGAGAGCGCAAAGCGCCATCGTCGGCGCGGCGGCCAAGGGCGAACTCTTTATTTCGTCGATAAGCGCGTGGGAGATAGCGACGCTTGCGCGGCGCGATCGACTGGTTCTGCGGGTCTCTCCAACGGCATTCGTCAATCAGCTCTTCGCGCATCCCAGCATCGCCGAGGTACCCGTCGATAAGGAGATTGCGCTCCTAGCCGGTTCGCTGCCGGGCGAGTTTCACGGCGACCCTGCGGACCGCCTCATCGTCGCCACCGCGATCTCTCATGGGATGCAGCTGATGACGCGCGACCGACGAATCCTCGCCTACGCGAAGCAATCGAACGCTGTCCCCGCGATTCCCTGCTGACGCACCGTAGGCCCTTCCTGGGCTGGGCCGGCCGGGCTCTCCGTCTCGCATTTGAAGGGGCGGGCCCGGCATGGTATAGTAAGCCGGTTGTCATCTCGCCCTTTTGGATGAAGGGCGGCTATGGTTCCACCGAGGCAGCGGGCTAGGGAGGCAAGCGGCCGGAGCCAGAAAGGTCTTATTCGTTGTCGGTCATCAGCATGAAAGAACTCCTGGAGGCGGGAGTGCACTTCGGTCACCAGACGCGCCGCTGGAACCCGAAGATGAAGCCGTACATCTTTCAAGAGCGCAACGGCATCTACATCATCGATCTCGCGCTCACGGTGCAGCGCCTTCGCGAAACGTACGACGTCGTCAAGGGCCTCGCCGCCGCCGGCAAAGTCATTCTTTTCGTCGGTACGAAGAAGCAGGCTCAGGAGGTCGTGCGCGAAGAGGCGGAGCGCGCCGGCACGTTCTTCATCAACCAACGCTGGCTCGGCGGAACGCTGACGAACTTCGCGACGATTCAAAAGCGCATCAATCGCTTGCGCGAGCTCGAGAACATGAAAGTTCAGGGCGACTTCGACCGGCTCCCGAAGAAGGAAGTGGCCAAACTCCAAGAGGAGATGGGCCGGCTCGAGCGGTTCCTGGGCGGTATCAAAGAGATGCACCGGCTTCCCGACGCGCTCTTCATCGTCGACCCGCGAAAGGAGCGCATCGCCGTCCTCGAAGCGCGCAAGCTGAAGATCCCGATCATCGCCGTCATCGACACGAACTGCGACCCCGACGAGATCGACTATCCGATCCCCGGAAACGACGACGCGATTCGTGCGGTGAAGCTCATGGTGAGCAAGATCGCCGACGCGATCATCGAGGGCAAGACGCAGACGGAGAGCGCGTACGAACAGTCCTACGACGAGCAGTCTCACGGCGGCGACTACGCGTACGCCGGAGCGGCTCCCGTCGAAACCGGCACCGTCGAGTAGCCGCGATGACCTACCAGCCGAAAGCCGAAGAGATCAAGCACCTTCGGGAGCTCACGGACGCTCCGATGATGGCGTGCCGCAAGGCGCTCGTCGAGGCGGGCGGCGACGTCGCCGCGGCCAAGCAGATGCTCCTGGAACGGGGGGCGGCGCAGGCGCAGAAGAAGGCCGAGCGCGCGGCGAATGAAGGCGTCGTGGCCAGCTACATCCACGCCGGGGGCAAGATTGGGGTGCTCGTCGAGATCAACAGCGAGACCGATTTCGTCGCACGCAGTCCGAAGTTCGCCGAGTTGGCCCGAGACGTGGCGATGCACATCGCCGCGATGTCGCCGAAGTACGTCGAGCGCAGCGCCGTGCCGCCGGAGGTCGTCGAATCGGTGCGCGACGAGTTGCGCGCGGAAGTTCCCAAGAGCAAGACGCCGGAGATTGCGGAGAAGATCGTCGACGGAAAGCTCAAGAAGTGGTTCGAGGAGACGGTTCTTCTCGAGCAGCCGTTCGTAAAGGACGACGAGATGACGGTCTCCGAACGCATCGGCGCGGCCGTGGGAGCTCTCGGAGAGAACATCCGCGTCCGCCGCTTCGCGAAGTTTGCGCTCGGAGAGGAGTGAGGCGGCTTTGGCGGATCGCAAGTACTCGCGCGTTCTGCTGAAGCTCTCCGGCGAGGCTTTCGCGGAGAACGGCGTCGCCGTCGACGTCTCGAAGACGAAGGCGATGGCGGAGGAGATCGCCGACGTGCGCGGACGGGACGTCTCGATCGCGATCGTCGTCGGCGGCGGAAACATCTGGCGCGGAAAGGTCCACGAAGACGCCGGCATGGACCGCGCGACCGCCGATTACATGGGAATGCTCGCGACGGTCATCAACGCGCTCGCGCTTCAAGACGCGCTCGAACGCATCGGCGTTCCGTCCCGCGTGCAGACGGCGATCGCGATGCATCAGATCGCGGAGCCGTACATTCGCCGCCGCGCGATCCGCCATCTCGAAAAGGGGCGCATCGTCATCTTCGCGGCGGGAACCGGCAATCCGTACTTCAGCACCGATACGACCGCCGCTCTGCGCGCCGTCGAAGTGGGCGCGCAGGCGATTCTCAAAGCGACGAAGGTCGACGGAATCTACTCCGCCGACCCAAAGAAGGATCCACTCGCGACGCGTCTCGACCGGCTCGACTACATGGGCGTGCTCCAACGCGGCCTGGAAGTCATGGACTCGACCGCGATGGCGCTCTGCATGGACAACGGCCTTCCGATCATCGTCTTCGATATGAGCGTCTCCGGCAACATCCGGCGCGTCGTCGAAGGAGAAGCGATCGGCAGCTACGTCGGAGCGGGATCGTGAGCGGCGACCCCTTCTTCAAAGACGTGGAAGCAAAGATGACGAAGTGCGTCGATTCGTGTCGCGGCGAGTTCACGGCCATTCGCACCGGTCGCGCGAACCCGGCGCTTCTCGATCGCATCGTCGTCGAAGCGTACGGTCAGCCGATGGCGCTCAAGCAGGTCGCGGGCATCTCGACTCCGGACGCGCGGACGATCGTCGTGACCGCGTGGGACAAGAACGTCGTCGGCGACGTAAAAAAGGCCATCGAGAAGAGCGACCTCGGCATCACGCCGAGCGTCGATGGGACGAACGTTCGCCTCGGTCTGCCGCCGCTCACGGAAGAGCGGCGTAAAGAGCTCGTGAAGGTCGTGAAGAAGAAGGCGGAAGACAGCCGCGTCGCGATTCGCAACGTCCGCCACCACGCGCACGACGGCGTGAAGGCGCAGTTGCGCAGCCACGCGATCACCGAGGACGACAACAAGCGCATGACCGATCAGCTCCAGAAGCTCACCGACAGGTACATCAAGGAGATCGATGTCCTCGTCGCCGGCAAGGAGAAGGAGATCATGGAGATATGATCGCCGCAAGCGGCGACCTTACGATGATGCGCGACGTCGAAGCACGGTTTGCATTGCGAGGCCGGCGCCTGCGCTATACGGTCCTGACCCCCTTCGGGTCGCGGATTGGGCGGGGGGCGCTGCGCGTGTTACGCGTTACGGAGAGTATGAATGCCGAGAGTGGCGACGTCGTCGACGTGGTTCTCGGTTACGAAGCCTACCGCTAATCCCATCACGCTCCGGCGTGTCGTCATGGGGCTCGTGCTCGCGGCGGTGGGTTTCGCGTGCATGCTCCAGTCCTGGACGTTCTACCTCCTCGTCCTCGTCATCGCCCTCTTCTGCATCTACGAGCTGAACGAGCTCTGCGAAGTCAAAGGGCAGCAGCTCGAGTATCAGGTCGCCGTTCTCGGCGTCTTCGCGTACGCGCTCCTCGCAAGCCTGGGATTGCTGCACAAATGGGAGGGCGTACTCGTCGCCGGTATCGTCGTCGCGGCGCTCGCGATCGGAATGTACGGCGAAGAGCCCGGCTACTTCGCGCGGACCGCGAACACGCTGCTCGCCGTTCTCTACATCGGCAAGCTCCTGACGTATTTCATCTTCATCCGCCAGGTGCCGGGCAACGGCCTGGCGTGGACGATCTACGCCGTCGTTCTCGTCGCGCTCAGCGACACCTTTGCCATGGTCTTCGGCGCGGCGTTCGGACGCCATCGCTTGACGTCGATCTCGCCGCGTAAGACCGTTGAAGGCTCGCTCGGGTCGATGGCGATCGTCGTTGCGATCGCGGCGGCTTGCACGCTCGTTCCGCAACTCCATCTCGCGCTCTGGCAGGGTGCGGCGATCGGATTCGTGACGAACCTTGCGGCGCAGGCGGGAGATCTCGTGGAGTCGGCGCTCAAGCGGGACGTGGGCGTGAAGGACACCGGCTCGATCATCCAGGGGCACGGCGGCATGCTCGACCGCTTCGATTCGTATCTCTTCGGCGGCGCCGCCTTCTTCGCGGTGCTTCACGTCATCGGGAGTCTACCGATTACGTGAGCAGACGGCGCGTCGCAATTCTCGGCTCGACGGGATCCATCGGAACCCAGGCGCTCGACGTGATCGCGCGCTTTCCGCAGCGCTTCGAAGTCGTCGCCCTTGCGGCCGGCAAAAACGTGGCGCTTCTGCGAGAGCAGGCGGCGCAGTTCTCATGCCCGCTTGCGACGAGCGCGGCGGACGGCCCCGCCGGGCTCTATCGCGTTGCCGTCGAGAGCGAACCCGATATCGTTCTCGCCGCGACCGACGGCGCGGTCGCCTTCGACGCGGTCTTCGCGGCGGTGGAAGCGGGCATCGACGTCGCCGTTGCAAACAAAGAACTCATCGTCGCGGCCGGCGAGCTTCTCGTGGAGCGCGCGGCGCGCAGCGGCGCGCAGGTGCTTCCGGTCGACAGCGAACACTCGGCGGTCTTTCAATGCCTCGTCGGCGAAGATCGCGCGCACGTCGCGCGCATTCTGCTCACGGCGTCGGGGGGACCGTTTCGGACCGCGACGCGCGCAGAAATCGAGAATGCAACGCTGGAGCGCGCGCTCGCGCATCCGACGTGGAACATGGGTCACAAGAACACGATCGACTCGGCGACGCTCATGAACAAGGGACTCGAGGTCATCGAAGCGAGCCGGCTCTTCTCGATGCCGGCGGATCGCATCGGCGTCGTCGTTCACCCGCAGTCGATCGCGCACGCGTTCGTCGTCTTCACGGACGGAAGCGTGAAGGCGCAGATCGCCGCACCCGACATGCGCCTGCCGATCGGCTACGCGTTGGCCTACCCGGACCGCTTGCGTTCTCATGCCGAAGGTAGCGAGTGCCACGAAGATCTGGTGGCGATCGGTTCCAAATTGGATCGGGATCACCTAACCTACGACTTTGAGGAGCCGGACCTCGAGCGCTTCCCTTGCTTGGGCCTCGCGTACGAGGCCCTGGCAAGAGGGGGCACGGCGCCTGCCGTCCTCTCGGCCGCCAACGAAGTTGCCGTCGAAGCGTTTATAGATGGAAGGATGCGGTTCGGCGAGATTCCCAGGCTCATCGCAAAGGTTTTGGACGAGGTGGAAGCAGGCGCGCTCACGCTCGAGGGCGTGCGTGAGGCGGATCGCCGCGCGCGCGAGCGAGCCGAGCGAATTGTTGGAAAGGTACCGTCGTGATCACGATCGACGCCGTCGAGAAAGTCGTCACGTTCCTCATCATGCTCTCGGTGCTCGTCGTGCTCCACGAGCTCGGGCATTTCCTCATGGCGCGCCTCAATCGCGTTCGCGTCATCGAGTTTGCGGTCGGAATGGGTCCGAGGATTGCGGGTTGGAAGAGCAAGCGAAGCGGCACGCAGTACTCGCTGCGCGCCTTTCTCATCGGCGGCTACTGTTTGATGCACGGCGAGGACGGCAAGGGAAACGAAGCGGAGCATCAGCGCGAGTTCGCGCAGGAACCCGTCGCGCGGAAGGCTCACGACGACGACAACTTTCAGGCGAAATCGCCGTGGAACCGGCTCGCGATCATCGTTGCCGGTCCTATGTCGAACTTCGTCATTGCCTTCTTCATCTTGCTCTTCGGCGCGCTGGTGTTCGGCATCGAGAGCGATACGGCGACGCAGACGGTCGTCGCGGCGGTCGTGCCGGGATCGCCGGCGGCGATCGGCGGACTGCGCGTCGGCGACGACGTCGTTGCGATCGACGGCAAGCCGGTCAAGACGGGTGCGGCGCTCATGGACGTCGTCCATGGTGCGCGGGGCAGAGAGATTACCGTGGACTATCTTCGCAACGGCATACGGTACGAGTTCGACGCGAGGCCGGTGAGCTGCGGCAGACTGGACGGTGCCGTCGCAGCCGGCGAGCGCAACGACGGCTGCATAGGGTTCTCGCCCTTTCCCGCCTTCACGCGCGTCGGCACTCGCGAGGCTCTCATCGTAAGCGGCCAGGAGTATGCAAACATCGCGGACAACGTCTTCGGTAGTTACGGCATGCTCTTCACGCACTTCAAGAAGTACTCGCGCCAAGTCACCGGTGTCATCGGCATGGGGCAGGCGGCTGCGACGATCGAGAGCTTCGGCGCCGGGCCCTATCTCACGCTCGCCGCGACGATCTCGTTCGCTCTGGGCGTGCTGAACTTGCTGCCGATTCCCGCGCTCGACGGCGGCCGGGGCGCATTCATCGTCGCCGAGCTTATTCGCCGCAAGCCCGTCGATCCGGAGCGAGAGGGGCTCGTGCACCTCACGGGATTCGCCGTGCTCATCATGCTTATGATCGTCATCGCGCTGCACGACATCTCTCGCATTGCATCGGGACAGGGAGTCTTCTAGTGCTCAGACTACGCCGCAAGAGCAAGGCCGTCTTCCTGCAGAATAAGACTGGTAAGGCGGATGCGAAGTCGGTTTGGATCGGCGGCGACAATCCAATCGTCGTGCAGTCGATGACGACGACCGATACGGCCGACGCGGACAAGACGCTCGAGCAGGTCTACGGCCTCGCGATGGAAGGCTGCGAGGTCGTGCGCGTCACGGTGAAAGATCCGCCCGACGCCGCCGGGTTGCCGGCGATCGTCCACCGCTCTCCGGTTCCCATCGTCGCCGACATTCATTTCGATCACAAGATGGCGCTCGCGGCCATCGAAGCCGGCGTCGCGAAGCTGCGTCTCAATCCCGGGAACATCCGCGACCCCAAGAAGGTCTCCGAGGTCGTCGAGGCCGCGAAGGCGCGCGGCATTCCGATGCGCATCGGCGTGAACATGGGCTCGCTCGCGCCGGACCTCGAGAAGACGCTCGGCCACACCGCCGAAGCGATGGTCGGTTCGGCGATTCGCCACGTCGAGATTCTCGAAGAGCACGGCCACACCGACATCGTCATCTCGCTCAAGGCGCACGACGTGAACACGACGGTCGATGCGTACCGTCTCATGGACAAGACGCTGCGCGAGCGCGGCACGCCGTACCCGCTTCATTTGGGAATCACGGAAGCCGGGATGCTGCGCGACGGAACCGTGAAATCGTCGATCGGTCTGGGCATCCTGCTCTACGAAGGAATCGGCGATACGCTGCGCGTCTCCCTCGCCGCGGATCCCATCGAGGAGGTTCCGGTCTGCTGGTCGATCTTGAAGTCGCTTGGGCTGAGGGAGAAGGGCTTCGAGATTACCGCGTGTCCGTCGTGCGGTCGCGCGGAGATCTCGGTGCTCGAACTCGGCGAGCAAGTCGAGAAGATCGCCAAAGAGTACACGGCGCCCGTGAAGGTGGCCGTGATGGGCTGCGTCGTGAACGGGCCCGGCGAGTCGAAGATGGCCGACGTCGGCGTTGCGGGCGGAAAGGGCAAGGGCGCGATCTACCGCGCCGGCGAGCTCGTCGGCACCTTCCCCGAAGATCAACTGCTGCAGATGCTGCGCCTCGAAATCGAGAAAGTCATCGCCGAGAAGTATCCCGCGTACGCTCACGAGATCGGAACCGCCGCCCGTGCGTGAGAACGCCGAGCGCGCGCGGTCGAGGGAGCGCGGCCAAGCGATGCTGCCTTCGGTGAAATCGCTCGTCATCACGGCCGTCGTCGCGCTCGCGGCGTCGCTGGGGCTCTTCGTATCGCGCCCCGTCGACGTGACCGTCGATGGAACGCACATGGTGAGCGACGTCCCACCCGTGACGACGTCGCCGAACGACGTCTACGTTCCGCTGCGCTCGATCGCCGACGCACTCGGGGCGCGCACGATCGTCGATCGCAAGACGAACCACGTTATCGTCGTGCGCGGCAGCGACGCCTTGCGGCTTCGAACCGGCGACCGCCACGCGACGCTCGACGGAATGCCGATGACGCTCGAGCGCGCGCCGTTCCAAGTTCGAGATCGCATCATGGTTGGACTGCACACGCTCGCGCGTGCGTTCGGCGTGCGGGTCAGCTACGATCCCGTTGCGGGACGCGTGGACGTGATGACGCCCGGCGTCGGCGAGGCGCCTGCGCCCTCTTCAACGCTCACGTCCGCAACGCAGTAACCTCGTCGTTCTCGCGACTGCGCTTGCCGACAGCCTCAAAAGCCCAGATAACCGACGTTGACTAAGTGGACTTAGTCCACTATACTTCGAGCGTGAAGAAGGTCAACATGCACGATGCCAAGACACACTTCTCCGCACTTGTCGCCGAGGTGCAGGAGGGCGAGAGCATCGTCATCGCCCGAGCGGGAAAGCCGGTTGCTAAACTGACGCCGGCAGGCGATGCTCGCGGCCAACGTCCGGTTGGATACGACGAGGGGCTCGAGTTTTGGATCGCGCCGGACTTCGATGAGTTCGTTCCGCCTGAGTTCCAAGAGTACTCGCCGTGAGGCTTCTTCTCGATACTCACTGCTGGCTTTGGCTCGGTCTGCAGCCCCTCAATCTCGGGCGGAAGACGCGCGCGCTCCTCTCCGATCTTTCGAACGAGGCATATCTTTCAGCGGCGAGCGCGTGGGAGATCGCGATCAAATGCGCGCTCGGAAAGTTGCGGCTGCCTCTCGACCCTGGAACGTATGTCCGCTCGCGTATGAAAACGTCGCGCGTGCAGCCCCTGGCAATCAGCATCGAGCACACGATTGCAGCGGGAGAGTTGGCGCCGCTCCACCGCGATCCGTTCGACCGGATCCTCGTCGCGCAAGCACAACTGGATGGTCTGACGATCGTGACCGCCGATGCGCGTATCGCAAACTACCCCGTCCTCGTCCACGACGCACGGAGATGAGTTAGGTAGTCGAAACGCGCGAAGCGGCAGCGTGGAGCGCTTCGAGTTCGGCAACACGCGCGCGCCATTGCCTCGCCTCGACCGCGCCGTAGGCGTTTCCCGCGGCCTCTGCCAGGCGTGCGAGGAGCGCGACCTCCTCGGGATCGGGCGATGCGCCGTCGGCGCGATTGCCGTAGAGCGCGAATCCGATGAGTTCGTGCTCCGAGTTGACGGGAACGGCGAGAACCGGTCGCGCATCGCCGTCGGGGAAGAGCGGCGGCGCGAGCGCCGCTTCATCGAGGAAGATCGGGCGTTCGACCGAGCGCAGCGTGCGAACGAGAAGCGCGTCGGTGACGAGTTCGTCTGCGGTCTGCGCGTGCCAGCCCGTGGAGAGCGTGCGGCGGAAATGCCCCGACGACGACGTCTTCCCGAATACCGCCCCCGAACGCAGCTCCAGCACGGTGCACGCATCGACCGCGAGCGCCTCGTCGACGGCGCTCGTCGTCTGCGCGAACGCTAACGCCTTGATACGATACTGGATGCGTCTCTCCGCGACGTGACGCTTGCGAAAGACGAAGCGGTCGATGAGGTGCTCGGCGTGCCCCTGGAACCAGTTCAGCGCGAATCCAAACGCAATGGTGACGAACCCCTCGATGGCAAGCGCCCAACGCTGCTCCGAAAAGAGCAGTCCTGCGAGCCAGCCGACGATGAGGACGATGGCGACCGCGAGGGTCGTCATCGTTCCGTAGACCATCGTACGATTCAGCGCGAAGGCGAAATCGAGAACGCGATGGCGCAGGACGGCATACGCGAGCGCGATCGGAAGCGCGCACGCGCAGAGCCCCAGAATGCTCGAGAGCGTCTGCGCGGTTTCGTAGAAGGAGTATGGAATCGCATCGGAGTTGACGATGTCCTGACCCGTGTACGCGAGAGCGGTGATGACGAAGCCGGCGAGCACCCAGCCGACTCGGCGACGGGCTTCTCCGTCGGCATCGGCGTACGCCGCGCCGACGAACGCGAGCGCGACGAGCAGCGGAACGACGTTGAACCAGGAGTCGAAGAACGTCCACGAAGCAAATGGGATCGGCTCGAAGCTTGCCTGGTAGAGTGATACGGCCGCGCCCGCGACGAAAAACGCGTCCGCAAATCGCATTCGCACGAATGCGGCGCGCGTCTGCGGCGGATGCGGGAAGCGGGTGAGAAAAACGGGCAATGCAAAGAAGGGCAGAATCGAGAGCGCCGCGACGATGGCGGCGCCAACGCCTCCGAACCATGGGTCCGGCAGCGATGCGAACTCGTCGGCGATCGTGAACGAAGTGGCGAAGCCCGCACCGAAGAGCACGAGCGCGGCGGTCGCGAGCGACGGGCGCAAGAGCACGAGAACTGCGAAGATGACGAGCGCAATCGTCGCGCTCGTCAAGTATGCTGCCGCTTGACCGGGATGAAGCGACGCGTGCGGCTCCTCGCGCAGCGTGACGTCGCGCGTCGAGTTGCCGCGGCGAACGCGAATCGTAACGGTGGAGCCGACCGGACCGGAGCCCGTGACGAGCCGGTAGCGCTGTGAGAGCGTCAGCGCCGAGAGCTCGACCACGTCTCCCGGCCGGATTCCGGCTTTTGCCGCCGACAGGTTGGGCGTGACCGCGCCGACGATTGCGTCTCTGCCGCCGGCGGCCGGCGAGAGCGAGGGCATACCGAACGACGTTTGCGAGGCAGACGAGAAGACGCCGATCCACGCGAGGACGAGGACGACAACGGCGAGCGTCGCGCAGGCCCAGCCGAGCGCAGTACGCCGTACGGCACCCATGCTGGAGGCTACTCCGAAAGCTGGTCAACCTCCCGCATGCGGGCGCGGGCGTGACCCCGTCCTCTAGGATAATCGAGACGCGGTGCGGAGCGAGCGATGCGAGGTCGCGCCGTCCGTCTCTTTGGAGAGCGACACCGTCGGCCGTATGAAGCCCCTCTCGCTTCGCTTCCCCATACCATCATCGTGCCATGAGTACGATGAACGACAAGGCGCTATTCGCGAAGCCCCGCAGGTTCTTCGACCGGCTTGATCTCCTCCGGATTCGATCTCCAAAAGCCGTAACTGAAGAAGAATATCAACCCGACGACGAGCGCGCCGACGAACCATTCCCACGTCAGCGTCGACAGGCCGAAGACCGCAAGAAAGAGCGACATGACGATTCCCAAGATCGGGAAGAGCGGCACGAACGGAACTTTGAACGAGCGGGGAATGTCTGGCCTGCGGGCGCGCAGATAGAGCACGCCCGCGCAGACGACGGAGAACGCGATGAGCGTACCGATGTTCACGAGATTGAGCAGTTGCACGAGCGGCACGATGAGCGCCAGAATCGCGACGGCGATGCCGGTGAGCATCGTCGTAATGATGGGCGTCTTCAAGCGCGGGTGGACGTATGCGACGGCCGGCGGCAGCATCTTGTCGCGCGCCATGACGTAGAAGATGCGCGACTGTCCCAAGAGCGACGCGAGCGCAACCGACGTCGTTCCCGCAAGCACCCCGACGGTGACGATCCAGCCGGCGATTGGGGCGTGCAACGGCGCGAGCGCCGCGACGAGCGGATCCTTTACGGGCACCGTGTTCCACGGCATCGCGCCGACGAGGACGATCGCCGTCGCGCAGTAGAGGAGCGTTCCGATCGCAAGCGATCCGATGACGCCGAACGGAATGTCGCGCTGCGGATTTCGACACTCTTCGGCCGTCGTCGTCGCGGTGTCGAAGCCGATGTAGCTGAAGAAGACGAAAGCGCCGATCGCGACGATCCCGTACGGTTGCGCCGCGGACGAGAAATCCGCCATTCCACCGAACGGCTTGAGCCCGCCCCAACCCATCGGATTGAAATCGTGAAAGTTCACCGCATGAAAGAGCAGCGCGCCGGCGCCGATGAAGACGATCAACGCGCCGATCTTGAGAACGACGAAGATGTTGTTCAGCGTCGCGGATTCTCGGATGCCGATCGAGAGCACGAGCGAAAGGCCGATGATGAAAAGGCCGGCGATCACGTCGTAGTGCGAGTGGATGAGGTCCCAGCCGCCGACGTTCCACCACGGGCCGTGCAGAACGAGATTCGACGTCTGGGCGGCCGCCGGAATAGTGATGCCGACGCCCCTGAGCACGTCTTGAAACGAAGCCGAGAACTGCTGTGCGACGGGCGCTGCGCTGATGCCGTACTCGAAGATGAGCGCGAAGCCGATGATCCACGCGACCAGCTTGCCGAGCGTCGCATAGGCGTACGTGTACGCGCTGCCGGCAATCGGCACCATGGAGCCGAGCTCCGCGTAGCAGAGCGCGGCGAAGAACGACGTGATCGCCGCGAGCAGGTAGGAGAGAATGACGGCAGGCCCGGCGCCCTTGACGGCCGTTCCGATCGTCGTGTAGATGCCTCCACCGATCATCGTGCCGAGGCCGATGGCGATGAGGTCTCGCCCGGTTAGAGCTCGCCGCAGGATCTTGCGTTGTGCGAGGGCACGCAACTGCTCGAGGTTCGTCGTAGCGACGAGCTGCCTCACGAAGGACATCCGCGCCACCGTTCGCATTCCTACCTGGCATGACCTACGACGCGATCGTCATCGGTGCGGGACATAACGGCCTCGTCTGTGCCTGTTATCTCGCGAAGGCGGGACGTAGAGTCCTCGTGTTGGAGCGGCGCGAGGTCGTCGGCGGCGCCTGCGTTACCGAGGAGCCCTGGCCGGGATTTAAAGTCTCGACGGCGGCATACGTCAATAGCCTCTTTCGGCCGCAGATCGCACGCGAACTTCGTCTACGTGATTACGGCTTCGAACTGCTCGCGCGCAATCCGTCGTCGTTCACGCCGTTTCTCGACGAGCGTTATCTCATGCTCGGTCCGCAAGGCGCTGCGAACGTACGCGAAATCGGCAAATTCAGCAGACGCGACGCGGAGCGCTATCCGCAGTACGAAGCGATGCTGCAGCGCGTCGCCGCAATCGTCGAGCCGACGATCGACGAGGCGCCTCCGGACGTCCTGAAGCCAACGCTGGCGGACCTCAAGCGGCTTTGGATGCTGCAGCGGCGGCTGCGCAACGGTGCATCGCCGGCTTCGATCGGCGAGGCTCTTGAAGTCCTCACTGGCGCCGCGCGTCCGATTCTCGATCGCTGGTTCGAATCGGAACAACTCAAAGGGACGCTCGCGACCGATGCGATCATCGGCGCGTTCGCCGCGCCGTCGATGCCGGGCACCGCGTATGTGCTCTTCCACCACGTCATGGGCGAGAGCGACGGCGTGCGGGGCGTCTGGAGCTACGTGCGTGGCGGGATGGGAGGGCTCACGCAGGCACTGGCGGCGGCGGCACGCGACCTTGGCGTCGAGATTCGAACTGCGTCGGAGGTTGGCCGAATCGTCGTTCGCGGCGGCGCAGCCGTAGGCGTCGCGCTCGCAAACGGTGACGAGTTCTCTGCCAAACGGATCGCCAGCAATGCGGACTGCAACGTCACGTTCTTGAAACTCTTGGCAGAGGACGCGTTGTCACCGGAGATTCGCGCCGCCATCGAGAAAATCGACTACTCCGGCGCCTCGATGAAGATCAATCTCGCGCTCGACTCGCTCCCTGCGTTTACTGCCTGTGCCGTGTCGTGTCGTCCTGAGCGCAGCGAGCGCAGCGAGCGAAGTCGAAGGAGCAACGAAAGCGTTGGACCCGAGCATCGCGGGACGATTCATTTCTGCCCGGATCAAGACTTCATCGAGCACGCCTACGACGACGCGAAGTACGGCGAGCCCTCACGCGAGCCGGTCGTCGAGATGACGATCCCGTCATCCGTCGACGAGACGCTAGCACCGGCCGGGAGACACGTCGCGTCGATGTTCGTGCAGTACGCTCCGTACAAACTCAGGGAAGGATCGTGGACGCAGGCGCGGCGCGACGAGGTTGCGGATCGATGTTTTACGATCGTGGAGCGGTACGCGCCCGGCTTCACGTCGTCGGTGCTGCACCGGCAGATCCTCGCGCCGCCGGATCTCGAGGAAACGTTCAGCCTTACCGGCGGAAACATCTTCCAAGGCGCGATGTCGCTCAACCAATTGTTCGCATTTCGGCCGCTGCCGGGATACGCGCGCTACGGGACCCCGGTAAAGGATCTCTATCTTTGCGGTTCTGCGGCGCATCCGGGAGGCGGCGTCATGGGCGCCGCCGGCCGCAATGCCGCCCGCGAGATGCTGCGCCGATAGGCTATTTGACGAAGGTCAACCCCCACGGACTGCTGACGCCGTTCGTCACCGTTAGCGCCGGCGTGCTCGCGTTGGAGAACGGCGGTTTGAACTCGTAGACGCTGTTGGTGTCGCGATCGGTGACCCAGAGATCTCCCGAGGAGTCGAGCGCAAGGCTCTGGGGGCTGCTAAAGCCGAGCGTTACACTAGCAGTGCTCGATGACGAGAAGGGCGGCGCGAACTCGTAGACCTTGGCGGTCGCTTCGTCGGCAACGAACATGTCGCCTGCCGAGTTGAACGCGACCTGCTGAGGAGTCGAAAGCGTTCCGCCGTTGGTTATGCTGAAAGCCGGCGAACTCGAACTGCTAAGCGGCGGTGTGAACTCTTCAATGGCTGGGGTGGTCGCCGTGTTGCAGACCCAAAGATTGCCGTGGGCGTCGAACGCAAGACCCTCGGGACCGTGGAGACCGTTTGTAATGCTCAGCGCTGCGGTACTCGCGTTCGAGAATGGCGGCTTGAACTCGCGAATCGTGTTATCACTCCACGTCGCGACCCAAAGATCGCCTGAGGAGTCGAACGCGACGCCTTCGGTTGCTCCGGTCGCGCTCGTCGGAATGGTAATCGCCGGGGTACTCGACGCGGTCAGCGGCGTCGTGTATTCGAGCACGGCGTGGGAACCGCCGTAGAGAGCGTATCCGGTCGCTACCCAGAGATTACCGTGACCGTCGGCGGCCATGTTCCACGGCTCCCCCGTAGCGACGTTCGAGACCGACGGAGCGCCGGAGTAGGGCGGCGCGTAAACGTTCATGAGGCCGGTCGTAGTGCTCGTCTTCATTCCGACGACGAGTTGGCTGTCGACGGGCCCGATGCCGCCCGGCGGATTGAATGCCGTGCCCGACGACGTGCATGCGGGCAGAAACCCTAGCGATGCGCAGATAAAAAGCAGAAATGCCCGCTTCACGGTAACTCCTCCAAGCCTAAAGATGTGGTGACGACCGTATGATACGAGCCGCCTGTCGGCGGTCCTTCGCGCCGAACCAAGCGTCGCGCTGGCCCTCGCTAGGCCGCAAAGAGGAGCAGCCTCCAACCCAGCGAATGCGCGCCGGAATACTCATCGCTGTTTAATGAGGAAAAGAGCCTATGCGCGCTTATAAGGCACTCGGGTACGCCGCTATTTTGGGGCTCCTCGCCGGCTGCCGCAGCAGCGGCATCGCCTTCAATCCGCCTCCCGGCGGGAGCGTGGTGACGCTCGTTATAGCCGGGTCGGCATCGATCGCCTATGCGATCGGCACCCAGGGGACCTGGAAGCAGTTGCCCGTAGGCCAGACGCAGTTCACGGTGACGAGCGGCACCGCGTACGGGGTCGCCTACACCTGCGCCGCGGAGGAGGTGGGCGTATCTACCGACACGTCGTCTACTGAAGTTGTCGTCTTCCAGGGCACGACGACTGAGATCGATGTGGTGCCGGTCCAATGCGGCGCTCCTCCCGAAGCGACCCTTGCTGGAACGTACGACGCAAGCGCGTTCGAGAATGCGACGAGAGTCTCGGTCGACGACTTCTCCTATACCCCCGCCACAGGTAACTACAGCGCCACCGTGCCGCCCGGCACACAAGACGTCTTCGCGGAGGCCTACGACGCGAGCGATAACGTGCTCGCCGTCAAGACGTACCCGAGTGTGAACGTCGCATCGACGGGCACGACGACCCAAAACGTCGTCATAGCAAGCGCCGATGCCGTCGGCGGTCCGCAGACCTTCGCGATGACGAACGTCCCCGCAAGCGCGTCCTCGGAGGTCGCGGTCGTCTTCGGTACCGTCGCCGGTACGACCATAAACCTCGTGAGCAGCACTGGGACGAGCGTCGAGTACCCGACCGTTGCCGCGGCAGACGTCGCATCCGACGACGCCTATGTCGCTGAAGGGTTCGCCAGTATGAGCGGGCCGGGGACGGCGAAATCAGTCGTCAGCGCCGTATTCTCGACCACGCCGCCCACCAGCGCCGCGTTCAGCGTACCCTTCAACGTCTCCGACCCGGCAACGACCAGCAACCCTACGTTCACGCTGAGCTACACCGGATACGGTGGATTGACGGGCGGTATTGCGGCCTATGCTCTCTTCGAGAACTGGCCGGGTGGTTCGGCAGTAGCATTCGTTTCGTCTGGTTTTCTCAAGCAGACCGGCAGCCAGAGCTACACGGTTCCAACGATTCCCGTCGCGGGGTTTCCTTCGGTCACTGCGCCGAGCGGCAGCCGATTCGCCTGGGAGGCCGAGGCGATCTACGGGCCGGCGGCGCTCTTCTCAGAGCTAGGGCCTGCGTTCCTTGATGACACCGCGCGCTCGCCGCACGCGCAGAGCCATCTTCAGAGCTTGCTCCAAGGAAGCTCGCGGACTTCCGAAGCGTCGTCCGTGCGAAGCGAGAGTAGCACGAGCGAGCCGTTGACCTCCGGCATTATTCGTGCCGCGCTCGCTTCGGATTGTTACATCGTTGGCGGCAGCGTCGGCTGCGAACTCTAAGAGAGAAGGCCTACGGCGCGGCCGAACCCTTCCTCCACGGACGGTCGGGTATGCCGAAGAGCGCATTCGCGGCGCGGGCCCACACGAAGAGTGCGTCGCTCAAGCGGTTGAGGTAGCGCAGCGCGGTCGCGTCGACGTCGGCGTCGCGATCGCGCAGCGAGAGAACGCGTCGCTCGGCACGACGGCAGATCGTCCGCGCGAGATGGAGCATCGCTCCCGCCTGCGATCCGCCTGGGTGAATGAACGTGTCCAGAGCGGGAAGATTTTCGTCGGATTCATCGATTGCGCGCTCCAGTGCCGCTACGTCGTCGTCATGTATCGCCGGTGTCGGGCGCTCGGATCCGCGCGGCGTCGCGAGTTCCGCGCCGAGGTCGAAGAGTTTGTCCTGCACCCACGCAAGCCATGCTTCGATGCCGTCGGAACGACGGTCTAGGAGCGCCATCGCCGCGCCGGTCGCGCACGAGAGCTCGTCGATCGTGCCGTACGCTTCGATGCGCAGATCGTTCTTTGGAACCCGTCCTGCGCCGTAGAGCCCGGTGCTTCCGTCGTCTCCGGTCCGCGTATAGATCCGCGTGTGCTTGGCCATGGACTCCGGATTGTCGAGAGTAGGTGCCGGCGCCTGTCATCACGGACGAGGGGGCCGCGCGCGCTCGCGCGAACGCCAGCGCGACGTGTCCGAGCTTTTCACGCAGCCCGTCGTCCGGGACGTTCCGCCTAAAGACACCGACCTTTCGGCCTGGTATACGGCCGTATGCCTGCGTGCGGAGCTGGTCTCGTACTCGCCCGTGCGCGGCTGCGTCGTTTTGCGCCCGTACGGCTTCGGCTTGTGGGAAAACCTGCAGCGCGAGCTCGACGCGCGATTCAAGGCGACCGGCCACGAGAACGCATACTTCCCGCTCTTCATTCCGGAGAGTCTCCTCATGAAGGAGGCCGAACACGTCGAAGGTTTTGCGCCCGAGGTTGCGTGGGTGACGCACGGCGGAAGCGAGGAGTTGACCGAACGGCTTGCGATTCGTCCGACGTCGGAAGTCATCATCGGCACGATGTACGCAAAGTGGATCGAGTCGCACCGCGACCTGCCGGTCCTCATCAATCAATGGTGCAACGTCGTGCGCTGGGAGAAGGCGACGCGTCCGTTCCTGCGCACGATGGAGTTTCTCTGGCAGGAAGGGCACACGGCGCACGCGTCCGCGAGCGACGCACGTGACGAGACGCTGCGGATTCTCGACATCTACCACGACTTCGCGCTCAAGGTCGCGGCGCTGCCGGTCTACGCCGGCGTCAAGAGCGAGAGCGAGCGCTTTCCCGGAGCGGAGGAGACGTATTCGATCGAAGCGCTCATGCCCGACGGCAAAGCGCTCCAGTCGGCGACCTCGCACGACCTCGGACGGAACTTCGCCAAAGCGTACGACATCACGTTCGCCGACGCGGACGGAACGACGAAGTACGTGTACACGACGTCGTGGGGGATGTCGTGGAGAATGCTCGGCGCCGTAATCATGGCGCACGGGGACGATCGCGGGCTGCGCCTCCCGCCGAAGCTCGCGCCCGTCCAGGCGATCGTCGTTCCCATCGTCAAATCCGGCGACGAGCGCGCGCTCGATGTCGCACGGCCTCTGGTGCGTGCGCTCTGCGATGCGGGCATCCGCGCGCGCTTGGACGAGCGCGATCAAAAGCCGGGCTGGAAGTTCGCGGAGTGGGAGATTCGCGGGGTTCCGGTGCGCGTCGAAATCGGGCCGCGCGACGTCGACGCCGCAACGGTGACGCTCGTGCGGCGCGACAAGATCAAGGGCGAAGCCGGCGCGTCGCGGACCGTCGCGCTCGGCGCCGCCGCCGACGAAATCTCCAAGACGCTGCAAGACGTTCACGAGAATCTTCTGGCGCAAGCGCAGGCGTTTCTCACGTCGCATACCTTCACGGTGACGGAGAAGAACGAGTTCCTCGAACGCTGCCGAAATCGGGCCGGAATGATCGATATCGCGTGGTGCAAGCGTCCGGGGTGCGAGGCGTACGTCAAGTCGGAAACGACGGCGACCACGCGCACTCTTCGCGAGTTGGACGCGCCCGCCCGCTGCGTCGCCTGCGGCGAACCGGCGTGCGCGCGCGCCTACTTCGCGCAGTCCTACTAATGTTCGCCGCAGCCTTCCTCATCGCATCGCTCCCAGCCGTCGCGCAGATCGACGCCTCGGCGCGCGCGGCGGGGAACATGAAGTCCATGGCAAGGCGCATCGGCGATCGGGTTTTCTCGGCGCCCTGGCCTGCTCAGGTGACGCAGATATCGGCAAACGGCGTCGACGGCCACATCGTCGTCGGCGTTCGCATCTCCGGGGTGAAGTTCCATCACTCACTCTCCCGTAGCGCCTTCGAGGACGAAGCCTACCGCCTCGTCGACCTCGTCTTCGCCCAGGCGCCGGGAGTCGCGGAGGTCGATCTCTGGGCGAGCGTTCCCATCCGGGTCGGCAGGGACGTCGTCGTGAGCGGCGATCTCGCGGTCCCGACGACGCGCCCGGTCTTCACGATTGCCGTCCTGCGCGGCACCGACCCAGCCGACGCGCGTGCCTTCTGGGACGAGGACTGGGCACGCGCGGCTTTCAATCAGGACTGGTAGTGTACCGCAAGACCACGCTTCCCAGCGGCATTCGCGTCATCACCGAGTCGATGCCCGCCGTGCGCTCTGCGACGATCGGCATCTGGGCCGACGTCGGCTCGGCAGCCGAGACGTCGCATCGGCGCGGCATCTCGCACGTCGTCGAGCACATGCTCTTCAAAGGGACGTCGAACCGAACCGCGCGCCAGATCGCCGAGACGATGGATGCCGTCGGCGGCAATCTCAATGCGTTCACCGACAAAGAGACGACCTGCTACTATGCAAAGGTGATCGATCGCCACGTTCCGCTTGCGATGGACGTCCTCTCCGACATGTTCCTCCACTCGCTCTTCGACGCGGAAGAGCTGCGCAAAGAGCAGCGCGTCATCCTCGAAGAGATCAAGATGTACGACGACTCGCCCGACGAGCAGATCCACGATCTCTTCATCCGTACGATGTGGACGGGCGCGAACCTCGGCGATCCGACGATCGGCAGCGCGCAGACGGTCTCGGACATTGCCCCCGACGATCTCCGCGATCATATGCGTCGTTACTACGCGCCCGGCGCCGTCGTCGTTACGGCGGCCGGAAACGTCGAGCACGACGCGTTTACTGCAGTCGTGCAGAGCGCGTTCGAGCGCTTCGTGGGGCGATGCGACGCGGTGCGGCCGGAATCGCCGGATGCCGTTCCGCAGACGTCCGTACAGCACAAGGAGATCGAACAGGCGCACCTCGTCATCGGCGCGCAGGGACTCTCCGTCCGCGACGATCGCCGGTACGTGCTTGCGGTTCTCGATACCGTGCTCGGGGGCGGTATGTCGAGCCGGCTCTTCCAAGAAGTGCGTGAGAAACGCGGCCTCGTCTACTCCGTCTACTCGTTTCAAGCCGCCTACCGGGCTGCCGGACTCTTCGCAGCGTACGCTGCGACCTCGCCGCAAAACGTGGGTGCCTGCATCGGCCTCGTCGCCAAGGAGTTTTCCAGCCTGCGCGATGAGGCCGTCGGCGATCACGAGCTGTCGTGCGCGAAAGAGCACATCAAGGGCAACTTGACGCTTTCGCTCGAAGCCTCATCGAGCCGCATGATGCGACTGGGGCGCAACGAGTTCGCGCTCGGCCGCGAGGTAACGCCCGAAGAGATCGAGGAACGCGTCGACGCCGTGAGCGCGAAGGACGTGCAGGACCTCGCGCGCGAGATGCTCGCGCCCGAGCGCATCGGGCTCTGCGTTCTCGGACCCGTCGACGGGAGCTCCATCGATCGCGATCGCTTCGCGGCATAGCGAGGGGGCCGCGTGATTTTTTGGTCGTGGCAACTCTACGTCGCGCTTGGAATCAACGTGCTCATCCAAGCGATTCAGATTGGCGCGTACGCCGCTCGTCTTGCCGGCGTCCGAACTGGGCGCGTCGCGACGTCGATATCGCTCTTCAACTTGTTCGTCACCGCGAGCCGCCTGGCGACAATGGTGTACACGCTCATGCTCGGCCCGCTTGCGGACCGTGCCGGCAACGCCGTGAAGAGCGCGACCGCGGCGGCCGTGCCGCATATCCAGCACGAGTTCGAGCTGCAGCTTCGGCTCATCATCCTCGCGGGCCTCGCGGGAACGATCGCGGGCGCGCTGCTGCTGCCGATGTTCACGTACGTCTACGTGCGCGGCGTTCGCTCGTTCGAGCGGACGCGTTCGATCCCGCACTCGCTCGTGCGCCTCTTTTCGCCCCGCGTCATGCTGAACGTTCTCGCGCACGTCAAGTTCCCCAGCCTGCGCGAGGTCACGAGCTTTTCGCCGCGTCGAATTCCCAAACGCCTTCTCGTCTTCAACGTCATCGTCACGGGCGTCTACGCGATCGGCGTCGTGGCCGCATACTATGCGAGCGTCCTCGCGCCGTCCGTCGCTCGTACCGCGATCGGCACCTCGGGTCTCATCAACGGGATCGGCACGATCGCCTTTACGTTCTTCGTCGATCCGACGTCGTCGATCATCGTCGATGAAGCGGTAAAGGGAGAGCGCCCCCACGAAGACGTGAAGGCCATGGTCTTCTATCTCGCGGTTACGGCGATCGTCGGATGGATACTCTCACAGATTATCCTCTGGCCGTCGGCGGAAGTCATCAAAATCGTTGCCCATCTGGTGAATCATGGAAGATAAACGTCGCTATCGTATCATTCTCGCGCTCGTCGGCGTGCTCGCGCTGAGCGGGTGCGCGGGTTCGATCGAGCGCTGGATCGTGAGCACGCGGATCCATCAAGGAGCGCTCGCGCTCGCGAACGGAAACCCAGACGACGCGCTGCATGCGTACGCGCTCGCGCTGCGCGTCGATCCAAACGACCTCGAAGCCCAGAGCGGATTCGTCGAGGCCGCCGGCGACGAAGCGCAGGCCGAATATTCGCACGGGCACTTCGACGATGCGCTCGCGACGATCGCGCAGGGGTTGCGCGTCGATCCCCTCAGCGTCCGCCTCGATGCACTGAAGACGCAAATCGGCGACGCGAAGCTCAAGCAGGAGATCGTCATCTCAAACTATCCGACGTATCAGCGCGCCGGTCGCGAGATCGTGCAAAGTTACGTGCGCCTCACCGATGCCGACAAGCTTCTCGTCGCGCGCCTGCGGCGGTTCGAGTACACCTACGACGTGAGCGACGTTACCGCCGCGATCAAGCAGAGCTACGAGCTCGAGCTGGAGGTCGCGCACCTCACGACGCGTCTCGTCGCATATCGCCAGCTCGTAGAAGCCGGCGGCGCCCCATCGGAGACGGCTCCGGCGACGGGCGGCTCGCTGCTGCCGCTCCCGTAGGAGTCGACGGATTCCTCGCGACGCAGACGCGTCGCGCGTCGAGAAAGTTGCGTCCGCGACCGCGCCGTTCGGCGGTGCGAAAGGCATTCCAAAACGCCGTGGCGCTCGCGGTGACGAGCGACGGGTCGGTGCGATAGACGGGCCACGTCCCGATGCGCTCGACGGGGAAGCGACTCATCCACGCGCAGAGTTCGAGGTTCTTGCGCAGCCGATTGTCCTCGACGGAGATGTAGTACCGTGCGCCTTTGCGGATCGCGCTCTCCTCGTCGAACGGCGTCCAAAGCAGTGGGTCCTCTTCCCAGCCGAAGCGATCGATGTAGTAGAGAACGTCGGGGCCGTAGTGGCCCATGACGACGAGCGTCTTGGGCGCAATCGTCTTGGCGACGAGCACGGCATCGGCGTACGCAGTGCGATCGTAGTGGTAGTAGTGCGCGACCGCTCCCCGGCCTTGCAAGAGCGTTGCGAGCGCGAGCGCGCCGGCGGCTGCGGGAGCGATCCAGCGCGACGAGAGCGCATCGATGCGTGCGATCGCACCGCCGATGACGAGCGCGGCAAAGGGCAGCATGACGAAGAGGTAGTAGTCGACGCGTTCGACGGTGACGACGACGAACGCGTAGACGAGTCCGGCGACCAGCCAACCCCATACGAGCGACGGACTCCGCGGGTGCGTCCACGGGATCGCGATGCACGACGCGACCGCGATCGCAAAGCCGGCCGTTCCCAGCATCGTCACGCGAAGCAGGCCGAACGTTCCCCAAAAGAGATCGAGTTTGCGTGCGAAGGCGTGAACGCTCGAAAAGGCTTGCGCGAGCGCCGGAAGCACGTGAAGGCGCGTGATGCCGCTGGCCCAGTGCCATTCCGCGTGCGCGGAGACGTCCCGGTCGTAGAGGTAGAGAATGAAGAGCGGCACGAGCAAAAGGACGGCGTACGCCGTCGCACGCC
Organism: Candidatus Tyrphobacter sp.; assembly: GCA_050733755.1. Taxonomy (GTDB): domain Bacteria; phylum Vulcanimicrobiota; class Vulcanimicrobiia; order Vulcanimicrobiales; family Vulcanimicrobiaceae; genus Tyrphobacter. The sequence continues at coordinate 74,371 of JBOHTS010000053.1, read as the reverse complement.
ACGCACGACGCGCCCGAACGCGGTCCCACATCATCGCGCCGAGCGGCACGATTCCCAGCACGGCGACGGGCTTTGCGAGGTAGGCGAGCGTCACGAGCGCTCCAACGCGCGCGAGCCCGCGCGGCGCGAGCCGTTCGTCCCGCTCGAGAAAGACGAACGCGCTGAAGAGAGCCGCGGTGAGGAAGAAGACCATCACGACGTCCGGGGTGAACGTGCGGCCGTAGTAGATGCTGCCTGGAAAGACGGCAAAGAACGCCGCCGCCGTCACGCCGGCGAGGTCGCTGTCGTAGAGGCGGCGGGCAAATGCGGCGAGCACGACGATGGTACCCAGTGAGAAGAGGATCGCAAGGAGCCGCCCGATGATTTCGTGGACGCCGGCGACTTTATAGAGCGTTGCCGCAAAAAACGGAAGAACCTGAAGCTCGAGTTCGACGTAGTTCGGCGGCGGGCCGTCGTAATCGGTCTGGGGATAGAGAATGTTGTACTGCCGCTGCGCGAAGTTGCGCGCGATCGAGGCGGTGTCGCCCTGCCGCCAGTTCGGATGATCGAGAATCGGGTCGTGGATGCCATGTAGCCGTAGCCCTAGCGCGAGGAGCAGGATCGCGACGAGAGCGCCGACGGCGTACCGTGCGGGCAGCGTCCTACTCAACGTTTCGGAACGTCCAGTACTTATTGACGAAGAAGTTCACGAGGATGCCGGCCACGGTTGCGACGAGCCAGAGTTTGTGGCCGTGCCCGAGCGCCGGCGCGCAGGCGTACGAGACGCCGAGTCCCACGAGCCAAGCGAGCGCCGAGACGCCGAGAAACTTCGCACCCTCTCGCAGCGCGTGTCCGGTCGAGCGAAACGTCCAGACCCGGTTGAAGTAGTAGTTCGAAACGCCGCCTGCGAAGAAGCCGATCGTGTAGAGTGCGTCGTAGTGAAGCGGCCGCGCGTGATGTGGGTCGAAATGCTGCAGGATCGTGAAGACGACGAGGTTGACGACGAGTCCCGAGGCGCCGACGACGGAGAACTTCAGGAATTGACGCATGCCGCGGCGGCGCGTCACCGATGCGACGGCGTCACGCAACCCAGTACCAGTTTGCGAAGAGAATCGTGAAGAGCGCAAGGAGCGGGAACGAGAAGGCGACGATGAGATTGTTCGCCCATGGGCGGTCGCCCCACCGCGCGAGGATGGCGAACATCGGAAAGAGGACGAGCGCGAAACGCGGCATCGACATGAGGCTCGCGGTGCACATCGGCGCGAGGATCGAGAGGCCCATGTATGCGACGTACGAAACGCGCAAACGGCGCCAGCCCGCAACCAGCACGAAGATCATGAGCGCCGTGAAGACGAGCTCGAGCGCCTGGTTTGCAACGGTCTGTCCGGCAACCGCATGCGTCATGCGGTGGAAGGAGTTCGCGACGCTCACCCACGGGAGCGCCGCCTGGCGGCCCCAATGCTTCTGGACGTGCGTGAAGTAGAGCGCGTCGCCGCGCAGCACCCAGAGGTAGGCCATGTAGCATCCGAGGCCGATCGGAATGAGGAAGCCAGCAAGAGCGTCGCGCAGGCCTCGCAGCGGCTCGTCTCGATAGCGGGCGAACCACTCGAGCGCAAACGGCACGATGAGGATCAAGCCTTCGGCGCGCGTGAGCGCGGCAAAGAACCCGAAGATACCCGCGACGAGCCAGCGTCCTGAGCGCATGTAGTAGAACGATGCGACGGTGAGAAACAAGAAGAGCGATTCGGTGTAGACTGCGGAGAAGTAGATCGCCGTCGGAAAGATCGAGATATAGAAGATCGCGCGGCGTGCGACCGTGCGATCGAACTCGTGCTCGAGCAGCTTGTAGAGGTAGAGAAGGCCGAAGAAGAACGCGGCGTTGGAGATGAGGAGCCCGGCGATGAGATCGGTCTGCGTAAAGTGTCCGACGAGGCGAATGAGCAGCGGATAGAGCGGGAAGAACGCAGGCTCGATGCCCGAGTATCCCTGCGCTGCGATCGTCAGGTAGTGCACGGCGTCCCAGCGCCCCCAGACGGCGAGGAGCACGTGCCGCGATTCTTGAACGTGGGGCCCGGGTCGCTGGCCGATGATGACTGCCGCCAACTCGGCGATGACGATGACGACCGCGCGCGAGATGAGGAAATCGACGAGCACTTCGCGCACCGTTTGATTGAAGCGGGCCGCAACGATGACCTTCGCGACGGCGAAGATTGCGACCGCGATGGCAAAGTAGCGCGAGCCGCCCTCGAGCGGCGTCACCGCAAACGTCAGCCAGAGGATGAGAAAAGGCAACCAGGTGAGAGCGTCGTAGCGCAGGCTGTGCGCGAGCCGGATGCCGGAGCGCCGTGCAAAGTACGCGCCGTACCACCGCCACAGCACGATCGACACCACGGCCCCAGCCGGAACGCAGAAGAGGAGCGCGAGCTCGCTCAGGACGCCGCTGCGGGTCGGTACGATCGCGCCGTACCAAAAGAAGAAACCGAGCGTCGCTCCTGCAGCGAAAACGATCGATGCGTATAGCCGGCTCGCGGCGAAGAGGCCGTCGTACTCTCTGGTCACGGGCGCATCTTCCTTTAAGAGGAAAAGCGTCGCTTCCCTTGTAGGGCCCCTGGAAGCATGATCGATTCGCTGGATTTCGTGAAGGTCACCGAGAGCGCCGCGACCGCCGCGTCGCGCTGGATGGGCCGCGGCGAGCGGAATATCGCCGACGGTGCGGCCGTGCAGCGGATGCGAGAGCGCCTTAACGAGATGTCCATTACCGGGCGGATCGTGATCGGCGAGGGAGAGCGCGACGAGGCGCCGATGCTGTACATCGGCGAGGAACTCGGCGCCGGGGGATACGAGGTCGACATCGCCGTCGATCCGATCGAGGGAACGAACCTCGTCGCGAACGGTCTCCCGAACTCGATTGCCGTCCTTGCCGTTGCCGATCGCGGCGCGCTCCTGCACGCGCCCGACTCGTACATGACGAAGCTCGCCGTCGGCCCGAAGGCCGCCGCGCACGTCGATCTCGACGCGCCGGTCCGCGACAACCTTTTCGCGGTTGCTCGTGCGCTCGACAAGCCGATCGGCGAAATCTGCGTCGTCATCCTCGACAGGCCCCGTCACGCCGATCTCATCGCGAGCGTCCGCGCTGCAGGCGCACGTATCCGGCTCATCTCCGACGGCGACGTCGACGCCTGCATCGCGACGGCGCTCCCCACGACGGGAGTTCACGTCGCAATGGGCATCGGCGGCGCGCCGGAAGGCGTCCTCGCCGCGGTTGCCATCAAGTGTCTGGGCGGTAACTTTCTCGGAAGGCTTCAGCCTCGCAACGACGAGGAAGCGCGGCGCGCGAAAGCGATGGGCTTCGGCGACCTCAGTCGCGTGCTGCAGATCGACGACCTCGTGCGCGGCAACGCGCTTTTCTGCGCCACCGGAATTACCGACGGCGATCTCGTGCGCGGCGTGCGCCTCGTCGAGGGGCACGCGCGAACGCATTCGATCCTCGTGCAGACCGGCGGAATCGTGCGGTTCGTCGAATCGACGCATCCGTTGGTCGAGGGATGAAGCGAACCTCGTTCGACGTCGTCGTTGTCGGCGCGGGTTCCGGAGGGTATGCCGCTGCGCGCACCGCGCGTGCCCTCGGTGCGAGCGTCGCGCTCGTCGACGAAGGGCCGCTCGGAGGGCTCTGCATTCTACGCGGCTGCATGCCGAGCAAGACGCTTATCGCTTCCTCCGACGCGGCATACGATGCGCGCGAATCGTCGGCGCTCGGCGTGCGCGTCGATAAGGTCGAGATCGACATGCCGTTCGTCGCGGCGCGTAAGCGCGGCCTCGTACGCTGCTTTGCGGAGTATCGGATCGACGGCATCCGCACGTTTCCGCTCTACGAAGGCCGCGCGTCCTTTCTCTCGCCGCACGCGTTGCGCGTGGAGCCCGATACCGTCGTCGAGGCGAAGTCCTTCATCATCGCCACCGGCAGCGTCGTCGCGCCGGCGTCGGTGCCGGGCCTCGCAGAGGCGGGGTATCTCGACAGCGACGCCGTTCTCGATCTCGAACGCATTCCGCACTCGGTCGTCGTGCTCGGCGGCGGCTACACGGCCTGCGAGCTCGGACAGTTCCTCTCGCGCATGGGCGCGCACGTCACGATCGTCGTACGCAGCACACTTTTGAGCCACTCCGACGAAGACGTCAGCGCGACCCTCGCAGCAGAGTTCGCCAAGGAAGGTATCGAAGTCGTCACCGGTGCGCGCGTAGAGCGTGTCGAGCGCAACGCGCAGGGAAGAGTCGTCCACGTCGCGATCGCCGGCGTCGATCGCGCTATTGCGGCCGAGGAGATCTTCTACGCGCTCGGACGAGTGCCGAACGTACGCGGGCTGAACCTCGAAACGGCCGGCGTCACGTACGGTCCGGGGCGAGGCATCGGCGTCGACGCGACGCTGCGGACGAGTGTGCCGAACATCTTTGCGATCGGCGACGTCACCGCGGAGTTTCTTCTCGTGCACGTCGCGATCTATCAAGGGGAGGTCGCCGCGCGTAACGCCGTTCTCGAAGAGCACGAGCGGCCGGATTACCGCGTCTACTCCGCCCACACGGTCTTCTGCGATCCGCAGGTCGCGCGCGTCGGGAAGAGCGAGCGGGCACTGAAGTCGGCCGGGACGCCGTACGTCGTCGGCAAATACGAGTTCGCCGAACACGGCAAAGCGATGTGCTTGGGGAAGACGAAAGGCTTCGTGAAGATTATGGCCGCATCGCCGGGCGGAGAGATCCTCGGCGCGACGGTCGTCGGCGCACAGGCATCGGAGCTCATTCACGAGATGATCGTCGCGATGCACTATCGCGCAACCGTCCAAGAGTTCATGCGCATCCCGCATCTGCATCCCACGCTGGCGGAGATCTGGACTTATCCAGCCGAAGAGTGCGCCGAGGAACTCGGCATGAAGGGTGCGGGCGACGAGCAGATGGAGATCGCGACGAGTGGAACCGCCGGCTAACATCGCGCCCGGCGCGCGGCATCTGCGTCTCGCGCTCGTGCAAACGAAGCCGGTCAAGGGCCGGTGGGCGGAGAATCTCGCAAGCGTTCAGGAGGCATTCGCGCAGATCGGCGACGAGATCGACCTCGTCGTTTTGCCGGAGGCCGCGCTCACCGGATACTTCTTGGAGGGCGCCGTCTACGACGTCGCGCTCGAGGCCATGCGCTTTGCGGCACATCTCGCGGGGGCATGGCGTGCCGCGCGAGGCGACCGGCGGGTCGACATCGTCTGCGGCTTCTTCGAAAACGACGACGGAACGTACTATAATAGCGCGGCGTATCTCGAGATCGAGTGCGGCAAGGCAAAAATCGTGCACGTCCATCGTAAACTGTTTCTCCCGACATACGGCGTCTTCGACGAGGAGCGCTTCCTCTCGCGCGGACGCAAGCTCGAGGCGTTCTCGACCCGGTTTGGAACGGCGGCGATGCTCATCTGCGAGGACCTCTGGCACGCGCTCGTTCCGACGATTGCCGCGCTCAAGGGCGCGCGCATCCTGTTCGTCCCGAGTGCGACGCCGGGGCGGGGAGTCGAGACGCCCGGCGAGCTCGCCTCGATTCTGCGATGGAAGGAGATCCTCACGACGACGGCATCGGAGCACGGGACGTTCATTCTCTACGCCGGGCTGACGGGATTCGAGGGAGGCAAAGGCATGTCTGGAAGCTCGTGCATCGTGAGCCCGCGAGGTGAGATCATCGTCAGTGCCCCGGCGACGGAGCCGTGCATCCTTACGGCGGAGATCGATTTGCGCGAGATCGACCTCGCGCGCGCGACGCTTCCGCTCCTCGGCGACCTCGACGCCGTGCTTCCCGACCTGTTGCTCGACCCCGACCTCCCGCTCCCTCGAAAGATATGACGTACAAGGTCGTCAAAGCTCCGCCGGATTCGTGCTCCCCGCCGCCGATCGACGCCGCGGTCGCGGCGGCCTGGCTCACTGCGTTTCTCCGCGACGAGCTGCGCGAGCGCCGGCGAATCGACAGGGCCGTGCTCGGGCTCTCCGGTGGCGTCGACTCGGCGGTAACGGCATATCTTTGCGCGCGCGCGCTCGGACCGAAGAACGTCCACGCGCTGCGGATGCCGTATCGAACGTCGAGCACGGCGAGCCTCGACGATGCTCAGCTCGTCATCGATGCGCTCGGCATCGAGTCGTCGACGATCGAGATCAGCGATGCCGTCGACGGATATCTGCGCACCGAGCCGCAAGCGGACGCGCGTCGCCGTGGAAACGTGATGGCTCGCATCCGAATGGTCGTCCTCTTCGATCAGTCGGCGAAACTCGGCGCGCTGCCGGTCGGAACGGGAAACAAGACGGAGAGACTGCTGGGCTACTACACCTGGCACGGAGACGACGCGCCTCCGGTCAATCCGCTCGGCGATCTCTTCAAGACGCAGGTGTGGGAGCTCGCGCGATATCTCGGGGTTCCGCAGCGACTGATCGAGAAGGCGCCGACGGCGGACCTCGAGGCCGATCAAACCGACGAACGGGATCTCGGGATCACGTACGCTCGCGCGGACGCGATTCTCTCGCGGATGCTGCTCGGATACTCGGGCGAGCAACTCGCCGAGCGCGGCTTTGCCGCGCAAGAGGTCGATCTCGTGCGCCGCCGCGTCGACGGGACGCACTGGAAGCGCCATCTGCCCACGACCGCGATGCTCTCGGAGACCGCGATCAACGAGTTCTATCTCCGACCCGTGGACTACTGAATCGTCGCGATGCGCGTCTTCTTTCCCGTAAGCCTCAACCTCGCCGGCCGTCCTTGCGTCGTCATCGGTAACGACCGTGAAGCGCAAGAGAAGGCTGCCGCGCTCGAAGAAGCCGGCGCTGCGGTCACGCGGATTCTTGACGGCGCGGAGGCTACGGACGAGGACGTTGCGCGGGCGTTCTTCGTCATCTCGACGCCGCAGGACGAAGTGCTCTCGCAGCGCTTGCGCTCGCTCGCGGATCGGCATCGAACGCTGCTCTGCTGCATCGACCAGCCTGTGTGGGGATTCGTTGCCATGGCCGCGATCGCCAAAGCCGGGCCGGTGCGCATCGCGATCTCGACGACGGGCCTCGCGCCGCGCGTCGGAAAGATTCTGAAAAACGCGCTACAGCGCGCAATGGACGCGCGGTTCGAGCGCTTCATCGCGATCCTCGCGCAGCGTCGCGTTGCGACGAGAGAGGCGCACCCGTCGCCGCAAGACTCTGACCTGCGCCGCAAGGCGGCGATCGAGAACGCCGCGGGCTTCGCCGCGCAGGTCGAGTTCACGTACCCGCAGTGGTTAGGGGAAGAGCCATAATCCGTACGTTGTCATCCCGAGCGTCGCGTGCAATCTCAGCCTTTCGTTTCGTCGACGTACTCGTTGAGCCAGCGCAGATTCATGCCCCATCCGGTCTTGTAGTTCTTGCGGGCCTCCTCGCTGGGAATGCCGGTGTGCGTGACGCGCACGAGGCATTCGTTACCGCGTTCGATGATGTCGAATCGAACGAGCGTCTCCGTCGGCGTCGGTTCCCACGAGGGCAAGAACGTGAAGGAGACGAGCGAAGGGCGCACGATCTCGCGATACGTGCCGCGAATCGTGAACCGTCCGCCACCGCCGATGACGTTCATGAGATAGGAACCGCCGGGGCGCAGGTCGGAGTCGAACTGCGTCGTCTTCGCCTGCTCCGTGCGGCCCCACCAGTTGAGGCGTTCCTGTGGGTCGGTAACAGCATCGAAGATTCGATCCGCGGTTGCGGCAATCGTGATCTCTTGGACGACGGCGTCGCCCGTGGTCGTGTCGTTCATGGATGCTCCTCAACGTAGTTCTTTAGGTGTTTGAGACGGCGCGCCCAGAAGGCTTCGTAGTCGCTCAGCCAATCGCGAATCGCGACGAGCGGAGCGGCGTCGAGCTCGCAGAGTCGCGTCGTTCCGCGCCGCCTCGTCCGGACAAGCCCAGCGCTGCGAAGGAGCGCGAGGTGCTTGGAGATCGCGGGGCGGCTCGTGCGGAAGTTTCGAGCGATCTCGCCGACCGGGAGCGCATTGGCGCGCAAGAGACGCAGGATATCGCGTCTCGTTGGGTCGGCGACGGCGCGAAAGACTGCCGCCCGGCGTGCCTTATGTGTAACCATGTAGTTACGCATAATGTAACCGATTGGTTACGGAATGTCAAGCCCCGTGGCATCGCGTCGCGGTAGAAGGGAGCGAGAGATGCCCTGCATCGAGATCGTCGCCGTCGGAACCGAGCTGCTTCTGGGACAGCAAGTCGACACCAACACGCCGTTTATCGCGGCTCACCTCGCCGGTATCGGAATCGACGTCTACGGTACGCATTGCGTCGGCGACAATCGGCAGCGTATCGTCTCGGCGATTTCGGCAGCGCTCGCGCGCGCCGACGGCGTCATTACGACGGGCGGGCTCGGTCCGACCGTCGACGACCTCACGCGGGAGGCGGTCTGCGACGTTCTCGGCGTTCCGTGCGTGCGCGATGCGCGAACGATCGCGCGTATGGAGCGATTCTTCGCTGCGATCGGCCGTCAGATGACGGAGAACAATCGCAAGCAGGCGGATATGCCGAGCGGCAGCACGATTCTCGAGAATGCCAACGGCACCGCTCCGGGACTCCTCGCGATTCGCGACGACGGCAGGTTCGTCGCATGCGTTCCGGGCGTTCCCGGCGAGATGAAGCCGATGGTGACGCAGCACCTCATTCCGCTTCTCCAAGAGCGCTTGCGAGCGTCCGAGCGAATCGTCACGCGAACGCTTCACGTCATCGGCCTGGGAGAATCGGAGATCGACGCGCGCATCGGCGATCTCTTTGCTGCGGGCGAGAACCCGAAGATCGCCGTGCTCGCGCACGGAACATCGTGCGACGTCAAGGTCATGGCGAAGGCGCGCGGTGAAGGAGAGGCGCGCGCGATGATCGAGACGCAGGAACCGTTGCTGCGCGAACGGCTAGGCGGCCACGTCTTCGGCGCAGACGAAGAGACGCTCGCGGGATGCGTGCTCGCACTCGCGCGCGAGCGGCACTGGCGGATTGCGGTCGCGGAGTCTTGCACCGGCGGACGCATCGCATCGCTGCTAACGGCCGTCGCCGGCGCTTCAGACGCATTTGCGGGCGGCGTCGTCGCCTATGAGAACGACGCAAAATCCCGGCTCTTAGCGGTCGATGCAGGTACGATCGAGGCGCACGGCGCCGTGAGCGAGGAGGCGGCGGCAGCGATGGCGAGCGGCGCGCGCGACGCGCTTGCAGCCGAGGTCGGCCTGGCGACGACGGGCATTGCCGGCCCAAGCGGCGGGACGCGCGAGAAACCGGTTGGCTTGGTCTGGTTCGCCATTCAATCGCCTTCCACATCGATGACGCGCGGCGTACGACTCTCCGGCAGCAGAGATGAGATTCAAATGAAGGCTGCGGAGGTTGCCCTTACTCTGCTATGGGGAATACTACTGGACCGGAGAAGGAGCGATCGATGAAGCGTTATACCGTTCGCCTTGCCGCAGTATCGCTTGCCGCAGCCCTGCTCTCCTCGTGCGGCGGCGGTGGCGGCGGCACGATGCCGCCGGGCGGCGGCGGTAACGGCGGCGGTAACGGCGGCGGCGGAGGCAGCAGTTACACGCAAGCCGATTTCACGTGTCCGAGCAGCGACAGCACGAGTTCGGTTCGCGTCGGGATGGCTGCGGGCGAAGCAATCGCTGCGAGGCCCGCCCCGCGTCTGCCCGCGCGCGCCTTCGCGCCGGGCCTCGTCGCGGTGTCCTACGACAGAGCGTATTCGTCTGCGCACGCCGGTGCGATTTCATCGCGGGAGGCGTCACTGGGCGCCCAAGAAGTCCGCGCGTTCGACTATCCGCTGCTCGGGCGCTCGATGCGCGTGCTTCACGTCACGCCGGGCAGCGAGGCGCGGCTCATGTCGTCGCTGCGATCGCAGCCCGGGGTCGTCGGCGTATCGCAGGTTGGGTACCGTCATCCGCTCACGGTGAGCGCGCCGTACTTTCCAAACGATCCGTACTTCAAGGGCTTTGCCGGATCGAGCGCGCCGCTCTACGAGACGAGCAGCATTCCAGGGCAATGGGACGCGCACGTTACGAAGCTGGCATACGCATTTGCCTACAGTCAGTCGGCCGACTATGCTGCCGCGAATCCGAACGCGCTTGGAAGCTCGAGCGTCGCGATTGCGACGATCGATACCGGCCAAGATACCGCGCACCCCGAACTCGCGGGAAAAATCGCGCGCCAGCGCTGCTACCTGACGAACCCAAGCGGCGTGCAATCGACGTCGGACTTCACGACCGACCCGCAGGGTCACGGTACGGATACCGCCGGCATCGCCGCCGAGAATAGCGGCAACGGCGTCGGGTTCACCGGCGCGGGCGGGAACGTCGTGCTCTTCGGGTATCGCGTCTTCCCGACGCCCGATAGTTACACGACCTGCAGCAATCCGAACTCGACGGATCCGAGTTGCGCGGCGACGACCGCCGACATCGCGTCGGCGATCGACGATGCCGTGACCGCCGGAGCGAAGGTCATCAGCATGAGCCTTGGGGGTTCCCCGTGTACGACGCCGGGAGTCGACCCCGACCCGACTGAAGGTGCTGCGGTCGCCGGCGCCATCGCCCACGACGTCGTCGTCGTCGCGGCGGCAGGCAACGAGGGGCAGGGCAGCCTCGACGCGCCCGCATGCGACAGCGGCGTGATCGCGGTTGGCGCCACGGGCCTGGACGACGGTTCGCCCAACGGCACCAACGCGTCGGGAGGAAACGCCGGCGGCACGTCCTCGCATCCCGTCGAGTACGTCGCGTCGTATTCGAACTATGAAAGCGGTGCGTCGAATAACACCGTGCGCAGCGCGTCGTCGTGGGGCATCGTCGCGCCCGGCGGCGATCCGTACTGCCCGACGACCTCAACCGGAGACTGCGGCACGACTGCCGACGATCTCCATTGGATCGAGAACATCTGGCCGGCGAACGCGGATCTCTACTCCTCGCAGGACGACGGATCGTGCGAGAGCGACTACCCTGCGGATAATCAAAGCGGTACGATCGATTGCCGCATCCTCATCGCGGGAACGTCGATGGCGACGCCGCGCGTCGCCGGTGCGGCGGCGCTCTTGATTTCAGTCGATCCGGCTCTCGCGAGCCCCACGGCGATGAAAGCGGCCCTCTGCGACTATGCCGACGACCTCAAGGATCCGAGCGCGGATCCGCATCAGGGCTGCGGCCGCCTGGACGTCTACGCGTCGATGGCGCACGCGGTGAACGATCCGAGTCCACCGACGCCAACGCCCTAAAGTCGTCCCTCGACTTCGCTCACTGCGTTCGCTACGCTCGGGATGACACGTGCTAGGCTCTTACGCAGAGAAGCCGATCGTCTCGAGAACGCGCTGCGTATGCACGGCCTGCTCGAAGGTCGGAAGCGCGTTCGGCGCGCCGTCGATCGCTGCGGCGAAGCTGTCGTAGAGGTCCATGAGATAGGGAACGTTGGGACCGACGCTTGCGAATCGCGCATGCCGCGAGGGCTTGCACTGCAACTCCGCAGTGTCGTCGGCGTCGACAGTATACAGGGTCGTATTCGTAATCGTGTCGCCGCTCGCGACGGCGGTACGATTCTCCGCGTGAACGGCGCACGTGTATGAGGGCTGCGCGACGGTTCCGTCGACCGTTACTCGCGCGACAAGGCCGTCGCCGTAGTCGAGGAGCGCGAAGGCGCCGTCGTCGACGTCCGTCGTGAACTCACCGTGCCCGTCGTGGCGCCGCGTGTTTGCCGTGCGGATGAGACCGCACGAGCGTATCGGCGCTCGGCCCGCAAGCCAGCTCGACATGTCGACGAGATGCGAGAGCAGCGCGCCCGCCATACCGCCGCCGCGCTTTTGCTCGAACCACCACCCGCGCTCGCGCGTTCCGCTGCGGAGCAGAAACGTCGTCAGTTGCGTGATCTCGATCTCGCGCAACGGCTGCAGATGGCCGTTGACGATGAGTTCCTCTATCGCCTGCTGCGCCGAAACCCAGCGGAACTCGTGCGCGAGCGCGCAGACGGTGCCTGCTCGTTGCGAGGTCTCAAGCATCTCTTCCGCCTGCGCGACGTTCATGGCAAACGGCTTCTCGCAGAGGACGTGCTTGCCGGCGTCGAGCGCGGCTTCGACGTCTTCGCGATGTGCGAACGGCGGCGAAGCCACGGTGACGGCGTCGAGTTCGCAGTGCGCAACCATCTCGGAGCACGACGTGAACGCGTTCGGTATCCCGCGCGCTTTTGCAATATCCGCCGCCGACGAAGGCGAGGCGAGCGCGACGACCTCAAAGCGAGGATGAGCGAGGAGGGCGGGCAGGTGCGCGCGCGCACCAAACCCGGATCCAACGATGCCGACGCGCAGATTCGTCAAACGACGGGTTATGGCCCGAAGACGATGCCGTAGCCGGTCGTCCCGGCGAGAACCTGCGTTGCGGTGCTCGACGACGTGAGCGGAGCTTTGACCTCCCAAACGACGCCATTGCCATCGACGGTCCAGAGGTTTCCGGAACCGTCAAACGCCATGCCGTAAATGTACGTGCTTGAAACGGCGATCGTGAACGCCGGCGTGCTGCCGCTCGTGAACGGCTGCGCGAAGACGTTGATCTTCCCGTTCGCACTATAGTTTGCAACGAAGACGCGGTTGCTCGAATCGACGAGCAGGCCATAGTTGTCGAAGTTCCCGGCAACGCTCGCCGACGGAACGCTCGTCGAACTGAACGGAGGCGTAAACTGATTCACATCCTTGTTATCGGATGCGTAGAGATTGCCATTGGGAGCGATCGCGATACCGAAGGGATCCTCCAGGCCGGAGGTGCCGATGGCGTTGTTCGATATCGTGTAAGACGGCGAGCGTGAGCTCGTCACCGGGCCGCTGTAGACGTCGATATAGCCGCCCGGATCGATATCCGAGACGTAGACGCTTCCGCTTGCGTCTTCCGTAATGTCTTCCGGGGGAGATGCCGATGTCGTCAGGGTGAATGCCGGTGTGCTCGACGTTGTCAACGGCAGCGTGTAGACCGAGACGCTGGTGCCGCCCTCGAGCGGAACGAAGAGTCGTCCCTTCGCGTCGACGAAGAGCTCGGCGGGATAGCTGCCGACTCCGCTCAGCGTGACCGACGGTGTGCTCGACGACGTCACGGGCAGGTCGTAGACGTAGATGTGGCCCGGACTTTTGTCGTCGGATAGATACATGTGATGAAAAGCCGACGCGCTGCCGCCGGGCGGATTGAGGGCAATGCCGCTGCTCTTGCACCCTCCAAGCGAAACGGCAAGAAGCGCTGCGAGCGCGGCGAGAAACGACGGCCTTAACATTCTCATCGGAAGGGCTCCTTCAGTGGATGTTACTGTGTAGGGATGCGACGCGTTTCTGCAGACGGCTTAAGCGACCCTACGCAGCCGCTGCGATCGCCGTCGTGACGACTGAAAGCCCGCGCTCGAGTTCTGATTCGGCGATGACGAGCGGAGGCGTGATCGACAGCACCTCGCCGGTGGGGCCTGCTTGCAGGAGAATAACGCCGCGAGCCAGCGCCTCCTTCACGGCCCGCCCAGCCGTTGCAGCATCGCGAAGTTCCAAGCCCCACATCATCCCGCGACCTCTCACGTCGGCGACGCACTCCATGTCGAGAAGCGTCGGCAGCCGCGCGGCGAGCTTTGCGCCCAAGCGTTTCGCGCGCGCGCAGAGTTCGAGGCGCTCGATCTCGTCGATCGTTGCAAGCGCGGCAGCGCAGCCCATAGGATTGCCGAGATACGTCGACGTGTGGAGCGCTTCCCCAGCAGACGGCGGCCACGCAGACATAACGCGCGTCGTGCCGAGCAGCGCGCTGACCGGAAAGCCGCCGCCCATCGCCTTGCCGATGCAGAGGAGATCGGGAACGACGTTTTCACGATTGCAGGCGAACCATTCTCCCGTTCGTCCAAAGCCGGTGTAGATTTCGTCGACGACGAGGAGCACGCCGAGCTCGTCGCAGATGTCGCGAACGCCGCGAAGGTAACCCTGCGGCGGAACGACGATGCCGGCGCGCGCCTGCACGGGCTCGATGAAGAGCGCGGCGACGTCGTCTCGCGCTGAAAGCGTCGCGCGTGTCGCCTCGAGCGCATCCTCGAGCGCCGCGTCCTCGCGAGGGAAGCCAAGCAACAACGGACGCGACGGAAGCGCGCCCGCAAACGGCTCGCGAAAGCGCTCCTGGCCGCAGACCACAAGCGCGCCGAGCGAGAGCCCGTGGTAGGCGCCCGCATACGCTGCAAACGAGGTCTTGCCCGTCGCGAGCATCGCCGTCTTCATCGCCGCTTCGACCGCCTCCGATCCCGTCGTCGCAAGAAAAACGCGCTCCATGCCGCGCGGCGCGATCCGCACGAGGCGTTCGAGCAGTCGCACTCTGATCTCCGTCGGATGCACGTCGCCCATGCCATGCGCAAGGAGCTGCGCCTGCTGCGCGATTGCGGCGGCGACCGCTGGATTCGCGTGCCCGACTGCCGCAACGCCGAACGCCGCCGTGAGGTCGACGTAGCGATTTGCGTCGGCGTCGACGACGGTCGCGCGGCTCGCGGACTCCCAGAAGACGGGGAAGCCGTCGCCGAGATACGTGACGTTCCGCGACTCGACTTCCGCAAGGCGTGCGCGCAGCGAGCGCGATTGCGGCCCCGGAATCTCGCTCATTTCACGAAATCCGCGAAGCGCGGCCGCCCGCCGTGCCGGTAGCTCAAGGGCGGATTCTGCATCTCGCCGAAGGCGGTGATGCCGTTCGCTCCGGCAGCGCGCGGCGCATCTGCAACGTCCACGCGTTCTCCGGCGACGGCACACAACTCGATCGGCAGCGTGTGTCGCCGCACGTATTCGAGCATCTCCCGCGGCGAATCGACCGCGTGAACGTCGAGAACGCGCGGGGCAAACGCCGGTGGACGCTGCGCGTCGCCGCTCTCGATGACGAACGCCGCCTGCGGGTCGAAGTAGACGGTGCGCCCGGCGAAGGCGGCGAGGTCGCGCGCGGCCGCGGCTTGGCGCGCACGACGTGCATCGCGCAGGCCAAGAGGAAACTCGATGGCGGCTCGCCGCGCTGCTTGCGCGAGCATCTCCATGAATCGTTCGACGCCGACGGCGCCCCCGCGTTCGACGAAGAGCGCGTGGAGCGAGAGACATCCCTCTCCGTCGTAGAGGATGAAGTCTCTGGCCGCTCCCGCCGCTACGGCTTGCGCTCCGACTTCGTTCGTAAGCGCCTCGCGCGCGACGTAGCCGATCGACGCCTTCGAACCGTATCCGATGAAACGCGCGTTTGGGCGTATCTGCGCGCGAACGGCCGTAAGCGTTTCGTCATTCCCGAATACGACGACGGCATCGTATCGGGAGAGGTTGTGCTCGCCGGCTTGCCAGGTTTCGGCGCGAAAGGCGCGTTGGCCGTCGTCGTCCGTAGCCTCGTGAAGCTCGTGCGCGAGCGTCTCGAAGAAGGCGCCGACGAGCGCGTCTTCGCGATCCTTGACCGTGACGTCGCATCCCGCGCAGATCGCAAAGATTGCGGGTACGATGGCGACGCCGACCGTCGTGCGGCTTGAAAGAATGACGACGCGTCCGGCGGGCTCTCGCTCTCGGCCTCCCCACTCGCGCGCGATGACATTCGCAATCGCGTCCGGCGTGATGGATTCGAAGAGGCGGTCGAGCGCGTACTCGACGACGGGAGGGCTGTAGCCGGTTCGTTCTACGATTGCCGGCTGCACGCGGACGCGATGCGAATAGCCGGCGTTGCACCAGCGCCTTGCTGCGTCGCCGATCGCTCGAGCGACTTCAGCGGATTGCGAGAGACTCTGCATCGAGCGAGCACCCGCGAATCTCTGCGGTCTCGTCGCGACCGAGGAGTACGATCTCGCGTCCGAATGTCGCCCCGAGATCCTCGGTAGCGACCGCGACGCACGAGGAGAGGTTCGCGAGATCGACATGAACGAGCCCGCCGACGACGCCGTCGGGCAGCGTCGTGGCGTCGAGACCGACGGCGCGAGCCCGCAGCCACGGCGGCCCAGCCTTCCGTCGTGAGACATCGCCGTTGTCATCCCGACCATAATGCGCAGCGTCGTCATCCCGAGCGTAGCGAGCACTCAGTGCTCGCGGAGTCGAGGGACGAGGGACCACATCGTACCACTGCGATGTGAGCTCCGTCATTCCGTACTCGGCGATAACGGCGTCTTCGGCAATCCCAAACGTGCTGCAGGTACGCGCGTAGAGTTCTTCCCGCCGAACGCTTTTAGCGCGGCCCTTGAAGCCGCCCGTTTCCATGACGCGCGAACCCGGCGCAAGCGCAAACGTCAGGCTGCGTTCGTGGGCTGCGTCCAGCGCGAAGGCAAGCGCAAACGCGGTCGTGGCGATACAAACGGGCTGCGAAGAGCGCGCCGCGTCTTGGAGTGCGTCGAAGAATTCGTCCGCCGCCAGCACGTCGTCGCGAACGTACCAGCCGGTGTGGCCGTCGCCGCGCTCTTTGGCGACGCGAGCCATCATGTATGAAAGCGAGGAGCGCGGCCGCTCTCGCAGATCGGCGAGGAGGTTGAGGTAGCGTAAGCGTGCGCCGTCTGCGAGCATGAATCGGTCGAAGCCGGCAAGAAGCGCGGCGTCGTAGAGATCGCGGCGCTCCATGTAGTGCATGCTGCCGGTTCCACTCGTCGTGCCGCTACTCTCGAATACCAATGTCGCGTCGCGTATGTCGAACGTCGCAAGCGTATGCTCCTTGTAGGCTACGGCGGGCGCGGCAGGAATCGCATCCCAAGAAGTCGGCAGCGCGTCGGGCGCAAACCCGAGCCTGCGGCAATAGGCCGCGTACGGTGCGTTACGTTGAAGCTGAAAGGCGAAGACCCGAAGCGCAAGCTCGTCGAACTCGTCGTCGCGCAGCGCGTCCTCGCCGAGACCCCAGCGTTCGATGACGCCGGTAATCTCGCGCTGCAGTGCCTTCGACGCTCCTTCGACTTCGCTCACTTCGTTCGTTACGTTCGGGGTGACGATTCCTGACGCCACCGGCTCGTGATGATGCCGCTGTTCAGGCCGCTCGTCGAAAGCCCGCCGTGAAAGCGTGCGTACTCGACCTTCATGCAGCGGTCGACGACGACGTCGAGCCCGGCTTCATCGGCGATGCGAGTCGCTTCGTCGTTGACGACGCCGTACTGGTACCAAATCGCTTTCGTGCCGGCCGCGATCGCATCGCGCGTCACCTGCACGAGTTCGCTGGGCTTGCGGAAGACGTCGACGACGTCCGGCGCGCCCCGCTCGCGGGCGTACGCCTCGAGCGACGGGTAGGCCTTCACGGCATCGATGGCGGCGATCGTTGGATTGATCGGCGTTACTTCGAACGGCGTTTGCGTGCGCAAGTAGGAGAAGACGGTGTAGCTCGGGCGCAGCGGATTCGCGGATGCGCCGACCATCGCAACGCGGTTGCCGCGACCGAGCAGCTCCGCTCTTTGCGAAAACGTCGTAAGGATCACGACGTCGCGATCGTTTGCGGTGCCGAAGCCGGGGTGCCGCACGCACGTTTGAGCGCGCGATCCAAATCCCACGTCAAGTCGTCGACGTCTTCCAGCCCTACGGAGAGGCGGATCGCCTCCGGCGGAACGCCGGCGCTGCGCAGCTCTTCATCCGAGAGCTGGGAGTGCGTCGTCGAGGCGGGATGGATGACGAGGCTCTTCGCGTCGCCAACGTTCGCGAGATGGCTCCAGAGTTCGAGAGCATCGATGAAGCGCCGTCCCCCTTCGCGCCCTCCCTCGATTCCGAACGTGAAGACCGCGCCTTGCGTGTACGCGACCCACGCAACCTCGGGCCGACGCTCAAGAAATGCCGCAACCGCCTTCGCGTTACGCACGTGCGCCTCCATCCGAATCGACAGCGTCTCCAGCCCGAGAAGAAGAAGCCATGCGTCCATGGGCGCGAGCTGCGCGCCGATATCGCGCAGTACCTCGGCGCGCGCGCGCATGAGAAACGCGTACTCGCCGAAGGTCTCGGTGAAGACTTTCTTGTGGTAGCCCGGGCTCGGCTCGGAGAGAAGCGGAAACTTCCCGTTATCCCAAGGAAACTTCCCCGATTCGACGAGAACGCCGCCGATCGTCGTGCCGTGGCCGCTGATGAACTTGGTCGCCGAGTGGAGAACGATGTCGGCGCCGCGCTCGATCGGCCTGCAGAGATACGGCGTCGCAAAGGTGTTGTCGATGACGAGCGGGATGCCGTGCTCGTGTGCGAGATCGCAGAGTGCGGGAATGTCCGCAATCGTCCCCGACGGGTTGCCGATCGTCTCCGCAAAGAGCATCTTCGTGTTCGGGTGAATCGCGGCGCGCATGGCCCCGATGTCGTCGACCGGCGCGAACGACGTCTCGATGCCCATGCGCTTCACGCTCACCGAGAGTTGCGTCACGGTGCCGCCATAGACGTTCTGCGAGCAGACGATGTGGTCGCCCGCCTGCGCGAGCGAGAGGATCGCGCAGAGTTGCGCGGAGAGGCCGCTCGAGCACGCGACGGCGCCAAGCCCGCCTTCGAGGCTTGCGATGCGCTCTTCGAACGCCGAAACCGTCGGGTTGCTTATTCTGCTGTAGATGTGCCCGTAGCTGCGAAGTTGGAAGAGCTCCGCCGCCTGTTCGGTTGAAGCGAAGACGTATGCAGCGGTCTGGTAGATCGGCACGACGCGCGATCCGGTGGCGGGATCCGGCGGCGCGCCGGCGTGGATCGCTCGGGTCGAAAATCCAAAGGCTCTATCAGCCGTTTCGAACGGCCGCACCGCGCCTCTCCTACTTCGGCGGCGGTGACGGGAACGGGTTCGTCAGGCCGCCCGGCTGCTCGTTGATATTGTTGAACCAGTTTTCTTTGGGGCGGTAATCTGCCGAGAACGGAACCTGTCCCGTGCTTGTCGTCATGAGGCCGATCATATCGGTCGTTCCGTCGAGCGTGCCGGTAAAGACGAGCGTCGTGCCGTTCGCATAGGTGACGACGACGCGCACGTTGTCCCCATCGACGACGCCGACCGCCGGCGCGCGCTTATTCGACGAGTCGATATAGATACCGGTGAGCGCGTTCTGCTGCTGCCGGAGGTTGAGATGCGTGTACGTCGTGTCGCCGCCGCGTTGAAGCGCGAGCTCCCAGACTCCCTCGATTCCCACGCGCTGGGGAACCGGCGGCGAAGGCGATGCTTGAACGCGGCGGCCGGGAAAGAGGCTTTCCACGCCTGGGATCTCCGTCGGCGTCGCGGTCGGCGAAGGGCTTGGCGACGGGCTCGCTGCGGCCGGCTGCTGGGCGCTGGCGCCGCGCAATCCGCCTGCGGCTGCGGCAAGAGCAAAACTAAGGAAGACTATTGGAAAGACAAAGCGCTTCACGGGCTTCCAACTTTGGGCGCCGGCACCGATGCCCCCTCCGTGCAGGTGCTATGGAGTGGCCCCGGGAGTCGGCGGCGCCCGGTGCGGTTCGACGGGGAAGTGGATTCGCCGCAGACCGCTGGGCGGCCGGGCGATCGCGACGATCTGCTGCACGTCCACTGCAAGCGAGCGTAGCGGCGCAGCCGTCGCCGGGCAGGAGAGGTCGGGCGACCTCCAGCCGTGCCAGAAGACGTTCAAAACGCTCCCGAACGAGGCGCTCTTCATGCAGTGGCCTCCCGTCGAGCCGGCGGCGCGCGCGGCGTGAAGGTCGGCAAAGAACTCGCGCGCGACGCGGCTCGAGACCGAGAACGTGCGCGCGCCGCCCTCGCTGCCGGCTCGACCGGCGGCGACCCATCCGCTCCCGTTCGAGCGAAGCGCAACTCGCCATCCGATCGTGTTGGTCGAACCGCTGTTCACGATCGTTGCCCCGTCGAGCGTGCGAGCGAGTGCGGCGGCCGGAACGGCGCTTAAGAGAGTCATAAGAAGCGCGGAAACGACGGCGAAGATTTTCATGCCTTCAGTATTTGCTCTCCTGAAGGACAAAGCCCGGCTGCAGCCAAGGGCGTTGCGGGCGCTCGCGGCTACTTGGCGAGAAGCCCTCTTGCTGCAAAGGAGCTTTAGGGTGAAGAAGCGGTACGCTGGTTTCGGCGCACTCGTCGTCTTAGCGGCTCTCGCCGCCTGCGGCGGCGGCGGCGGCGGCACCGGCGGCGGCGTCCCTCCGACTGCACCGCCTCCAGCGTCGGTCTACACGGGGACGCAGACGATCGCAAACGACTATAATGGATACCCGCCGTGCCCGACGCCCCAGTGTGCGCCTGGTTCGGTGACGCCCTATCCGAACAACGTCGTTACGAGCACGCTCAAGGACAGCGTATCGGCGAGCAGCGGAACGGTGACGACGAACGAAACGATTACGCAGCCGAATCAGCAGATCGCGGCCTCTCTGACCGTGCAGGTTACGCCATCTCCAAACGGATCGGTGCAGAACATCGGCGAGCGCTATACGGTCTACCTCGACGACACCGGCTACAGCCAAACGCTCGTCTATCCAACGCCGCTCGTCGTCGATCAGGAGCCGGAGAACAACGGCGCAAACTGGGCGAACACGGCACAAGCGAATCTTACCGAGTCGTTCAACGATGGGACGGTCGACAAGCGGACGACGAACTTCGATGGAACCTACACCGAGACCGAGACGAACTCGAATACCGCCGTCAGCAACACGGCGACCGTCAATGCCGATGCCTCGGGCTCGTGGGTGGCTGCGGGATATCCGTTCTACGGTTACTTCAGCAGCTTCACGTGGACGGCGCCATCGGGCGGAAACGTAACGTTTACAGGCTCCATCGCGGGACCCGCGCCGACCCCAAGTCCACAGACGTTGACGATCCCGGCGTTCTTTCCGACGACGCAGCCGATCGTCGCATCGAATACGTCGAACTCGTCGACGATTACGACGGGCGTTACCTTTCCGGGAAGTTGCGCAGTTCCGAGCACGTATGGAACGAGCGGCAACGATGTTCACACCGTCGTGAACGCGTTCGACCCGCTCTTCGGCTTCACGGAGCAGACGACGACCGACGCGTACACGTCGACGACGTACGGTCTCGTCTGCGCGAGGAGCACCGACGTCCTCACGACGTACTACGACTGGAACGGCGATAACCACTACTTCCTCTATGCGAGCAATACGCCGCTCATCGTTACGAAGACGACGACGACGCTGACGCTTCAGAGCGGAAGCGGCGTCGGCGTTGCGTCGCGCCGGACGGCCGCAGCGGGGTCGCAAGGCGCGAACGCGCCCTCGCCTGCGCTCTTGGCCCGCGAGCTCACGCAAATCCAAGTGATACCGCTGCGCGCTAAGGCCAAACAGCGGGTTTTAACCATCATTCTTCACCACCAGCAGGGAGGAGCGAGACTATGAAGCGCCGCGCAGTCATTCGAACGCTCGCCGCGATCGGCGTCGTCGCTCTTCTCTCCGCCTGTCACGGCGGTACGGGGAGCGGCGTCATTCCAGGCGGCGCGTCCTCGGCGGGGAGCGTCGGCAACTACACCGGGCCGTCGACGCTGGCGGTTCACTATGCGAGCAGCATCCTCGCGACCAACGCGTCGTACATAGGGCCCGCCACGGTCACCGGTTCGGTGACCGTAAACCTCCAGCCCGATCTTCCAAACGAGGAGGCGTTGCTTGCGTACGCAGCGTCGACTGCGAACCCGCATTCGGGCAACTATCGCCATTGGCTCACGCCGCAGGAGATCGGCGCGATGTTCGGCGCTTCGAGCAGCGAGATTACGAGCATCGGAAAGTACTTTGCGAACTATCACATCAGCGTCGGAACGTGGCCGCAGCATCTCATGCTCGTGGCGAGCGGTACGCAGGCAAATATGGAGGCCGCGCTCGGAACGAAGCTCGGCTACTGGCGTCTGCAGACGTCTGCCGGGCCGGTAACCGTGCTCGCGCCGCAGCCGAGCGTACCGCCGCACTTCGCGTCGGCGATTCCGGTGCAGTCGGTGATGAACCTTGTAAGCTTCCATCCCGAGCACACGTACATCGAGCGGCCGGCCGCCACGCAAGGAGCGGGCTATGGCGCACCCGTTATTCAAAACGGCTTCGACTACCGGCAGCTCATCGCGGCCGGCGACGACGGGACCGGCGTCAACATCGGCATCATCGGCACCGGACCGATCTCGTCGGCGGACGTGCCCGCATACGCGCACGCCTCGGGCATAACGCGGTACGGAACCGTGGTGCAGAAGAACGTGACGGCGCAGCCTGCGAGCGCCCAGAACAACGGCACGGGGACCGGTACGTTCGACAACTATCCCGGGGACTTGGCGACGCCGCCGCCCGTCACGTCTCCAAGCGCCACGTGCACATCGACCTACGCTGGGGCACCGACGGCTACGTGCAATCCGGAGGACGGCGAGGCGCAACTGGACACCGAGCAAACGGCCGGCATGGCTCCGGGCGCTACGATCGACTTCTACTTGGCCTTCAATACCGAGAACGGTCAGTGCGGCACGATCTATGGGTGCCCGTCGGGTTCGATCGGCGTCGAGGGCATCTACCTGACCGACGACGAGATTCAGCAGGCCATCGCCGACGACACCGTCGACGTGCTCTCGATGAGCTTCGGCTTGGGAGAGGTGGGCGGAGCAGAGTGTGCCAGCGGCTGCTACTATAACTCTTCCGGCGTAGGGCCCGGACCGGATGAGATGGCCGCGCTCGCGGCGGAGGGCATCACCGTCTTTGCATCGTCGGGCGACAACGGCGCCTATCAGTGCGACAACGGCGGCGTTCCGGAGACCACGAAGTGCGTCTCGTACCCGGCGACGGATCCGTCGGTCATCGCCGTCGGCGGGGTCAACGCTCCGTTTACCGATGCGGGGCAGCTCCAACCGGGGACCGAGATCACGGCATGGGCCGAGAACACGACCTACGGCGGCGACGGCTACTTCGACAACTCGCCGGGAAGCGGCGGCGGAGCCTCCTGCTGCTTTGCCGCACCGATATGGCAACAGGCAGCGGACTCGGCAACGAAACGCGAGACGCCGGACATCGCGCTCCTCGCCGACCCGAGTACCGGTCCGATGATTCTCGTAAACGCGGCGTTCTCTGCATACGAGGGATACGGCGCGTCCGGGGGAACCTCCGCAGCGGCTCCTGAGGCGGCTGCGATGTTCGCCGACTTTCTGACTGCATGCAAAGCGAGTTCCGCATGCGCTCATGCGCACGGCGCGGGGACCTACGGATATCGCTGGGGCATCGCGGCCGCGCCCGCCTTCTATTCGATCGCGAGCGGCGAGTCCGGATACGGAACGCAGGCCGCCTGCGAGGGCGGAACGTCCGGCGCCTTCTACGACGTCTGCGCCGGCTCGAACGGCGTCAACAGCGGCGGCACCATCTATTCCGGATATCCGAGCGGGCCGGGATACGACATGGTCACCGGCCTGGGCGTGCCCTTCGGCGGACCGCTGGCCGAGGCGCTCTTCACGTATTGCAGCTGCGGTACGCTGAACCTGGCGCCGTAAGGGCGAGGTGAGGGGCAAGCGGGGTTCGTCCGGCCCCTCTTGCCCTCGCTGATATAATCGAGGGGCTGTGAAACCGAAGATCCACCCGGCGTGGTACCCCGACGCTCGCGTCCATTGCGCGTGCGGCTCGACCTTTACGACCGGCTCGACGCGCAAGGAGATCGCCGTCGAGATCTGCTCTGCCTGCCATCCCCTGTTCACCGGTCAGCAGAAGCTCGTCGACACCGCCGGGCGCGTGGATCGTTTCAATCAGCGCGCGGCCATCGCAAAGCGCAAGCAGGAAGAGGCGGCTATCCGCTCCAGAGAGCGCGCCGCGAAGAAGACCGCCGCGCAGGGGTAAGCGGTCGTGGACGAGCGCGCGCTCGAGCGCCTCGAGACCACGAGCCGGCGCTTCGATGAGATCGAAGCCGAACTCGCCTCCGGCGGCGCGTTCGATCAACTAACGTCTACCGCGCTTCTCAAGGAGCGTGCGCGCATCGTCGCGACGGTCGACGCGTACCGTGCCTATCGCGAAACGGTGCGCGCAATCGACGAGAATGCGGCGCTCTTGCGCGACCCGGACATCGCCGAGCTCGCGCGCGAAGAGGAGCGCACGCTGCGCGAGCGACGCGAGATCTTAGAGGCGCGGATCGCCGAGCTCCTGATCCCGAAAGACCCCGACGACGACAAGGACATCTTCATCGAAATCCGCGCCGGCGCGGGCGGCGACGAGGCTGCGATCTTCGCGGGCGATCTCGCGCGCATGTACGCGCGCTTTGCCGAATCGCGTCGTATGCGCGTGGGCATCGTTTCGGAGAACTGGAGCGAGGCGGGCGGCTACAAAGAGATCGTCTTCTCGGTGAAAGGCGAGAGCGCGTATCGATGGTTCAAGCACGAGTCGGGCGTGCATCGCGTGCAGCGCGTTCCGGCGACCGAGGCACAGGGACGCGTTCACACGTCGACGGCCACGGTCGCGGTGCTGCCTGAGGCGGATGACGACGCCGGGATCGAGATCAAATCCACGGACCTCGCGATGGACACGTATAAGTCGAGCGGTGCAGGCGGGCAGCACGTGAACAAGACGGAATCCGCCGTGCGCATCACGCACGTTCCCACCGGCATCGTCGTCGCCTCGCAGCAAGAGCGTTCGCAGCAGCAGAATCGCGAACGGGCAATGGCGATGCTGCGTGCGATGCTCCACGAGCGCAAGCGGCGCGAGCAAGAGGAGGCGGTCGGGACGCTGCGGCGCAGCCAGGTCGGCACCGGCGACCGCTCCGAGAAAATTCGCACGTACAACTTTCCGCAAGACCGCGTGACCGATCATCGAACGAACAAGAACTACGGCAACATCCGCGCGATCGTCGACGGCGATCTCGAAGAGATCGCGCAGGATCTCTTGCGCGACGAGCGCGCGTGCCTGCTCGCAGGCTCGGATGCGTAAACGCGATGTGCCCTACGACACCGCAGTGGCGTGCGTCGAGGAAGCGGATCGGGCGCTGCTCTTGGCGCACGTTCTCGGAAAAGATCGTGCGTGGCTCGTGGCACACGGTAACGAGATCGTGCTCGCGCCGGAGGAACAACGCACATACGACGCGTTTTTGGCGCGGCGCATGCGGGGCGAGCCTCTCGCCTACATCGTCGGCGAGGCGTGGTTTTACGGGCGGAGATTCGAAGTAACGAACGACGTGCTCGTGCCGCGGCCGGAGACGGAGCATCTCGTCGACGCCGCACTCGCATTCCTTCGCGCGTTCGTGGAGAACGACCGGGGGTGCCCCATCGTTTTGGATGTCGGCACCGGCAGCGGAGCGATCGCGTGCACGATCGCAGCGGAGGTTCCGCAAGCGATCGTCTACGCCACCGAACGCAGTCAGGCAGCCCTGAGGATTGCGTTACGCAACGCTAAAAATCTCGTCGCTCCCTCGACTGCGTTCGCGTCGCGAACGACGCTCGGGATAACAGAGCGGCGCACTGCACTTGGGGTGAGTGCCGAGTTCGCCGACCTTCTTCCAGCCGACGCTGCGCTGAGGTTTGATTGCGTCGTCGCGAACCTGCCGTACATTCCAAGCGCCGACGTTCCGAGCAAGCCCGATCCGGTCGGGTTCGAGCCGCGCGAAGCGACGGACGGCGGGCCGGACGGATTGCACGAGTACCGACGCTTGCTGGAGGCGTTGCCGCCGCGCATAAGCGCGGGCGGACTCGTTCTGCTCGAGACGGCGCCGCCAACGGCTCGCGCCCTGGCAGAACTAGCCATGAAGGCCTTTCCAAACGCCCGTGCGACGATCTCCCGCGACTATGCCGGCCGCGAGCGCTTGGTCGCCATCGAGGTGCCATCGCTGTGAGCTGCCATGGCTTGAGGCACCTAGGACGATGTAAATTATACAATGTAAAGAGGTAAATAAGTAAGTAAATGGTTACCAGGAGTCAGCTTGGATTAGTGGCTCGCGAGCTTCGAAAGAGGCTCGGAAACCAGGCTTTCTACTCGGTGCCGCGCAGCGACATCACGGAACTCGTGCGTCAAGTGTCGGGCGAGGAGACCACGCGCGTGAAGAGCGTTATGGGTCAAGAGCTCGAGCAGGCGCTCCTCGAGCAGGGGGTGCGTTGTTTTCCGAGCTTGGCTGAAACATCGGCCGAGAGCGTGAGGCTTTTTCATGCGGGGCGCCTTACGGGGGTCCTGGTCGACATTCTGAGACACCCATCGCCGCAGACGGATAAGAAGCTAGCGGAAACGCTTACAAAACTTAAGGGCCGCTGGAACTGGAGCCACGACGATCCAGGTGCGCCGAGCGATGCGAGGCAGCCGTTCGCGCCCGTTGAGATTCGCGGGGAGCCCCTTTCGGCGACGGTGTCGCGGGATCGGCGCTAGAGGTGGCGGCGTACCTATCTCGATACGAGCGCGCTCGTTAAGCTGTACGTGCGTGAAGCGGGCAGCGACGAGATGATCGCCCTCGCGGGAGGCGGCGACAAGCACAGTTTCGTTCTTCTTTCCGTCACGCCGGTCGAGTTTCGGTCTGCACTTCGCCGCAGGGAACGAGAAGGGGATCTTACGGCTGACCAAACGTCGGACGTCCTCGCTGCCTTTGCAGAGGATATCGAGAGACGATTCACGCGGCAGGTTTTGTCCGACTCGACTTTAGAGGAGGCGATCAGGCTGGTTGATGCGCACGCACTTCGCGTGTACGATGCTCTGCAACTTGCGGGATGCGTCACCCTTGCGCACCGGACGGCCGAAGAGGGTCCGGTTTTCGCGTGTTCCGACGCGATGTTGCTGGGAGCAGCGGCGCGGGAAGGTATCGGCACGTTCGATCCCGCCGGCCAGCGCGGGGAGGCGGAAGGTGCGCGCAGCGGGGGGACGGAACGCTAACATCCCGAGTGGCGAAGTACATTTTCTTCACCGGAGGCGTGGCTAGTTCGCTCGGGAAGGGCATCACGGCGGCCTCGCTCGGCCGCTTGCTGAAGAGCCGCGGCGTCACCGTCTCCATTCAGAAGCTCGACCCGTACATCAACGTCGACGCCGGCACGATGAACCCGTATCAACACGGCGAGGTCTTCGTCACCGAAGACGGCGCCGAGACCGATCTCGATCTCGGGCACTACGAGCGCTTCATCGACGAGAATCTCTCCCGCGCGAACAACGTCACGACGGGCCAAATCTACAAAGCCGTCATCGAAAAGGAACGGCGCGGCGAGTATCTCGGCGCCACCGTTCAGGTCATTCCGCACATCACAAACGAGATCAAGGCGCACATCAAGCGCGTCGCCGAGGCGAGCCGCACCGAGGTCTGCATCGTCGAGGTCGGCGGCACCGTCGGCGACATCGAATCGTTGCCGTTCCTTGAGGCGATTCGCCAGATGCGCTACGACGTCGGCGACGAAAACGTCATGTACGTTCACCTCACGCTCGTGCCGCATCTCGGCGCAGCCGACGAACTGAAGACGAAACCTACGCAGCACTCCGTACGGGAGTTGCGAGGAATAGGAATCATGCCCGATGCGATCGTCTGCCGCACGCAGACGGCCGGACCGATGCCGATCGAACTGAAGGAGAAGATCGCGCTCTTTTGCGACGTGCAGCGATCCGCCGTCGTGCAGAACAACGACGCGCCCTCGATCTACGCCGTGCCGCTGAACCTCGAGAGCGAGGGGCTTGCCGACGCCGCCGTACGTAAGCTCCATCTCGATCCACAGGCGCCGCACCTTTCCGAATGGGAGGCGATCGTCGAGCGCGTCCTCCATCCGCAGCGACGCGTGCGGATTGCGATCGTCGGCAAATACGTCGAGCTGAAAGACGCCTATATCTCGATCCACGAAGCGCTCCATCATGCCGGCGCGGCCCACGACGCGGCGGTCGAGATCGTTCGCGTCGACTCGGAGGACATCGAAGGCGCGGGCATCGATCTGCTGCGCGGAACGCACGGCGTTCTCGTCGCGCCGGGATTCGGCTCTCGCGGCGTCAAGGGAAAACTGCTTGCAATCTCTGTCGCGCGCGAGCGGAAGATTCCGTTCTTAGGAATCTGCTAT
This sequence comes from Candidatus Tyrphobacter sp., assembly GCA_050733755.1. Taxonomy (GTDB): domain Bacteria; phylum Vulcanimicrobiota; class Vulcanimicrobiia; order Vulcanimicrobiales; family Vulcanimicrobiaceae; genus Tyrphobacter. The sequence goes on along the minus strand of JBOHTS010000053.1, from coordinate 46,523 downwards.
GGCATGCAGCTCGCGTGCATCGAATTTGCGCGCAACGTCTGCGGCTTGAATGAGGCGATGACGACGGAGGTCGACGAGACGTCGCCGGAACCCGTCATCGACTTCATGCCGGACCAGCGAAACTTGGAGGTCTACGGCGGCACCATGCGCCTCGGCTCGTATGCCTGCACGCTCGCGCCGAACTCACTCGCCGCCCGCGCCTACGGCGAGCTCGAAATCACCGAGCGGCACCGTCACCGATACGAGTTCAACAATCGGTATGCGCCGGTCTTCGAGGAGCACGGAATGCGCTTTACCGGCTCTCACACGGCCGGGAAGACGCGTCTCGTCGAAATCGTGGAGCTGCCGGAGTCGATGCATCCGTGGTTCGTAGGAACGCAAGCGCACCCCGAGTTCAAGTCGCGTCCGAATCGGCCATCGCCGCTCTATCGCGAGTTCATCGGTGCGGCGCTCCGCCACGCGCACGGGAACGGCATGTCCACCGTCGGCTCGAGTAGGCAAGAGCGTGTCATGCGGAGCGAAGGGACCGGAGTCGAGGGACCGACGAAGTCTTCGCGCCGGCCCTGAAAACCGCCGACGTCACCGCCGTCATCCTCACGCGCGACGAAGAGCGCAACCTTCCGCGCGCGCTGACGAGCCTACCGCGCGGTATGCGGGTTCTCGTCCTCGATGCTCGATCGTCCGACCGAACCGTTGAGTTCGCGCAAGGCGCCGGCGCGACGGTGGTGCAACGGGATTGGACCGATTACGTCGACGCGCGGGGCTATGCGATCTCGCTGGTACGCACGCCCTGGGTTCTCATGCTCGATGCCGATGAGGCGCTCGACGACGTTTTGCGGGACGCGATCGCCGCGGCGCCGGACGACGGCGACGGCTACGCTCTCGAGCGCACGACCTTCTACTGCGGCAAAGCGCTGCGGATGTGGAGCCACGAGCCGCTCTTGCGGCTCTTTCGCCGCGAGGGCGCGCATTTGCAGACGCATGCGCGAGGCGCCGCAGTTCACGAGTATTGGATCTGCGACGGGCCCACCGGCCGCCTTCCCGGCGTTCTGCTCCACTACTCCTATCCCGACGTCGCGTCGTATCGTGCGAAGTTCGAGCGCTATACGGCGATCGAAGCCGCTGCGATGCGTTTCTCGCTGCGGCGGCTCGCCGTGCAGTGGCTGCTCCTCTGGCCGAGATGGGTCTGGCTTCTCGTGCGGCGAGGCGCCGTTCTCGACGGCCTTCGCGGCATCGGTGCGGCCTATTGGTCTGCGCGGTACCGATACGTCGTGGCGCGCAAGGCGCGATGACGCGCGTCGCGCTCGATGCCCGCTGCACGCGCCAGATGTCCGCAGGCATGCAGCGCTACGCGCGCGAGCTTGCGGCACGCCTGCCGCGCGTCGCACCGGAGTTTGCCTTCGAGATCGTCGAGCGCGGTACGAACTTCGGGTGGAGCGAGCAGGTTGCGCTTCCGCTCGCATTCGCGCGCGCGAACGTCGCGCTCGTTCACTTTCTCGCCCACTACGTTCCCCTCGCGCTTCCCTCGCGTTTCGTCATCACCGTTCACGATCTCATCCATCTCCACTATCCCGAGCAGTTCAAGCGGCGTGTCGGTCCGTACTACCGGCTCGTCGTCCGGCGTGCATGCGCGAACGCCGTCGCGGTCGTCACCGACGACGAACGAACGGTACCGGACCTCGAGCGATTTCTCGGCGTCGACCCGCGCAAGATCCGCGTGATTCCGCTCGGCGTAAGCGCCGCACCTTCGATCGGTGAGCCGCAGACGGGCAGGCCATATCTCCTCAACGTCGGGAACCATCGCATGCACAAGAACCTGCAGCGACTGCTCGATGCGTGGCAGTCGTTGCCCGCGGAGTACGAGATCGACCTCTGCTTCACCGGTCCGGACGATTTTAGCGGAGCATTGCAGCGCGCTTCGACGAATCGCAGGCAGGCGCGTGCGCTCGGCGATCTCGGTGAAGCGGAACTTGGAACGGTCTATGCAAACGCTCGCGCGCTCGTTCATCCGGCATTGCGCGAAGGGTTCGGCTTGCCGCTCCTGGAGGCGATGGCGCGCGGGGTGCCGGTGCTCGCTGCGAGCGACGCCGTTGCGTCGGTGCTGGCGAGTGCGGTTCTGACGTTCGATGCCGCCGACGTGCGCTCGCTCGCGCAGTGCATCGTAAATATCCTGCAGGACGAGGGTCTGCGGGCCCGTCTCGTTAAAGCGGGCCGGATGCTCGCAACGGCGTTCACCTGGGACCGGTGCGCACGCGAAACGGCCGCGCTCTACCACGACGTGCTGCGATGAAGCGCTTCGTCGTCGTTGTTTTTGCGCTCGGCGTGATTGCGGCGCGGCCCGCGCATACGGTTCGCCACGAGCTCCATTCCGAGATCGGGATCGTCATCAACGGCGTGGCGTTGCCGCTCGAACCGCCGCCGCACCTCGATCGCGGCGTTCTTCTCGTTCCCGTCCGGCGAACGATCGTCTCCCTCGGCTTCGATTTCGAGTCGCATGCGTCGCGCATGACGACGCACGTCGGAAGCAAGACGGTAACGCTCATCGACGGAAGCCGCATCGCGCTCGTCGACGGCACGCCGATCGCGCTCGACGCTCCGGCAGAGCGGATCGACGGAGTCTTCTACGCACCGCTGCGCTTCTTCACGAGCGTGCTGGGCGCGCAGGCGGTCTTCGACCGGCAGGCGCGCACGGTGACGATCGTCGCGCAACTCGTTGGACGGTCGGGCGCCGGTGATTTTACGCAAGGCGATCGCACGGTTCGCGTGGGAACGGTCACGGCGGTGGACACGAACTCCGATCCGCCGACGGTGACGCTTGCCTTCAACGCAAGCGTCCGAACGATCGCAATCTCGAACAACGCGATCGTCACGATGCGCGACGTGGGAGTCAACGTCGACGCTCCGGGTGAGCTCTCCGATATTCGCCCGGGCGATTACGCGCAGATCGTCACCGAACGCGACGGCCGCGTGAGTTCGGTCGTCGACGAATACGGCTCGCGCTACGGCGTCATCGCGGTCGCGGATACGAACGAACTGCTCATGCAGGATGGACACGTCATCGTGCCGGACCGCGACACCGAGATCTCGCTGAACGGCCAAGCGGCCTCGATGAGCGACCTGCAGGCCGGGGACCGCGCGTCGATTCGCTACAACGTCGAAACGGGAGAGATTCGCGAGATCGTCGCGCAGCGCACGCTGGCTCCGCTGGTGGCACAGAGCGGGAGCGCGAGCATCGCGAGCGTCGGCATCGACGCCGGCCACCCGTTGCGTGCCGGTGAGACGCTCACGGTAACGATGACCGGCTCCGCCGGCGGCGCGGCGACGTTCGATATCGGGCCGTATGTTGCGAACGTCGCAATGGTACAGCGGTCTGCGGGAACGTACGTCGGAAGCTACGACATCGGGCGCGAGGAGAACTTCACCGACGCGCCGATCGTCGCGAGCCTTCGGATGCCCGACGGCAGCACGGTCTCCGCGCGCGCCGCGCAGACGCTCTCCGCTTCCACGGAGGCTCCAGGCATCGCCACGATCGGACCCGCCGACGGTTCGGTCGTGAACCTCGACGCGCCGGCGATCTACGCGACGTTCGTCACGCAAGCCGTTCCCGTGAATCCGTCGAGCGTCACGCTCGAGGTAGACGGCCGAGACGTCAGCGCCGAATGCCTGCGCACCCCGCATTTCGTGCAGTACCTCGCACAGACGGCGTACCGTCGCGGCCCCATCCGAGTGACCGTTCGCGTCTCGGACGAGGCCGGCAATACCGCTACGCGAACCTGGACGTTCACGATTCGATGAACGATTGTCTTTTCTGCAAGATCGTGGGCGGCGAGATTCCGGCGAAGGAAATCTATCGCGACGACGCGATCGTCGCGATCGCCGATGCGACCCCGCAGGCGCCGACGCACGTGCTCGTGCTGCCGCGCAAGCACTATGCGACGCTCGCTTCGGTCATCGACGGCGGGGATCACGTGCTCGCCGGCCGCCTCTTCGCGATTGCGACGAAGGTTGCTCGCGATGCCGGAAGCGGGGGCTTCCGCCTCGTCGTCAATAGCGGCGAGGAAGGCGGTCAGACCGTCGATCACGTCCACGTGCACGTCCTTGCCGGCCGGCAGATGACGTGGCCGCCGGGTTGAGTGCGGAATTCGCATCCGCGCTCATTTGACGCTCTACCTACCCTATGGTAGAGTACGCAGGGCTCGTACGCCGGAAAGGGGGGATTAATTTTGGAAGTTCGCATCGCGCCGGGTGAGTCAATCGAGAGCGCCCTGCGGCGCTTCAAGAAGGCCACCCAGAAGGCCGGCATCCTCGCCGAGGCTCGCAAGCACGAGCACTATGAAAAGCCCAGCGTGCGCCGTAAGAAGAAGTCCGCCGCAGCACGCAAGCGCCGAGTCTAACCAACCGCATGGGAGCGTTGAAGGATCGGATCGCCTCCGACGTACGAGAGGCGATGAAGGCGCGCGACCAACTGCGTGCGGACGCGTTGCGCTCGGTGCTCTCCGGCTTCACGTACAAGCGCGGCGAGACGGGAAAGGAGCCGACCGATGACGAGGAGCTCGCCATCGTGCGCCGGCTCGTCAAGCAACGCGGCGACTCGATCGAAGAGTTCGAGAAAGCCGGTCGTATGGAGCTCGCGCGCAAGGAGCGCGCCGAGCGCGAAGTGCTCTCGCAGTACCTTCCCGCAACCAAATCGGAAGCGGAGGTCGCAGCCGTCGTCGCCGACGTTCTGCGCGATCTTCCGCCGGAATCGCGCACGCAAGGCGCCGCCATGAAGGCCGTTATGGCTCGGCTGCATGGGGTGGCCGACGGGAAGGTCGTCGCGCGGCTCGTCCAGGAGGCTCTGAGGGGCGGCGAAAGCAACTAGCCAACGGTAGATGAAGGGCTCACGCCTGCGTTCGGGGATCTGGCTTGTCCTGCTGTTGTTCGGCTCCGTACGCCTCTGCGTTGGAGCCGTCTCGGCGCCGTCGACGGCGCCGGTCGTCATCGTGCCGATACACGGAACCGTGGACGACGGCATGGCGCATCTCGTCGCTCGCGCCGTCGCGCAGGCGAACTCCGAGAACGCCGCCGCGATTCTTCTCGACGTCGACAGTCCAGGCGGGCTCGTCTCGTCGGTCTTCGACATCGAGGACTCCATTCGGTCGGCGAACGTCCCCGTCGTCGCGTTCGTGAGCGAGCGGGCGTACTCGGCCGCATCGCTCATCACGCTCTCGGCTCGCCGTATCATCATGGCTCCCGGCGCTTCGATCGGAGCCGCGGAGCCGATTCCGAACACGCCGAAAGAGGTCTCCGCGTTGACCGCCGAGTTCGAGTCGACCGCACAGCGCAGCGGACACGATCCGCTCATCGCCGGCGCGATGGTGAACCGAAGCATCGTCGTTGCGGGCTTGAAGCCTCGCGGAACCATTCTCACGCTGAACACGCAGCAGGCGTTGCGCTACCACGTCGCAATCGCGATCGAACCGACGCTGCACGATGCGCTCGCGCGCTTCGGCTTCGCACGCAATCCGCTCCAGACGATCGGGCTCAGTTGGGCCGAGTCGCTCGCGCGATTTGCAACGGACCCCGCGGTGAGCGGGCTTCTGCTCTCGATCGGCATGCTCGGCATCATGGTCGAGCTCTACACGCTGCATGGCATCGCCGGGGTCATCGCGATCATCGCATTCGGGCTCTTCTTCGGGACGCACATCTACGCGGGGTTCTCGAACTGGGGCGTCATCGCGCTCGCGGTGCTCGGCATCGCGGCGATCATGTGGGAGCTGCACGTCGTTCCCGGGCATACGTTTCCCGGCATTCTCGGCGCCGTCGCGCTCTTTGCCGCGATCGTTCTCGCCTTCGGCATCCCGTATATCGCGCAGGGGCTCGAGACGTTTGCCGCCGCGATCGCGCTCACGATCGTCGTTTTTGCGTTCTCGTTGCGCGTTCTGCCGGAAAGCGCGTGGATCAAGCGTCTCGCGCTGGCCCACGCACAGGGTCCGGAATACGTCACGAGCCGCGACTTCGGAGACCTTCGCGGGCAGACGGGGATCGCCGCCTCGTATCTTCGCCCGTCGGGCATCGCCGAGTTCGCCGGGCGCCGCATCGACGTGTTGACCGACGGCGAGTATATTCCGCAGGGCACCGCGATTCGAGTCACGCGCGTCGAAGGCGCGCGCATCTTCGTCGAACCAGCCGTCAGGACGTCATAAGGAGTCAACCGTTGGCAGTCATCACCGTCGTCATCATCATCATCGCGTTCATCCTTTTCATCATGTTCCTCTATTACTTTCCGCTGGGCTTGTGGATCAGGACGATCGCGGCCGGCGTTCCGATCGGGATCATCACGCTCGTGCGCATGCGGCTCATCGGAATCCCGCCCGGCATCATCGTCACGAACTACGTGCGCGCACGTAAAGCGGGACTCTCCGTCACGATCGATCCGATGCAGTCGCACTATCTCGCAGGAGGCAACGTCGAAGCCGTAACGCTCGCGATGATCGCGGCGCAGCGCGCGCAGCTTCCGTTGGAATGGCAGCGCGCGGCGGCGATCAATCTTGCCGGGCGCAACGTGCTCGAGGCCGTCCAGACGTCGGTGAATCCGAAGGTCATCGAGACGCCGATCTTCCAAGGCGTCGCGCAGAACGGAATTCAGCTCAACGTGAAGGCCCGCGTGACCGTGCGAAGCAATCTCGACCGCTACGTCGGCGGCGCGGGCGAGCAGACGGTCATCGCGCGCGTCGGCGAAGGCGTCGTCGCAGCGGTCGGCGCGGCGGTCGACCATAAAGAGGTGCTCGAGTATCCCGACCGCATCAGCAAGACGGTGCTCGCCAAAGGCCTCGACGCCGGGACCGCGTTCGAGATCGTCTCGATCGACGTTGCGGACGTCGACGTGGGAAAGAACATCGGAGCGGAGTTGCAGACGAGTCAAGCAGAAGCCGACCGACGAATCGCGCAGGCGAAAGCCGCAGAGCGCCAGTATGCCGCGCTCGCGGGCGAGCAGGAGCAGAAGGCGCTCACGCAAGCGATGCGCGCGAAGGTCGTCGAGGCGGAAGCGTCGGTGCCGCTGGCGATCGCCGAGGCATTTCGCAGCGGGAACCTCGGCGTGATGGACTACTATCGCTTGAAGAATATCCAGGCCGATACCGAGATGCGCGGCTCGATCGGAGCGGCGGAGACGCCGCCGCCGGACGACCAAAGCCCACCACCGCCGGTCGCGTCGTAGTTGCGATGAACGTTCACGATTTCGGTGGACTCGTTTGGGCGGTTCTCATCATCATCGCCATCGTATCGTCGATGATTCGCAGCGTTCGCCGCTCCGCGCAGCGGATGGAACGCGAGCCCGCACGGCCCAGCGAGCCGGCGCAAGTGGTGCGCGTCGCACCCGAGCGACCCAGGCCGGAACTGCCAAAGCCCGCGCCGCGCGTACGCATCGTACGCACGACCCCGGAGCGGGCGGCGCCTCCCCCTGCGCCGAGCCCGGCGCGCGTCGCGCGGCCGGCCGCAACCGCATTCAAGCCGCGCGTCGAGCGGCGCAAACGAATCTTTGGCGCCCGAAGCAGCGTTGCGGCTGGGATCGTTGCCCTCGAGGTGCTCGGGCCGCCGCGCGCGGTGCGCGACTGGACGCCGCTGGTCTAAAAGGAACGTTGCCGCACAAGAGCATCAGCTTACAACCGCTCGAGGATCGCGTCCGCTTCTTCGGAGAGTACGATAGAAATCTCTCGGCGATCGAGGAGCATCTTGGCGTCGCGCTGCAGACGAGCGACGACAGCATCGTGCTCTCGGGGCCTTCGCGCCGCGTCGAGCGCGCCGCCGAGGTCGTCGGTCGCATCCTTCAAGCCGCCGTCGACGGCGCGCAGATTACCCCTCACGACGTCGCCCTCGCGGCTGCCGAGAGCGCGAGCGACGGCGCGCGGCCTTCGGCGGCGCGTACGCTCGTACGCGGTCAGCGCGGGCGCGAGATTCGGCCTCGAACGATCGGGCAGCGAAGATTCGTCGAAGCGATCGAACGCGCGACGCTCACGATCGGCATCGGACCCGCAGGTACGGGCAAGACCTTTCTCTCCATCGTCATGGCGGTCGCCGCTCTGCGTGCGGGCAACGTCACGCGCGTCGTCCTCTCGCGTCCGGCGATCGAAGCGGGCGAGAGGCTCGGCTTTCTCCCTGGCGACGTTCGGGAGAAGGTGGATCCGTACATGCGCCCCCTCTATGACGCGCTCGGCGCGTTGCTCGAAGAGCACGCCATCGCGCGATCGATGGAGCGCGGAACCATCGAGGTTGCACCGCTGGCATACATGCGGGGGCGCACGCTCTCGGACGCATTCGCGATCCTCGACGAAGCCCAGAACGCAACCTCGGGACAGTTGAAGATGTTCCTCACGCGCTTGGGAAGCGGTTCGAAGATGGTCGTGGTCGGCGACGTCACGCAGATCGACCTCGCCGGAGCGCAGAGCGGTCTCGTGGATGCCGCAAAGCGGCTCGCCTGCGTCGAAGACGTCGCCGTCATCGAGCTTACCGAGGAAGACGTCGTCCGGCATCCGCTCGTGACGCGCATCGTTCGCGCGTACTCGCAACCGTCGTGATTGAGTATCGCAACGACGTGCGCGCGAGCGGAGTGAACGGCGCGGCGCTGCGCGCCGCAGCGCGCAAGATTCTCGTTGCCGTCGGCGAGAAGGACGGCGATCTCTGCATCGCGCTCGTCGACGACGCAACGATTCGCGCGCTGAATAAGCGCCACCGTGCGTACGACCGGCCCACCGACGTGCTGTCGTTTGCGCAGCGAGAGGGCGTCGCATTTCCGGGCTCGCGCGCTCTCGGAGACGTCGTCATCAGCGTCGACACCGCGCGGCGTCAAGCGGCGTCGTATGGCGCGCCGCTTCAGAGGGAGCTCGAGCGCCTGCTCATCCACGGCGTACTCCATCTCCTCGGCCACGATCATCACGAGCGTGGCGAGCGCGAAGCGATGAAGACGCAGGAACGGCGCCTCGCGCAGTGCATCGGCATGCCGTGGCCCTACGAGAAGAGCGAATGAGCCGCTTTCTTTCGTCGTTCGTCCATGCGTTCGACGGAATCGTCGATGCCGCGCGCGTCCAGCCGAACTTCGTCATCCACCTCGTCGTCAGCGCGCTCGTCCTCATCGCGGTGCTCGCGTTCCACGTTGTACTCTGGCAGTTCGTCGTGGTCCTCGTCCTCATCGCGCTCGTCCTCGCGCTCGAGCTCGTGAATACGGCACTCGAAGCGTACGTTGATCTCGTGACGGGCGAGTTCCATTCGCTCGCGAAGCGCGCGAAGGACGCCGCGGCGGGCGCCGTGCTTGCCGCATCCGTCTGCGCGGCTCTGGCCGGATGCGCGATCGTGGCGGATGCGATGGCCGCCCCCAGGCCGGCCTTGCCCTCGGCGGCCATGCGAGCCGAGGTCGTGCTCGCCGCGCTCGCGCTGGCGAGCGTGCTCGCAGTCCTAGGGAGGGCCCGATGGGGCCGCTAGCGGCGCTATGCTATAATGGCGCGTATTCGATGAACGAGCGACGCGATGCACTCTGAAGCGCCCGAGATCGTCGCCCTCATCGTGCTCGTCATTCTCTCGGCGCTCTTCTCGGCGTCGGAGGCGTCGCTCATCTCGACGTCGCGGTTGCGCGCGCGCGCGATGGCCGAACGCGGCGTGCGGGGCGCGCGGCGCGTTCTGCGCCTCACCGACGAGCGAAATCGATTCCTTACCTGCGTGCTCATCGGCAACACCGTCGCCCTGCTCGCGGCGAGCGCGCTGGCGACGACGGTCGCCGTCGCGCTGCGTCTCTGGCATCCGGCCGTCGTCGCGACGCTCGTCATGGCGGTCGTGCTGCTCTTCTTCGGCGAGGTCATCCCCAAGACGGTTTCGACGAGCGACGCGGAGCGATGGGCGCTGCGGCTGGTCCCGTTCATGAGCGCCGTCGCGGTCGTCCTCACGCCCTTTGCAAACGCGTTCTTGTGGGTCAGCGCGGGCGTCTTGCGCCCGTTCGGCATTCGCAACGTCCAGCGGCTCTTCGTGACGGAGGAGGACATCCGCGCGCTCGTCAACGTCGGCGCCGAGCAGCGCGTCATCGAGGAGCGGGAGCGCGAGATGATCCATTCGGTCATCGAGTTCGGCGACACGATCGCGCGCGAAGTGATGACGCCGCGGCCCGAGATGGTCGCGGTCTCGGTGGATGCGACGCCGCGCCGCGCGCTCGACATCATCATCGCAGAGGCGCACTCGCGCCTACCGGTCTATCAAGAGTCGAAGGACGACATCGTCGGCGTCATTCACGATCGCGAGCTCACGATCGCGCTCGCGACGGGAACGATCGCGACGACGACGATACGCGCGCTCATGCGGCCGGCCGTCCACGTGCCGGAGAGTAAGCGCGTCGCCGAACTGCTGCGCGAGATGCAACGCGACAAGTACTCGCTGGCCATCGTCGTCGACGAGTACGGCGGGACGGCCGGACTCGTAACCACGGAGGATCTCCTCGAAGAGATCGTGGGCGAGATTCGCGACGAGCACGACTCCGACGAACAAGAGCCGATCTCCGAGATCTCGCAGAGCGAAGCGGTCGTAGACGCGAGAACGAACATCGAGGACGTGAACGCGAAGCTCGGTACGTCGCTTCCTGCCGAAGACTTCGAGACGATCGGCGGGTACGTCATGGGAGCGTTCGGACGGCTCCCCTCCGAGGGCGAAGAAGTGCAGGCCGACGACCGAACGCGGTTGCGGGTCGAGCGCGCGCACGGGCGCCGCATTCTCTCGGTGCGCGTCTATCACGAGAACGACGTTCCCAAGAGAGCGGACGCCGAGGAACCGTCGGACACCGGTCATGCCGTCCGCTGACGAGCTCTTGGACGCGGCGCGCGCTGCGAGGGCGCGCGCGTACGCTCCCTACTCGAACTTCACCGTTGGGGCCGCCGTCGAGACCGACGACGGCGAAATCGTCACCGGTGCAAACGTCGAAAACGCGAGCTACGGCCTTTCGATCTGCGCCGAGCGAGCGGCGATCGTCCGCGCCGTCGCGCAGGGGCATCGAGTCTTTCGTGCGCTCGCCGTCGCCGCCCCGGACGGCGTCGATGCCGCTCCGTGTGGTGCCTGCCGGCAGTTCGTAGCGGAGTTCGACCCCGACATGCCGGTGACGTTTACGGGCGCCGACGGCGCAGTACGAACGACGCTCTCGAAGCTCTTACCGCTGGCGTTCACGGCGAAGTCGCTAACACCGCGGGGCTGATGAGGTGGCCGAGACGCGAACGTACAAGGCGCGAGGGATCGTCCTGCGCGCTCGCAATCTAGGCGAGGCCGATCGGATCGTCACGTTTTTTTCGCTCGAGCGTGGAAAGCTCGACGCCGTTGCAAAGGGCATTCGCCGCGCGCGCAGCAAGATGGGCGGACGACTCGAGTTTGCAAACGAGGTCGGGCTCGCGCTCCATCGAGGAAGGACGCTCGACGTGATCTCGTCCGCGGAGCTGCTTTCCGAACGCTGGAACGCGCTCGTCGAGCCCGATCGGTTCGCCGTGGCTGCGACGGCATGCGAGATCGTCGACGCGCTCTGTGAACTAGAGATGGCGCTGCCCGGCGTGTACGAGCTGTTGCGACGCATGCTCGACGCGACGGCGCGTTCGATGTCGCCGCGCTCGCTTTTACCGAGGTTCTCGATGCGAATCCTCGGCGAGCTCGGTGTCGCGCCGCCGCTGGACGCGTGCATCCGCTGTGCCTCCGCGCTGACGGAGACGGCATGGCTCGACGCCGAGGCGGGAGGGCTCATCGACGCGGCCTGCCGCGAGAAATGGCGCGAGCTGCCCGCGCTGGACGCGGCGGCGCTGGAGAGCCTGCGCTCTCTGCGCGCTCCGCGCGGCGAACGCGCGCGCGTCGAAGCGTCGCCGCAAGCCGCGCGTGCGACGGAGCAACTCGTCGCCCATCACGTCGGCAGGCGGCTGCGGGCGCCGACGATCCTATCGTCGTGACGGCGACGCTGGCGCTCGACGTCGGAACGAAGCGCATCGGCGTCGCAGTCTCCGACCCAGGTGGAACGTACGCCATACCGCTCGCGACGATTGTCCGTACGAACGTGCGCGCCGACCTCGCGCGAATCGTGGACCTCGCCGCCGAGCACGCATCCGGCGAGATCGTCGTGGGAGACCCGATAACGCTTCGCGGAGAACGGGGGCCGGCCGCGCAGAAGATCGACGCGTTCGTCGAGGAGCTGCGCCGCGTTTTCGGGGGAACGATCCACCGGGTCGACGAACGAATGACGACCGCGCAGGCGACCAAGGTGATGATCGCCGCAAACGCCTCGCGAAATCGCAGGAAGCAGGCCGTCGATATGATGGCCGCAGCATTGATTTTGGAGACGTTCTTGGCTCGTCGCAGATCGTGAGAATCGTCCGCGCCGTCGCGGCAGCCGCGCTGGCCGCGATCGTCATCGTCGTCGCGTTCTTCGCCTATGCCGCGTTCTTGGACCGGTCGCGGCCGGAGCAGCCGACGACGGTCGTCATCTCGTCGGGATCGTCATTCGACGCAGCGCTTGCGACGTTGCGGCGCAGCGGCGTCATCGCGCACGCGCTGCCGCTGCACGTTCTCGCGCGATTGCGCGGCGACGAACGAAGGGTGCGCGCCGGCGAATACCGGTTTGCACCGCACGAAACGGAGGCACAGGTTCTCCACGCGCTCGTGACGCAGGGCGCGGCCGTCGCGCGGTGGGTGACGGTTCCGGAAGGGTTCACGATGGCGCAGATCGCGCAGCGTCTCGAGCAATCGGGCATCGGAAGCGCGCAGACGTTCGAGTCTTCGTTTCGGAAGACGCCGTTCGTCCTCGACGGCACGCGGATGAAGAACCTCGAAGGCGTCCTCTTTCCCGACACGTATCTCCTTCCCGTCGGCGCGTCGCCAAGGCAAGTCGAGAGCGAGTTCGAGCGCTCGTTTGCATCGGCACTTCCGGCCGATGCCCGGGCGCGGGCTCGCGCGCTACATCTCTCCGTCGCGCAGGTCGTCGTGGTGGCGTCGCTCGTGGAGCGGGAGGCAAAGATCGGGCGCGATCGAGCGATGATTGCCGGCGTCATCTACAACCGCCTGCGCCTGAACATGCCGCTGCAGATCGACGCGAGCATCGAGTACGCTCTACCGCGGCATGCGACCGCGCTCACGCGTTCGGACCTCGCGATTGCGTCGCCGTACAATACGTACCTCCACACCGGGCTGCCGCCCACTCCGATTGCCAACCCCGGCCGCGCGTCGCTGGAAGCGGCTTTTGACCCGGCGGCGACGAACGCGCTCTACTACGTCTACTGTGGCCGCGGCGGCCACGTCTTCGCGCAGACGCTCGTGCAGCACGAAGCAAACGTCGCGCGCTGCTTGAAGTGAGGGATCGATGATGGACACCGAACGTCTCGATGTGGGAGATCTCGTACCGCTGCGCACCCCCGACGGTTGGGAGATGGAGTTTACCGTCGTTGCGCTGCTCGAAGAAGAAGACGGCGGCGCGTCGTACGCCGTCCTCGCGCACGAGCCCGACGACGATGCGAACGACGACGAAGGCGACGAGACCTTCGTGGTCGCCGACGAGTTCGGCAATCTTTTGGAGGACAATGCGCTCGCGCAGGAAGTGCTCGACGATTACCTCGCGCAGACGGACGAGGAAGAAGAAGCGCAAGAGTGACGCGGGTCCTCTTCCTCTCTGCGAGCGTCGGAGACGGCCATTCGTCGGCCGCGAATGCGGTTCGCGAGGCGCTCGATGAGATCGATCCCAAATCGAGCGCCCTGACCGTCGATTCATATCGGTATGCCGCGCTCGTCGTCTCGGGCGTCGTCTCGAGCGGCTACATTCAGATGGTCAAGACGATTCCGCAGATGTATCGATTCCTCTACCATCGGGCGGAGCGCGCGACCGAGGTCGGCCCGTTTCGAACGTGGGCCCATCAGTTTACCGCTGGAAACCTGCGCGCGCTCATCGATCGCGAGCGTCCCGATGTCGTCGTGTGCACGCACGCCTTTCCATGCGGCGCCATGGCCGAGTACAAAGCCGCATACGCGGGCGCCCCACCGGTCATGGGAATCGTTACCGACTTCGCGGTCCACGGATTCTGGGCGCACGAGAACGTGGACGCGTACGCGGTCGCGACGGAGGCTCTGCGCTCGGATCTCGCCGCACGCGGGATCGACGCGCGGCGCATCGCCGTAACCGGTATTCCCGTGCATCCCGGCTTTTGGCGGCATCCCGAGCCGAAAGCCGCGGTTCGCCGGCGCCTGGGGCTTCCGGTCGAAGGTTCGATCGTACTCGTGATGGGCGGAGGTCTCGGGATCGGTCCCCTCGAGCGGATGCTCTGCGCAGTCGACGACGTTCGCGGGTGTGCCGCAATCGTGGCAATCGCGGGCCGTAATGCGAAGGTCGAGCGCAGGGCGCAGGCGGTGGCATGTCGGCTACGCAGCCGCATCTACGCGCTCGGATTCATCGAAAACGTCTACGACTACATGCGAGCCTGTGACGTGCTCGTTACGAAGCCTGGCGGCCTGACGGCAGCGGAGGCTCTCGCCGCTGGGATCCCGATGGTGCTCTGCCGCCCGCTTCCGGGACAGGAGGAGCGGAACTCCCGGATATTGGTCGAAGCAGGAAGTGCTATACGGGTGCGTGCCGTGAAAGAACTTCCGGCCGCGCTCGATATGGTACTTTCCGACCCGGATCGCAGGGCTCGAATGGTCAGCGCTGCGGCCACGCTGGGTCGGCCGCGTGCCGCCGAGGAGATCGCAAGGCTGATCGGCCAAATGGCGCAGGCGGACGAGGCCGTGGCATAAGGAGGACCCTGGCATGTCGATTCCTTCGGCGAAAACGTATGCGTGGTGGCTCGCGCTTCTGCGGATATACGTAGGCCTTTTCTGGCTCTCGCGAGCGTATCCGAAGTTCAAGGACCCAAACGGGTTCTTAGGAGCGAACGGAACGCTCGGCACGGAGCTCACGCGGGCGCTTGCCGCGACGACCGGTCCGTATCATACTTTCCTGCTGACGTCGATTCAGCCGCACATCGCGATCTATGCGCAATTGCTGCGTTATGGCGAGGCGGTCGCGGGTGCGCTGCTCTTGCTCGGTCTCTTCACGCGGCTTGGCGGACTCATCGGGATCATACTCGGCATCATCGGATTGATCTCCGGCGGAAGCACGATATTCAACGGCTGGTCTTCGCTAGAAGCCGCGGCAATCGCGCTCTCGGCGGTGAGCCTCGTCCTTCCGACCGGCCGCGCGCTGGGAATCGATGCGCTCTTCAAGAGAGGCGACGGCGACACGTACGACGACACGCCTGTTGCGGTTCCGCCGTCGCGCCCAGCCCCGCAGCCGACCTCGAACACGATCGACACCTCGCCGGTGGACTCGTCATCGCGCGGGGGCGCCATCGCGCCGCAGCAAGAACCGGGGCCGAACGGCGCAAACGGCGGCCCCGCCTTTGCAGCTCCCGCCTCGGCCGGTCCGCGAATCGATCAGACGAGCCGCCAGAGCGTTTAATCTTCCCGGAATCGGTTACTTCAACTGGTTTAGCACGTAGAACGCCACGTCGTGGAGGTCTCTCTCAGAGAGCCTCCACCGCGGCATCACCCTGTTGAGCGGCTCGCCGTCGTTATCGATGCCGGTCGAGATTGCGCGCCCTAAAAGCGCGATCGTGTACGGGTGACGCTGCCCCGCGACGAGCGCGCTCCTGCGAAGATCGGCGCTCACCGCGCCGCCGGGTAGGTGCACTCCACCGGCTCCGTTCTCGCGATGGCACGCCGCGCAACTTGGGTGGAGCGCCGGCGGCTGCGCGTGAATCGCGATGCCGTCGGTATCGCGCCCGCGCAGGAAGATCGATCGCCCGTTGGCGAGCTGGTCGGCGACGCTGGGAGTGCCGGCCGCCGCCGCAGACGGCGACGCAGTGGTTGGAGCGTGTGACGCGCAGGCCGCGAGCGGCATTGCGGCGAGTGTCAGGAGCGCGAAGAACTTCATGCGTTTTACTCCACCGGAAGTGCGGCAGCGCCGCTCCTGCGACGTAGCGCTACGAGAACGAGAACCCCTGCCGACAGCCAGCAAACCCCGGCGATCTTCGCGTTCGCCTGGGCGTTCCAGAGAACGTAGGCGATGATGCAAAAGCCGACCGCAGGCGCGACGAGGTGGCGCAGCCAGTTGCGGCTCTTGCGGCGCCAGACGAAATGCACGACCACGGACGCATGCAGGAGCAAGAAGCCGACGAGAGCGCCGAAACTCACCATCGAGGTGAGAAGCTCGAACTGGCTCACCATGAGAAGGCCAAGCACGAGCGTAACGCCCGCAACGAGGAAGATCGAGCGATCCGGTACCTTGCTGGTTTCGCTGACGTGCGCGAGGGCGCGTGGGAGTTTGCCGTCTCTCGCCATGCCGAAGAGGAGCCGCGCCGTCGCGGCCTGAGCGGTAACCGCAGACGCGAACGCGGAGAAGACGACGCCTGGAATGGCAAGAAGCGTCTTGAGCCAATAGCCGCCGATCGAGGCGGCGATGTTGTAGAACGCGGCATTTGAAGGATCGCCCGGTGCGAACGATGTGCGTCCGAGCACGAAGAGCGATGCGACGTATGCCTGAAGCATGAAGAGCAGCGCGGAAGCGCAGAGCGTGAGCATCGTGGCACGCGCGACGGGCGCCCAGCCTCCGCGAGATTCTTCGGTGAGCGTCGAGATCGCGTCGAATCCGAGAAAGCTAACGACCGCGAGCGAGAGCGCACCGAAGACGATCGGGGGCGTCAACTGCGACCGATCGTACAGCGGCGTCAGCGAGAGCCGCGCTCCGTCGACGTGATGGATGAGGGCCGGGATCGCGACGGCAAAGAAGATCGCGAGGATGACGATCTGCAGCGCGAGCATGATGAGGCTGATCCGCGCCGTCGTCGAGATGCCGTAGTAGTTGACGGTCGTTGCCAAGCCGAGCAGAACGACGACCCAAACGGCTTGCGGAACGGAAGGCAGCGCTGCATGCACGGCGATGGCGCAGGCGACGTATGTGACCGTCGGCACCAGCAAGTAGTCGAGGAGAATCGCCCAGCCGGCAAAGAATCCGACGGTCGGCCCGAGGCTTCGCGCCGCGTAGCTGTAGACGGAGCCGGCGACGGGAAACTCGCGGACCATCGCCATGTAACTGAGCGCGGTGAAGAGCATCGCGACGAGACCGATCGCATAGACGAGCGGCACCATGCCGCGGCTCGCATCGAAGACGATTCCGAAGACCGCGATCGGCGCGATCGGGACGACGAGCACGAGGCCGTAGACGAACAGGCCGCCGAGCGTGAGCGAACGCTTGAGCTCTTGCTTGTAGCCGAGAGCATCAAGTGAGTTGCCGGCAGCGCAGTCCGGCGCATCGGAGGACATGGGCTGCTGGTTACGCTGGCGCCGAGGCCGAGCCTCTTTGGCTTACGTCGTCGCGCAGGCGCATAGGGCGACGATCAAGAACCGTCGCCGAGGCTTGCAGACGATGGAGAGATGGCCGAGCGGCTGAAGGCGGCGGTTTGCTAAACCGTTATACGATGTAAAGTCGTATCGAGGGTTCGAATCCCTCTCTCTCCGAAGTCGACGTGTTGCGTCATTATGATACACTCGAGCGAGGTGTGCGGTCGTAGCTCAATTGGATAGAGCAACAGGCTACGAACTTGTAGGTTGGGGGTTCGAGTCCCTCCGACCGCGCCACGATACGAAAGGGAGCCGCGCAGTACGCGGCTCCTTCGATTTGTCGCAGGACGCTAATGCGTCGTGTGAGGTTTGAAGAGTAAGATGCCTTGCGGATAGTCGAACGTGAGGTCGAAGTTCTCCAAGAACGGATAACCGAGGATGAGCCAGTCGCCGGCCATGTGCTGCGAAACGCAGGCCGTCGTGCTCTCGTAGTTGATCGGGCCGAGTGCGATCGACGAGATCGTGGAGCAGGGGTCGATCTCTTCTTGTCCCGTGATGTCTCGAATCATCTCGTGCGACGCCATGTAGTTCTGCATTTCGACGCCCGAGTTCGGATCCGTGATGGGATTGATTCCGGCCACATTCACCGCGACGTTGGGCATCGTGCCCGCGCTTCCCAGAATCGCGATGTGGTTTCGATCGACGGCTCCTTGGCTGATCGCGACGAACGCGCTGTTTCCCGAGTCGAGAAGCGCGTTGATCGGCGCGCGGTGCTCGACGAGAACCGGAATCATGGGCTGATCGTCGGCGAGATCGACGTGGGCCGCCCATCCCGACGTTTGATCGACGACGGCCTGCTGCGGATCCTCGATCGTCAACGTTCGATCGGACGTATTTAACGTGACGACGGCCGCTCCAAAGAGCGGGTAGCCGATGAGGCCGTTCACGGTGATCGTGCCGAGTTCGTCGTGAAACTCATTCGCGTTCGCCGTATAGTCTCTGCC
This sequence comes from Candidatus Tyrphobacter sp., assembly GCA_050733755.1. GTDB lineage: Bacteria > Vulcanimicrobiota > Vulcanimicrobiia > Vulcanimicrobiales > Vulcanimicrobiaceae > Tyrphobacter. The sequence goes on along the minus strand of JBOHTS010000053.1, from coordinate 28,176 downwards.
GCCGACGGCGACGAGGACGTTGTTCAGCGTGCTGTCGCCGATGGTCATCGCAACGTGCGCGAGCCCCGCATGGAGCGGTCCGAGCAGCCCTTCGATATTGACCGCTTCGCCCGTATTCACGTGGGCCCGAGACGCGAAGTCGGAGCTCAAGACGATGTCCGATGCACCGGTGTCGATGATGAAGTTCCCCGAGACGCCGTTAATCGTCGCCGATACGATCGCGGCGTACTGGGTCATACGCACCCGCACCGGCTGCGCGCTGCCGAACGTCCAGTACGCCGTTGCCGCCGGAGGGTGAAGGTCAACCGAGTCGACGGGAACGTTCGCCTGCACCTGCGTAACGGTATTCGTCGCGGCGGCGCCGTTCACGCGGTATTTTGAGACGTACCGCTTTCCGGGCGCGAACTCCGTGTAGCCCAAAATGTCGTACGTCCTCTCGTACGGACCGCCTGGATCGATGACGGCTTGCACGTACGCGCCGGTCGACGGATCGACGGCGAGGTCGATCGGGTCGCCGTTTTCGGGCGTGACGCGCACGACCGGGTACGAAGTGCCGTTTGCACCGACGTCGCCTTCGCTCGTGCCCGAGAGAAGGCTCGTCCCTTCGTTGAAGAGCACGAACTTCGAGATCTCAAAACTCTGATAATCGCTGTAGTTCGGACGCGTGAAGCCGTTTGCGTCCGTCGACCAGAAGACGCGGCCGGTGAAACCGGAGTCGCCGAGCATCCCTGGGACGTTCGCGGATTGCGTGCGATACGCGGCACCAATCTCCAGCGTGCGCCAGTGGCCGACGCTCCGGCCGGCGGAGTCGATGGCCTCGCCTTTGATGACGAGGGTTGAATAGGCGCCGAAGTGCCAACCGGCGTAGTTCGCGTGAAGCGAGAGTAACGAGGCGGCGTCCGATGCTCGAGCGGCGGGCGCCTGCGACAACGCGATGCCGGCCGCGAGCGAAATAGCGACAAGATACCGTACCATGACACACCTCCGGAACGGGTAGAAGCCGTAAATTGCCTTCGCCGGCGCGCGCGATGGACCTTGGGGCGTCGGGAGCGGCCGTTAGCCGCCGATCGGCTCGAGGATCAGCTGCCCGGCCGGGTAGTCGAAGACCCAGTCGAAGTGCTTGAGAAAGTCGATTCCGACGATGAAATAGTCGGCGCGTATCGCGCCGATCGCGCACGCGCGCTCTCCCTCGTAGACGACGGTTCCTATTTGGAGCTCGCCAATGCCGCCGCAGCGCATTCCCTCGTAGCCGCCCACGCCGCCGGCGATGCCGTTCCAGCGCAAGAGCGTGAGATGGTGCTTCTCGGCGAAGTGGTAGGCGTATCCAATACCGACCGAATCGCCGCTGTCCAGCAGCGCGTTCACGTGGATCGTGCCATCGAGCGTCATCGGGATAATGGGCTTGTCGCTGCTCAAGTCCACGTTGAGAAGGATCCCGCGCTCCTTCGAGAGATCGGCGGTGCGCGGGTCGAGGATCGTCATCGTTTGCGCGCCGATGTTGACCTTCACGACCGCGCCGCCGAAGAGATCGTACCCGATGATTCCGTCGATCGTCTCGCCGCGATATCCTCCGAAAAGGCCGTGATAATAGTCTCCGAGTGGGGACGACGTCGCGATGACGTTCGACAACGTGTTGCCGCCGACGGTCAGCGTGTCGATAATATCGGATTCGGCCGATGTCGTTCCTCCGATGCCGCCGATCCGAGAAGACTCCACGCGACGAACGTGCGCAAGCGCCGCGAAGCGCGACGTCATCACGACATCGCCTGCTCCCGTGTCGAGCAGGAACGTGCCGCCCTTGCCGTCGATGCCAGCATGGACGAGCACGAATGCGCCGCCGGCAACGTCGATCGGAAACGGGCTCGGGTTTGCGAAGGTCCACGTCGCAGTCTGCGGCGGAGGGTGGAGTCCTTCGTCCGAAATGGGCACGTTCGCTTGGAACGACGTGTACTCCGTCGTGAAGTGACTGTCGTGAATCCTGTACTCCGCGATCATCCTTTTGCCGGGAAGAACGTCGGCGTACTTGACGATATCGATGGTCGCTTCGTAACTGCCGCCGGGATCGACGACGGCACGGACGTACGCGCCGGTTTGCGGATCGACGGCGAGATCGATCGGGAACGCCGCTGCCGGCTCGACGCGGACGACGGGGTAACGTTTGCCGTCGATGGTTATGGGGTCGCGGCGGCTTCCCGTTAGCGTCGCGGTCGCTTCTCGGAAGAGAAGCTCGGTGTCGATGTCATACTTTTCCGCCTCGCCGATGATCGGATGCGTGAACCCGTTGTCATTCGATTGCCAGAAGACGCGGCCGGTGAAGCCGTTATCATCGCTGCGGCGGGTAACGGCGTCGGTGTAGGTTTCGCGAAAGTCGGCGCCGCGCGTGAGCCGCACGACGAGAGCCGGCGGGCGCGGCGTCGCGCCAGGATCCGGCTGCGTATTCACCACGTTGCCGGTGATGCGCATCGACGTGAACGTGCCATCGCCAAACTGCCATCCCACATAGCGCGCGTGAAGCGCCAGGAGCGCGGCGGGGTCGAGCGGCTGCGACGGCGCTGCCGCGATGAGAAGAAGAACGAACCCTGCCGGGAACGGGCAATAGCGCATCGGACACACCTCCGGCGATACGCTAGCGGCAATTCGCCGGCTTGCGGGCGGGCGCCTGCCGGTTGCGGCTTGATAGGGAGGGTCGCATTTTGATACACTCGGCGGCGGCAAGGGTGGCCGCACCCTTGGCTCGGTAGCTCAGTGGTAGAGCAGGGGACTCATAAGCCCTTGGCCGTAGGTTCAAGTCCTACCCGAGCCAAACTCTTTATTGAAAAGGCAGCACGAGCAATTCATGTCGACGATCCCTTGCGATTTCTGCCCCCATCCGGTCGACCGGGCCCAGATGGAGGAGATCGAAATTTCCCACTACGTTCCCGATAGTTCGGGCGACGATCTCGCGTACGCGCGCACGTATTTCTTCGGGCACCCCGACTGCGTGCGAAAGTTCTACCGAACGCTCGTCGATCACAAGCTCGATCTCTTCAAGCACATCCCCAGCACCGGACCATCGCCGGACACTCAGCGCTGAGGCAGGCGTGCGCCCGTAGCGTAGCTGGATAACGCGCAGCCCTCCGAAGGCTGAGATCGGGGGTTCGAATCCCTCCGGGCGCGCCACGTCGACCCTTCATGAAGAACACCGACGAAGCGTTCATGCAACGCGCGATCGAACTTGCCGATCTCGCGGCGAAGGCCGGCGACGTCCCGGTCGGCGCGGTGCTCGTCATGGGCGATCTCGTGTTGGAAGCAAAGAACGAGAAGGAATTGCGGCGAGATGCTACCGCACACGCGGAGATGCTCGCGCTGCAAGAGGCGGCGCAACGCATCGGCGCATGGCGATTGTCGGAAGCGACGCTCTACGTGAGCAAAGAGCCGTGCGTCATGTGCGCCGGAGCGATCCTCTCGGCGCGCATCCATCGGCTCGTCTACGGCGCGCGAGATCCCAAAGGAGGCGCCGATGGCGGCGCATTCGACATCCTGCAATCGCCGAGGACGAATCACTGCCTCGCCGTTCGTAGCGGCGTGCTCGAAACGCAAGCCGCGGAGCAGCTCCAGCGGTTCTTTGCAGCGAAGCGTTAGCGAAGGATGAGGTGCGCTGCCCGCGGTATCTCGCGCGTGGAGAGGTGGTCGAGCGGTTGAAGGCACCCGCCTCGAAAGCGGGCAGAGGTGTTGAGCCTCTCGAGGGTTCGAATCCCTCCCTCTCCGCCAGCATACGATGGGCGAAACATCGGCCGAAGTGGGGGGGTAGCCTAGGCGTGAGACGCATCACGATCTATGCGCTGGGGGCGGCAATGCTCGTGGCGTTCTCGGGCTGCAGCGTCGATATCGGATCGGGACACTTCCGGCGGATCTATCGAGCGCGCGTTCCCGCCGCGGGTTTACGGCAGATCGAGATTAAGGGAGAGAACGGCGACGTCTACGCGACGGGGGCAAACGTCGATACGATCGAGGTCCTCGCGAAGATCGAGACGAGCGACTTTGCAGCGCTTCCACACGACACCGTCTTGCTCGCGAGGGCGGGTGGTACGGAGACAATCTCTTCCTCGTGCAGTACGGCGCGCGCCTTCATTTGGCAACTGCAGAACTGCGGCGTCGATTATCAAATCGTCTACCCTCGGCGTCTGCATATCACGGTGGCGGTGACGAACGGCGACATTCACATCGCGGCAGCGGCCGCTCCGCTGAAGGCATCGACGACCAACGGCGACATTGCGATCCGCGACGCATCGAGCGATATCGCGGCGCGTACGCATCAGGGTGACGTCTCGGCCTCGCTCGCTCCGAAGTGGGCGGGGCGCGGCATCGCCATCGAGACGACCTTCGGCGACGCGACCTTACGAACGCCTCCGGATTTTCGTGCGGTGGTGCACGCGCATACCGTCGCGGGCGACACGCCGGAAACGTCGTCGATACCCGTCGGTCCGGCGCACGTTACGATCACGACGACGTTTGGAGACGTCACGATTCGAAACGATTCGTAACGGCGCAGCCCGCTAGGGCGTCGGCGATGGCGATGGAGAGGGCGGTGGAAGTGCTGCGAGCTCCGGCGGCGCCGTCTCGGGAAAGGAGATATCGTCGTACGTGACGTCGGCGGTGACGACGAAGGTGAGAAAGAGCGCGTGCTCCGTAGCGGTAAACGTTCCGTGCGTGATCGTCCAATGGCCGTCGACGACCGAATAGTCGAGCGAGATGACCATATCGCTGGCGGTGTCGCGAAGGACGACGCGAGACGGAAGATGCGTCTCGGGATCCTCGACGACGTCGCTGGGATACATCTGCGGCGCATTTCCGAGTCGAGGCGTGATTGCGATCGTAAATCGCGGCGCGCTCGGGCGCGATCCCGGTGCGTAGGAGACGTCCCAAAACGACATATACGGCACGACGACGTCGACGTTTGGGTTTGAAGGCGGGAGCGTAAAACGTATCGGAGCGCCTCGGTCGAGGGAGATATCGACGCGCTTGAGATTGGCGAAGTAACTGAACGTGAACTGCGAAAACGGATCGAAGTACGGTATCACCGGAAAGGCCGGCCCAACGCGCCGGCCACCCCCTGGAAGATCTCGCATCACGGCGAGATCGTCGATATTGCGCGCTGCGACGCTGCGATCGATCTCCTGCGAGCGGCCCAGTGACGGCGCTTTCACGACGGTGCGCTCGCGGTAGACGATATACGACGGAGGATCCGATTCGTACGCCGCGGCCGTACGATTGATGAGCAGCGCGAGCGCAACGTCCGCGGGCACCATACACGCCTCTTCCGTTCGCGCCGGTCAGCGCCTGTCGAAAGGTCCACGGCCGTTGCGCCGGAAGCGGTACGGGTGACCGACTCGGACTTCGAATCCGCTCTCGCGCACGTCGTCGAGCTGCGCCGCACCATTCACCGGCATCCGGAGCTCGGCTTCGAAGAGCACGAGACATCGCGCCTCGTCGAGTCGGAGTTGACGAGCCTTCGCATCGAACATCGGCGCGTTGCGAAGACCGGAGTCGTCGCCGTGCTCGACGGCGGCAGGCCCGGCGCAGTCGCGGCGCTGCGTGCGGATATGGACGCGCTGCCGGTTGGCGAGCGGACGAATCTCAGCTTTGCATCCGAAGTACCCGGCGTCATGCACGCGTGCGGGCACGACGCGCACACCGCGATGCTCCTAGGCGCCGCGCGCATCTTGGCCGGGCAGCGAGAGCGCCTGTGCGGGAAGGTCGTGTTCTTGTTTCAACCGGCAGAAGAAGGGCCCGGCGGCGCGCAGCCGATGATCGAGGAAGGCGTCCTCGACGATCCGCGCGTCGACGCGATCGCGATGCTGCACGTCGACGTCCGCTTGGACGCGGGAGAGGTTTCCATCGTTCCCGGCGCCGTCAACGCGTCGGCCGACGAGCTCGAGATCGTCGTGCGAGGTAAAGGCGGTCACGGAGCCTCACCGCACACGGCAATCGATGCGATTCCTGCGGCGAGCGCGATCGTCCTCGCGTTGCAAAACATCGCATCGCGTGAAGTCGATCCGCTCGGCAGTGTCGTCGTGACGATCGGGACGATCTCCGGCGGCTATCGAAATAACATTATCGCCGACGAAGTGCGTATGACGGGCACGCTGCGCGCGCACGATCCGGCCGTTCGCGATCGTCTCGAAGAACGCGTCACGCGCATCGCACGGGGCGTCGCATCCGCGTACGGCGCGCGTGCCGAGATACGCGTGACGTACGGATATCCGCCGGTCGTCAACGACGCTCGTCTCGCACAGCGCTTCGCGCAGTGTATCGAAGACGAGGGGATGACCGTCAAGACGCTGCCGCCTACGATGGGCGCCGAAGATTTTGCGTACTTCGCACGACGCGTGCCCGGCGTGCTCGTGCGCTTGGGCATTCGCAACGAAAGCGAGGAGGCGATTCATCCGGGGCACAGTCCGGAGTTTCGCATCGACGAAGCGGCGCTGCCGGCCGGCGTGCGGACCCTCGTGGCGTTCGCGCGCGCGGTGGGGAGCGGGAGGCTGCTGGACGTGGGCGAGCGAACCTAAGCCGACATGCAACCCGTCTCTCCCGTGCTCGATCGCGGCACTCGCTCGTTCAACGCAAGCGTGGACCTCGAATCGTCTGCCGAAGATGTCTTCTCGCTGCTCTGCTCGATCGAGAAGTGGCCGGTGTGGATGCCGCTGGTTCGCAGCGCGTCCAGAGTCACGCATGGCGAGCCGATCGCGCTCGGCAGCGAGATCGTTCTGCGCTCGCAGACGCCCGGCGAAGGCGAAGAGCTCTATGAGGTCGATCAGTTCATCACGAACCATCACCTGTCGCTGGTGGGCGCGTATTCGATTCGCCGACGCGTCGAGTTTCGCGTCGAGCAGAAGATGACGCGTTCGCGCTTGCACGTGCGTTTGTGCTATCCGGCGTATCACGGGCGCATCGTCGCGCTCCTGGAGTGGTGGCGCCGCGGACGCAAACGGTTCGCGCAGTTGCAAGGCGCGATGACCAACTTCAAAGGGCTCGTGGAATACCGCCGTAACGACCCCGTCCTCGCCGATCTCTAAGCAACGTCGTGCCGCTGTACGATTACCGCTGTACGACCTGCGGAAAGGTCACCGAGGTGCGCCACGGTTTCGATGAGCCGTTCAGCGGTGCGTGCCCGCACTGCGGCGGGGCGCTCAAGCGCGTCTTCAACCCGGCGCCGGTAGTTTTCAAAGGGTCGGGTTTCTACGTCACCGATTCGCGAAAAAGGAGCCCGGGCGGCGAAACAAAGAGCGACCCAGCCGGTGACGCAGCGAAGGCGGACGCGAAGAGCGACTCGGCAACGAGCGATTCGGCAAAGAGGGACGCGCCGAAGAGCGATTCGGCGAAGAGCGACGCAGCAAAGAGCGATTCGGCGAAGAGCGACGCAGCAAAGAGCGATTCAACCAAGAGCGACTCGCCGCAGAAGAACCCGGCGGCCTGAGACGCCGTGAGCGCCGGCCTCTGGTTCATCATCGTATCGCTCGTGATTGCAGCGTGTCTGATCGGCGCCGGCGCGGTTCGTCTCGGCATCGCCGCGTATGCCCTCATGCAGGGCGCGAGTGCCGTGAGGCTGCCGCGCCTCGACATCGAGGGTGCGCGTAGGGCGCTCCTTCGCTTGCAGTCGGACCTCGCGGAGATGGGAAAACTCTTCGGTCGCGCGAGGGTCGCGCTCGACGCGATCGACCAAGAAGTGCGCGCTATGATACGCGCGTTCTCTCGAGGGTAGCCACAAACTCCGGGAAGCTCACCGCGGCGCTCGATGCATCGTCGAGTTCGAGCGGACCGGCTGCCGCGCCGAGGATCGCCGCCGCCATCGCAATGCGATGATCCTCGTGCGAGCGCACGATGGTGCCGCTCGCAGCAGGCTCTCCGCCCGCGACCGTGAGCGTGTCGGCGTCGGCGGTCGCCTCGATGCCGACCGCACGGAGAAGCTCCACGCTCGCCGAAACGCGATCGGACTCCTTCGTTCGAAGATCTCCGATGCCGCGAATAACGCTCGTGCCGTGCGCGAATGCAGCCGCAACGGCCACGAGCGGAATCTCGTCGATTGCGCGCAGCGCGAGGCGTTTATCGATGTCGACGGAGTGAAGGCGCGAGTATCGTGCGGTGACGTCGGCGACGGGCTCGCCGCAGACGTCGCGTTCGTTGTGAAGCTCGACCGACGCTCCCATGGATCGCAAAACGTCGAGCAATCCCGTGCGCGTCGGATTGACGCACGCTCCGAGTGTGGTAACGGCGCTGCCCGCATTGATGACGGCTCCCGTGATGAAGAATGCAGCGGCGGAAAAATCGCCCGCGACCCTCATGGGCAGGCGCCGGCTCGGTGGGGCGGAGAGCGCGATCCGCTGGCCGTCCCACTCGATGCCGGCGCCCTGAAAACGCAGGAGGCGCTCGGTGTGGTCGCGCGAACCGCGGTCCCCGGTAATATCGATGCAAACGCCGGCAAAGAGCGCGGCGAAGAGCAGCGCCGACTTGACCTGCGCCGAGGGCGAAAGGAGGATGAACGAGCGCGTTTGGACGCTTTCCCCCTTCCAGAGGTCGAGCGGAAGATGGCCTTCGCTCGTTTCGATGCGGGCGCCGAACGCGCGCAGCTGCGCTGCAACGGGCTCCATGGGCCTGCGGCGCAAGGACTCGTCCCCGTCGAAGCGAGCCGACAGGCGCGCACCGGCGCAGACGCCCAGCAGCATCCGAGCCGTCGATCCCGAGTTCGCGCAGTCGATCGCCGCACGTTCGCGCGTTCCGCTCGAGGAGAAGAGCGATTCGAGTCCTCGCTTCGTTGCATCGACGTCGCGGCCGGGGTTGCAGTTCTCGATCGGGCCGTCGCCGCCGAGGAAAGCGCGGAGAATCAGCGCGCGATGGGAGATCGACTTATCGCCGGGAAGGTCGACCTCGCCGCGAAGCGAGCCACGAGGAAGGCGCACGCGCGCGCGTTTGACGCGGCGCGTTCGCCTTCCCGTGCCCGCGCGAGTTTCTTAGACCGTCGGGCGATTACGGCCGCCGCCGCTCAAGCCGATGAGGCCAAACAGGCCGATGAGCCCGATGAGCCCAATCCACCAGGCGCCGCCGCGGCGATGGTAGGTCGTCGTGGTCGTCGTCTGATAGGAGGCCATGGGCGTTGCGGTCGCCATCCCGCCTGCGGGATAGGTGTTCGACGGGTTGGCCGTAGCTGCGCCCGGCGCCGGGGTGACCGCACCCGGCGCGGCGGTCATCGGCGCCGCCGGGGTGCTCGTCTGCGCTGAAGCGACGACGGGGACAAGAAGTAGCGCTGCGCCCAACGCTACGCTTGCGAAGCGTGAAGTCATCATGGCCCCATCATTCCCCACCGAGTCAGGAAACCCACACTTGCCTGGCATCGACCTCCGCACGGCGCCGCATCTCTACGCCGGTTTCGCCGGGTTGTTCGCCGACGCGATCGGGAACGAGAGGATCCCAAAGATGAGAGCAATAGCCGCTGCGCCGGCATAAATTACCGGTAACGCAACGGAAGCGATCGTCTGTAGCGGTCCTACGGCAAATGCCGCGACGCCGTAACCGACTTGATACGAAGCGATGAGTACGCCGGCGATCGTGCCGCTCAGTTCCACGAACCGCTCTTGAGCGAAGCTGATCGTAAGAGGAAACAATGCGGAGCAGCCGATGCCCGCAAGTCCGAAGAGCAGCACGCCGTCGAGCAAGCGGTCATGGTGCCCTAACGCGACCCCGGCCATCGCGGCCGCGGCGACGAAGGGAAGGACGCGATACACCGTGCGTTGCGGCAACCAGCGCTCGAGCGACCCGAACGTGAACCGCCCCATGGTGACACATCCCCAAAAAGCAATGAGTGCGTACGCAGCAGCAGCCTCGGGCGCCGCGAAGTCTCGTCTCATCTCCAGTTCTCCCCAGTTACCGTTGGTGGTCTCGATCAAACCGTAGAGAAAGGCCGCCACGATGTAGACCGGCAGCCGGCGCGAGAGTGTCTTCGCAGTTCGCACGTGCGCTTTCGGCGTCGCGATGACCATAAGCGAACCGATGCTCGAAACGAGCACGAAGCCGGCAGTCGTTGCGGCAAAGAGCGGTAACCCCCACCAGATTCCTGCGCCAACGAAGACGGCCGACAAGAGGGGAGCGAGAACCGTTCCCACGCCGAGCAGCGCATTGAGAACGAGAACCGCTCGGTCCGGATCCTTTGGGGCCATGCCCGCAGCAAGCGAGTTCAAGGTTGGGACCGTCAAACCAAATCCGATCCCCAGACAGGCCGTGGCCACCAAAAGTAGCGTGAATGCCCGGGCATGGTCGTCCAGCGCGAAGCGGCCCGCAAAAAAGAGCAGCATCGAGAGTGCATCGGCGCCAAGGCCGACGCGAAATATGCGACCGATGCCGACCCGGCGTGTAAGCGCGGCACCTGCCAACGCGGCGACGATCGCGCCGACGACCTGCGGAAGAAAGAGAAGGCCGTACTGGGTCGGGGAGAACGCGAAGACGTGCCGGCTGGTAAGAATCGTCGCCGTCGCCGGAAACGCGACGAGCGCCGTTCCTTGAACGATACCCGCAGCGAAGACAATAGCGACTTCCCGCCGATTCGCCAAAGGGGCGCTATCCCAATCCGTTACGTTGTCGCACGCACGCGGAAGCGCGGTGTTGACTCATTGCCGCCTCATTCTATGATGATGCTTGAAAGCCTCATGGAGAACGCGGGCAGGTTCCCTAGCCTCGCCCGCCAACGCAGAGGCATGCCGATGTCGCGCTCTTTGGTCGTCGCGGGCATTCTTGCACTCGGATTTGCCGCGCCCGCCGTTGCTTCGCCCCCGCTCCTTTTACAGTCGCCGACGATCAGCCGCACGCGAATAGCGTTCGTTTATGGCGGAGACGTTTGGACCGTGCCGCGCGACGGCGGCGAGGCAAGGCGCCTTGTGACCGGATACGGGCTTGCGAGCGCGCCGTTCTTCTCTCCCGACGGCTCGACGATCGCCTTTAGCGCAAACTACGACGGCAACGTCAACGTCTTCACCGTCTCCGCCGGCGGCGGCGAGCCGCACCGCGTCACCTACCATCCGGGCGCGGATACCGTCATCGGCTGGACGCGCGATGGCAGCGGCATTCTCTTCACCTCGCGGCGCAACAGCGCCACCGACGCGGCGCAAGCGTACGAGATCGCGCCGCGCGGAGGTATGGCGCGCGTATTGCCGCTGCCCGACGTCGTCGCCGGCTCCTTCTCTCCCGACGGCACGCACTTCGCCTACGTCCCGAACGACCAGTGGGAATGGTATTGGCAGCACTATCGCGGCGGGCAGATCACGCCGATTTGGATCGCGAACATGGCGGATTCGTCCGTCGTCGCGATTCCGCAGGACGATTCGAACAATCGTTATCCGATGTGGATCGGCGATACGGTCTATTTCGTCTCCGACCGCAGCGGCTCGTACGCGCTTTACGCCTACGGCATCCGCTCGCGCGAGGTTCGCGAGGTCGTGCCGAACGACCACAACTTCGATATCATCTCGGCGTCGTCGAATGACGGCGAGATCGTCTACTCGCAATTCGACTCGATCCACGTCTACGATCCGGCGAGCGGCGCACAGCACCGCGTTCCCATCGCCATCGATGCCGACATGCCGCAGGTGCGGCCGCATTGGGAGAAGGCGGGCGGTGAAATCGTGGATGCCGGCATCTCGCCCAGCGGCGTTCGCGCCGTCTTCGAGGCGCATGGCGATATCGTCACGGTTCCCGCGGAGCACGGCAGCATTCGCGACATCACGCAGACCCCGGGCGTCGAAGAACGCAGCCCGGCTTGGTCGCCGAGCGGCAAGTGGATCGCGTACTTCTCCGACGCCGGCGGCGAGTATTCGCTGCATATCCGCGACCAGCGAGGCCTGGATCCGGCGCGCGTCTACAGGCTGCAGCCGTATCCGTCGTTCTACTATTCGCCGATCTGGTCGCCCGACAGCACGAAGATCGCGTACGCGGACAAGCACCTCGGCATCTACTACATCGACGTGAGCGAGCCGCATCCGCAGGCGGTGAAGATCGGCGGCCAGAGCTACGAAGACTTCTCGCCGATACCGCTCGACGCCGCATGGTCGCCGGATAGCAGGTATATCGCGTACTCCAAGCAGCTCACGAACTTTCTGCACGCGATCTTCGTCTACGACACGCGCGATCACGTCCTGCATCAGGTGACGGACGGCATGAGCGACTGCTCGAGCCCGAGCTTCGATCGCACCGGCAAGTACCTGTACTTTCTCTCCAGCACCGATACCGCGCTCTCGGCGTACGGGCTCGACATGGAATCCGATCAGCGTCCCGTCGCGAGCAGCGTCTATGCGGCCGTGCTGCAGTCATCGGTTGCATCGCCGGTGGCGCCGCAGAGCGACGACGAGCGGGCAGGCGACGAACCCGAGGCCGCGACGCAAACGCACGACGCCGCCGTTCCTGCGTCGCGCGCAATCGACTTCGACGGCATCGATCAGCGGATCGTCTCGCTTCCGTTGCCGGCTGCGAACTACGTCTCGCTCCAAGCGGCGGATCCGGGCTTTATCTTCGTCTCGCAAGCTCCGCTCGTGAGCATCGGCGGGCCCGAGAGCCTCACGCTGCTGCGCTTCGACATCTCCAAGGAGCAGACGCTGCCGTGGGCGCAAGGCATCACCGGCTTCGCCGTCTCGGCCAACGGCAAGAAGATTCTCATCTCGCGTCCCGCTGCGGCACCGCAGCGCTCCAGTTGGGCGATCGTCTCGGCGCTCGCGCCGCCGAAAGCCGGTGAGGGAACGCTGGCGACGAGCGACATGGAAGTCTACGTCGCGCCGCACGAGCAGTGGGCGCAGATGTACCACGAGACGTGGCGGATCGAGCGCGATTTCTTCTACGACCCGCACTATCACGGCCTGAACATCGCTGCAGCGGAGCGGCGCTTCTCCGTCTTCTTGCCGGGCCTCGCTTCACGCGACGACTTTTCGTTCCTCACGCGCGAGATGATCGGCTATCTCGAGGTCGGGCATCTGTGGGTCTACGGCCCGCCCGACACGCCGGCCGGAGAGAGCGTCAGCATCGGTCTGCTGGGCGCCGATTACACGATCGAGAACGGTCACTGGCGCTTCACGAAGATTTACAACGGCGAGAACTGGAATCCGCAGTTGCGTGCGCCGCTGACGCAGCCCGGTGTCAACGTGCGCGCGGGCGAGTATCTCTTCTCGGTCAACGGCCGGCCGGTGACGACGAATCGCGAAGTCTATGGATTCTTCGAGGAGACCGCGGGAAAGCAGACGACGATTCGCGTCGGGCCCAACCCCGACGGCAGCGGCGCGCGCGACGTCACGGTCGTGCCGCTCGCAAGCGAAACGAATCTGCGTAAACTTGCGTGGATCGAGCACAACCGCCGCCTCGTCGATCGCCTCAGCGGCGGCCGCCTCGCGTACGTGTACATGCCCGACACCGGTTTCGGCGGCTTCACGAACTTCAACAGGTACTTCTTCGCGCAGGTGAATAAGGAAGGTGTCATTCTCGACGAGCGCTACAACCACGGAGGGCAGATCGCGGATTACGTCATCGATCTTTTGAGCCGCCGCGCGCACGCGATCCTCAAATCGCGCGACGGCGGCGTCTATCTCGATCCGCCGCTGGCCATCTACGGACCGAAGGTCATGGTGATCAACGAGTATGCCGGCTCGGGCGGCGACGCGATGCCGTGGCTCTTCAAGAAGGCCGGACTGGGGCCGCTCGTCGGTGTCCGCACCTGGGGCGGCCTGGTCGGAATCGGCGGCTATCCGACGCTCATGGACGGCGGTGCGGTAATGGCCCCGCGCATCGCCATCGGCGGTCTTCACGGTCATTGGGAGGTCGAGGGGCACGGCGTCTCGCCGGACATCGAAGTCGTTCAAGACCCGCGCCTCGTTCGAGAGGGACACGATCCCCAACTCGAAGCCGCCGTCGAAACCGCGCTGCGAATGCTGCGCGAGCATCCGCTGCCGCACTACCGGCCGCCGCCGTTTCCGAATCACCATCAGGTGCTGCCGCCGTTGTAAGCGGGCGCGAGGTCAGTGGAACGTCAGGGTCGTCTTGAGATCGGTTTTGGGATAGAGCGGTAGCAGCAACGGCGCCAGCGGCTTCTGGCTAAAGTTGAAGTCGCGCACCAGATCGCCTAATCGCGGGTCGCGTTCGCGCACGTCCGGGCGGCGGTCCGGCCTCCCGTCGGTCCGCGGATCGATGCGTTCGCCGCTTAGAAAGTCGTCCTCGATAAATCGGAGGTACGCATCGAAGCTGAGCGTTTGGTGATCCACGTACCCTCGCCGCGCATACGGGCTGATGACCATTGCGGGGACGCGCAATCCGTAACCGTTCCGGTCGACGCGCGGCGGCGGAACGTGATCGTAGAATCCGCCCCAATCGTCCCAGGCGAGGAAGATCGCCGTCGAATCCCAGTCGGGCCCGCTCATGACCGCGTTGATAAGGCTCGTCACGTAGGTCTGACCGACGGTGATCAGTGCGGGAGGATGCTCGCTGGTAAGCGACGATGGGGCAATCCAAGAAACGGCGGGCAGCGTTCCGTTGCGCGCGGCAAGGTAGAAATGCGCGAGCGTTTGGATATTGCTCCCTTGACGATCTTCGCGCACGTCGGTGGAGGTTTGCAGCGGGTTCCATATCCACGGCGTCGTCCGAAGGTTCGTCTGCGAATCGATGCAGGCTTCGACCTGGGCGAGCGTCCGACAGCGCGTCGGCGTCGCGCCGGCAACGTAGTAGCGCCAGCTCACATGATGTTTTGCGAGAAGGTAGGTGAGATCGGTCCATGCGACGATGCGGATGCTGCTCGCGCGGTTCGCGGCCTGATCGATGGCAGGCGACGAGCGCTCCGGCCGGGAGCCTTTGGGGCGAAATGGGATAACCGAATCGTTTCTACACGACATCGGCGAAATACGAAAGGCGGCGCCGGGTGGAGCGTCCGGCTTTGGTGCCGGACAGGTTGCCGACCACGCCGACACCTCGTAGTAATGAGCCGGTAGGCTCCAGGAGATAACCGGCTCGAACATGTGGTCTTGGAGCACGAAGTTCCGCGCGTACGCCCAGTAGTTCGGAATATCCGATGCGTCGTGATATCCCATCACATCGGGCGGAGCCGATGCCGCACACTTTGGATCGGAGAAACCCCACAAGCAGCCGTGTTGCCCGCGTTCGGCCGCCCGAACGAACCCGTCCATCTTGCCGCCATCGACGTCGTAAATGGCATTCGCCTCAAGATGCTGGCTGCCGCCATTATCGTTCGCGGTATCGTGATAAGGGCGGTCGCAGTGCCCGGCGCGCGGATCGGGCACGCAGTCGACGAACGTGCCGCGCGCGTTACGGCGCAGGCCGTCTGCCCCGGGATACGTCCCGAAGTAGGAATCGAACGAGCGATTCTCCTGCATGATGATGATGACGTGGCGTATCCGGTGTATTCCCGAGAGCGGCGCCTCACGCGAGCCCTGCATCGCGCGCACGTTTGCGGTAACGGCAACTGCGCTCGCAAGGACGACGGCACCGCAGACAAGCGCGACGGTCCGCATCGATGATACCCTCATGCGTGCGAGCCTACGCGAGCCGATTTCGCCGCACCTTCAAACGACGGCGTGGCACCGGCTCTACGCACTGCTGCAGCGAGGCGCATTCTACTTGGCGAATCCTCCCCAAGCCGTTGCGAGGCGGCGCTGTGGGTTCCAGACGACGAGACCCACGGGATCTCCCGATTCGATGAACATGCCGTTTGCCGGCGGCGGCCCGGTAAAGCCTGCAATCCCGATGCGCGTCTGCGACCAATACTCGAAGAGCATCTTCGTATCGCTCCCCATGTTGCCTTCGCTGAAGAGCACCGACGGACCGGCACCGTTGCGCGAGTGATACGCGAGATCGGTAAAATACACGAGGTACTGATTGCTTTCATTGAAAAGCAGCTCCTGGATTACATCCACCTTGAATGCAGCGTTCCACGACTTGGGCAGCTAGGCTACGGAATAGCGGACATTGAGGCGCAGCTGATACCCCATGGCTATCGACGCGTCGCGCCACGCAAAATGCCGTTGCGCGAGGTTTTCAATTACCTCTACTGTTCGCCCAAGGCGTCAGTCGAAGCAAAAGGAGCGGGGTTCCCCTCGCGAAAATGGTGGGGAAGGCGGGATTTGAACCCGCATGAGGGGTTACCTCGGCCGCTTTTGAGGCGGCTGCGTCTACCGTTCCGCCACTTCCCCATAACGCGCGCTGTTCGCGTGACCCGTAGGCGCGTCCTCGACTATGGCCCCAGCCATTGCCTGGGACCTCGCTGCGAGGACGCCGAGCCGCATCTCGATGTCGTTTGTCTTGAAATGCAGGGTGAGAATCGCGGCGCCGCGCGTTCGACGCACATCGTGCGCAAAAACATCCTGCGCTCTCCAGCAGAGCCTTGCGAGTTCGTGGAGCGACGCTCTGTAGACGCCGAAGCACGCCGCCCCCTCCTCGATTGCATCGCCATCGTTGACCGCAAAGCCGGAGATGCTCTTGAGGTGCGCGTTGCTCGTTCGATCGAACGGCGTCATCCGTTCGCTGATGTCGATCTCGCCGTGTTGAGAATCGACCGCGAGCGCACGCTCGAAGTACGCGCCGCCGGTTGGTAGGTCCGGTGCGCGATACTCGCACGTAACCTCGGCAGTCGCTTCGCCTGCGCGCGCCGTCGCGCAGAAGTACCGGCGATTGAACGTTCCGCCTGGGATCGGATGCGTAAAAGCCGCGATATAATCTCGCGACGACGGCGTCGGCTCGGGGTCGACCGCATCGCGCAGGAGGCCGATCGTCGCTGCAAAGTTAGAACCGCTGCGGTCGCAGAGACACGCAACGCGCGCCCCTGCGTCCGGGGCCAAGACGAGCGTCGTTCTCCCGCTGCGCATCTCGATCGCGCCGAATCCGTCTTCGAACGGATCGTAGCGAAGCACGTTCGACGTTCTCGCGGAGCACGTTACCTCCAGCGGCCACCAGCCGGTTCCAAAGAAAAAAGCAGGGACGCAGAGGAATATCTCGCCCTCCTTGTAAACGCGCACGTGCTGAAGAGTCCGCGCAGACGAATGCCGAGATTCGCGCAGTGGGATCAATCTCGCCGAGCGGGGTGCAAGTTGGAGCGAAGGCAGCCGTACGATGCGCCGGCCGAGTCGCACGAAGTACGGGCCCGCGCGGACGCGACGCGAGCGCCAGTTCGACGCAACGACGAAACCGCTGCGCCCTGCGTCATCGAGAAGAAGCGTTGCTCCGTCGTGTTCTCCTGAAAACCCGCGGCTTGCAACCGTTGCGAGGCTCGCAGCGAGTCTGCGCTGCCGGCGCAAGTCGCGCAAACGCCGTTGCGCCGTCGCATTGAGAGCGACGGTGCCGTCCAAGACGATCGGCAAGATGTACGGCGCGCCATCCGCCGAAAGCGGCTCGTATCGCAGATCTCGAAGGTCGCAGATGAGTCCGCGCTCGCGGCACTCCTTGAGCATCGCAAGAGTCACCGCGGCATCGTTCTCGGCGCGCGCGCCCTCAGAAGCTGCGGGAAAGAGGCTGGGCGGCCAGACGACGTGCGCGTCGACGACCGGATGTGTTGTCGCTAGAAGGCTGCCGTACCGCGCGATTTCGGCGCCGAAGTGCGCGGTCGGCCAGAATCGTTTGGACGGTGCGCACTCGAGACACGCGGTCAGGGCGGCGTCCCAGTCATAGGCCCAGTTCGCCCACGGCACTTCCCACCCGGCGGGATAGATGCTGTCCTGGACCGGGAAGTTGACGATGCCGTGCGCGCCGTCAGCGAGAAACTCCGAAAGCGCGAGCGCGGTGTTCGTTGGATCGGCAGGTCGAGGCGCGTTTTCGTCGGCTCCCTGCAGCCAGCCCGCCTGGAACTCGGCCATCATGATTGGCACGTGTGGTTGCGTCCCGAGCAAATCCGTCGAAAAATCGATCTGCTCGCGGTCGTGCGCGCCGATGCGATACGCGCTGCTCTGATACCAGTCTCCCCACGCCCACGCCGGCGAGTCGGCCGTCACCTTCATTTCGTACGTGTTGACGAAAATGGGAACGCGCGATCCCGTTATCGAGTGGACTTGGCGGCGCAGCCATTCGACGTACGCGTGCCAGTGCGGCGCGGGCCACGTGTCGTTATCGAGATAGGCTCCCTGGTCGTCGTCGAGCGCGATTGCAATGACGTCGTGCGAGAAGGGGGCGACGGCGGTGAGAACTTCGCGCAGCCAGTTCGCAGCGTAGTGAAGATGCGTCCGGTTTTTCAGCCACTCGGCTGACGCGGCGTCGGCGTGGCGGTTCTGCAGCGTCGCCGTCGCCGGATAGCGCCCTTCGAGAATGTCGTGCAGGGGCATGTCGTATGCGGGGCGCCGCAGCAACCAGGCGGGGTAGCCGCCGTTTCGCCATTCGTTGCGAATGACCGGCCCCGGACGCAGCACGATTTTGAAACCCAGATGCGTTATCGTTTGGAGAAGACCGATGAGATTGCGGCGCGGGTTCGATGCGCCGGTGAAGTCGAGATGCCCCTGCGTTGGTTCGTGCCAGTTCCACGGAACGTAGAGATCGATCGTGTTGATATGCAGCTCGCTGCGGTACGCGAGCAGAGATCGTCTCCAGGCATCCGCAGGCAACCGTTCGTAGAAGAAGGAGGCTCCGTAGACGAAGAACGGTCTTCCGTCGACGTCGAAGACGGGATCGCCGTTCATCCGCACGATGCGCGATGCGCTCCAGGTTCTCCAAGCACCGACGGGCGCAGCCGTTGCAACGCGCGGCGCTGCCAAGAACACGAGCGCGCACGCCACGGCGGCCGCCGCAAAAGGCCACGCACGCTGCACCTTTGCAACCAAAAGATAGACGACGCCGCCGACGATCAGCCATGCGACGCCGATCGAAATCGCGGTGGCGCCCGTGAAGCAGAACGCCAGAACCCATCCGCCGAGCGCGACGACGGCGGGCAGCGGGTAGAGCGGCATTCGAAACGGCGGCGCGCCTTTTGAGCGAAGCACGAAGAGGGCGACGATCTGCATGACGCTCTGCACGAGCACGATGCCTGCGGTGAGGATCGCGATGATCTCGTCGAGCGGAAAAAGGCTCGCGAGCAGCGAGAGCCCGCCGATGACGAGGAGGGCAAGCGCGGGAATGTGCTTCGTCGGATGAAGGCGAGCGAACGTCTTAAAGAACGCGCCGTCCCGCGCGGCGGCAAACGGAATCCGCGAAGCGCCGAGCAGGTTTCCGTAGACGGAGGCAAAGGCCGTGATGAGAACGAGCACCGTCACGGCGCGCGCCGCCGCGACGCCCCACGTCTTCTGCACGGCGATCGCGCCGACGTAGAACGACGCGGCCGTCGGCGAGCCGTGCGCGTCGAAGAGCGAGCGCCACGGCACGACCCCGAGGACGCCGACTTGCAGCGCGACGTAGAGCACCGCGACGAGCAGAATCGAAATGACGATCGCGCGTGGAATCGTTCGCGCGGGGTTGCGAACCTCGTCGCCAAGCAGCGCGACCTGCGAATAGCCGACGTAGTCGTAGAGCGTCACGAACAGCGCGCTTCCGAACCCCGCGAGAAAGCCGTTTCCAAGACGCACGGGCCCGGGCAACCGCATCGCCGCGTGCCAGTTCGCATGCGTCAGCGCGGCCAGCGCAATGAAAGCGAGTGTGAACACCGCGACGATCCCGAGCACGAGTCCCGTCGCCGAGACCTTCGTGGTTTTTCGCATGAGGAGCACGATCGTAACGATCCCGACGCCGATCGCGCAGAGGTGATTGGGCAGCCAGGCGCTCATGCCGGGCGCGAGATAGGCCGTGTAGTCCGCGAAGCCGACGTAACCGCTCGCGAGCACGAACGGCGCAAAGAGCAGGAACTGCCAGTTGAAAAGGAACGCGAGCGCGCGGCCTAGGCGCCGTGCGCCGAATGCCTCGCGCAGATAGACGTACGTTCCTCCCGAAGCGGGAAAACGCGAGGAAAGCTCTGCCCAGACGAGACCGTCGCAGAGCGCGACGACTGCGCCGCCGATCCAACCGACGAGCGCGAGCGGCCCGCCGAGCGAGGCGAGGACGAGCGGGATCGTAATGAGCGGCCCGATTCCGACCATCGTGATGACGTTGACGGCAACCGCTCCACGCGTCGAAATCGCGCGCTCCATGCCGCCCTGCGGTGCCATTGCGCCCCCTTCGTGAGGAGTGCGAGCGCCTACCTTGCGCGGCGACCCAGGATTTCATCGCCCGCATCTGCAACGTGACCGGCGAGCATGAAGACGCTTGCGGTCATTGTTGCGTTTGCCATGGTGCTTGCAGTGCAAGCGCGCGCGTTCGCGCAAGAGACGACGCCGACGCCGGATCCGCTTACGTACGACGATCCGGCGATGCATTATGAGGCGCCCGCCGGTGCCGTTTTGCTCTCGCCGATGCAGCATGTCGCCTTGAGCGATCTTTCACAGGATCCGACGGCCGTTGCGACGTGGGCCGTCGGGCGCGGCGAGGATGCGAAGTTCATCTCGATCATCATGGAGTCGTACACCGGCGACCTCGATGGTTTCGACAGCACGTACGAGAACAGTCTGCGCGAAAGCGATCCGGCGACGCTCGTGAAGCACAAGGAGCACGCGTTGCTCGCCAACGGGATGCCCGCGCTCTTCCTCGACGTGACGCAAGGTGCGGGCTTTTCCACCCGCAAGGTCTACGCATACATTTGGATCGACTCACAGCGCGCCGTCGTGCTCACGGTGCAAGCGCATCTCGGGGCGCTCGACGAAGCGAGCGCAAAGCAACTGCTGGCCGGCGCCACCGCCGTGCGCTATCCGACAGACCAGCCCTAAAAACACTTCCGACTGAAGCAACGCTCAGTACTGCCCCTCGACTCCGCTCAATTCGTTTGCTACGCTCGGGGTGACACCGGCAGCGCAGGCGCTCGCGATGATACAGAGTCGATGGACAGCCCTAGAGTTTCGAAAGCGCCTCTTGGAGGTCTTCGACGAGGTCGTCGACGTCTTCGACGCCGACGGAGAGACGCAGCAATCCATCGGTGACGCCGCGCCGGTCGCGTTCCGCCTTGGGAATGGAGCCGTGGGTCATGCGTGCGGGGTGGCAGATGAGCGACTCGACGCCGCCGAGGCTCTCGGCAAGGCTGAAATAGCGCAGGGAGCCGGCAAATGCCATCGCGCGCTCTTCGGGTACGCGAAGCGTGAACGAGAGCATTCCGCCGAAACCGCTCATTTGACTGCGCGCGAGCGCGTGCTGCGGATGAGAGGGCAGGCCGGGATAGTTCACGTGCTCGACCTTGGGATGCTCCTGCAGATACTGCGCGATCGCGTGCGCGTTGCGCTCGTGCTCGCGCATCCGAAGGGCGAGCGTCTTCGCGCCGCGCATCGTGAGCCAGGCATCCATCGGTCCCGGAACGCCCCCGACGGAGTTCTGGTGAAAGCGAATCGTCTTGGCGATCTCCTCGTCGTTTGTCATCGCGATGCCGCCGATCGCGTCGCTGTGGCCGCCGATGTATTTCGTCGTCGAGTGAACGACGACGCTCGCGCCGAGCGCGAGCGGCTGTTGGAAGTACGGCGACGCAAACGTGTTGTCGACGGCGACGATCGCGCCGCTGCGTGCGGCGACGTCGCAGACCGCGCGAATGTCGACGAGTTTCAGGAGCGGATTCGTCGGCGTCTCGAGCCAGATGAGGCGCGTCTTTGGCGTCAGCGCGGCGGCGACCGCCTCGGGGTCGGTCGCGTCGACGTAGGTGAAGGTCAGCGCGTAACGCTGCAGGACTTGGGAGAAGAGGCGATACGTGCCGCCGTAGAGATCGTCGCTCGCGACGACGGCGTCGCCCGCAGAAAGCAGATTCATTACCGCCGACGTCGCGGCCATGCCGCTGGCGAAGGCGCTGGCAAAGGCCGCGTTCTCCAGCGACGCGAGCTGCCTCTCGAGCGCGACGCGCGTCGGATTGACCGTGCGGCTGTAGTCGTAGCCCTTGTGTTTGCCGACGGCTTCCTGCGTGTACGTCGAGGTTTGGTAGATGGGCACGATCGTCGCGCCGGTTGCCGGATCGGCCTCTTGCCCAACGTGAATAGCGCGAGTCGAAAAGCGCATCGATGCCGCCGCGCTAATGATGCGGTGCCGGAGCAGAAATGTCGGAGAGAAATGTGATGACGTCTTGTCTCGTCACCACGCCGATCGGCTCGCCCTCGTCGGTGACGACGATTGCGGGGTTCGCGAGCGTAAGGAGTTTGTAGGCCCGATCGATTTCGATGCTCTGCTCGAGGGCGGGGAACGGCCGGCCCATGACCTCGCTCACCGGCTGATGGATGATGTCGGCGCGATCGAATACCGCCTGCATCACGGCGACGTCGTTGATGCTGCCGATCACCTCGTGCTCGCGCATGACGGGAATCTGCGAGATCTCGTACTTGCGAAGAAGATCGAGCGCGACGCTCACGGTGTCGCCCGGCGTTACGGTGATCATCGGCGGGAGCGGCGTCTTCCCGCGAAGGACGTCGCCGACGGTCGCGCGGCGCTTGCCCTCGCTCAAAAATCCGTTGGCAATCATCCAGTCGTCGTTGAAAATTTTCGACATGTAGCCGCGTCCGGAGTCGGGAAAGATGACGACGACGAGCGCGCTGCTCGGCAGCGTCTTGGCGAGTTTCGCAGCCGCGACGGCGGCGGTGCCGGACGATCCGCCGACGAGCAGGCCCTCCTCGCGTGTGATTCGCCGCGTCATGAGGAACGAGTCGCGATCGGGTACGCGTACGATCTCGTCGATGACCTTGAGGTCGACGGTTTCGGGAAGATAGTTCAGGCCGATTCCCTCGACGGCGTACGAGCGCGGCGTGTCGCCGGAGTAGATCGAGCCTTCCGGGTCGGCGCCGACGACGTGGACGTTAGGATTATGTTCTTTGAGAAAGCGCGCGGTGCCGGAGATCGTGCCGCCCGTGCCGATGCCGGCGACGAGATGCGTGATCGTGCCGGCGGTCTGCTCCCAAATCTCGGGCCCGGTCGTGTGGTAATGAGCCTCGGGGTTGTGATGGTTGTGAAATTGATTGGGCTGAAACGCGCCGGGAATCTCCGACGCGAGCCGGTTTGCAACGCTGTAGTACGACTCGGGCGAGTCGTTTGCGACGTTCGAAGGCGTCACCACCACTTCGGCGCCGTACGCGCGCAAGAGATCGACCTTCTCTTTGGACATCTTGTCGGGCATGACCAAGATGCAGCGATATCCGCGGATCGCGGCGGCCATCGCCAGGCCCGTGCCGGTGTTGCCGCTCGTCGGCTCGACGATCGTCCCGCCGGGTCGCAAAAGGCACGCCTGCTCGGCGGCGTCGAGCATTTCGCGGGCCGGGCGATCCTTCACGCTGCCGCCTGGATTGACGTACTCGACCTTCGCGAGAACGAGGCACGCCGCGCCGTCGATGACCTTGTGCAGGCGAACGAGTGGCGTTCCTCCGATCGCGTCGAGCGCGCTCTCGCAATAGGTGGGGCCGGCAGCCTTCGAGGTTGAGGTCATGGGCGCAAGGGCTTCGCCGCGCGGCCTTCGGCCTCCGGTTGCGCTCGCTACGGCGCCGCGGCTCTGCTCGTTCTACGATAGGCGCTTGGAGATTTCACGAACGTCGCGCGATCGGCGACGTGGCGGTTGATCACTCCGAGAACCACCGCCGCCAGGCGATCCGGGTCGTGGCGGACGTTCGCGTCCTCGCTGATGACGGCGGCTGCAACGGGTGTCAAGCCGCTTTGCGCGATGCGATCGACGTCGGGCGTGACGGGACCCTGCTCTTTCTCCTCGTACGCGGCGAGGAGACGCTTGGGCGGCTCGTCGTTCACGACGACGTAGTCGCAGACGCGCTCGTGCGCGTTTGCCAAGAGCATGCGCGCGTGATCCGAGGCGGTCATTCCCGTCGTCTCGCCCGGCTGCGTCATGACGTTGCAGACGTAGATCTTCACCGCGTTCGAAGCCGCAATGGCTTTGGCGATCCCGTCGACGAGCAGATTCGGAAGGATCGACGTGTAGAGCGACCCGGGTCCGAGAACGATTGCGTCCGCATCCCGGATCGCTGCGAGCACCTGATCGAGCGGCGCGACGCTCGCGGGTTCGAGAAAGACGCGCGCGATCGGCTTTCCGGCGAGTGGAATCTGCGACTCGCCGTTCACGATGCTGCCGTCTTCCATCTCCGCGCAGATGCGAACCTTTCCCAGCGTCGAGGGAAGCACGCGGCCGACGATGTTGAGCACGCGGCTTGACTCACGGATCGCCTTATCGAAATCTCCCAATACTTCGGTCATCGCGGCGAGAAAAATGTTCCCGAACGAGTGGCCCGAAAGGCCCTCGCCTTCGTCGAAGCGATAGTTGAAGAGATCGGTGACGAGTGCTTCGTCGTCGGCGAGCGCGACGAGGCAGTTGCGCACGTCGCCCGGCGGCAGGATGCCGAGTTCCTCGCGAAGCCGCCCCGACGATCCGCCGTCGTCGGTCACGGTAACGACGGCGGTAAGGTTGCTCGTGCGGCGTTTGAGACCGCGCAACAGCGTCGAGAGTCCCGTCCCTCCGCCGACGGCGACGATTTTGTAGCCTTCGCGCAGATGCGAGTGCTGTACGCTCTGACCGGCGGCGGCGCGAAAGAGCGCTCGCATGGCAAGCGCCGTGCCGCCTGCGAGCAACAGAATGCCGAGCGTCCCAAAGATCCACGTGAGATCGCCGGGCGGAAAGTAATCGGCGACGATGCCGTCGAGCAACTCGTTGACGTTGCTTGCATTTCCTTCTGCGACGACCCAGCGGTCGGCGGCGTCGGCGAGCATGACGATGCCGATGAAACAGATGACGAGCCAACGCTTGACGCCGGCGCCCGGAAGAATCCAGCGCATCATGCCAACTCCACGTCACGCTCGATCGTCTCGACGGTCTCGAATCGCTGCGCGAGATGGCGCGCGAGGCGATGCGCGACGAAGACCGAGCGGTGGCGCCCTCCCGTGCAGCCCAGCCCGATCGTCACGCGCTCCCGTCCGGTTCGCTCGTACTCGCGAAGAAGAAAGTCGAGCAACGGGAAAAGATGTGAGAGGAAGGGCGCAAGCGCGGGGTCCCGTTCGATGAAGGCGGCAACGGCGGGGTCGGCGCCGGTCTTTTCGGCGAGGTCCGGCTCGTAGTTGGGGTTGCGCAGGAATCGCACGTCGAGGAGAAGGTCGAGGTTCGGCGGTATTCCGTGCTTGAAACCGAAAGCGAGGAGGGAGACGGTCACATGAAGTGGTTTTCGCCCGAGCGGGCCAACGCCCTCATTCCCAAGGTCGCCCCGCTCGTCGAGGAGTTGCTCGCGGAGCGTCGGGAGCTTGCGATCAAGCTGCTCGAAGCCGACCCGGCGCTGCACGGGCTGCCCGCCGCCGGCACGCACATTGCGTCGCCGCGATGGCCGCTGGGCACGCCGAAGTTCGGCGAGCTCAAAAGCGAGATCGTGCGGCTCATCCATCGTATCGAGTCCTATGGATGCATCGTAAAGGACATCGATCTTGGCCTGCTCGACTTTCCATCGCGGCGAGAAGATAGCGCGGTCTACCTCTGCTGGAAAGCCGGCGAACCCGAGGTAACGTTCTGGCATGCACCCGACCAGGGGTTTGCCGACCGCCGACCGATCGACTTCGTGTGAGACGCCGCGCTACGAAGCGCGCGCCGTCTCCGAACGCTCTGGAATGAAATCCTCGCTCAGCCCTTGCAGCCGTACGTCGCCGAACTCGGCGGTGTAGGCGCCGCTTTCGGCGCCCGTGATGACGCCGACGTCGGGAACGTTTGCGAGTTGCGGGACCTTCGCACGGATTTCTTGCGGAATCCGGACGCGATCGCCGACGTTGAGGATGCCTTGATCCCAGAGCGCGTTGAGGCTGTCCATGAGCATCGGAAGCGGAATCCCATAATCTTCGCTGATCTGGCCGAGCGTGTGGCTCTCGCTGATCGCGCAGTTCGAGCATCCGCCGAGATGGAAGCGCGCGAAGACGCGGCGCGCGCCGGCGTGCCGTTGGAATGCTTGGTCGACGGTCATCTCGGGGGTGAAGCGGGATTCGGTTTGCATCGTTGACTCCTTAGAGATTCTCTTCGCCTAAAGCGCCGGTAAGGCCCCTTCGGTTGCATCGCCGGGGCGCACGGACGGACGCAGGCGCTCGATCTCGCGCCGTAAGGCGTTGACCTGAAGCGTCGCATACGCGTGGCCGACTGCCTCGGCGACCCGCTCGATAGCCGCTCGCTCGTCGGGCGCATAGCTCTCCTGATCGCGCTTTTCGTCGCAGAGCACGACGCCGAGGAGATCTCCTCCGGCGGTCATCGGAAAGGCGAGGATCCCGGGCAGCGCGGAGCCGCACGCGTGGAGATCCGCGACGATGCGCCGCGCGCGCATGGCGACGATCGCCGGGTCGTTTCGGTCGACGGGGGCGCCGCGCAATGAGCCTGCGCGCAATTCGTATCGCTCCGTGACGCCGTCGAGCATCCAGACGGCGGCGCGCTGCGCTTGGCCGTGCCGCTGCACGACGCGCGCGCAGCGTTCCACGAGCAGACCCTCGTCGGTAACGTACGCGGCATCCTGCGCGAAGTCGTAAAGAGCGGTCTCGGCTTCGTGCCGCTTGCGGAAGAAGAGCCGATCGACGATGCGATCGACGCGCTTATGAATCGCGTTGATCGAGAAGCCGAGTGCGAGCGCGACGGCGACCTGTACGGCGGTGCTGGTAATGTGGCTGGTGCTCTCGACGTACTTGGAGAGCAGCGTCTCGACGATGACGATGATGCCGACGATGACGATCGAGACGCCGGCGAAGACGGTGGCCTGGTTCAGGACGAATCCGACGTCGATGAGGCGGTGCCGGAGAATGACGTACGCAAGGCCAACGGGCACGATCGCCACCGTTGCGAGCGCGACCTGATCGAGAGCCGCGTTGTACCCAGCCGCCGCGCCGACGAGGATGTCGACCGCCGGGCCCAGGAGTCCGATGCCGATGATGACGAGCACCCACAGACGGCGCCTGCGCTCCGGCCCGCGCGCGCTCGTGAATCCAACGATGAGCGTTGCGATCGCAAGCAAGAACGGCAGGAAGTACAGCAGCCCGGCGAGGGCGGAGCCGAGCATCGCCATCCGTTGGTCAAACGCGAAGAGAAAGAGCGATGCATTAATGAGGATCGCTACTGCGGCAGCGATACTCGCGGCGCGCGCGAGATTGCGTTCGAGGACGCCCGGTGCCGAAGAGAGGTGCGCCGAGAAATCGGCCGCGGCGGCTCCTGCGGCGACGATCAGCACGCCGGTTCCCAAGCCGAAGAGCAAAAGTGAGACGACCGGTAACCGGACGGGCGGTGAGTTCGCAAACGTCAGCGCAATTCCGAAGCCGGTGAGGAAATAGACGAGCGACCGAACCGCTCGCTCCCGCCACCGCCGCAAGACGAGGAGTCCGGCAACGATGAGGAACGCGAGCTTTACGACGATGATCGTCCATGGGAGCCACTGGCGGGGGGCCGGCCGCGCGACGAGCGTGATCGTCCGTCCGCTCGTCGTCACGAACTCGACGTGCGATCCTGGAAGCGGATAGGCGAGGGCCGCGCGAGCGGCAAGACTCGAGTTGAGGAGCCGCAGGTGCTCGCCGGCATGCAGACCGGCGCGCGAGAGGCTCGAGCCCGGCGGAACCGAAGGAAGCACGAAGCCGCCGGGGCGCAGCGCCGTAAAGGGGTTGTCGATCCCGTAGTCACCAGGCTGCAGGCCCGCATCGCCGCCAAGACACGTATAGACGATGGCCAGCGCGATGATCGCCAGCGCGATGCCCTTCCAAAAACCTGAAGACACGCAGTTCTCCTTTGCCGCGTGGTGGGGAGTACGCCTGTAAGCCGGATTCTGTACCTGCAGCTTGCGCCGAAGGTGACGGCCATCTCTCTGGGGCGCGCGTTACCGCGCACCTCGGTGCGACGTTGCTCGTTCGGACGGGCCGTCCGCCCCGAAACGGGGAGTCGAGCGGTCTTGCTTCGGGTGGGGTTTACCCGAGCCCGCGTCGCCGCGGTGCTCCGTGAGCTCTTACCTCACGATTTCAACCTTGCGTGACCCGCAAAGCGGACCGCGCGGTATGTTTCTGTGGCACTTTCCTTCGAGTTGCCCCGACAGGACGTTATCCTGCACCCTGGCCCGGTGAAGCCCGGACTTTCCTCCCTCGGTGCGACCCGAGGGCGACCGTCCGGCGCACTCCGCGAGGGGAGTATACCACAGTGAGACCGGCTCGTGC
>JBOHTS010000052.1:0-20898 GCA_050733755.1 Candidatus Tyrphobacter sp. | reverse complement strand
CTCCGAGGCCTCGGAGCGCTCGACGACGAGCGGGTGGAAAGACTGGCTCGCTTCGCACGGCCGGTCGTGTATAATCGGGCCGGACGTGCTGTCGGTGAGATACGTTGTCTGAATACATCCAACGCCTAAACGAGCGGGTCTTGCTCTTCGATGGCGCTATGGGCACCGAGCTCATGGCGCGCGATCTCGTCGCGTCGGACTTCGGCGGCGAGCGGTATTTGGGATGCAACGAGGCGATCGTCCTCTCGCGTCCCGACATCGTCCGCGAGATTCACGACGCGTATCTGAGTGCCGGCGCGGACGTCGTGGAAACCGACTCGTTCACCGCCTCACGACTCAAACTCGATGAGTACGGACTCGGCGACAGGACGTACGAGATCAATGCCGATGCGGCGCGGATTGCGCGGGAGGCGTGTGCAGTGGTCGCGACGCCGGGATGGCCGCGCTTCGTTGCCGGCTCGATGGGCCCGACGGGGATGCTCGTCTCGTCGTCGGATCCGGCGCTTTCGAAGATCACCTTCGACCGGCTCGCCGAGATCTATGCGGAGCAGGCGCGCGCTCTCGCCGACGGCGGCGCGGACCTGCTGCTCCTGGAGACGATGCAGGATCTCCTCGAGCTCAAAGCGGCGATCGCGGGAATAATGCGTGCGTTTGCGGACGGGATGCGCCGCCTGCCGATTCAGGCCCAGCCGACGCTCATCACGCAAGGCCGCATGCTCTTGGGAACGGATATTCGCGCGATCTGCGCGGTGCTCGACGCGCTGCCGGTCGACGCGATCGGTCTCAACTGCTCGACGGGTGCGACGGAGATGCGCGACTCCGTGCGCTATCTGTGCGAGACCTCGCGATCGTTCGTGAGCGTCATTCCGAACGCCGGACTTCCGCTCATGGGGCCTGCCGGCGAGACGATCTATCCGCAGACGCCCGACGAGTTCGCCTCCAATTTGGGAGAGTTCGTGCGCGAGTATGGCGTCAACGCGATCGGCGGCTGCTGCGGAACGACGCCCGCGCACATCGCGGCGCTGCGCGAGGTGCTCGGCGATCCTTCGACGTCGGCAGCGCCTCGTGCTCGTGCTCGGGACGACGCAGAGAAAGGAGAGTCCGTCGCTTCCGCAATGACCGCGGTTGCGCTCGAGCAGGAGCCGCGCCCGCTTCTGGTCGGCGAGCGCATCAACAGCCAAGGATCGCGCCGCATGAAGCGCCTGCTGCTCGAAGATCGCTACGACGACATCGTGCTCCTCGCGCGCGAGCAAGTCGAGGGCGGCGCGCACGTACTCGACATCTGCTGCGCACTGACGGAACGCAGCGACGAGGACGTTCAGATGCGCGAGATCGTGCGGCGGCTCGCGCAGTCGATCGAAGCTCCGCTGATGATCGACTCCACCGAGCCCGCCGTGCTCGAGGTCGCGCTGAAGAACTATCCCGGACGCGCGATCCTCAACTCCGTGCACTTGGAAGCGGGAAGAGCGAAGATGGATCGCGTTCTTCCCGTTGCGATCGAGCACGGCGCGGCGCTCGTCGCGCTGACGATCGACGAGCAGGGCATGGCGAAGAGCGTGGAACGCAAGGTCGAGGTGGCTCGGCGCATCTACGAGATCGCCGTCGGCGAGTATGGCCTACCGCCCGGAGCGCTCATCTTCGACGCGCTCACGTTCACGCTGGCGACGGGTGATGCGGAGTTCGCGGAGTCCGCCGTCGCGACGATCAACGGCATTCGCGCGATCAAGACCGCGCTGCCGGGCGTCCTCACGTCGCTCGGCGTCTCGAACGTCTCCTTCGGCCTCCAACCCGCGGCGCGTGCCGCGCTCAACTCGGTCTTTCTCCATCATTGCGTGCAGGCCGGACTCGATTGCGCTCTCGTCCACGCGAAGGAGATCGCACCGTATGCCGAGATCGACGAGGAGAGCCGCGCGAGTTGCGACGACCTCGTCTTCGCTCGCCGGCCCGACGCGCTCGCACGCCTCATCGAGCACTTCAGCGACGTCACGCCGGCGGCAGAGGCCGCGATCGCCGACGAAGCCGACGCGCCGATCGAAGAGCAGATCCATCACGCGATTTTGCGTCGGCGCAAGGACGGCATCGAAGCGAAGATCGACGCCGCGCTGCGGACGCGGGCGCCCGTCGCCGTGCTCAACGAGATTCTTCTGCCTGCGATGAAGGACGTCGGCGATAAGTTCGGCGCCGGCGAGCTCATCTTACCCTTCGTGCTCCAGTCGGCGGAAGTGATGAAGCGCGCCGTCGCGCATCTCGAGCAGTTCTTGGAGAAGAAGGAGGGCGCTACGAAGGGCAAGGTGGTTCTCGCGACGGTCTTCGGCGACGTGCACGACATCGGAAAGAACCTCGTGAACACGATCCTCACGAACAACGGGTACACGGTCTTCGATCTCGGCAAGCAGGTGCCGATGAACGCGATTCTCGAGAAGGCGATCGAGGTGAACGCCGATGCGATCGGCCTTTCGGCGCTGCTCGTGTCGACGAGCAAGCAGATGCCGGTGTGCGTGCAGGAGCAAGACGCGCGCGGTCTCGCGTTCCCCGTCATCGTTGGGGGTGCGGCGATCAATCGCGACTTTGCAAAACGTATCGCCGTGTTCGAAGGCGAACGGTTTTTCGAACCCGGGCTCTTCTATGCAAAGGATGCCTTCGAAGGGCTCGAGGTCATGGATACGCTGACGGGCGACCGCGCGACACGCGACGCGTTCGTCGAGCAGACGCGTCGCGCGGCGCTCGCACCGCGTAGGGCGGCTGCTGCGAGCGGTGCGCCGCGTGCCGTTGCATCGGAGGTGCGTTCGCAGTCCGCTCCGATACCGACGCCGCCGTTCTTGGGCGCGCGAACGATCGTGGATGCCGATCTTCGCGAGCTCTGGCCGTGCTTCGACCTGCGCAGCCTCTTCCGGCTTTCGTGGGGCGCGGCGAACACGAAGGGCGATGCGTACGAGCGGCTCCTCCGCGAGGAGTTCGAGCCGCGTCTGGCACGCTATCGGGCGCGAGCGGAGCGCGGTGCGATTCTCCATCCGCGCGCGGTTTATGGATACTTTGCAGCCGCGGCAGAGGGTGACGATGTCGTGCTCTTCGACGAGCGCGATCGCTCGCGCGAGATCGCGCGCTTTGCATTTCCTCGGCAGGCCGGCGGCGAGCATCTCTCGCTCGCCGATTACGTGCGCGAGGCAGAGAACGGTGAGGCGGTCGACGTCGTCGCGCTGCAGGTCGTGACCGTCGGCGACGAGGCGTCGCGGCGCGTCGCGGAACTGCAGGCAGCGGGCGAGTATAGCGAAGCGTACTTCTTGCACGGATTCTCCGTGCAATCGGCGGAGGCGCTTGCCGAGCACGTTCATCGCCGCATTCGCGCAGAACTTGGGCTTCCTGCAGAGCGCGGGAAACGGTATTCGTGGGGATACGGCGCTTGCCCCGACGTCGCGCAGCACGACAGCGTCTTCGCGCTGCTCGATGCGCAGAACGCAATCGGCGTCTCGCTCACCGAAGGTTTCCAAATCGTCCCCGAGCAGTCGACGGCCGCAATCGTCATGCACCACCCGAAGGCATCGTACTTCAACGCCGCGGCGACGCGCGAGCTCTCGCCGTCATAGGGAGGAGAGGAAACATGCTCGTCGATCACGTCGACCTTCGCGTCGGCGACGTCGCCAAGGTGCGCGCTCTCTACGATGCGTTGGCCGGCGCCATGGGATACACGGACGTGCACGTCGAGAGCGGGTCCGTCGGCTATCATCGCTCGAACGAAACCGGCGAAGACGCGTTCTTCTGGATCGTCTGCGAGGCCGGTCACGCTCCAAACGGAACGCGGATCGCGTTCGGGGCAACCTCGCGCGCGGAGGTTGATCGTCTGACGGAGATCGCACGAGCGAACGGAGCGCGGGACATCGATGGGCCGCTGCTCATGACGGAGTACGGTTCCAATTACTATGCGTCGTTCTTCGATGATGCCGAGGGCAACAAGCTCGAAATCTGCTGCCGGCGAGTCGAGTGAACGAAGGGGCCCGTCAAGAAAGCCGCGCGACGTTTCTTTTGCGATCGTGTCGGCTTCGGTTGTAACCGTCGAAACGCAGAGGCTTCGTCTTCGCCCGTGGTGCGACGGCGACGTCGATTCATGGTTGCGGATGAATGCCGATCCACGGGTGCGAGAGTTCTTCAATCGGCCGTTTGACCGGAATCGGGAGGAGCGCATCGCCGGAGACCTGCGCAAGCGCCTGGAACGCGACGGCTACGGATGGTGGGTACTTGAAGCAAAGGGTATCGCGCCGTTCATCGGGGTCATCGCTCTGCAGGAGGTTCCATTTGCAGCGCGCTTCACGCCGGCGTTCGAGGTCGGCTGGCGTCTGACGTACGAAGCGCAGTGTCGAACGTGCGCTCGCAGCACGTCATGCAGCGGCTCGGCATGACGCACGACACCTCAGATGATTTCGAGCATCCCCTCGTCGAGCCGGGAAGTCCGCTGCGACCTCACGTGCTCTATCGAATGACCCCGCACGCGTTATAGTGCCGAGCGCCACGTGCGAATGTGTCGTCCGTGAAGGTTGCGCGGGCGTGACGGGAGCATATCCGCGGGAATGAGCGTGCGCGATTATCTGCTCGCCGGGCTTGGCCTGGTCGCCCTCATGCTCGTCGTGGTATGGGGCCTAGCGATGCGCAAACGCGGCGGATTCGTTTGGCCCAAGCCTGGCGAGGCAGGCGTCGGATTCATTACCGATTTTCTCGACACGCTGGGGATCGGCTCGTTCGCCGTCACGACCTCATTCTACAAGTTCTTTCGCATGGTTCCCGACGAGAAGATACCGGGAACGCTCAACGTCGGGCACACCCTTCCGACGATTCTCGAGGCACTCATCTACATCGGAATCATCGGCGTCGATCCCCGAACGCTCGTCTTGCTCATCGCCTCGTCGGTGCTCGGTGCGTGGCTCGGGGCGGGGCTCGTCTCACGCCTTCCGCGACGCGGCGTTCAGATCGGAATGGGTGGCGCGCTCGTCGTCGCTGCGGCGCTCTTCATCATGGCGAACCTCAAAGGCAGCACGTTCGGCCTCTCCGGGACCGCGCTGGGGCTGACCGGCGCGCGTCTGTGGACCGGCGTCGCCGTGAACTTCTGCCTCGGCGCGGTGATGACGATCGGGATCGGGCTCTACGCGCCCGCGATGATCATGGTTAGCCTGCTGGGCATGAATCCGAAGGCGGCGTTCCCGATCATGATGGGATCGTGCGCGTTTCTCATGCCCTTTGCGAGCGCGCGCTTCATCCGCTTCGATGCGTACTCCCTGCGCTCTGCGATCGGCCTGACGCTCGGCGGACTTCCCGGCGTGGCAATCGCCGCGTACATCGTGAAGTCGCTTCCGCTGCAGGACGTCCGCTGGCTCGTCGTCATCGTCGTGCTCTACGCGGCGTGGGCGATGCTGCGGTCCGCACTGCAGGGACGCAAGAACGCTTCGATCGACTCCGCGAGCCCCGCGCCTACGCCGTAGCCGCCGCGAGCGCGTTGTAGACGAACTCGCCGCCGACCATCGTGCCGACGACGGCGTGCTGCGCATCCCAGATGGAGAGGTCCGCTCGCAATCCGGGCGCGATGCGGCCGAGCATCGTATCGTGTTTGATGAGACGAGCGGGCGCATACGTCGCGCTCTCGATCGCCTTCTCGAAGGGCAGCTGCGTGTACTCCATATAGTTGCGCACCGCGTCGTCGACCGTCAGCGCGCTGCCGGCGATCGTGCCATCGCCCATGCGCATGACGCCGCCGTCGAGATGGTAGCCGGGATCCGCTGCGGGCATGAAATCGGTCGTGAGGACGATGCGCGTCCCCAGCGTGCGGTGCAAAATGTCGACCATGACCGGAGAGACGTGGACGCCGTCACAGATGACTTGAACGAGCGTGCGCTCGTCTTGGATGAATGACGCGAGGAGCGACGGATCGCGATGGTCGAGCGGCGGCATACCGTTGAACGCATGCGTCAGCGATCGAAATCCCATGCCGATCGCGAGCATGCCCTCGCGATAGCGCGCCCCCGTATGCCCTGCCGAACAGACGACGCCGTGCTCCTTGAAGACGGAGACGGCATCCGCGGCGCCATCGATCTCCGGCGCGAGCGTGACCATGAGGCAGCCGCCATGGCAGGCCTCGACCATCTCGCGCGCCGCACCGGCCGACGCGGGCAGGAGCCATTCCGCGCGATGGGCGCGGCGAAACTTCGGATTCAGGAACGGGCCCTCGAAGTGGACGCCGAGGCAGCGCGCGCCGTGCGGTGTGTCCTCTTCTAATGCGTGGGCGGCTTCAACGACGTCGGAAGCGGCGTGGAGCATCGACTCCCACGGCGCGGTCATGACCCCCGCGACGAAGCCCGTCACGCCGAATCGCGCGTTTTCTCGCGATACCGCCGACACGGCGTAGCCCTGATCGCGATTGAAGAGATGATCGCCGGCGCCGTTGGTGTGAACGTCGATGAGGCCCGGAGCGATGATGCTACCGGGTGGGAGCGCGACGTCGGTCTCGCCTTCTTCCGGGAGCAGAGCGTCGATGCGCCCCTCCGAAACTCTCAAGCGTCCGAATGCCGACGTTCCGTCGCCTGCCGCGATGAACGCAGGCCCCAACGTGAGTCCCACAGCCGGCGCTTTCGAGGGTGGGTCGAACGGACCTTGCTCGTCGGCCGCAACGCGGAGTACCCGCCGTCCTTGCGGTCGCTCGCCTCGCTCGGTTATCGGGAGCGGATTAACGACAACGCTTCGTCGCGGTGGCGCTCCATGAGTTCTTTGCTGTCGCCTTCGACGTTCAAGCGAAGGAGCGGCTCCGTGTTCGAAGGGCGAACGTTCAGCCACCAATCCGGATAGGAAATCGTCACGCCGTCGAGGTGATCGATCTCGGCATCCGCGTAGTGCGACTGCACGCGCGCGAGCGTGGCGGAAACGTCGTCGACGCGCGTGTTGATCTCGCCGGAGCGAAAGCGCGTGTTCATCGGCGCGATGATCTCACTGACGGGCCGCGCCTCTTGGCTGAACGCCTCGAGGCACTGCATGAGCGCGATCATTCCCGAATCCGCGTACCAGTTGTCTTTGAAGTAGAAGTGGCCGCTGTGCTCGCCTCCAAAGACGATGTCTTCCTCGCGCATCGTGCGCTTGATGATCGAGTGCCCCACCTTCGATCGAATGGGGATGCCGCCGGCACGCTCCACGATTTCGGGAACGCTGCGGCTGCAGATGAGGTTGTAGAGTATTTTCGCACCCGGATGCTTCGCGAGCGTGTTGCGTGCGACGAGCGCGGTAACGGTGCTCCCGTCGACGATCTGCGCCTTCTCGTCCACGACGAACATGCGATCCGCGTCGCCGTCGAACGCGACGCCGAGATCGCAGCCGTGGCGCTTTACCGCCGCCTGGAGATCGGCCATGTTCTCGGGTTCGATCGGGCTCGCAGGGTGGTTCGGGAAACTTCCGTCGAGTTCGAAGTAGAGCGGGATCACTTCGCACGGCAAGTACTTGAACACGAAGGGAACGGTCCGGCCGGCCATCCCGTTTCCCGCGTCGATGGCAATGCGAAACGGTTTGATCGTCCCGCGATCGACGAACGACAGACAGTGCTGCGCGAAGGGGTCGAGGACGTCTTGGGTGCTCTTGTGGCCCGTCGTCGATGCCGCGGTGGGCAGCGACCCCGAAAGCACGCGATCGCGGATCTCGGACAGGCCCGTGTCGAGCGACATCGCTTCGGCGCGGGCGCGGGTGAACTTGAGCCCGTTGTAGTTCGCCGGATTGTGCGACGCCGTGATCATCACCCCGCCGTCGAAGCCGTACTTGCCGACGGCAAAGTAGAGCGCGTCCGTCGAGACCAGGCCGATATCGACGACGTCGGCGCCCGCTTCCGTGACGCCGCGCGCGAAGGCGTCGAAGAGCGCCGCGCCGGAGGAGCGCATGTCGCGGCCGGCGACGACGCGACGCGCGTGCAGGAGCGGGACGAACGCGCGCCCGATCGCATAGGCGATGTCGTCGTTCAACTCTGACGGATAAATTCCGCGAACGTCGTAGGACTTGAAGATGCTCGCATCGAGCCGCGGCTGCATCGGTTGTGCGCTCTCCTTGTGGGGCACGCTCATTTCGGAGACGGGGCTCTGAAACCTCTGCCGGCGCTGAGCGAGCGTGTGACGGGCACGGTCATCTTCACCGCGTTTCTCGTCGTCGTCCTCGCGATCGCCGTGCAGGGCGCGTTTGCGACGCGGGCGAGCATCGCGGTAACGTTCCAGCGTGAGGCCGACATGCAACGCGCGCGCGTCGATCTCCAACAGATGATGCGTCTCCAGACGGACGAAGAGAGCTTCCTTCGCGGGTTCGTTCTCACCGGGGACCAGTTCTACGTCCAGCAGTATGCGAGTGCGTCCGAGCAGTGGACCGCGAAAGAAGCCGCGGTTCGCAGCGCCCTCGCGACCGAACATATGACGTTCGCCGCACGACTCCTGGCGACGTACGCTCGCGTTCAGGCGGATTGGCGCCGCGAGATCGCGCAGCGAATCGTGGCCGTTCCCGGCAGCGATCTCCTCACGCTCGACACGAAGAGCAAATCGTACGTCGATTACGAGGATCGCGTCGCGCAGGGCGTCGATGCCGCAATCGTGCAGACGAGCACGCGCCTCGAGCGCAGCACGCAAGATCAAATCAACCGTTCGTCGTACGAGCGCGCGTTCTGGGTCCTCATCTTCGGTCTCCTCGCGGTGTTTTTCAACGGATACCTTTGGCAGTTGACGCGCCAGCTCGACGAGGAGCGAACGATCGCCGGCGTCCTCCAACAAGCATTTCGCAGCAAATCGGTGCCGCTCCCAAACTGCGACGTCGGGACGGTCTACCTCTCCGCGTCGGGACGCTTGCGCGTCGGCGGCGACGTCTACGACGTCTTTCGCCTCGACGCCGACCGCGCGCTGGTCATGATCGGCGACGTGAGCGGCAAGGGCACCGAGGCCGCCGTGATCACCGCGTTCGTGCGTTTCACGGTACGAATGTTTGCGCAGCAAAACGCGGGCCCCGCCGCGATCCTTGCGGAGTTCAACAAGACGTTTGCTCGCACGGTGGATAACGCATCGCTCTTCATCACGATGCTCGTGGGCGTCCTCGATTGTTCGACGGGAACGTTTGCGTACGCGAGCGGCGGGCACGATTCAGCCTACCTCCGCCGGTCTGGGAGCGTGGAGCCGCTCCTCGTCACCGGGCCGCTCCTGGGCGTCATGGACGCCGCGTACGCAGAGAAGACGATCGAGCTCGAGCGCGACGACGCGCTCGTTCTCGCCACCGATGGTCTCACCGAGACGCGCTCGAAATCCGGCGAACTTCTCGGCGAGCGCGGTGCGATGGAGTGGATCGCCGCCGCACCGGCAGCGGCGCAGGAACTCGCCGAGGACCTCCGGGCGCACGTTCGCGCTCGGACGAAGAATCGTCCCGCCGACGATCTCGCGCTTCTCGTCGTTCGCTACCTCGGGAAGAACCATGCGTAGGCTCGCCGCGATCGTTCTCGCGCTGGGTCTCTTCGCATCGTTTGCGGCGCCGGCTCGAGCCTGCGGCGTCGTGCCGCGGGGAAGCGTCGTGCTCTACGGCGGCGGCGACGATCCTGCCGTGTTACTCTGGAGTTCGCGCTTTAACTTGCGTGCATACCATCGTGCGACGTTCGACGAGGCTCAGTCGCTCGTGCAGCGGGCGCAGTTCGTCCGCGCGGGAACGCGCGCGCGTATCGTGGGGTGCATGCGCGGCTTCGTGCGCGCTCCGTACGGGCTCGGGCTCGACGACGCCGTTGAGGTTCGAATTCTCTCCGGGCCGCTGCGCGGGAAGAGCGGCTGGATTTCGGGCTCCGACATCCGCTTCTTCAGCAGTCGTAGTAGAGATAGAACTCGTAGGGGTGCGGCCGGATCTCGACCGGGCGCAGCTCGCGCTCCGTCTTAAACGCGATCCACGTCTCGATGAATGCCTCGGTGAAGACGCGGCCTTCGAGAAGATACGCGTGGTCGCTCGCGAGCGCATCGAGGGACTGACGCAACGACCCCGGAACCGAGCGGACCTTTCGGGCGCGTTCTGCAGGGAGGTCGTAGATGTTCTCGTCGAGCGGTCCGAATCCGGCCGCCGTCGGATCGATCTTTCGCTTGATGCCGTCGATGCCGGCGCAGAGGAGCGCCGCGAACGCGAGATACGGGTTTGCCGTCGGGTCGGGCGGACGAAACTCGAGCCGCTTGGCATGCGGCTTGCCCTTGTAGAAGACCGGAATGCGAATTGCCGCCGAACGGTTGCGCGCGGAGAACGCGACGTTCACCGGCGCTTCGTAGTGCGGCACGAGCCGCTTGTACGAGTTCGTCGTCGGCGCGCAGAACGCCAGGAGCGAGTCGATGTGCGTCAAGAGCCCGCCGATGTAATAGAGCATGAGCTGCGACGCCTCCGCATAGCCGCCCGGATCGTAGAAGAGCGGAGTGTCGTCGCGCCAGAGCGACTGATGGACGTGCATGCCCGACCCGTTGTCGCCGAAGACGGGTTTCGGCATGAACGTCACGCTGCGTCCGCTACGCGCCGCGACGTTCTTCACGACGTACTTGAACGCCATGACGTTATCGGCGGTGCGCAGCAACGTGTCGCGCCGAAAGTTGATCTCGGCCTGGCTCGCTCCGACTTCATGGTGCTGCATCTCGACGGGCATGCCCCAGCGCGCGAGCGCGAGAGCCGTCTCCGCGCGGACGTCCGCTTGCGTGTCGTTGGGCGGCACCGGAAAGTAGGCTTCCTTTGGCCGCATCGTGTAGCCGCTCGGCTCGACAGTCGAGTTCCAACAGCCTTCCTTCGTGTCGACTTCATAGAACGCGCGGCAGTTCGTGTTCTCCCACGTCGCGCGATCGAAGTAATGAAACTCGGCCTCCGGACCGAAGTATGCCGTCGTCGCGATACCCGACGAGCGAAGGTAGGCCTCGGCTCTGCGCGCGATGCTTCGCGGGTCGCGCTCGTACAGATCTTGCTTGACCGGGTCGAAGACGTCGCAGACGAACGAGACGGTGTCGTGCGCGCGAAACGGGTCGCGCACGGCGGTCGAAAAGTCGGGTCGCAGAATCATGTCCGATTCGTGAATCGACTGAAATCCGCGAATCGACGAACCGTCGAAACCGATGCCGTCGTTCAGCGCGCCCTCGTCGATTTGATCGGCCGGCACCGTCGTGTGCTGCCAGGTTCCGGGAACGTCGGTGAACTTGAAGTCGATCATCTTGGCATCGCAGTCTTTGATGAATGCGACGGCGTCGGCGCTGGTTACGGTCTTTTTCATACCCGAGACGTTCCGCGCGCCCTCGCGTACGCCGCTGTCCACCCGGTTAAGGTTCGAGTGCGCGGTCCTCGCCAAATGGATAGAGGCGAAGCGTCCCGTCCCCGAGCCGAACGCGCTCGATCCTCGTTTGATAGGTCCGATCGACGATCGGGTCCTCGAGGACGCGTGCGGGCGGCCCGGCGACGAGGAGGCGCCCGTTTCCGACGAGCGCGATGGCGTCGGCGTAGGCTGCGGCCTCGTTGAGATCGTGCAGCGCGCAGAGGATCGTCTTGCCGCGACGCGCTTGCGCGCGCAAGAGTGCGAGGATCCGCTGCGCGACGTGAAGATCGAGATGCGTCGTCGGCTCGTCGAGGAGCAGCACCGGTGCCTCCTGTGCCAACGCGAACGCGATCCAGACGTTGCGACGCTCGCCGCTCGATAACGTCGCGAAGATGCGATCCTCCATTCGTTCCATGCGCACCTCGCGCAACGCGCTCGACACCGCGCGCGCGTCGTTCGCAGTCTCGCGCCACTCCCACCAGCGGTGGTGCGAGTAGCGAGCGGAGGCGACCACTTCGCGCACGCGCAGCGCTTCGAGCGGCGTCTCCTCTGCTGCGAGAAACGCGATGTGCCGCGCGCGCTGCGCGGCCGCCAGCGCGTGCACCGGCTCGCCGCCGATCAGAATCGAGCCTCGGGCGACGGGATGGAGCCCGGCGATCGCGCGCAGGAGCGTCGTTTTTCCGGCGCCGTTCGGGCCGATGAGCGCGACCAGCCGGCCGGACTGCAGCGTGAGGTTCACGTCGCGCAGGAGCGGCTTACCCCCGATCTCGAGCGCGACGTCGCGCAGTTCGATCATCGGATCGCACCGCTTCGCAAGAAGAGCCAGAGAAAGACCGGAACGCCGATGAACGCGAGCAGCACTCCGATCGGGAGCTCTGCCGGAGCGACGATCGTTCGGCCGATCGCGTCGGCCGCGACGCAGATCGCAGCGCCGCCGAAGGCCGACGCGGGGACGAGGAGCCGCGCGTCGGTTCCGACGATTCGGCGGCTCGCCTGCGGCACGATGAGACCGACGAATCCGATCATCCCGGCAAGCTCGACGCTGCACGCGCTCAAGAGCGCCGCCGACGCGAGCACGAGCCACTGCGATCGCTCGACGTTTACGCCTGTCGCGCGCGCCTGCACCTCGCCGATACGTAGCGCGTTGAGGGCGGGGACCGCCGGAAGGGCGAGGGCGATCGCAAGAACGGCGTACGGAATGCAGACGAGAACGTCGTGCCACGACCGCCCGGCAGGCGAGCCGGCGAGCCAGCCGATGATCGACGTTGCGTATCCAGGCGCTTGCGAGCGCAGAATTGCAAGCGCGACGATGGCGGAGAAGAACGCCGAGAGCGAGACGCCCGCCAAGATCAGACGCTGCGGATCGATGCCGGTTCCGCGTCGCGCCAGCGCGGCGACGACGAGCGCGGTGCCGAGCCCCGCGCAGAATCCGATCGCGGGCGTCGCTGCGGGCGCGACGCCCCAAAGAAGTGCGATCGCAATCGCCGCGGCCGCCCCGGCGCTGACGCCGGTGAGATATGGGTCGACGAGCGGATTTCGCAGAAGCCCTTGCATGAGCGCACCCGCGATCGCAAGCGATGCGCCGACGAACGCGACGATGCAGACGCGCGGCAGGCGAAGCTGCCAGACGATGACGCCGATGTCGGTCGCGGCGCGCGGATGGAGAAGCGCGACGCCGATCGCAGAGGCGCTCAGTTTCGTTCCGCCGACTAAAAGCGCGCCGAACATGATCGCCAGCGCGACGAACGCCAGTCCCGCGATGCGAAGCGGCATGTCACCAACCTTCTGCATGCGGGCACTAGACGCCTTACGATGAAAAATGCACGCATACGCCTCAAACGCATCCTCGGTGGGATCGCACTCACCGCATTGACAAGCGCCGCACCCGCACTCGCGGGCGGCGGCGGCGCGCTTCCGACGAACGAAGCGTTCATCGACGTCAACGCCCAGGTCATCGCGAGCTGCACGGTCTCGGTGATCGCACAGCCGGCAACGTATCAGGTAACGCCGGGCCATGCGCTCGGTCAGGAAACCGGAACGCTCGGCGTGAACTGCACGAACAACACGCCGTACGTCATCGAACTCGGGGCCGGTCAGTACGGCCAAGACGGCGCTCCGCCGGCGCGGTATCTCTGCGACTCGGGATGCGGTGGAGCGACGGCCGCAGCCGTCGGCATCGCATATCAAATCTTTCAGGACGCCGCGGAGACCGCACCGTGGGGGGACACCGTCGGAACGAACACGCTCGGGGGATCCGGTCGCGGAATGGCGCCGGGCGACACGATCGACGTTCCTTTCTACGTCGATTCGCCGCCGAATCAAACGGTAAGCAACGAGGTCCTCGCGGGATCGGGCGGCTTCTACTCCGATCAAGTGCTCGTCACGGTCTCTTTCTAGGTTCCTAGGCGAAGACGGCGCATGCTGCATGCGCTCGTGGCGGCGGTGAATCTGCGTCCGGCAGCACCGCCGCCGTTGCCGCGCTGGCATATCTCGACGAGCGGACTCACGATTCCGGCCGGGCGGCTCGCGACGGACTTTACCGTCGTCAACGACGATCGAGTGCGCGAACGGTTCGAAGTGAGTGCGTCGTCGTGGAGTCAAGCGAACGGAACCGACGTGCGACGCCCGGACCGCAGCGACGTTCTCATCTTTCCTCGTCTGGTCGAGATCGAACCTGGACGCAGCGTGCGCGTTCGGGTCGGCGTCCTGCAAGGCAGTCCCGACGTCGAAACGGCGTATCGCATTGCCATCGAGCAGCTATTCGATCCCAGGCACGGGCGACCCGGCTTGCACTTTCTGCTCGCCTACGACGTACCGCTCTTCGTCGCACCGCAGCGCGCCGTCGTCGACGCACGCGTCGTCCGTCTTACCGCGCGTAGCGGCCGGCTTCACATCGCGATCCGAAACGATGGAACCCTCCATGCGTTCGCGCGTGCGATACGCGTGACGTGGCGCGGCCACGCGGAGATCGCGCGCGGTCCGTTCTACGTGCTCGCGAAGTCGGAGGCAACGTTCGCCCTCTCCATACGCG
This sequence comes from Candidatus Tyrphobacter sp., assembly GCA_050733755.1. Classification (GTDB taxonomy): domain Bacteria; phylum Vulcanimicrobiota; class Vulcanimicrobiia; order Vulcanimicrobiales; family Vulcanimicrobiaceae; genus Tyrphobacter. Next base: position 6,568 of record JBOHTS010000052.1, on the reverse strand, counting down.
GTTGCGGGACGGGCATCGCGGCCGTTGCGCCGGATCCGCGCTCGGAGATCGCGCCGCTCGACGTATCCCTACAGATCGCCTGTCACCGCTCCGACGAGCGCCGGATCGTCTCGTTGCGTCTGAATGGGGTCTCTGCGGGCGACGCCGTCGTCATCGTACGCGTCGGCGACATCCTCGTTCGTGCGAGCGACGTCGAGGGCATACCGTTTCCACGAAGACCGCGCGAAGAACGCATCAGCGGCGAGCCGTTTCTCTCCCTCGCGTCGTCTGGAGCGCGATACGCGTTCGACCCCGCAGCGCCGGCCCTCGACATTCTCTACGCGGTCGTGACGCACCGGCGGGTGGTCGTCGCCGTGCCGCCGGCGCCGCCGTACTCCAACGGAACGTCGGCGGCGTTTTCGTACGCGGGAAGTTTCGAGCGTGGTTTGAGCGCGCGGCTCTCGGAGACCGCGACGTTTGCGATGCCGGATGCGCGCTTCGAGGCGGTCTTCGAGAACGACGCGCGCGCGGCACCACTGCGCACGCAGCTCGACGGGCAGATCTACGAGCGCGACGGAGACGGCGAGATCGATCTCGGCGACCAACGGCTCGCCGCAGGCGGCGAACTGCCGGCGCTCCCGCTCTTCGGCGTCGGATTCGCACGCGGCGATGGGATCGCAGCGAGCGCACGGCGTGCTCCATTCGAGCGCGTCAGCGGCGTGCTCACGAATCCGGCGCGTATCACGATCGACGTTGCAAGCGCTCCTCCGATCGACGTTCTCGTCCAACCGGGAACGTTCAGCATCGACGGAGTCCCCGCTTCGGCGACCGTGCGCGCCGTGGACCTGGTCACGAATCTTCCGCTGCGCGTGCTTCGCTCGCCGCCGCTCGACCCAGGTCTGCTCGCCCCGGCGTGGCGCGTGCTCCATGCCGCCGCCGGGACGCTCAGAACGTGCGTCTACGAGTGCGCGCGCTACGCGGGCTTCGTTGCCGGTGCGTCGCTTCTCTCAGGCGATTCGCTCTGGCTTGCAAGCGGTCCGAACGTCGAAGCCCTCGGGGGTGCGCTCGCGGCCGGGTACGACCTCATCGCTGCGGGCCCCAATCGTGCGTTGCGTCTTTCCGTCGCTGCGGGCCGCCTCGGCGGGATGCTCTGCTCGTACGATCAGCGCTTGGGAAGGCTGCAGGTTTGGGCGGGGTTCGCGAGCAGCGGCGCTCCGGAGTACTCGGGCGACGGCACGCTGCTGGCGGTCGGGCGTGCGCTCTCGAGTTCGCTCGGCGTCGCCTACGGTAACGCGCGATTTCTCTACGAGGAGCAGGCGTATCGAAACGCGAGCGGGACGGCACGCTACGATCTCGTGGACGAGGTTCCGCTCCTGCGCAGCGTCGTGCGGTTCGATCTTGGCGACCGAATCGCCACGGGCGATCGCGGACGCGTCTTTTTGCGCGTGCTGCTCGCGTTGCGGATTGCACGGCTTCGTCAGACGACGCTTCTTGGAGAGACGATCGGCAGCCGCGACGGTCCGGCGGCGTTTGCAGCCTCACAGATCGATATGCCAAGCGGCTTTACGCTGGCTGCCGGCGCGAACGGGAGCGTTGCGGGCACGTACGGAACCGATGCCGTCGAAGTCACCGCCTCGACGGACGGAAACCTCGAGTTCTCCGGCGCGTTTGCGTTTCTTCACGGCGTTCATGCCGTGCGTTCGATCGAGAACGGTTATGCGGTCGTCATCGGCGAACCAGGCGATCTCGTCGTCGACGGCGACGGCCGCGTTCACCCGCTCGGATCGGTCGTCGGCGGAGCATTCCCCCTACCCGCGAGCGCCTCGGCCACCGGGCTCGCCTACGCACAGCGCCATACCTCCATCGACGACACGGCCACGCTCTCGACGGCCTCCGTACGTCCGGCGCCGGGAGCAGGCGCGCTCGTCATCGTCTCGCACGCGCGGCTTTTCGCGGTCATCGGACGTCTTGCCGACCCGATCTGGCGCTTCGGCGAGATCGTGCTCGACAACGGCGCGAGTTCGCCCGTCGGTTCGGACGGTCTCTTCTACTTCGAACGTCTATCGCCGGGACGATACCGCGCGCACGTCGTCGGCGCGCGCGGTGCCTGCGCGGCGACGATCGTGGTGCCGCAGTCGCACAGCCGGCAGATCGACCTCGGAGAGGTCTCGTGCTCAGTGAACCGGTGCGTCTGCGGGGCGCGTGCCGATCCACGCCGCGCGCGGAATATCGAAGAAGCGAGCCATCGCGTCGAGCGCGCACGCATACTCGGCACGCTCCGAGACGAGCGCCTTCCAGGCCGCGTCGCGCCCGCGCAACGCATAACCGCAGCCTTCGAGACGATCGCAAGCGCGCTCGAAGTCTTCCCGCTCGATACCGGGCGGCAACGTCTCCCGCTCGATGCCTAGAAACGCGGCGAGATCGCGGACGGCGTGACTTCCGAGCGCAAAGCATATCCTCGCTTCGCCCGCGGAGCCTTCATCGAGAACGGTCGTTGCGACGAGCGCCGCGTCGAGAACGGCTCCGAGCGTTCCAACCCACGACTGCTCGTCGTGGCTGGATCGGAAAAACGAGAGGCCGGGATACGCGAGATGGCTCTCCATGAGCGCCGCAATCCAGTCTTGGGCTTCGCGCATGACGATGTCGAGGCTCGCAAGCGTCTTCGTCTTTGCAGCGATTTCATAGAGGCCGATCGCGCTCGGCGGCGAGCCCGCACGCGCAGAGAACTTGACGACGAAAGCCTCGCGCCTCTGGAACGTGCCGAAGAGCGCGAAGAGGAACGCGGTCGAGATCGAGACGAGACCGAGACCGGTGGCGCCCGCGCAGAGTGAGACGAATCGTGCGGCGCCGCCGCGACCGACGATATCGCCAAAACCGAGCGTCAGGATCGTGGTGCCGGCGAAGTATGCGGCGTCCCAATACGACGGCGAGTGAATCGAAAGTTCGGAGCGAAGCGCCCAAAAGACCGCGCCGAATGCGACGACCAGTACGACGATCCACGCGAGCAACGTGACGAGAAGCGCGAGCGGCGCGAAGGCACCGAGGACCTCTTCCCGCATCCGCGCGTTTCGCGGATGGAGCCCGCGCGCGATCTTAGGCCAGATAAACCAGAGGCCTCGCCAGACGAGAAGGCTGAGCCGGTAGGTCGTCGTCGGAGCGCGCGGCACGATCACCGACTCAAAGACGTCGGTCATCGTCAGCGCGATCGCGGCGACGCCGGCGGCAAGCGCTGCCTCCTGCGGAACGCTCATTGCGTGCTTACGGCGTCTGCGTGGGTGCGGGGGTTGCCGTTGCCGGCGGCGCCGTTGCCGGCGGCATCGACGGGATGCTGGGCGGCGGCAGCGTCGTCATGCCGGCGGGCATCGCGATCGGCACGAGCCGCACGTAGCCGACGGACGTACCCTCGTCCTCCGCCACCACGACATTTGTCGTGACCGTCGTATATGCCGGAGCGCGCACCGATACGCTCTGCTGGCCGACCGGGACGCGAGAGATGACGAACGCCCCCTGGCCGTCGGTGGACGCCGTGAAGAGCGATCCCACGGAGACGATGGCGTTTGCAATTGGAAGATTCGAGGTGGCGTCGAGCACGCGGCCCGTCACCGAACCGTACTCCTGTACGCCGACGACGTGCGGCGACTGCGAGCAGCCGCCTCCGTCGGCACCAAGGAGGAGAACGAAACCGAGAACGACTGGAAGGGCGCGCATAAACGTTACCTACGCTCGCGGTGCAAGCGAAGCCTCCGCTGCCGCAATCGCTCGACCGGACCAAGGGTATGGTGACCGCTTGTGAAAAGTGTCACAAGCGAATGGCCCCGTACACCGCCGTCGGTATCTTCCTCATCGTGGCGCTCGCCGCAGCGGCGCTCTTCACCGCACTGCCCGGGCTGCTCGGCCGGCGTAAGCCCAATGCGCAGAAGTCGGATCCGTACGAATGCGGCGTCGAGCCGACCTCGCCGATCGGCGGTCGCTTCCCCGTCCGCTTCTATCTCGTGGCGATGCTCTTCGTCGTCTTCGACGTGGAGGCGGCGTCGTTCTACCCGTGGGCGGTGCAGATGCACTCGTTACGCGTCTTCGGCCTGCTCGAGATGATCGTCTTCATCATCGTCCTCGCCATTGGGTATGCGTACGTTTGGAAGAGGGGCGGATTTCAGTGGAAGTAGGGCCCGGAAAGTTTCTGTTGGCTCGCGTCGACGATGTCGCGCGCTGGGCACAGAGCTCGTCGGTTTGGCCGCTCACGATGGGGCTCGCGTGCTGCGCGATCGAGATGATGAGCGTAACGGATCCGCAGTTCGATATCGCGCGTCTCGGCTCCGAGGTTTTTCGCAGTTCGCCGCGCCAAGCCGATCTCATGATCGTCTCCGGACGCGTCGCCCAGAAAATGGCTCCGGTCATCAAGCGCATCTACGATCAGATGGCCGATCCCAAGTGGGTGATCTCGATGGGTGCGTGCGCCAGCTCCGGCGGCGTCTTCGACAACTATGCGATCGTGCAAGGCGTCGACACGGTCATTCCCGTGGACGTTTACGTTCCCGGCTGCCCACCGACTCCCGACGGTCTGCTCCACGGCATCACGCTTATCCAACAGCAGATTCGCGAAGGCGGACGCGGCGGCGTTCTCGCTCGTGCCTAGCACCCAGACCCCGCCGATCGCCGGAGGAGCAGTCGATCCTCCGAGCCTGCGCCCGCAGATCGACGATGCCGCAATCGAACGCGTCGAACCATCGCAGATTCGAGCGCGGCTCGAAGCGCTGCGCGACGAAGGCTGGAGCGTTCTGCTCGATCTCGGCGCCGCCGACTACCCGCTGCGCGCGCCGCGATTCGACGTCGTCTATCATCTCCTCAAGCTGTCTGCGACCGCGCGAACGATCGCGGAGGTGGGGCGGCCGCAACGGCTGCGCGTTCTCTGCGGCGTTCCCGGCGAGAACGCGCACCTTCAGACGGTGAGCGATCTCTGGAAGGCCGCGAACTGGGCCGAGCGCGAGGTCTACGATCTCTTCGGAATCGTCTTCGACGGTCATCCGGATCTTCGGCGCATTCAGATGCCGTATTCGTGGGAGGGTCATCCGCTCCGTAAGGATTATCCGCTGCGCGGCCCGGCGCGCGAGCGCTCTCCGCGTCCCGCGTTCGCGCTGAAGAGCAACGTTGCAGCGGGCACGCCGCCGTCGGGCGCGACGCTCGCCGCACTGCAAGAGCAGCGAAAAAGAAGCGACGACAAATGAGCCTTACGACCACGCCGCTGACGCCGGACGTCGTCCTGCACGAGGGGAACTCGATGGTCCTCTCGATGGGACCGCAGCATCCGTCGACGCACGGCGTGCTCCAGCTCGTCCTCGAGATCGAAGGCGAGAACGTCGTGAACATCGATCCGGAGATCGGCTACCTTCACACCGGCATCGAGAAGACGGCCGAGAACCTCTTCTGGTCGCAAGCGCAGACCGTGGTGGAGCGCATGGACTATCTCGCGCCCGAGTCGAACGCGCTCGCTTACGTGCTCGGCGTCGAGCGGCTGCTCGGCGTTACCGATCGGATTCCAACTCGCGCACAGCAGATTCGCGTTCTCTTCGCCGAGCTCACGAGAATCGCGTCGCACTGCGTTTGGCTCGGAACGCACTCCCTCGACATCGGCGCGATCTCCGTCTTCTTTTACGCTTTCGACCTTCGCGAGAACATTCTCGATCTCCAAGAAGCGCTCGGCGGCGCGCGCATGCATCCGAACTACCTGCGCGTCGGCGGCGTGAACGGGGATCTTCCGGACGGATTTCTCGGCGGGCTCGACGCGCTCATCAAAAAGTTTCCAGGCCGCATGCGCGAGCTGCGCGGGCTTCTGCAAGCAAACCCGATCTTCCAGGACCGGACGATCGGTATCGCGCGCCTTCCGATCGACGACGCGCTTGCATGGGGCGTCACCGGACCGTCGCTGCGCGCGAGCGGCATGGCGTACGACGTGCGGCGCGCATTCCCGTACTGCGGATACGACGGCTACGACTTCGACGTTCCCACGCGCGAGGACGGCGATGCCTACGCGCGCTTCCTCGTGCGACTCGAAGAGATGGAGCAGGCGCACCGCATCGTCGTGCAAGCGCGCGAGCGTCTGAACGAACCGGGGCCGGTCATGATCGCCGACACGAAGATTGCCGCGCCTCCGAAAGAGACGATCGCGCTCTCGATGGAGGCGCTCATCCATCACTTCAAGATCGTGAGCGAGGGTTTTCGCGTTCCGCCCGGCGACGTGTACCAATCCGTCGAGTCGCCGCGCGGCGAGCTCGGGTACTACCTCGTCAGCGACGGAGGGAATCGTCCGTATCGCGTTCGCACGCGTCCTCCATCACTCTACAACCTCCAAGCGATCAAGAGCATCGCGCCGGGGAATCTTATCGCAGACTTGGTCGTCACGATCGGTTCGCTCGATCCAGTGTTCGGGGAAGTCGACCGATGAACTGGTGTGCTCGAACGACGCGCCCTTTCGCTTTGTGCGGTCCGTTCTTGGGGACGCTCGCCTCGCGCGTCGTGCGCTCGGCTCGCTCGCCTCTGCGCCGCTCTCGACGTCCGTGTCTCCGCGGCGCATTCACACGCCCCCGGAACGGCC
>JBOHTS010000051.1:0-1999 GCA_050733755.1 Candidatus Tyrphobacter sp. | reverse complement strand
CCTTCGCTGTGTCGGCGCATTCGCGCGGTTATACCGTCTTTCACGCCGACGCGACGGCACTCCCGTTCGAGGGCGATCAGTTCTCCTACGTGCTCTGCACCGAGGTCGTCAACCAACATGTCGATGCGTCGCGCCTTCTTGAAGAACTCGCCCGCGTCTGCACGGTCGGCGGCCTCGTCATTCTCTCGACGACGAATCGGGCGTCGCTCCTGCGAGAGCTTTGGAAAGCACGCGCCATGGCCCTGAGGCTCGAAAGGATGCCGTACGGGAGTAGGTCTTGCGCCGCGGTCGTCGGCGAGGCTCGTCGATTCGGCCTTCACCTTCGCGAGGTCGCGTGGCTTCTCTCTCCATCTCGCAGCCTGGCGTTCTCGAAGTCGCCGAGAAGCGTGCTCTCGCCGCTCGCTACGAACTTCTTCATCCTCTTCGAGAAGCGGCCGTTATAAGAACGGCAGGCCCGAACGAATCCGCGGGCCGGCCCAGTTGCAAAGGATCGGCGGCAGCTTCTGCCAGATCCGCTGCAGAACGGTGTCGCCGCTGTTGGCGGAGAGGACGGCATCGAGCCGACGGCCGTCACGCGCATAAAACCCGTAGACGTATGCGACGTCCCGGCCACCCATGTGCTGTTTGAAGCGATGGACGCCTCCGCCCGGGATGCTTCGTCCAAGATCGAACTCGACCGCGCCGCTCTCGGCGGCGTCGGAGATTACCCGCCAGTGCAAAAGCTTATTCGCTCCCCTCGGTGCGTCGTGCTCGCAGGCCCCGTAGAGATCGGTCCAACGCTTTGCGTGAACGGCGCACAGCATGCCGCCCAGGTAACGCTCGCCATGCCTCACGGCGTAGAGACGCAGACGCTGCGGGCCTAGGCGATCACGCATCGCCACGAAGAGAGCGCTTCCAAAGACGGGGGTACCAAACTCGCGCATTCTCCGCGCGTAGAGCGTATAAAAGGCGCTAATGCTCTCGAATCGCTCGTCCCGCGCGACCTCCACCCCGGAGCTTCGTGCGATGCGGATCTCGCGACGCTCCGTGCTTCGAATAGCCCTCCACGCGCCTTCAACGCCATCCGTTGCCACGACCGTGTGCACCTTGGGAACGGCAATCGGCGGCGTACCCGTATCGCCGCGAATATGTACGAAACGAACCTTCGGCTCTTCGCGCAGCGCCATCGCGGCAACGAACAGCGCGTGGCGCGCGGCGGCAGAGTCCGCGAGGATGCCGCCCTCGAGCGAGCTATAATGCGTTCCCGTCACGACGGAATGCCCGCGGTACATCGGCAGAATGCCGCGAACGCAACCATGGCCGTCGCGCACGAGCAGAAAGTGCGGCGGAGCGTTGAATGCGTCGCGCAGGACGCCGTACCAGCCGGCATGATGCATGGGCCCTGCGTCCTCGCGACCATCGGCGAAATCTTGCCACTCCGCAAGGTCGCTCTCACTCGCCAGGGAGACGGCGAGCGAATCGTCTGAGGGAATGCTCGTCAACTACGGCAGCTTCTCGGCGACGAAGACGTTATTGAGACCCCACTGGAACCGCTTCGTCGTTACATAGCGCAGCGGCCCGGTGTGGAGATACCGTAGCAGCTCGGCGCGCGGGGTGCAGAACTCTTCCTCCTCGTCCATTTCGCGCTCGTGATCCATGTCGACTTGGCCCTGCAGCCCCAGCCAAAAGTGCCGCCATTTATGTCCGACGGTCTGCGTAACCGGCTCCCCTCCCGTGCACACGAGGCGCCCGCCGGTACGAAGCACGCGCGCGAACTCCGCGAACTCTGCCGCGCGCAGACGCCTTGGAATGTGGTTGGCGACCGCGATGAGGGTCACCGTGTCGAACGACGCGTCCGGGAATGGAAGGTGCGTTGGATCGTCGATGAGATTTTCGACGCCGTCGTACGCAAACACGTCGACGCCGATTCCGCGATCCTCCCCGATGTGCTTTTTGATGAATCGATTGCCCGGTCCGCAGCCAACGTCGAGCACGCGGCCGCGGCAGAACTGCGCGACCT
>JBOHTS010000050.1:0-59668 GCA_050733755.1 Candidatus Tyrphobacter sp. | reverse complement strand
ACCGCGTCGACGACGTCGTCGACGTAGGAGAGTGCAACGCTCTGCGTATCGTCGCCGTCGATCGTAAACGCCGCTTCGCGTAGTGCCTGCCCGATGAATATCGAGACCGCTCCGCCGCGACTAAGACGCAAGCGGGGGCCGTACACGTCGTACATTCTTACGATTCGCGCGTCGAGCCCGCTTCCGCGTGCATACGCGCCGACGATGCTCTCGCCGTAGCGCTTCGCCTCGCCATAGACCGACGATGCCTCGCACGATGCGTTCGTCTCGGGCGGAATCGAGGCATAGACGAGCCGCGCGCCGTTGCGCAGTGCCAGTTGACAGCAGAGGTCGGTTCCGCGGCCGTTCACGCGGAGCGTCTCGAGCGCGAGACGTTCGCAATCGTACCGGCCGGCGGGAGAGGCAAAATGGAAGACGACGTCGACGCCGTTTGCCACGTCGATCGCCGCCGATACGTCGCAGGCGCGAAAGATGAAGTGCCCCGTTGCCCACGCGTCGGTGAGGTTTTCCAGCGATCCGGTAGAGAGGTCGTCGAGACCGATCACGCGGTACTCGCGCCCGAGCAGGGCATCGACGAGATGCGACCCGAGAAACCCCGCCGCACCGGTGACGAGCGCGATCACCGTGGTTTCGCAGCGCAGAACGTCATGAACCCGTTATACCTCCATCCGTCGGCGGGGTAACGGCCGGTCGCCGTGCGGTGCCCAAGCGTGGGGAGGGCCGCTCGCTTGAATCGCGTAGTCTCTGCTTCGCAGTCGCTCGCCGCATGGAGGGCCAGGGCCGTGCATTTGCCGTTGTCGTGGATCGTCGCACTTTGCATAATCGCAGCCGGAGGCATCGCGATTCTCGCATACGGCCGCATCGTAAGCGGCAAGGAGCGCTTCGCGTGGATGAACGTCTGGCCGGCATGGCCGACGTACGAGCAGAAGCTCAACGCCGACGACGACGGGACGTTCTTTGAAAAGCACGTGCTCGAGTATTACAGGCGCGCGGGTTTTCCGCAAAGCGAGAGTACCGCGCACGTGCCGATTCACAACGCGCCGGGCAGTCGCGGCGATTATGGGTGCGACATCGTCGCAAAGCGTGCCGGGCGCCGGTACTATGCCGTGGAGTGCAAGAACCGCGAAAATTTCGACATCAAGTTCGTCTATGGAATCTTTGCGGGGCGCCGGCTCCGTCGTTGCCCGAGCGCGAGCCTGCACTTCACGGCCGACGACGCAAGCGCCCCGGCGCGATTTGCCGCGCGCAGACTTCGCGTCAAGCTTGTTGGACCAGGCCAGTACCGAGCGAGCGTCGACCGGCTCGCACCCCCAGAGCACGGCCTGGCAACGCTCTTTCCGCGCGGAGCGCCACGCGCCGTGCAGCAATGGCTCGCATCCGGAGCGGTCGCAGCGGCAGCGGCGGCCCTCGTCGTCTTGTCGCGGCCCTAACTACATCGCGGCGCCGCCGCGCGACTCGCGCTGCAGCGCATCGAGAAACGCGCGAAGTTCGGCCGCGCGCGCCGCGCCGATTCTGCGCGCCGTATGCGTTACCAGACGCGGGGGAATGTCGCGCAAGAACGAGCGCAGCGTGCGGACCGCGGGCGCAAACGACGGCGCATTCGCACCGGTGAGCGCGATCATGCGCGCCGCGCCGATCGCGCCGAGAAAGTCGAGCGAATCGGCATCGTGGAGGACGATTGCCGCCGGGTCGCTTCCCGGCGTCATGTAGTACATGTGCGTGCGCTCCGCTGCCTGTACGGCAGGAATCTTCGCAACCGGGAACCCGTCGGCATGCAGAATCGCCGGACTCTGCAGCGCCGCGCACGCGCCGTGCTCGAGATGCGTGTCGACGCAAGGCATGAAGGCCGCCATGTCGTGGAGGAACGACGCGGCGAAGAGCACGTCGGTGTCGACGTGAAGGTTATCGCCGCGCGCGAGATCGAGGGCGAGATCGTAGTTGCGCTCCGAGTGCTGCCATCCCCACGCAGGGTGCAAGAACTTCGTGCGCGCGAGTTCGTAGATGCGCACCTTCCAGGGAGCGTCGAGCGGAATGCCCGTCGCGGTCGTTGCCGGCGCCACCGGCGGTGAGGGAACGGATGCGACGAGCGCGAGCGTCGCACAAAGAAGCAGCACGAATCTCATGTCGCCTCACTGCTTCCCAGCGAGGTGAATACCTGCTTTCGTCAAAGCGCGCGCGTATCCAATGGCACTGAGGAGAGTTCTCGGAGTCTGGTCCGTCGTCGCGTTCGGGGTGACGAACGAGATCGCGGCTGGTCTCTTCTTCGTCTCGACGCAAATTCAAGCGACCGCGCCCGGTGCGGGAGACTTCGTACCGTGGCTCATGCTCGTAGGAGGATTCCTGACGCTTCTCACGGCGCTGGCATATCGAACCTTCTTTGCCTACGGCTTGACCGGCGCCGGCGGTGAGTACGTCATCCTGCGCGCAACCGTAGGGCGCGCGGGCGCGTTTCTCGCGACGCTCCTTGCGTGGTTCGGCGTCACCGGATCGCTTGGGACGCTCGCCTACGTGGCGCCGGGATTCTTGGCAAATGCGTGTTCCGCGCTCGGATTCACGCATGCGTCGATCGCTCTCCAGTCGCATCTTGGAACGCTCGTCTGCGGCCTTGTGCTCATCTGGGGAGCCTGGCTCGTTCACGTTCGCGGCGTTCGTCTCGCGGGGGCCGTCGCCGTCGCGGCGATGCTCTTCGTCGTCGCCGTCGCGTTGACGCTCACGGGGTACGGCTTCGCGACCTCGCATGCAACGTTCGACGCCGCGCTCGTGGCGCATCTCCATCTGACCGCGCGCCACGTCATCGCGGCCGCTCCGGCGCAGCACCAAAGCGTGCGTGCGGCGCTCTGGACGGCACTCCCGCTGCTCTTCTTCGGCTATCTCGGCCTCTCGACCGCGACGCAGACCGGAGGCGAAGCGATCGATGCGCGACGGTCGCTCTCGCGCGGCGTGCTCGTTGCCGTTGCCATCGTCACGACCGTCTACACGCTCTTTACGTTTGCAATCTACCATGCGGTGCCGTGGCGCGTCATCGCCGGACTCGCCGCACGACACGAAGCGACGTACGCAACGTCTACCGGCCTTCTGGGAATCGTCATGCCGCCATGGCTCTCGTCGCTCATGAACCTCTTCGTTGCAGTCATCATCGTGAAGACGTTCGTGCCGCTCTTTCTCGCGCAGTCGCGCTGGGTCTACGCGTGGGCCCAGGACGGCGTTCTGCCGCGCGCGCTCGCCGCAACGCACCCGCGCTTTCTATCTCCACTCGCAGCGCTGACGATCGGCGCGCTCGCCGGATCGCTCAGCCTCGCCGAGTCGCTCTCCGCGGGGTACGTCTTCGGCGTCAGCCTGCGCGTGCTTTCGGTCATGGCGGTCTTCTTTCTCATCGGCATCGGCCTCATGCGATACGATCCGCCGGTGCCGATTGCGCGCGTCGCGCTCGGCGCGGCGATCGCCGCGTTTTCGGCCTGGTTTGCACTCTCGCTCGTTGCGTCGTCGACGCGCGAAGCCTTTTGGCTTCAGCCGGTCGTGCAGTCGGCGATCGTTCTCCTCTGCGGCGCGCTCATCTATCGGACAACGTCGGGACTTCGCCGCGCGCCAGCACCGGCGGATCCTCGTGCGGAACGTCCGAATACTTGAGACCGGTGCCCGTGTTGATGAGCAAGACGCGCTCGCCGTCGCGAATCCATCCGCTCTTTTTTAACTTCTTCGCCGCCGCGAGCGTCGCGGCGCCTTCGGGACAGAGGAGAACGCCTTCGCGCGCGCAGACGTCGCGCTGCGCCTGGAGCAACTCGTCGTCGCTCACGGCCTGCGCCGCGCCGCCCGAGTCGTAGAGCGCATCGAGAACGAGGAAATCGCCGAGCGCCTTCGCGACGTTGATGCCGTACGCAGCCGTATGCGCCCCTTCCCAGGGCATCGAGGTGCGCTCGCGCGCGTTCCACGCGCGCACGATCGGCGCACAGCCTTGCGCTTGGACTGCGACGAACCGCGGCATGCGCTCGCCGACGATGCCGACGGCGTGCAGCTCGCGCAGCGCCTTGTGCATGCCGATGATCCCCACGCCGCCGCCGGTTGGATAGAGAACGACCTCCGGTGGGTCCCATTCGAACTGCTCGGTCAGCTCGAATCCCATCGTCTTCTTCCCTTCGATTCGATAGGGCTCTTTGAGCGTCGAAGCATCGAAGAGGCCGTAGCGCTTCACGAGTTCGGCGACGACGCGGCCCGCATCGCCGATGAGGCCGTCGACGAGCCAAAGGTGCGCGCCCGCCATAGAGCACTCCAGCCGGCTGATCGCGGGCGCGTCGCGCGGCATGACGACGTACGCCTCCATTCCCGCGCGCGCCGCGTACGCACTCCACGCCGCACCGGCGTTGCCGTTCGTCGGCATCGCGAAACCGCGGACGCCGAGTTCGCGCGCGCGAGAGACGCCCACCGCCGCACCGCGCGCTTTGAAACTTCCCGTCGGCAGCGTGCTCTCGTCCTTCACGAAGAGGGCATCAATGCCGACGCTCGATCCGATCCGCGGCAGCGCGACGATCGGCGTCATCGTCTCTTGAACGCAGACGCGCTCGTCGAGATCGCGCACGGGGAGCAGCTCGGCATAGCGCCACATCGTGCGCTCGCGCTCCCGGAGCGTATCGCGAGTCAGCGTCGCGCGTGCGCGCTGGAGATCGTATCGAGCGAGCAGCGGAGCACCGCACGTGCAGAGCTGCGCGACCTTATCGGCGTCGTAGCGCGAAGAGCAGCGCGAGCACTCCAAGTGCGAGAGCGCAGATGCGGTCACGGCGAGCGCGGCCTTTCGACGGGCGGCAGAAACGCGTCCATAGCGAGATACGCCTTACGCGCTCGACGCAACGTTTCCGCTCTAGGCTCTTCGGCCGCCTATAGGGCCAGCGTCATTCGCCGATAATCAATAGGATGGGATCTGTATTCCGCAGGCTCTCCTGTTCGACTCTTTCGGCGGCTTTGGTGCTCGTCGGGAGCGCACCCGCCCCGCGGGGCGCTCCGGCGAACGCAGCCGTGCGCGGCGACCGGGCGGAGGGATGGCTCGCACAGAGCCGCTCGCCCGTCCTCGCGCGTAACGGCATGGTGGTGACGAGCCAGCCGCTTGCCGCCGAGGCGGGCTTACGCATTCTCATGGAAGGCGGCAACGCCATCGACGCAGCGGTTGCGACCGCGGCAACGCTGAACGTCGTCGAGCCGATGATGGTCGGAGTCGGCGGCGATGCGTTCGCGATCATCTACATCGCGAAACGTCACGCGTTCTACGTTCTCGACGCGAGCGGCCGCGCGCCGACGGGCGCGACCATCGCGCGTATGAACGCACTCGGCTACCGGTACGATCGGCACAACTGGGGCCCCGGCTCCGGCATGCCGTCCGGCGGCGTCCTCGACGTCATCGTTCCCGGCGCGGTGTGGGGATGGGAAGCGGCGTTGCGTCGCTTCGGCACGATGGGATTCGATCGCGTGCTGGCGCCCGCGATCGCCTACGCTCAAGGCGGCTATCCCGTCTCCGAGCGTATCGCGCACGACTGGCGACTGCCCGACGCGCTTCCCCTTCGCAATTGCTGCAGGAAGCTCGACCCGGATTCGGTTCGCACCTGGTATGTCGACGGAAGACCTCCGCGAACCGGCGAAATCTTTCGCAATCCGCAGCTCGCGCACACGTTCCGGCTTCTCCAGCGTTACGGCAGCGCGGTCTTCTACCGCGGCGCGATAGCACGCGCGATCGTCGCGAAAGCGCGCGCGCTCGGCAGTACGATGACGCTGGCCGACCTTGCGAGGTATCGCGGCCGCTGGGAGACGCCGATCGACACGGTCTATCACGGATGGCATCTTCTCGAGCTGCCGCCGCCGTCTCAAGGCTTCGCGGCAAACGAGGCGCTGAACGTCCTGCAGGCGTGTGCGCCGCGTGTCTATCCGGGGAAATCGCTTGCGTCGCTGGGGCCGCGCGACCCGCGATACTGGCACCTGCTCGTCGAAGCGAAGCGGCTCGCATACGCCGATCTCTACCGCTACGATGCCGATCCCGACGTCGATCCCGTTCCTCTGCGCCGACTGCTCTCGCCTGCGTACGCGCGCTCGCTCTGCGCGCGCATCGATCCGAACCGAACGCTTCCAATCGCGCCGCCGGGACCACGCTCCGGCGCGGGCGACACGGTCGTGCTCTCGACGGCGGATCGCTACGGCAACATGGTTTCGTGGGTGAACAGCAACTACGATGAGTTCGGCTCGGGAATCACCGTTCCGGGTTACGGTTTCATCCTGCACGATCGCGGCGCCGGCTTCTCCCTGAACCCCGCCAGCCGCGACGCGCTCGCTCCGCATAAGCGCCCCTTTCACACCCTGTGCGCGGCGTTCATCGAGCGCGGCGGCCGTCCGCTCATGACGCTCGGTCTCATGGGCGGCGACATGCAGGCACAGGGCCACGAACAGATCGTCGTCGACATCGTCGATCTCGGCGCAAACGTCCAGCAGGCCGGCGACATGGCACGATTCCGCCAAGACGAGATCTCGAACCGGCTCTACCTCGAGTCGCCGCTCTATGCCGTCATCGGCGATGGGCTCCAGGCAATGGGCTACGACGTACGCTCGACGAATCGCGCGCCGATGGGCGGCTATCAGGCGATCGAACTCCTGCGCAACGGCGTCTACGCGGGCGGATCCGACCCAGGGAAGGACGGCGAAGCCGTTGGCTGGTGAGCGCGATCTTGGCTTGACTGCCGCGGCGCGGCGTGTTATCGTGCATGCAATGTCTGCCGCAATTGCGACGATGTGCCCCATGTGCTGCTGCTGTATGCAGATGCGTGCACGAGGGGATGCTATGCGAAGCGAGACGTAACCGAGACCTAGTAGAGATCGCTTCACCGTAAACCCCTCGCACGAGCGAGGGGCTTTTTGTTTCTCGCCTTTCCCATCGCAACAGGAGGACCGAGAATGCAACTTACCGTTGGAATCGCGCTGCTCGGCTGCGGCACGGTCGGCACCGCCGCCGCACAGCGGCTCGTCGAAAACGCCGGCGTCATCGAGCGGCGCACGGGCGTTCGATGCGATCTGCGCGGCATCGCGATTCGCAATCCATTGCGCCCGCGTTCCGCGAGCATTCCCCCGCATCGCTTCAGACGCGATGCCGCCGCGCTCATCGCCGACCCGCGCGTCGACGTCGTCATCGAGACCATCGGCGGCACCGGCGACGCAGCCGAGTACGTCGAGCGTGCCCTCGACGCCGGCCGCCACGTCATCACCTCGAACAAGGAGCTCGTCGCGACGCAAGGGCCGCGCCTCCTCGCGCTTGCCGCATCGCGCGGCGTCACGCTTCGCTATGAGGCCGCGGCGTGCAGCGCCGTTCCCGTCGTGCGGACGATCCTCGACGCGCTCGCCGGCGACGTCGTCCACTCCGTCGGCGGCGTTCTCAACGGTACGACGACCTTCATCCTGTCGGCGATGGAAGAGGGCGCGCGGTACGACGACGCGTTGGCCGCAGCACAGCACTTCGGATATGCCGAAGCCGACCCGGCGTACGACGTCGACGGCGCCGATGCCGCGCACAAACTCGCGCTGCTTCTCCAAGTGGCCTTCGAATCGGCGATAATTTCCTCGCGGATTCGCCGATCCGGCATCGCGGGAATTTCGCGCGACCATATTCGCGCCGCGCGGGCCGAAGGCTTTCGCATCCGCTTAGTTGCCGCGGGAGTTCACCACAACGACGGCATCCTCGCGGAGGTCGGGCCCGTTCTCGTTCCCGAGCACCACGCGTTTGCGAACGTTCGTGCGGTCGAAAACGCCGTGCGCATCGAGGCTCGCGACGCGGGAACGCTCTCCCTGAGCGGGCTCGGCGCGGGCGGCGTCGCGAGCGCGTCGGCGATTCTCGGGGATCTCACCTCGCTGCTTCGCGATCTCACGCACCGTCGTCAGGGAGGCGCGTCGCACGCTCCGCGGTTCGATCCCATCATCGACGTCGCTCCCGCGTTCGCGTATCTCGAGCGCAGCGACGATCTCGGCGGTCTTCCGATTTGGAACGATGCTCTTCTCAACGCCACGGCCTCGTTGCACGATAGCGCGGGACCGAGAAAGGACCTTGCTCTATGAGCACCACCCTCGAACCACAAGCAGCGCTGCGTTTCGACACCGTGGCCATCCACGGCGGTCACGCCGGCGACCCGGCAACGAAGGCACGCGCCGTGCCCATCTACCAAACGACATCGTATCTCTTCGACTCGACCGAACATGCCGGCAGGCTCTTCGCGCTCGAGGAGTTCGGCAACATCTACACGCGGATCAACAACCCGACGACCGACGTCTTCGAACAACGCATCACCGCGCTCGAAGGCGGGGTCGGCGCGCTCGCGACGGCGAGCGGTCAGGCGGCGGTCGTCTACTCCATCCTCAACCTCGCGAGCGCCGGCGATCACATCGTGAGTTCCGCATCGCTCTATGGCGGAACGTACAACGCCTTCTCGCACACGCTTCCGCGCTTCGGCATCGAAGCGAGCCTCGTCGACTTCGCCGATCTCGACGCCATCGAGAACGCCATCAAGCCGAATACGAAGGCGCTCTTCGCCGAGACCGTCGGCAACCCGAAGATCGACGTGCTCGATCTCGAGCGCGTCGCCGCGGTGGCGCACGCGCACGGATTGCCGCTCGTCGTCGACAACACGCTTGCGACGCCGTATCTTCTGCGTCCGTTCGATTGGGGCGCCGACGTCGTCGTGCACTCGGCGACGAAGTTCATCGGCGGTCACGGTACAGCAATCGGCGGCGTCATCGTCGACGGCGGACGCTTCGACTGGGCGAGCAATCCCCGTTTTGCGGATTTCGTGACGCCCGATCCGTCCTACCACGGCCTGCAATACACGAACGTCTTCGGGAACCTCGCGTACATCATCAAAGCACGCGTCCAACTGCTGCGCGACGTCGGCGCCGCGCTCTCGCCGTTCAACGCATGGCTTCTCCTGCAGGGGCTGGAGACACTCGGAATCCGCGTCGAGCGGCACTGCAGCAACGCGCTCGCCGTCGCGGAGTTTCTCGCCGCGCATCCGCGCGTGCGGAGCGTCTCCTATGCCGGTCTTCCCGGGCACGCGGCGCACGAACGCGGGAAGAAGTACCTGCGCGGCGGCTTCGGCGCCCTGTTGACCTTTCGCGTCGACGGCGGCGCGACGGAGGCGAAGGCGCTTATCGACCGGCTGAAGCTCTTCTCGCTCTTGGCGAACATCGGAGATGCGAAGTCGCTCGTGATCCATCCGGCGACGACGACGCATCAGCAACTCGAGCCGCACGAACGGCTGCTCAGCGGGATCGACGACTCGACGATACGGCTGTCGATCGGCATCGAGGATCCAGCCGACATCATCGCCGACCTCGAGCAGGCACTACGATAACCGCGCACGCGGAGCCGCTCGTGCGAGAGGAGAGCGTCGACATCGGCGCGTTCCGGCTCGATAGCGGAACCGTCCTGGCGAGCGCGACGCAGCGCGTGACGATCTACGGTCACGGCGACTCCGTCGCGCTCGTCGCGCACGCGCTCACCGGGTCGAGCCGCGTGCACGATTGGTGGCCGCAGATGATCGGCGACGGAAAATACTTGGATCCGAAGCGCTGGCGTATCGTCGGCATCAACGTGCTCGGCGGCTGTTACGGCTCCACGCCTGCGAGGGACGGCGAGGCTATCGGCGTCGCAGACATGGTTCGCGCGCAAGAGCGAGCGCTGACGCGCCTTGGAATCGAGCGCCTCGACCTCGTCATCGGCGGTTCCCTCGGCGGCATGCAGGCCCTCCAGTGGGGGCTTTCTTTTCCTCAGCGCGTGGAACGCGCGATCGTCATCGGTGCGTACGATCACTTCGGCGCAATGGGAATTGCGCTCAACGCGCTCCAGCGAGAAGCCCTCGCGCTAGACCCGAAGAGAGGACTGCGGCTCGCGCGCAAGATCGCGCTGCTCACGTATAAATCGGAAGAGCTCTTCGCTCGCCGCCATGGACGCCGCTACGATCGTAACGGGGCGGAGCGCTTCGACGTCGAGGGGTACCTCGATCACCAAGCCGACCTCTTCGAGCGAAGAATGGACGCGCGCACGTACGCCCTCCTCACGCGTGCGATGGACGCGTTCGACGTGCGGACGCTGCCGATACCGCGCGAACCGGAGTTCCTTTTCGTCGGCATCTCTTCCGATTGGCTGTTCCGTCCGGGCGACGTGCGCGCGGCCGCGGAGCGAATGCACCGCGCCGGCGCCAAGGCCCGCTACGCGGAGCTCTCCAGCGATCACGGCCACGACGCGTTCCTCGCGGAGGCGCAGTCGCTGACCGCGCTCCTTCGAAACACCGCGCCTTCGGTGGAATGACATGCAGGCGGCGCCGAGAATGAGACGGCGATGCAGCGCGTGCACGCGATTCTGCGCGGATTCGAGCGTCCGTTCTGGATTGCCAACGCGACGGAGATTTTCGAGCGGCTCTCCTATTACGCCGTCTTTTCGACCCTTGCAATCTACCTCCACGTAACGCTGAAGTTCCCGAGCGCTCAGGCCGCGGGACTCTCAGGGATCTTCGGCGGCGCGGTGTGGGTCATGGCGGTCTTCGGCGGCGCGCTGGCCGACCGCATCGGGTTCCGGCGCGCGCTCTCCGCGGCGTACTTCATCTTGACGTGCGCGTACGTTCTCGTCGGATCGATCGGCGCGCCGTGGCTTGCTCCGGTTCGCAGCGTGGTCCCACTCGAACTGCTCGCGGCAATTATCCTCTTTCTGCCCGCGCTCGGCGTCGCGCTCGTGAAGCCATCGGTCGTGGGCACGACGGCGCGCGCCTCGCAAGAGCGCGTTCGTTCGACCGGTTACGCGATTTACTACACGATGGTGAACATCGGGAGCACGGCCGGGCCGTTCCTCGCGGGATGGATGCACGCGCGCCTCCCGCCCCAAGACGTTTTCCTCCTTGCGGCGCTCAGCGTCTTTGCGATGTTCTTCGTCGTTCTCATCTTCTTCAAAGAGCCCCGCGTGCAGCACGAGCACGCACCCGCATCGCTCCTCGCGGTAGGACGCAACCTCATCACGGTTCTGCGCAACGGGCGATTCGTCGTCTTTCTGTTGATCTTCTCGGGGTACTGGATCGTCTTTTGGCAGCAGTATCTCATCCTGCCGCTCTACGTCACGACGTACGTGAATCCGAATGCAAATACGGCGATGATCCTCATGACGGACCCGCTCATCGTTATCTTCTGCACGGTGGCGATGAGCGCGCTCACCCGGCGAATTTCGCCGTTTTCCGCGATCGTCATCGGAACGGTCGTGACGTCGGCCGGCTGGCTCTTCATGGCCGCGCGGCCGACCCTCCTCATGGCCGTGCTCAGCCTCGTGCTCCTCGCGCTTGGCGAAATCACGCAGTCACCGCGCTACTACGAGTACGTCTCACGACTCGCTCCGCCCGGACAGCAGGGAACCTACATGGGCTTCGCCTTCTTGCCGATCGGCATCGGGTCGCTCGTCGGCGGCTGGCTTGGCGGCGCGCTCCTCCACTATTTCGGAGAGGTCGCGCATCAGCCGCCGGTCGTCTGGGTCTGCCTCACCGGCATCGGCTTGGTTACCGCCGCGCTTCTCTGGACGTACGATCGCGTCGTCGCGCCGCGCGCGCAGGCCGTCGGTACGCCACGCTAGCGAGCGGCCGCGCGGTTTCGCTCTGCAAGCGTTGGGGCACGATGCCGTGAGTAAGGAGAACGGTACTCACAATGGATGCACTGACGCTGCTCAAACAGGATCACAAGACGGTCGCCCGACTCATCGACCAAGTTCCCGATTGCGAACCCGGCGACACGCGGCTCATGCACCTCGCGAGCGAGATCGAGAAGGCGCTCACGGTGCACGCCGCAATCGAAGAGAAACATTTCTATCCGGAGTTGCGCCGGCGATCCGAGGAGTCCGAGGACACCGTCGACGTCTTCGAAGCTTACACGGAACACGACGTCATGAAACATCTCATCGCGCTTCTGGAGTCGGGACGCAAGCCGGACGAAGCCTTCAAGGCCGAACTTCAAGTGCTCGGTGAAAGCGTGAAGCACCACGTCAAAGAGGAGGAGTCGACGATCTTCTCCCTCGCACACGAACTCTTCGACCGCGGCGAGCTCGACGAGCTCGGCGAGAAGATGGAACGCTCGAAGCAGCGCCTCATGAAAGACGCCTCGACGAACGGCAACGGCTCCGCTACGCCCCGCTCCGTAAGCGCGACACGAGGTGCTCGCCGACCCGGATTGCGTTCGCCATCGCGGTAAGCCCGGGATTCACCGCGCCGATGCTCGGAAAGAAACTCGTGTCGACGACGTAGAGATTGTCGAGTTCGTGCGCCTTGCAGTCCAAATCGAGCACCGACTCGGCCGGATCGGTGCCGAACCTGCAGGTTCCGACTTGGTGCGCGACCCCCGCGACCGGAACGTCCTGCTTGAAATAATGCTCGCGCCGCAGAAGCGTGTGTTCGCGCAATCCCGTGCAGCCGAGCATCGACTCGAAGCGCGCGAAGAGGCGCGAGAACTCGGCGCCATTCGTCGGTGAGTACGCCAGGCGCACCGCGCCATCGCGTGCGAGCGTGATCCGATTCTCCGGGCGCGGCAAGTCTTCGGTCGTCAGCCAGAAGTCCACCGAGTGCTCCGACAGTTCTTCGAGCGTAAACTCCGGCACGAGCGCGGTCTCGCGCGGGCGCTCGCCGCGATACATCGGCGGTAGCGACTTGCCGACCATTTGGATGTTGCCCATCGGGAACTCGTAGCCCGGCTCTCCAAAATAGAAGTCGTTCACGCCGAGCGTCTTTTGATACGTCGTCGGGTTCTTTTCGAGCGATACCGCCATGACGGCCGCGCAGTTGTGAAACATGTAGTTGCGTCCGACCTGATCCGAGCCGTTCGCGAGTCCCCGCGGGTGCGCGTCGTTCGCACTACGGAGCAGCAGCTTCGCGGTGTTCGCCGCTCCGCAGCAGACGGCAACGATCTTCGCGGCATACTCCTCGCGCGCGCCGTGCCGGTTCACGATGACTTTGTCCACCGTCGTTCCCGAAGAATCGGTCTCGAGCCCAATCGCTTCCGCCTGCACGAGAAGCGTGACGTTGCGCATCCCGAGGATCGGCCGAACGGTCAGAACGTCGGCATCGGATTTTGCGTGCACGAGACATGGGTATCCGTCGCACCATTTGCAGCGAATGCAGATGCTCCGCGCGCGCTCGGCTTCGTCGAGCAGAATCCCGCACGGCGCGTGAAATGGATGGTAGCCGGCCGCGGCGAGATCGCTCGAGAGACGCTCCAAACGCGGCTCGTGCGAGACTGCGGGCCACGGGTACGGCTTGCTCGCGAACCCCTCGGTTGGGTCTTCGCCGTGATTGCCGTGAACCTGATAGAGCCATTCGGCCTTCGTGTAGTATGGCTCGAAGTCGTCGTACGTCAGCGGCCATGCCGGCGAGACGCCGTCAACATGACGGATCTCGCCGAAGTCGCGCGGACGCAAGCGGTAGAGCGATGCGCCGTACATCTTCGTCGCGCCGCCGACGAAATAGTGAACTTGCGGCTGAAACGGCGTCCCCGCCGAGTCGAACCAGGTGTCCGCCGAGATATACCGGTTCTCGACGAAGACCGCCTCCGGGTCCCAGTTCTCCATCTCGCGCGGCAAAAAATCGCCGCGCTCCAAGAGGAGCAGCTCGAGACCGGCGTTCGCGAGCGTGTACGCCAGCGTTCCGCCGCCCGCGCCGGTTCCGATGATGATGGCGTCGTATTCCTGCAGTCCCACGCTACGCGGTGTTCGGCAGGCGCTTGCGATGCACTCCTCGCAGTCAACGAGCATGAGCGAGACCCTCGCAGTTCTCGTCGGCGGCGGGCCCGCGCCCGGCATCAACGGTGTCATTGCGGCGGCAGCGATGGAGGCGTTCAACTGCGGGCTGCGCGTCGTCGGAATCTACGACGGCTATCGCGACCTCGCGGCCGGCCGCGCGCCGTCGACGGTCGAACTCACCTTCGATCACGTGTCGCGCATCCACACGGCGGGCGGCTCGATCCTGCGCACCTCGCGCACGAATCCTGCCAGGGACGACGCAACGCTCGACCGCTGCACCGCATCGCTCCTCTCCCTCGGCCCGCGCTATCTCGTCTGCATCGGAGGCGACGATACGACCTTCGGCGCGGCGAAGATTGCCGAGCGTGTGCAAGGGCGCATCGGCGTCGCGAGCGTTCCGAAGACGATCGACAACGATCTGCCGCTGCCGGACAACGCGCCGACGTTCGGGTTCGAAACGGCGCGCTCGATCGGCGCGGGCATCCTCGAAAGCCTCATGGAGGATGCGCGTACGACGGTGCGCTGGTATATCGTCGTCTGCATGGGGCGCAAGTCCGGAGCGTTGGCACTGGGAATGTGCAAGGCCGCCGGCTCGACGCTCGCGGTGCTGCCGGAAGAGTTTGCGGATGGCGTGGGTCTTGGCGACATCATCGACACGATCGTCGGCGCGGTCGTCAAACGGCGCTCGGTCGGGCGGCAACACGGCGTCGCAGTCGTCGCCGAGGGCGTCGTCGAGCGTCTGCGTCCCGATGCGCTCGCGGCGGTGCACGGCGTCGCGCGCGACTCCTTTGGAAATATCGCGCTCGCAGACGTGCCGCTCGCGACGATCCTGCGCGACGGCACGCGCGAGCGCCTGCGTGAGGTCGGCGTCGCGTCGACGGTTCACGCAAAAGACATCGGCTACGAGCTGCGCTGCGCGAAACCCGTACCGTTCGACGTCGACTATACGCGAACGCTCGGTTTCGGCGCCGTGCGTTACCTCGTCGAAGGCGGGAGCGGCGCGCTCATCGCGTTGCGCGGCGGGCACCTCGAGCCGATCGCACTCGACGACCTCCTCGATCCGAATACCGGCAGAATACGCACGCGCCTCGTCGACACGACGACCGAAGGATACCACGTCGCGCGCGACTACATGGTGCGCCTCGAACCGCTCGATTTCAGCGACGAGCGCCGCCTCGCAGCGCTCGCCGCGCAGACGAATCTCTCACCGCCCGAGTTCCGCGCCGCCTTCGAGCGCGTCGCGCTGCCGTAAAGGAGGGGCTGTGAACGCGCCGTTTATCTGGGACATGCATACCTGTCCGCCACGACATGCCGAAAACGATCTCATGGACGCGTTGCGCGAGCATCGCGAGGCCGGCGCTTCGATGGTCACGCTCAACGTCGCCGATGCGGGCGTAACGCTCGAAGCGGCGCTTCGCACGATTGCGTCGTATCGCGCGCAGATCGCAGCGCACGAACGCGACGTCCTGCTCGTGCAGGTAGCGGACGATATCGAGCGCGCTCGCGCGAGCGGCCGCCTGGGCCTCTGCTTCGACGTCGAGGGCGCATTCTCGCTCGGAGAGCAGATCGACGCCGTGCGCCTCCTGTACGACGTCGGCGTTCGCTGGATGTCGTTCGCGTACAATTGCCGCAACGCATTCGGCTTCGGCTGTCACGACGAGCGGGACGAGGGATTGACGCCGCTTGGCCGCCGGCTCGTCACAACGATGGATGAGATCGGCATGATCAAGTGCTGTTCGCACGCAGGGTACGTGACGGCACGCGACGTCTTCGAGCGAAGCGCGAAGCCGTGCATCCTTTCGCACTCGAATCCGCTCGCGCTCGTCGCGCATCCGCGCAACGTTCCCGACGACGTCATGCGCGCGCTCGCGCAGACGGGCGGCGTCATGGGCATTACCGGCGTGGGCCTCTTTCTCGGCGCACGAGCGCCGAGCGCCGACGAGGTCTTCGCACATATCGATTACGCGGTTTCGCTCATCGGAGCGGAGCACGTCGGGATCGGCCTTGACAGCGTCATCGGACGCGGCTTCGACATCGACGCGTACGTCGCGGATCGGTCGTACTGGCCGGCCGGATTCGGATACGAGGAGCCGGTGACGATTCTCGGTCCGTCGGTTCTTGCGGGGCTCCGCGAGAAAATGGACGACGCGGGCTACCCCGATGCGGCGATCCGCGGAATCCTCGGAGAAAACTTCTTGCGGGTGGCGCGAGCCGTCTGGCGCGCGCCATCGTTTGCGCGTCAGTAGTGGTAGTTGAAGCTCGCGAGCCCGAACGCGAAGATCGCCCAGAGACCGTAGAGTCCGGCGAGTCCTAAGATAATTTCGCCGATTCTCGACGGGATGCCGCCGGGGCCGCAGAAGAGCCGGCGCAGCGCGCTGCCGACCATCGCGATGCCGCCGAGTGCGGCAAGGACGCCGATGGCGTAGAGCACGTTCAATGCCGAGTCCAAGTTGAAGAGTGCCGCCGCATTCGCAGAGCCGGTTTGGAGCGTGTGAATCCACAGATAGATCATCACGAGAAACGCGACCGCGCCCCAGCGTGCGGCGAGACGCCAACGAGCAGCCTCGACCGTCATCTCCATCGATACCCGATAGATTGCGCGGAGAATCCAGCCTCCGAGCCAAATGACGATCGCCAGAGCGAACACGAGGATCGCAAGCGTGGCGAGCGTGTTCAGGGTTCCCCCCGCTTCAAGCCCGTTCATTCGCATGAACAGCATCACCGGAATGAAGTCGTCGGTGGCAAAGTATTCGATGTTGCCGTGAGAATCGGTTGCGAAGCGGAGATGCGTCTGGCCGCCGACCTCGCGATAGTCGAGCGGACCGACCTCGCGCCACACTTTCGGCGTCCCGCTGTAATCGGTAAGCGCGCTGACGGTGATCGTCCCCTTAGGAAGCGCCGTCACTTTCGCTTGTCCGAGCGTCGCAAAGAGGGCGAGCCCAACGGGACGACGGCTCGAAATGTAGTATCCGGCCACGCGCGCTGCGTCGGGCTTCGGATTCGCAACGGTCGCTTCGCGGGGAGCGGTATACGGATAATAGCGATCGAGGAACGCACGGAAGATCGCAGTGCGCACCTCTTCCGACGCGCCCGCTTTCCCAGCGCTGTTGAAGGACATGAAGAGGCCGGTGTCCGCGCTGAGGATGAGGTGCAGATCGCTGTGAAACGCATCCGTATCGCCGGCATGGCCGATAATCGTTTGCCCGTTGCGATTCTCTTGATAGAAGCCGAGATCGAAGCCGTTGAGCAGGCCCACAGCGAGCGTGTACGCGCGGCTGTGCATGAGCCTTGCCGTCGCCTGCGACAGAATATGCGCGTTGCCGAGCGTTCCGTTCCCGAGCTGCGCCATCATGAACTGCGCCATGTCGTCGCCCGTCGAGGTAAACGCGCCGGCCGGAGCGGCTTCGACGAGTTCGAAGGGAATCGTCGTTCCGCTCGTCGCCGTGCTGTATCCGGAGGCCATGTTCGGCTGCATTCTCGCCGGCAGCGGCTGGACGAACGTCGAGTCCGTCATATGCAGCGGCGTCAAGATATGCTGCTGCACGTACGTCGCGAACGGCTCGCCCGAGACGCGCTGCACGATGTAGCCCGCAAGGGCCGCACCGTAATTCGAATACGCTACGATTTTCCCAGGTGGATAGATCTCGGGCGGAATGTTCTGCGCGAGATACTCACGCAACGGAAAGAGGTCCTTCGCGTCTGGTACGAACAGATCGCGGATCACGTCGCTGAACCCGGGGGTGTGGGTCATGAGATCGTGCATCGTGATCGGACCGTACTTTTCCGGGATGCGGAAGTCGAGATAGTCGTTCACGTCTGCATTGAGATCGATCTTGTGCGCCTGCACGAGCTGCATGACCGAGGTCCACGTGAAGAGCTTTGAAACCGAGCCGACGCGAAAGAGCGTGCGCGCTGGGTCGACGGGCGTCCGCTTCTTGACATTCGCGTACCCGTACCCGTGCGCAAAGACGATGTGGCCGTCGTGGACGACGACGACCACGCCCCCGGCCATGTCGCCTCGCTGCAGCGCATAGGGGACGAGCCCCGCAAAAAAGCTCTGCAAATCAGCCGCGGTGAGCGCAGGCGCTGGTGCGGGTGCCTGCGCCCACGCGACATTCGCAGAGGCGAGAACGATGAACAGCAGCGACGCGAGCGATCTCTTGAACATCCGTTAGAAGCTCTGAATGAGTTGGATGCGCAGGCTCAGGGGGCCGTAGTTGCCCCCCGGCGTCAGCGCGAGATACGCCGGTCCCGTAGCGCCCGTCAACGGATTCGTCTGCGTTGCACCCTTGACGAGCGGCAGCGGAATTCCGTTGAAGAAGCCGACATACGGATTGTCGTACGCTCCGGTGAGGTTGTCGGCGGAGATCTGGAGTCGCGTACCGTGATCGCTGACGTTGAACCCGGCGTTCGCCGAGAGCACGAAGAACGGCGGTTCGTCGAAGCTGTTGTTATTGCCGAAGTACTGCGCGCCGAGATTGTAGTACTGGCCGAAGTGGCCGGTCCAGGTGAGGGCCCCGTACCCGAGCGCGTACGGAACGCGCGCGCTGCCGATGCCGTTGGGAGATCCGGCGAACGCCGTGGGCTGGCCGCCGAAGTTTACGTCGGGAAGAACCGCGAGATTCGTGTTGTAGACGCAGCCCGGGCCCGGCGGCGTGGTAACGCCGAGCGGGCTCGTGGAACCTGCGCAGTAAAAGTACGGCGGCAGATTGTACGTGAAGGCGCGCTGCAGCGAGCCCTGGACATCCCAGCCAAAACCGAACTCCGGCACATGCTTGAGGGCAAGTTCGATGCCCTCGTAACGCGCCTGGCCGAGGTTTGCCGTCTCTGAGAGCTCGCATGGCTGGTTCGGACATCCCGCCGCGGCCGCTCCGCTGACGACCGACGTCTGCGTCAGAAACATGTTGTGGAGTTGCGTGAAGTAGGCATCGACGGACACCGACGTCGCGCCATGGATACGATGGTCGACGCCAACGTCCTCGCCCCACGCGGTTTCCGCATCGATGTCACCGTTGTTCGCGTCTTGAATCCATCCGGCTGCCGGCACGCCGCCGATGATTTGGCTCCATGTCGGACCGCCGGAAGAGATCAGCGTGATATAGGGCGGCGCAACGGATCCGCCCGTCGAGAAGCGGAAGACCGTGTCCGGATTCAACTGCCAAGTGAGGGCAGCGCGCGGCTCGTTGTACGTGTGCGACGAGTCGTTCCAGCTCTTGCCTCCTGTGATCGAGTAGTGGCTGAGATAGTTGATGTCGTAGTCGCTGACGTTTAACTGGACCTTCGATGTGAGCGAGATGTACCCGCGCAGCGACAGCGTTTGGAACGTTTGACTCGATCCGGCAACGGGGCTGTGCACGATGATGCCGACGGACGGCTCGTCGGCCGTTTCCGACGAGCCTTGCTCCGAGCGGTCGTAGGCAAGGGTGAACGTGCTCGTGCCGAACTGCTCGATCCCTTCGAACGTCTCGCCGCTCATCGTGTCGCGCGTGTCGAAGAGATTCGCCTCATTCCCCGTCGAGAACGTAGCGTTCTGTCCGGTGAAGGTCGTGTTCACCGGAGCGACCTCGGGACCGGCGGCGGGCGCGCACATGAGGGTCCCCGCGTCGTATCTCGTCCCGATCGGGCAGAGCGGAATCGTTCCGTACGTTCGCATCGTGTAGGAGAGCGGAGCACCTGAGAGTGCCCCTTGGATCACGTAGTCATCCAGCGAGCCGGAGTAGTAGCGCGCAAGCACCGTGCCGCCGTTTCCGAACGTCGTCCGGAACTCGCCTTGGAAGAGGTTCTGCTGCGTCCACGTGTTGCCGAGTCCATTGACCGAACTCACGTCGAATGGGATCGCCGTTCCGCACGCAGGCCCGCCGCCCGTGCTCGCGCAGTTGTACGATGTTCCCGTCGCACGGGGATTGCAGTTGATCGGCGCGCCGGCGGTTCCACACGGCTCGAACGACGAGCCGGGAAGGCCGGTGTTGTCGACGTCCGCAACGGAGTAGGCCGCCGGGTCGCCATTCCCATTCTCCGACTGCCCGCCCAGATACGAGATACGCAGCGACGTGTTGCTCGAAAAGTTGAAGACGAGCTTCCCAAGCTCCGAGTCGGAGTGATAGCCCGTGTCTATGCTATCACAGCACCCGACCAGCGGCTCTGCAAAAACCAGTCCCATGCCGTCGTACGGCGCAAATTTCGACGGCGGAACGCCGTACCCGACGACCGAGAGGGGCATAGCAATCTGTTGTCCGTTGATATCGTACGGGCCGCCGACCGGCCCCGTATCGAGGGGAAGCTGTGATGCGTCAAAACGGAAGTTCTCGAGCGGTCCGGGCGCGCCGTGCGTAACGTAGCCGAATGCATAACCGAGCCTGTGGTCCATCGTCGTACCCGTTGCCCGAAAGCCCGTGGAAACGCCGCCCCACCGATCGTCCATAAACATTGCGGACTCGTGATCCGCCAAAGTGGGATCCAGCGTGCGATAGTTCACGGTTCCGTTGATTGCGTAGTTGATCTCTTCGGGCATCGACCCCGGACCCTTGACCAACTCCACGTCTTGAAGGAGAAACGGATTCAGGATGTTGGGTGAATAGTACCCGGAAGCGCCGACGGACACGGGGTGTCCGTCGATGAGCGACTCCGTTTCGTATGGCAGGGCGCCGCGAATCTGCGGCGTCTGCGGCGCTGCCGGAGAAGCACCATTCGTCGGGTTGCCGTTTACGGGATAGTACGGCGACGTGAAGATGCCCGGTGTCTCGTTGAGGACCTGCGTCACTTGCGTCGATCCTTGGTCGAGGAACACCGAGCCAGGGATGATATTGACGGCAGCCGTCGACTCGTTGATCTGCGCGCGCCCCGGCTCGTTCGTGCTCACGTGGGCGATCGTGCTCAGGGATGAGAACGACTGGGCCTGCAGCGCAACGTTCGCCGTGACCGCCGTTCCAGAAACGATGGCGACGTTCGTGCTGCTCTGATAGAAGCCGGCCTTCGAGAAGACGATCTCATAGATCCCTGGCGGAAGATTCAGCGTGTAGGCGCCGTGAGCGTCGGTCGTCGTGTGCTGTCGCACGGGGCCGATCGCGTCGACGCTCGCACCCGCGACGGCAACGCCCTGCGCGGTTACCGTTCCGCCGATCGTTCCCGTCGCGGGTGCCTGCGCGCGTGCCGCAAGCGGCCAGAGGAGGAGCACGGCAAGAAGCGCGGTTCCATACCGAGCATGACGATTGAGAGCGAGACTCATCACTATCCTCACTTTCGACAGCAACCAAGCCGTTGCGTGGCCAGAGTATAGGATATTTCGGACAGGAAGGCAATATTTCGTCCGCAATGAACGGCTCCTTCGACGCCGACGTTGCGGTCGTCGGCAGCGGGATCATCGGGACGATGACCGCCCTTGCGCTCCAGGATGCCGGCCTGCGGGTCGTCGCGATCGAAGAGCGCGAGGCGGGAGCCGGCACGGCGTCCGGCAGCGCCGGGTACGTCCACGACGGCGAGATTTTTCCGCTCGGCACGCCGCAGTTGCTCGCAACGCTGCCGAGACTGATCTTCGATCCATTGGGGCCGCTCGTCTTTCGTCTCTCGTACGCACCCCGCATGGCCGGCTGGGGTCTTCGCTTTCTGCAGTCGATGCGTCCGTCCGCGGTCGCTCGCGCAACGGAGGCGCTCGCGAGCCTCAACCGGCTCGCCGTCGAAGCGCTCGCGAGCGCGGCAGCCGCTGCAAACGCGCAATCCCTTCTCGTCCATGGCGGCGGCTTGAAAGTCGCACGCACCCAGCGTACGCTCGCCGAGTTCAAGGGCGAACTCGCAACGCTGCAGCGCGTCGGCATCCCCGCGCGCGCGGTTGGCGCGGAGGAACTGCGCTCAATGGAGCCTGCCGTCGGAAACGATAACGCAGGCGCGCTCTTTTTTCCGAATTCGGCGCACTGCGTCGATCCCGCACTCTTTGGGCGGCGCCTCGCAACGCTCGTTCGCTCGCGCGGTTCGATCCTGCACGCGCACGTCGACGCGCTCGTCGCACAACCTCATGGAACGTGGGTCGCGCACACGGACGATCGCGCGCAAGCGAACGTACGAGTTCGCAGCGTCATCGTCTGCGCCGGCCATCGTTCGAACGAACTGCTGCGGCCGCTGGGATACCGCGTCCCGATCGCGGCGGCACGCGGCTATCACCTCATGCTCGAACGGCCGGGAGTCGAGTTACGCTATCCGATCATCTTTCACGAACCTCACTTCGCCGCGACGCCGATGAGCGGCGGCATGCGGCTCGCCGGGACGATGGAGTTCTCGGATCCCGACGCGCCGCCCGACCTTCGCCGCGCGCACATGCTCTACGACATCGCGCAGCGTTACATTCCGGATCTCCGCAACGGCGCCGCAACGACCTGGATGGGAGTCCGGCCGGCGATGCCCGATTCGCTGCCGGCGATCGGCCGTGCGCGGCATCACGACAATCTCTACTACGGCTTCGGACACGGCCACCTTGGATTCACACAGGCCGCGATTACCGCACGCTGCATCGCCGGCCTTCTCACGGACCGCACGCCGCCGATCGACCTCACGCCGTTCGACCTCGCGCGCTTTTCGTAGCGCCTCTTCTCGTCAGTACATGCGCGCGGTCGTCAGCGCGACGATTCGCGCGGGCGCTGCGGGTCCGTTGCGAACTCCATGCGGATAGCCGGCGGAATAGACGCAGCAATCGTCCGCCGCCATCGGATACTCTTCGCCGGCGACGTCGAGAACGATGGTACCTTCGAGAACGTACACGACGTCGATGCCTTCGTGCGTCAACGGCTTTTGAAAAGCCGCGCTCGGAGCGAGGCGTACGATGATGAGGTCGAGATCGATTCCCGGAAGATGGAGCGCTTGATAGTCGACGCCGCGGCCGCGCTTGACGCTGCTCCGGCTCTCTTTGCGCACGAAGTTCGGGCGCGAGAGTTGCGCCGAAAAGCCCAAGAACGCGCCGATGTCGTGCTCGAAGAACTGCGCGAGGCGCGCGAGCCTACGCAGCGAGATGTCCGATTCGCCGCGCTCGACCGCGCTGATGAACGACGGCGAAAGGCCGCTGCGTGCGGCGACCTCGCGTACCGTTACGCGATGGCGCGCGCGCAGGCTCTTGAGAATCTTCCCGACGTCCGGTACGGGCGCCGGCGCTTGGCGTTTGGAGGATCGTCTCACGCGGCGGGATTCGTGGCGCCGCTTCGCGTCGCCCTTCCGCTGCGGCCGGGAGGTTCCGGCGGGGCGGCGGCCAAGGCGCATTTACAACGGAGTCTCAGGATGCTCCGAAAGGCGGTTGCAACGATGTTTTTGACACTCTTGTACGTGCACTTGATCGCCGTCGCGATGATCTTTGCCGGCATCGGCATCGAGGTCGCGGCGTTCATCGCGCTGCATCGGGCTCAACGCGCGGAGCACGTCCGCGCGGCATTGTCCAACACGCCGTTCATTGGGCCGCTCATGGGGATCGGCGTGTTGCTGCTCGTGGTCGCGGGCGTCGGAATGGTCTATATGGGCGGCTTCGGCTGGCAACCATGGGCGCTCGTGGCGCTTATCGTGACGATTCTCTTGGCGATGAACGGTCCGATGACGAACGGTAAGCGCACCGAGGCGCTCGCGCGATTGGCACAGAGTACCGCCGACGGTCCGATCGACGGCGCCCTCGAGATTGCGCGTCGCGATCGCGTTCTGAACTACTCGGTGTTCTTAACGGCGTTCGAACTCGTCGCAGTGCTGTATCTCATGTCGAACAAACCCGGGCCCGCCGGATCGGTTCTGGCGGTCGTCATCGCCGCGATCGTCGCGCTCGTTCCAATGGCGCTCGTGACGCGACCGACGACGTCGCGCGCCGGTGCGTACGCTGACGAAGCGCGCAGCCTCTGAAAGAACGTAGAGCGACTATTGTCGCCGGTGATGCAAGTCAGTGCGAGCCGGATGCGTTCGGGGTATCGTTAAGCCATGAGCGGATTCTTTCGGGCGGCGATGGTGAGCGTCGGGCGAGCGTTTCGGTTTCTCTTTTCGACGACGGAGGAAGAGGCAGCGTTCGTGCACGCACACCTTCGGTCGTCGCTGCGACGGAATATGCACTAAGCCGCCGGGCGACGCAATCCCTCAGATAAAGGTCGTAGGGCCCTATCGACTCGACCTTACCGCGCGAGCGCTGCGGCGCGTGACGACGAACGTCGTCGACGTCGTAACGCCGCGAGGCGAGTACGTTCGCGCCCTCGATTTCGATGGCCGCCGTTGCGTTGTATGCGTTCGCCAGATCGAGACCACCCTGCTCGACGTTACGGCGACTGGAGCGCAACCGGCTCGCGCCGTCGCGATCGTGCAGACGATGCTCGGAACGCAGCGAGACCTTCGGCGATGGCAGAGCCGCGCGGCGCGTTTCCCGTGGATTGCGAGGCTAGCGCGGGCTCTGCGCGGCATGAAGCCGCCACGGTATCCAACGCTCTGGGAGGCGCTCTGCAACGCGGTCGTCTTTCAACAACTCAGCATCGTCGCCGCTTCATCGATCATGCGACGCTTCGTCGAAGCATTCTCGGAGCCGATGCTCTGCTACGGGTGCGCCGTCTATCCGTTTCCACAACCGGAGCGTCTCGCGGCCGCATCCCCGCGCACGCTCCTGGGAGTCGGTTTGAGTCGACAGAAGAGCGCGTCGCTAGGAGCAATCGCTCGGGCCTTCGCGTCGAACGCGGTCGATGCCGAGGCGATCGGCGGTCTTCCGACGCCTGCGGCGCTGGAAGCATTGCGTGCGCTGCCCGGCATCGGACCGTGGAGCGCGGCAAATGTCCTGCTCCGCGGACTCGGCCGTCTCGACGCGTTTCCGCTCCAAGACTCCGGCGTTCGTGCGAACGTCATTCGCCTCGCCGGCGATGCAAACGTGGATCTTGCTCGGGTTCTCGAAGCGCTCGGCGACGTGCGGGGAATGCTGTACTTCCACCTCTTGCTCGGAGGCCTTGGCGTCGCGACCGGCGCCTAGCCGGCGTAGCGCGCGGCGGCGGTACGCGCGGCCTCTTCGAGGAAGCTCGCCGCGCGACGCATCGAATCTTGCGGGGTCGTTCCAGCGGGCGCGATCGCGTTCACGTCGACGCCCAGTTCGCGGAGCCGGCCGGCGGCGCCGGGATCGACGGCCCCGCCGAATGCGACGACGGGAACCTTGTGCTTGCGCGCCAGTCTCGCAACGCCGCTGACGGTCTTGCCTGCAAGCGTTTGTTCGTCGATCTTTCCTTCGCCGGTCATGCAGAGCGACGCGCCTCGCAGAAGGCGCTCGAGCCCACACTCGCGCGCGATAAGGTCGACCCCGCGGTGCGGCCTCGCACCGGCAAACGCGAAGAGCGCGAACCCTAAGCCGCCCGCCGCGCCCGCGCCGCGCTCGGTCGCATAGTCTCTTCCGAGCGCTTCATGTGCGACCGCTGCAATGTGCCGCAGAACGCGATCGAGGAGCTCGACCTGCTCTTGCGTCGCGCCCTTCTGGGGAGCGTAGACGTACGACGCTCCCTGCGGACCGCAGAGCGGATTATCGACGTCGACGGCGACGTCGATGGTCGTGCGCGCGATGCGGCGGTCGAGGCCGTGCACGTCGATGGACGTCAAGCGTTCGAAAGCAAGAATGGATTCGTCGATCGGCCGGTCCTCGGAGTCGAGAAAGCGAACGCCCAACGCTCGCAACATGCCTGTGCCGGCGTCGTTCGTCGCGCTCCCTCCGATGCCGAGCACGACACGCCGCGCGCCGGCATCGAGTGCTGCGGTAAGAAGCTGGCCGGTGCCAAAGGTGTCCGTGCGCGTAGGATCTCGCTCTGCCGATTCGAGGAGCCCGAGGCCCGACGCGCTTGCCATCTCGAGAATGGCCGTCTCTCCGTCGAGCGCGTAGACGGCGTCGACGCGTGCCCCGCGAGGTCCCCGAACCTCGGCGGTCCGGCGCGATGCTCCTCGGGAGAGAAACACGTCGACGGTTCCTTCGCCTCCGTCCGCCATCGGGCACTCCTCGCACGCAGCGCCGGGCACGGCGGCAAGGACTCCGCGCTTCATCGCACGCGCCGCTTCGACGGCGCTTAAACTTCCCTTAAACTTGTCCGGCGCGAGGACGACGCTCTTAATCAACGCTCATTCTCTACCCATTTTACGACCTGCAACCTCGCGCACCGCCGCTGCGGTCGAACGATGTATCTTTCACGACGTCATCACCGATGGAGGCAGAATACATCGTGCTACGGATTAACGACGAAGCTCCGAACTTTACCGCGGAAACCACGCAAGGTCCGATCGATTTCCACAGCTGGATCGGAAATGGCTGGGCGATTCTCTTTTCGCATCCGAAAGATTTCACTCCGGTCTGCACGACCGAGCTCGGCGCCATGGCCGGTTTGCAGCCCGAGTTCGCCAAACGCAACTGCAAGATCATCGGCATCAGCGTCGATACGGTCTCGGATCATCGCAAATGGATTCCGGACATCGAGCAGACGCAGGGACACAATGTGGACTATCCGTTGATCGGCGATCCGCAACTGAAGATTGCCAAGCTCTACGGAATGCTTCCGGCCGACGCAGGCGAGACGTCGCAGGGGCGCACGCCGTCGGATAACGCCACCGTTCGAACCGTGTTCGTCATCGGGCCGGACAAGAAGATCAAGTTGACGTTGAGCTACCCGATGGGTACGGGCCGCAACTTCCACGAGATCTTACGCGCGCTCGACTCGCTTGTGCTGACCAGCAAGCACAAGGTCTCCACGCCGGCGAACTGGAGGCCCGGTGAGAACGTCATCATCAGCGGTTCGGTCTCCGATGAAGAGGCGCGCAAGCAATACGGAGGCTGGGAAGCGCCGAGACCGTATCTGAGGATCGTTCCCGCGCCGAAATAACGCGCTCCGCAAGCGCGGTTACACGAAGGAGAGGTCGTCCGGCAGCGGCCAATGCTTGTTCTCTCGCAGCCAGGCTTCGTCGAACAAGCGCGATCGATAACGGTCGCCGCCGTCGCAGAGCACGGTGACGACCGTCGAGCCTTCGGGTAACTCGCGAGCGATGCGTGCCGCTCCAAGAACGTTGAGCCCCGCGGAGCCGCCGACGAAGAGTCCTTCGTTGAGCAGCAGCCAGTGGACCATCGCGATTGCATCGTCGTCGTCGGCACGAATCGCTCTATCGATCGGGGCGCCGGCAAAGTTTTTCGTCACGCGTTTGATGCCGATTCCCTCCAAGTCGGAGTCGCCTTCGGCGCGCAGTTCGCCCCGTTCGACATAGCTGTAGAGCGCCGAACCCATCGGGTCGCAGAGAACGGTGAGGATCCGCTCGTTGCGCTCCTTGAGAGCGATCGACGTGCCGGCGAGCGTGCCGCCGGTTCCCGCCGCTGCGACGAACGCATCGATCGCGCCGCCGGTTTGCTCCCATATTTCGACGCCCGTCGTGCGTTCGTGAGCCCGCCGATTCGCGACGTTCTCGAACTGATTTGCCCAAAGCGCATTCGCCGTGCCCTCCGCGATTCGCCGCGCGACGTGGTAGTAGTTCTCCTCGTTCGCGAACGGCACGGCCGGCACGACTCGCACGTCCGCGCCGAACGTCCGTAGGAGTGCGATCTTCTCTTGCGATTGGTCGTCCGGAATAGCGATGACGCATCGGTAACCGCGCTCGTTTGCGAGCAGCGCGAGCGCGATTCCCGTGTTTCCCGCCGTTCCTTCGACGACCGTCCCTCCGGGCGCAAGCGAACCGTCGGCTTCGGCCGCGTCGAGGATACCTTTTGCCGCGCGATCCTTGACCGAGCCGCCCGGATTGAGGAACTCCGCCTTGCCGAGAACCCGCCGCTTGAGGTGTTGCGAGAGACGGACCAACTCGACGAGCGGCGTGTTGCCGACGCTTCCGGAGAATCCGCTTACGACTCGCATCGAGACCGATCCGCGAAACGGGTTTCGCCAAAATGGGTTGTCACGGTGCGGTAGCCGCGCAACGCTGCTGGGTCATGGTGAGCGTAGCACCGAAGTCGAACCGGCGACGTGACGCTAGGCGTCGCCCGTGCGTATCGCGCTCCCCCGACTCTGCTCGCGCTGCGCGCTCGCGACGCTCGGGATGACACAAAGCGGCGCACTCGACGAGCTGGCAATGATAGAATACTCACGATGCAGCGCAGTCGAAAGCCTCGGGATGACGGAATAGTCGCACCGCAACCTCAGTCGGAGCTTCGCTAGAGCGATAGCGCCTTGGCGTACCAGCGCTCGAGGTCGCGGTGGTATTGGTCGAGAGCGGACTGATAGAGATAGATCATGTGCCCGGACTGGTAAAAGCCGTAACTGATGTTGCGCTCCAGTCGCGGCGAAAGGTTCATGTGCTCCAGCGTGTACTGCGTCGCAAACCACGGTGTCGCAAAATCGTAGTAACCGTTCGCAGAAAAGACGAGCATCTTTGGATTGTCGGACATCATCTGCGCGAGCTCGGGCGCGACGTTGATGTCGTTCTCGCCATCCTGCCACGACCATAGCCCCTGCGAGGCGATCAACGCGTACGTGTTCGGCTCGTACGGAATCGGCGGCCGATAGTGCAGCGTCTCGCGAAGATACCGGTTGACCGCCGACGTGTACGGCGCGCTGATCGCGTCGTAACTCGCATCGCCCGTGGGGTTCTCGCTCGCGGGATCGAGCGTGTGAGCGGCAAACCGCGAGTCGAGTCGCCCGAGCGTCTCGGATTTGTCGCGCATGAGGGCGCCGAGGAAACGGCCGTACGGCACCATGAGATGCGAGTCGATGAGATACTGCACGGGCATGCCGATGTAGCCGTGCATCGCTTGCGCGATCGATTGCGTCCGGGAGGCGCTGCGCGTATCGCCGGCGAGCAACGCGTCGTAATACGTCGTCTGCGCGAAGTGCGCGGCGCGTGCGATGAACGCCGTCTCGCTTCCGCGACGCGGCACCATGTCGTGGTACCACGCCGTCGCCGCCTCGCTGGGAAAGTAGAGGACGTACCCGAGCGTTCCATCGCCGCCGACCGCGGAGTTCACATAGGTGTCATCCTGCGACCAGTCGAGCTGGAAGTCGAGAATCGACGACTGCGACACGATACCGTTCAACGCGATGCCGTCGCGAAACAGCACCGCCGAGAGGAGTGCCGACCGCGGCGTACCGTAGCTCTCGCCGAAGAGAAACTTCGGTGAGTTCCAGCGGTCGAACGTCGTGCAATACCGCTCGATGAACTGCGCGAACGCATCGACGTCGTGGCGCAACCCGAAGAAATCCTTTGGTTGACCGACGCCCATGATTCGTCCGAAGCCCGTGTTCGGCATGTCGATAAAGACGAGATCGGTCTTATCGAGTATCGAGTCGTGGTTCTCCACCCAGCGAAACGGCGGCGAACCCGCGAGCGCGTTGCCGGGCGTTACGACGTGTTCGGGACCGACGGATCCCATCAGCAGCCACATCGTCGAACTGCCGGGCCCGCCGTTGTACAAGAACGTCACCGGACGATGGGGATCGTTTCCGACCGTATACGCAACGTAGGACATCCTCGCCGTCGGCTGGTTCTCGTCGTTCCGCAGCGTGATCGTTCCGACGCGTGCGGTATACGCGATTCGCTTGCCGTCGATGACGATCGCATGTTGCGTGACTGCGTCGGGCGTGTACGGCATGGGTTTTGCTTTGGGATGCGACGCCGCCGCCGCAACCCAGATGGGGGCGGCGAGCGCGAGCACCGTTGCGGCGGCGCCGAGCAGAAGCCGGATCGTGGTCGTTCGTGCGTCGTTCGTCATGGATGGAGCGCCTCGTCGTACCAGCGCTCGAGGTCGTTATGGTACGCGTCGAGCGCCGACTGATTGAGATAGACCATATGGCCGGACTGATAGAAGCCGAAGCTGATGTTCCTCTGCAAGTCCGGCGGAAGGTTGAGATGCTGCAGCGTATACTGCGTCGCGAGCCACGGCGTCGCAAAATCGTAATAGCCGTTTGCCGAGAAGACGAGCATCTGCGGATTGTCCGCCATCGTCTGCGCGAGCGCGGGCGCGACGTTGATGTCGCCCTCCGCTTGCCTCCACGAGCGAAGCCCGGTCTTCGCAATGAGCGCATACGTGTTGTAGTTGTACGGCAGCGCGGGGTCGTATCTCAGAGCGTCGCGCAGGTATTCGTTGACGGCGGACGTGTAGGGAGCCGTCATCGCGTCGTCGCTCGCGTCCGCACCCGGCTCCGTCTCCTCCGGATCGAGCGTCGTCACGGTAAACCGTGAGTCGTAGCGACCCAGGGTTTGCGCTCGATCGCGCAAGAGGCCCGCCAGGAAGCGCCCGTAGGGAACCATGAGATGCTCTTCGATGAGATAGTGAACGGGAAGGCCGATATACGCGTGCATCTGCTCGGCCATCGAACGCGTCTCGCTCGCGCCGAGCGTGCTTCCGCGCATGAGCGCGTGAAGATACGACGCCATCGCGAAGCGTGCCGCATCCCGGATAAACGCCTCTTCCGTTCCGCGGCGCGGGACCATGCCGTGATACCACGCGGTTGCGGCCATCGTCGGGAAGTAGAGCGCGTACCCGATGTTTCCGCCGCCGACCGCGGCGTAGAGATACGGATAGTTTTGGGACCAGTCGAGATGGAAGTCGAGAATGCTCGATTGCGAGACGATGCCGTTGAGCGAGATCCCTTCGTTGAAGAGCACCTGCGAGAGTTCGGCCGAGCGCGGCGTGCCGTAACTCTCGCCAAAGAGAAACTTCGGCGAGTTCCAGCGGTGAAAGGTCGTGATATAGCGCCGAATGAACTGCGCGAATGCGGCGGCGTCGTGCTGAAGACCGAAGAAGTCCTGCGGCTTGCCGGCTCCCATGATGCGGCCGAAGCCCGTGTTCGGCATGTCGACGAAGACGAGATCCGTCTTGTCGAGGATCGAGTCCGTATTCGGAATCCAACGATACGGCGGCGAGCCCGCGAGCCGATCGCCGGGCGTCACGACGTGCACGGGCCCGACCGAGCCCATGAGCAGCCACATCGTCGAACTTCCCGGACCGCCGTTATAGAGGAACGTGACCGGACGCCGCGCGTCGTTACCGACGGTGTAGGCGACGTACGACATTTTCGCCGTCGGCTGGTTCATCGCGTTGCGAAGCGTGATCGTCCCGACGCGAGCGGTGTAGTCGATCGTTCTCCCATCGATCGCGATCGAGTGCTCCGTCACCGCATCGGGTGGAAACTCGGCCGCGAGCGGTATCGCAGCGGGCTCCGGCGCGCGAATGGGTGCGGGTGCGGGAGTCGGCCGAGCCCTGGACGCTGCGGCAATCGGTGCGGACCCCAGCGCCAATGCCAACGCCAGCACGAGCGAACTTTTCAACATGTCATCTCTCATCACGGTGGACGTATTGCAAGTGTTTCCAGCAGCCGGTATCTCCTGCTACGCGAACGCCGGACGTCGTGCCCTCCTGTGCCCGCGACGTGGCCGCGAGCACAGGCCCTCGCAAGGGAAGGGCGGCGTCTCGGCGGTAAAAAGGCTACGATGAAGATTCTCGTCGTTCGCTATGCTTGCGTGGCGGCCGCCGCGCTATTTCTCTGCGCGGCCGGCGCGGCCGGCCTCGCGAACCCGCCGCAAAATCCGCTGCTCGAACCGAGTACGCTGCCATTCGGTGCGCCCCCATTCGACAAGATCAAAGACGGCGACTATGCACCGGCCATCGACTATGCGATGGCGCAGGAGCGACGGCAGGTTGCCGCGATCGCCGACGACGCCGCGCCGCCGACGTTCGAGAACACGATCGTCGCGCTCGAGAGGGCGGGGCGCCTGCTCAACGATGTGACGGCGACCTTTTTCAATGTGAACTCCGCGAACACCGATGCGACGCTTCAGAACGTCGAGGCCGTGGAGGCTCCGCGCCTGGCAGCGCTCTCCGACGCGATCTATCTCAACCATCGTCTCTTCGCGCGCGTGCGCAGACTCTACGGCGAGCGCGACCGGCTCGGGCTCGATCCGGAGTCGAAGCAACTCCTGATCGTCGATTACGGCGACTTCGTCCGCGCGGGCGCGAGACTCAGTGCAGCCGATCAGACAAGGATGCGCGCGATCGACGAGCGGCTCGCCTCGCTGCGAACGACGTTCGAGCAGAAACTTCTCGCCGCGACCGCCAACGGCGCGCTCGTCGTCCACGACCGCGCGGCGCTCGCCGGGCTGAGCGCGACGGAGATCGCGAACGCAACGCACGCGGCCGCCGTGCACGGACATCCCGGAGCGTGGATGATTCCGCTGCAGAACACGACGCAGCAGCCCGCGCTCGCAGAGCTCACGAATCGCGCGACGCGCGAGGCGCTCTTCGAACACTCGTGGATGCGCGCCGAGAGAGGCGACGCCAACGACACCCGTGAGACGATCGAAACGATCGCCAAGCTGCGCGCGGAAAAGGCGCATCTGCTCGCGTATCCCGACTATGCGGCCTACGCGCTGACCGATCAAATGGCGAGAACGCCGCAGACCGTGCAGCGATTCCTCGCGCAGCTCATTTCGCCGGTCCGAACCGCCGCCGCCGTCGAAGCATCGGAACTCCAGCGCGAAATCGACGAGAGCGGCGGTCATTTCCGGCTGCAGCCCTACGATTGGGAGTTGTACGCGCAGCGGCTCCGCGCGGCGAAGTATCACTTCGACGAGCGGACCGTACGACGGTACTTCGAGTTGAATAACGTTCTGGAGAACGGGCTCTTCTACGCAGCGAACCGGCTCTAC
This sequence comes from Candidatus Tyrphobacter sp., assembly GCA_050733755.1. GTDB lineage: Bacteria > Vulcanimicrobiota > Vulcanimicrobiia > Vulcanimicrobiales > Vulcanimicrobiaceae > Tyrphobacter. The sequence continues at coordinate 27,255 of JBOHTS010000050.1, read as the reverse complement.
GGAATCACGCTCAAAGAGCGGCACGACATCCCCGTCTACCAAAAGGACGTGCGCGTCTTCGAAGTCTACGACAAGGACGGCTCGCCGCTCGCGCTCATGTACTTCGATTTCTTCAAGCGCGACAACAAGCAGGGCGGCGCCTGGATGTCGACCTTCGTCGACGAGTCGAAACTCTTCGGCACCAAGCCGGTCGTCTACAACGTCGAGAATATTCCGCCGCCCGCACCCGGACAGCCGGCGCTGCTGACGCCCGGCGAGGTGACGGGCATGTTCCACGAGTTCGGTCACGCGCTCAATGCGTTTTTCGCCGATCAAGAGTACGCGTCGCTCGCCGGCACGAATACCGCGCGCGATTTCGTCGAGTACCCGTCACAGTTCAACGAGCACTGGGCGTTCTATCCGGCGGTGCTGCGCCATTACGCCTTCGACTATCGCACCGGTAAGCCGATTCCTCAGTCGCTCGTCAACAAGATCGAGGCGTCGTCGAAGTTCAACGTCGGGTACGAGTATGGCGAACTGCTGGCGGCCGACGAGCTCGACATGGCGTGGCACGACCTGCCCGCAAGCGCGCCCAAACAGAATGCCGACGCGTTCGAGCGGCAGGCGCTCGCTGCGGCCGGCGTTAACTTTCCCGACGTTCCGCCGCGCTACCGCTCGAGTTACTTCGCGCACATCTGGTCGAGCGGGTACGCCGCGGGCTATTACTCGTACACGTGGACGGCAATGCTCGACGACGATACGTACCAGTGGTTTCTCGATCACGGCGGCATGACGCGCGCAAACGGCCAGCACTTCCGCGATCTCATTCTCTCGAAAGGGCACTCCGAGGACTACGCGCCGATGTTCCGCGCCTTCTATCGGAGCGATCCGGAGATCGGCCCGCTCCTGAACGATTTGGGCTTAGTGAGGTAGATCGCTCGCCGAAGCCTTTGTCTTCGGCGCCGTACCCGACGAGCAATCGACGACGCCTTGGGTATGTAGTACGTGACGTGCTCTCATGAACAAGGGCTTTGAGGATCCGTTTGGTTTCTACGGAATGCATCCCACGTCCGAAGGCGTGGTCGTTCGCGCCTGCTTTCCTCGCGCCGGAGCCGTTGCGGTGCGAGACCTCGGGCGAGCGGAGATCGTCGCTCGAATGCAGCGAACCGGCGACGACGGCGTTTTTGCGGCGACGATCGCGCGGTCGGCGCGCTTTCCGTACCGGCTCGTCGTCGAGCAGGACGGCAGCGAGATGGAGTTGGAGGATCCCTATCGCTTCGGCCCTATTCTCGGCGACGTCGACGTGCATCTCATTGCCGAAGGAACGCATCTGCAAGTTTACGAGAAGTTGGGCGCGCATCCGGTGCTCCACGAAGGCGTCGACGGCGTGTTTTTTGCCATGTGGGCGCCCAATGCGTCGCGCGCGAGCGTCGTCGGCGATTTCAACGAGTGGGACGGACGCCGTCATCCCATGCGCAAACGCTTCGAATGCGGCGTTTGGGAGATCTTCATTCCGCAGCTCGAACCCGGGGCGCTATACAAATTCGAACTCGCCGATTTCACCGGAGCGCTCTTGCCGCTCAAAGCCGATCCCTATGCGCTTCAAGCAGAACGTCCGCCGGCGACCGCCTCCGTCGTCGCACCGCCCGATGCGTTTCGCTGGACCGATTCCACGTGGATGCAGCGGCGAGCTACGCTCAACAAGCCCGACCAGCCGATCTCCATCTACGAAGTCCATCTAGGGTCGTGGAAGCGCGGCGACGGAAACCGCTACCTCGGGTACTCCGAGCTCGCAGATCGGTTGCTGCCGTACGTACGGCGTATGGGGTTCACACACGTCGAGTTGATGCCGGTTGCAGAGTACCCGTTCGACGGATCGTGGGGATACCAGCCCGTCTCCCTCTACGCTCCAACGCGCCGGTTCGGCACGCCGGACGAGTTTCGCTCGTTCGTCGATCGTGCGCACGCACTGGGAATCGGCGTCGTCATGGACTGGGTGAGCGGACACTTCCCAGACGACTCGCACGGTCTCGCACGGTTCGACGGAACCGCGCTCTACGAACACGATGACCCTCGACAAGGATTCCATCCCGACTGGAACACGTGCATATACAATCACGGGCGCCGCGAGGTCGCAAACTTTCTCATCGCCAACGCGCTGTTCTGGTTCGAACGCTACCATATCGACGCGCTTCGGGTCGATGCCGTCGCATCGATGCTCTACCTCGACTACGGCAGAGCGTCGGGAGAGTGGATTCCCAACGAACACGGCGGCAACGAAAACTTCGAGGCGGTCTCATTTCTGAAGCGCATGAACGAAGCGGTCTTCGCGCGCCACCCAGACATCACGACGATTGCAGAGGAATCGACGGCCTGGCCTATGGTCTCTCGACCAACCTATGCGGGCGGCTTGGGCTTCGGATACAAGTGGAATATGGGATGGATGCACGATACGCTCCAATTTTTTGGAAAAGATCCCATCCATCGGCGGCATCATCAAAACTTGCTGACGTTCGGACTGCTCTACGCGTTCTCGGAGAACTACGTGTTGCCGCTCTCGCACGATGAAGTAGTGCACGGGAAAGGCTCGCTTTTCAACAAGATGCCGGGAACGCGCTGGCAACAGTTTGCGAATCTTCGTATGCTCTACGGCCTCATGTATGCGCATCCCGGAAAGAAGTTGCTGTTTATGGGTGACGAGTTCGCACAGGAAAGCGAGTGGAATCACGATCGGAGCCTCGACTGGCATCTTCTCGAACGCCCGGAACACGCGGGCATCTCGGCACTCGTCCACGACCTGAACGCGCTCTATCGATCCATGCCGGCGCTCTATGCCCTCGACGCCCAGGCGGACGGCTTCGAATGGATCGACTTTTCAGACGCGGCCTCGGGTGTCATTGCGTTTTTGCGAAGGGATCGCGATGCGAAGCGGTTCGTCGTGGTCGTGGCAGGCCTTACACCGGTCGTCCGGGAGAACTATCGCATCGGCGCACCGCGCGCCGGTTTCTATCGCGAGGTGATGAACACCGATTGGCGGCAGTACGGAGGCTGCGGCGTCGATAACGCAGGCGGAGCGACCGCGCAAGCCGTCGACTGCAGCGGTCGCGAGTTTTCGCTCGAGCTCCGGATTCCGCCGCTTGGAATCGTCATGCTCGAATGGCAACCGTGAGGGTCTGGCCCGGGAGGCCGTATCCGGTCGGCGCGACGTGGCAGGGAACGGGCGTCAACTTTGCGCTGTTCTCGGAGCACGCCGAAAAGGTAGAACTCTGCATCTTCGACGAGCGCGGACGAAGAGAGCTCCACCGCATTCGAATGCCGGAATACACCGATCAGGTATGGCACTGTTTCCTCCCGGACGCGCTCCCCGGAACGCTCTACGGCTATCGCGTGTACGGCCCGTACGATCCAAGCGCCGGACACCGCTTCAATCATCACAAGCTCTTGCTCGACCCGTACGCGCGGGCGCTCTTCGGTCCGCTGCGCTGGAGCGATGCGCTGTTCGGATATCGCATCGACTCGGCTCGCGCGGACCTCTCGTTCGATCATCGCGACAGCGCACCGGCGATGCCGAAGTGCGTCGTCGTCGACACCGCATTCACATGGGGAAACGAGGCGCGCGGGGAGCGCACGCACTGGGACGACGCGGTCATCTACGAGATGCACGTGCGCGGATTCACCATGCGGCATCCGCGCGTCCCGTCGCAGATTCGCGGAACGTTTGCCGGTCTCTGCGTGCCCGACGTCATCGCGTACGTTCGCAGCCTCGGCGTCACCGCCGTGGAGTTTCTCCCAGTGCACGCCTTCGTCGACGATCGGCACCTGCTCGAGCGTGGGCTCACGAACTATTGGGGCTATAACTCGATCGGATTCTTCGCCCCGCATCCCAGGTATCTCGCTTCCGATAACCTTAGCGAAGTGAAGGTCGCGGTGCAGCAGTTTCATGCGGCAGGCCTAGCCGTTCTCCTCGACGTCGTCTTCAATCATACGGCCGAGGGGAACAACCTCGGGCCGACGCTGAGTTTTCGGGGAATCGACAACGCGGCGTATTATCGTCTCGCCGCCGACGACAAGCGTGCGTATAGCGATGCGACGGGCTGCGGAAACACGCTGAATCTGCAGCATCCTCGCGTTCTGCAAATGGTTCTGGATTCGTTGCGCTATTGGGTCGAACAGATGCACGTGGATGGTTTCCGCTTCGACCTTGCCCCCGCGCTGGCGCGCGGGCGAGAGGGTTACCATCGCGACCACCCGTTTTTCGGAGCGGTACGTCAAGATCCGGTGCTCTCCAACGTTCGCTTGATCGCCGAGCCGTGGGACGTCGCGCCGGGCGGCTATCAACTCGGGAACTTTCCGGCGGGCTGGTCGGAATGGAACGACCGCTACCGCGACGGCGTCCGCCGGTTTTGGCGCGGTACGGACGGGCTCGTTCCGGATATCGTCACGAGGATAACGGGCTCGAGCGACGTCTTTGCGCGCGACGGACGAAGGCCGTACGCAAGCATCAACTATGTGACGTGCCACGACGGCTTTACCCTGCTCGATCTCGTTTCGTACTCTGCGAAGCACAACGAGGCGAACTTGGACGGCAACCGCGACGGAAGCGACGCGAACCTGAGTTGGAACTGCGGGATCGAAGGCCCGTCCGCCGACCGGGAGGTACGACACGCGCGCATGAGGGTGCGCCGAGCGATGCTGGCGACGCTCCTGTTTTCGCGCGGCGTGCCGATGGTGCTCGCCGGCGACGAGTTCGGGCGAACGCAAGATGGAAACAACAACGCCTACTGCCAGGACAACGACGTGAGTTGGATTCAGTGGGCCTACGACGATGACGACGCCGCACTCGCCGCGTTCGTCCGGTCGCTCGTACGCGTGCGCCATGCGAACCCGGTGTTCCATCGTGCGCGCTTCTTCGACGGCATCTCCCCGGCCGACGGCGGCCTGAAAGACGTCACGTGGCTCGCGCCGTCCGGATCCGAAATGACCCCGGCCGATTGGAGCGACGCGCAACGACGAACGTTTGGAGCGCTCCTGCGCGGCGAGGGCGCTCCTGCGCCATTGTTGCTCCTCGCGAACGCGCACGATCGCCTCATCGACTTTTCTCTGCCGCCCGTTCCACACGTGGCCGATTGGGAACTCGTCATCGACTCCAACTATCCGCAGACGTTTGAGGGGGGAACGCGTTTCAAAGCGAGCGGAACGTTCGCGCTGCATTCCCGCACGCTCGCGCTTTTTTCGGGAGCACCCGAACCCTGAACGGCATAGACGAACGAGCCGCGGAGGCGGGAATCGAGCCGATCTGGATCGATTATTGGGGTCGAGAGCATACCGTGTCGCCCCAGACGAAGGCTGCGCTCTTGGACGCGATGGGCCATGAATCGTTCGGCGACGCCGCGCCAACGAATCGCGACGCCCAGCCGCTGCCGTGCTTCTTGCCATTCGACGCGGAACGAGCCGACGAATCGGCGTGGGCGCTGAGCGCGCAGATCTACTCGCTCCGTTCGCGAACCAACTGGGGCGTCGGCGATCTGGGCGACCTCAAACGCCTCGCCGAGATGGCGGCGACGCACGATATGGGTGCCGTCGCGCTGAGCCCTCTGCACCAGTTGCATACGACGAATCCCTCTGCGGCGAGTCCGTACGGTCCGTCGAGCAGATACTTCTTGAACGTTCTCTTTATCGACGTACCGGCAACCGGCGATTTTCACGCCTGCGCCGCGGCCCGCGCACGCGCATGCGAGCCCGCCTTCGCGACCGCTCTCGACCGGCTACGCGCCGCGCAGCTCGTGGACTACGCCGGCGCGTGGGAGTGCAAGCGCGAGATTCTGGAGATGCTCTTTGCGCAAGGCGCATCGCGCAATGACGAGCGCTTTCTCGATTTCGTTCGGGCCGGCGGCCCGCGATTGCATCGGTTCGCGCTCTACGAGTCGCTAGCCGAGCATTTCCGCGGCGGCTGGAAGCAGTGGCCCGACGCCTACGCCGGCCCCGACGCTGCGGCGGTACGCGAGTTCGAGCGGGCGCACCGCGAGCGGTTGGATTTTCATCTGTATCTGCAGTGGCTCGCGGACGATCAACTTGCGGCGGCATCGCGCGCGTGTCACGCCATGCCGGTGGGTTTGTATCGCGACCTCGCGGTAGGCGTCGACGAAAACGGAGCGGACGTCTGGAGCGAGCCGCACGCGTTCGTGCGCGACGTGGCGATCGGCGCGCCCCCGGATCCGCTCAACCCGGCGGGGCAAAACTGGGGCCTGCCCCCGCTCAACCCATATGTCATGAAAAGGACCCAGTACGCTTCCTTCGCGGAGCTCGTGCGTGCGAATATGCGATACGCGGGTGCGCTGCGAATCGATCACGCCATGGGCCTGCAGCGGGTCTTTTGGATTCCGCGCGGACGTCCGGCCTCGGATGGCGCGTACGTTCGCTATCCGCGTGAAGATCTGCTCGCGATTCTCGCGCGCGAAAGTCGCCAGTGTCGCGCCCTCATCGTCGGAGAGGATCTCGGAACGGTGCCGCAGGGGTTTCGCGAACGCATGGCCGCGGCACACGCGCTCTCGTGCCGTCTCCTCTACTTCGAACGTCGCGACGGCGCGTTCAAGGCGCCCGCCGAGTATCCGCGCCTCTGCGCGGCGAGTATCGGTACGCACGACCTGCCGCCGCTGGCAGGCTGGTGGACCGCACACGACATCGGCGTTCGCCGTTCGCTTCGCATGATCCCAAACGACGACGCGTACGCGCAACAACTGGAAGAACGCTCGCGCGCGCGCATCGAACTCGTCGCCGCATTCGGCGACGCCGGGCTCTTGAGCGAGCCATTGCGCGTCGAGCTGAGCCGCGCTGCGGCACGCGGCGACGCGGGCGTCATCGACGACCTCACCTCGACGTCATACGCATTCTTACGTCGTACTCCCGCACTCATCAAAGTTCTCCAACTCACAGACGTGCTCGGAGAGGTCGCGTCGGTGAACGTGCCGGGCACGACGGTCGAACATCCCAATTGGCAACGCAAACTTCCGCGACTGGTGGAAGACATCGTCGTTCATCCGTTTTAACCACAACGTCGGCGGGAACGCTAAGGTCAACACCCCCTTTTTTTTCGAGGTTCGTATGAAAGCCGTCGTCATGGCGGGCGGAGAAGGCTCCCGGTTGCGACCGCTGACATCGCGGCTGCCCAAGCCGCTGGTGCCGGTTGCCAACAAACCGGTCATGCAGCACATCATCGAGCTGCTCAGGCGCCACGGGATTACGGAAATCGTCGCGACCCTGCACTATTTGGCCGACGAGGTCGAGAGTGCGTTCGGCGACGGCTCTGCGCTCGGCGTTCGGCTCCAGTACGTCGTGGAAGATACGCCGCTCGGAACGGCCGGCGCCGTAAAGCTCGCCCAGGACCTCTTGGGCGGCGAGCGCTTCATCGTCATCTCCGGCGATGCGATCACCGATCTCGATTTGCAGGCGGTGCTTGCCTATCATCTCGAGCGGGATAGCGAAGCGACGATCGTTTTACGGCGAGCGGCGAATCCACTCGAATTTGGAATCGTAACCACCGGCCCCGATGGCCGCGTGACGAGTTTTTTGGAAAAGCCCTCCTGGAGCGAAGTCTTCACCGACACCGTCAATACCGGCATCTACGTTCTCGAGCCGGGCGTCTTAGGATGCATAGAGCCAGGACGCGTATGCGATTTCTCACGCGACGTATTTCCCGCGATGCTTTCCTCCGGGCGCCGTCTTCACGGCTACGTGACGCAAGGATACTGGACGGATATCGGAACGCTCGTCCAGTACCAACAGGCAAACTACGACGCTGCCGAGAGGCTCGTCAATCTCGAGATCGATGGAGAGCGGCGGGATTCGGGTATTTGGGCGGGACGCGGGTGCCGAATCGACGCGACCGCAACGCTCGTACCGCCCGTGATTTTGGGGAACGAGGTAACGATTGCAGCCGGGGCCCGTATCGAAGGCCCCACCGTTTTGGGGAGCGGCTCGTCGATCGGTGAAGACGCACGCGTTCTGCGCAGCATCACGTGGGAGCAGGTGCACGTGGGAAAGGGCGCGGGTCTTTACAACTGCACCATCGCGGACCGCAACACGATCAAGGATCGAGCGACCGTCGGCGAATCGACCGCCGTTGGACGAGACTGCGTCATCGGTCACGACGCAACCGTTCGACCGAACTTAAAGCTGTGGCCGGAAAAGTGGGTCAGGCCGCACTCCATCGTCTCGATGTCGTTGATCTATGGAATGCGGTGGCCCGGGTCGCTCTTCGGCGATACGGGCGTCACCGGCATCGCGAACGTCGAGATCACTCCGGGGTTTGCGACGAGGCTCGGGCAAGCCTACGGCTCCTCGTTAGAACCGGGAGATCGCGTGGTCACCGGGCGCGGCGCGGACTCCGCATCGCAGATCGTCTTGGAGGCGCTCAATGCCGGACTGCGCAGCACGGGCGTAAACGTCGCGCAAGCCTTTGCCCTGCCCGCTGCGGTCATCAGACACGAACTGGGTCGCGAAGGACAAGGCGGCGTTCACGTTCGTCTGGGTCCATGCGACTCGGAAGCCGTGCTCATTGAGTTTCTCACCGGTTCGGGCACGACGATACCGAAGAGCGCCGAGCGCCGAATCGAACATCTCTTCTTTCGCGAAGACTTTCGCCGGACGCCGATGGATCAGCTCGGCTGCATGGAGCCGGCGCCGAACCTTCTCGAGTCGTACGTCGCGCACGTCGTACGCGCGCTCGATGCGGCGGCCATCGCTCGCGCGCGACACCGCGTGGTCGTCGATTATGGGTTCGGAAACGGCAGCGTCGCATTGCCCGGAATCCTCGACGCTCTCGGCGTCGACGTCGTCGCGCTGAACGAACGTTTCGACGCGGGCAAAGCGCGCGCGTACGCGAAGCATCGATCGTTCCACCTGCGGGAACTCGCGGAGATCGTGCGCTCGCTCGGAACGGATTTCGGAATCCTCATCGACGACGGCAGCGAGACGCTCGCCGTCGTGGACCGCACGGGACGTATTCTCGAAGGACAGCACGTCGTCGCGCTGATCGTCTTGCTTTGCGTGCGCGCGCATGAAGGCACGCAGTGCGCCATCCCGCCGACCGCCCCCAACGCGATCGAGTCGCTTGCAGCGAAGTACGGCGGCACCGCGATACGTACGCGGAGCGACCGTCGCGCGCTGACGGCGCTCATCGAAGCGCAATCACGGCGGCTCAGTTTCGCGGCCGGAATCGGATGCGAGCCGATCTTTCCGGAGTTCCACCCCGACTTCGACGCGCTGTACGCCTGCGGCAAACTCATCGAACTCCTCGCCTTAGAGCGAGCGGACCTGAGCGAGGTGGCCGACCTCGTACCCGATTGGCACATGAGCAGCAGGAACATCGTCTGCCCGTGGGAGCGCAAGGGACGGATCATGCGCGAGTTACGCGAAGCGGAGCATCTCGTCGACGCGCCGGAAGCCTTAGATGGCATCCGAGTACGGCGCGACGGAGGCTGGGTGCTGGTTCTGCCGGACGGCTCCGATCCGGCGTTCAAAGTCTTCGCAGAAGGGCCGAACACCGAAGCCGCCGTGCATTATGCCGACGAGGTCGCGCGGCGCATCGAACTGCTCGCCGGCGTGTAAGCGCGCTCGCGCGCGAACTCGATCTTCTCCGACAGCGTCTCCAAAACGCACGGCCAACGGTACCTCGCGGCGGTCTTTCGAGCGCGCTCGCGCATCTTTGCGGCCCGACGCCGGTCGTCGAGCGAACGTTCGAGTTGTGCCGCCAGTTCGCGCGGATCTCCCGAGTCACACACGAGCGCGTTGCGATCCGGCTGCGCGTAGTCTTCACCCGTCGATCCCACAACGGCGATGCCGCCCGCGGCCATCGCCTCCAAACCGACGAGTCCAAACGGCTCCTTCGCGCTGTTCGCGAGTACGCCGGCCGCGAACGCGTAGAGCGCGTAGAGAAGTTCGTCGCAAATGCGACCCCGCACGAAGGTGACGTCTGCCGTCTCCCGACCCAGTGCCGCGCACAGGTGCGACGCGCTTCCCGCCGGCGTGACTTCCCCAACGCGAAGGCCGCACTCTCGTGCGTGCTCGATCACGTCGCTGCCGTACGCCTCGCCGCCTCCACGCGCGATGAGCCGCGCCGGAATCCCGTGCGCGCGAAGCAGTGCGATGCCTTCGAGCGCGCAGAACCACCGTTTATCTTCGTGAAAGCGGGCGACTTTTACGTAGAGCGGCCCCTCCGCAAATGTGTCGTCCAGCGTCCTAGCGAGCCGGCTTTGCGGCTGGAATGGCAGGTGCGAGATGCCGTTGGGGATGACGAGCGCATCGTTTGCGCCGCGCAGTGCGAGATGACACTTCATATAGCGGCTGACCGCGGTGACGACCGCGGCGGACTGAAGCGCCTGCCAGTCGACGGAATCGAATCCGTACGTGTTGTTCGCATTCCACACGATCGTCACCGCGTCCCGAAATCCGCGCTCGCGCAGAGCACGATCGAGGTGCAGCACTGCCGGAACCGTCTGCCACTCTTCCGCAATCACCAGAACGCGTTCGCCGCGCCCGCACGCCGGAGCCACGACCTGGTCGAGAACGAACGGCGGCGCGCTGCCGGCGAAATCCAACACCTTTCCTCGCTCGCCATCGTAGACGCCGTGCGGATGGTATTCGGAAATCCATTGACACCAGCGGTAGAGTTCGAGCGTCTCGGAGGCACGCTCGAACGCCGGGAGCGCCGGGTCTCCGACGAAGAAGAGCCGGGTTCGCACGCCGCGATCGGCGAGCGCCTGCGCGAGGCCGCAGACGCGCGTCGCGAGACCGCCGACCGTAGAGTAGAGGTCGGGCCCTTCGAACGACAGGAGCACGACGTTCGGCGGAATCACTGGACGATATCGAGTGCGGCGGCCTTCTCGTGCTGTTCGTGCAGCCGCTCGTGCTCGCGCATGTAGAGCGGACGCCCGCATGACGGACAGAGTTTCAAGGTCGAATACTTATCCAAGTAGGCGAGAAACGCGGTGACGTATTCCGCGTGGCTCCAGATGAGCGGCGATACCGACTGCGGTGCGCCCGTTAGGGGATCGACCTGCTCGGAAAGGAGGCCGCTCGGCAGCGCGTGACGCGCGGCCCACTGCAGTAACGGCAGTGCGTGCTCGAGCTCCTCAGTATCGGTCGCGCGCGCGATCGCGATCCGCGCCCGCCACAACGTGGTGACGAACCACGGATTTCCCGGAATGTCGGCAGGCTCGCCCGCGTTTCGAAAGTACGTATCGCCTGGATAGCGTGCGTATCCGCCCACCTGCGTCTTCACGGCGATTCGCTCGAAGACGGAATCGAGAGCGGGCCCAACGAGCTCGTCCTTGGGATCGAACATTCCAAAGAGCACCACGCTTGCGGCGGCCGCGTCCGGCGTCCAGTCCGCTTCGTACGATCCGTCGCCGGCGCACGTCAGCATTCTCGCGATGCGCCGCTGCGCGGGATCGAAGAAATGCGAGCGGACGCTTCGTGCAAGCCGGTCGGCGGCATCGGAGAGCTGGTGCGCGTCGTCTTTTTCACCGAAAGCATCCGCAAAGTTCTGCGCCCCGCGAAGACCGCCGTAGACGACCCCAACGGTGAAGGCATGAATCCCCCAGCGTTCTTCCCAGAGATCGTACGACGGTTGGCAGAGTCCGAGGTCGTCGACGTACGTACGCAAGAAGCGCCCTGCGGGCCGAATGAGTTTCCCGTACAACTCCTCGATGGATTCCATCGAGTGCGTCAGGTTGAAATGGTGCCAGAGCGCCCAGAGCGTCAGTCCCGTCTCGTCCTCCTGAATCGGAAGCCGGGCCTGACCGTTTTCGTACCGCGTATGCCACGACGATGCGAGCGTCCCGTCGGCATTGTAGCGATGGAGAAAGTATCCCCGTCGATCGATGACGCTGCCGCAGAAGGCGAAGAAGCGATTTGCGAGCTCGTGGTATCCGGCTTCGTCGAGCGCGAATGCGATCGCCGAGCCGTCCCGCGCCCACACGTACGAGTACGTGTCGCTCGAGACGGCAGCGACGTCGGAATCGGTCGCCGCGACGATGCCGCCGCCCGCGTCGACGTGGGTGCGTATGGTGAGCAGGCTGCGCTTGAACTGCTCGACGAGTTCCCCATCCATCGGTCCGAAGTCCGGGGCTTCCTTGTTGCACCACAGTTGCCAGTAGTTGCGCGTTCTTGCTATGTATCGCGCGGGATCCTTGCGGACGTTCTCGGCGATACGCTCCACGTCGTCGATATGTTCGCCGCACGCCAGCCACGCATAGATCGTGCGTTCCCGCTGCGGATCGCCGGTCGCGTGCAGTGCGATGACCGAATCGACCGAGCCCTGCGCGACGGCGCTCGCGGATAGTACGCCGTCCTCCGCGTCTCGCCACGTGCCTTCCTTTCCGTCGAACTCTTTTTGGCCGCATGCAAACTGGTCGACGGCGCCGTTCGCACCGATCCCGCCATGAAGGAAGTACCGCACGTCCTTGTAGTGAACGATCGCGCGGGCGTCCGGATCGTAGAACGCGGCGTCGCCGACGGCGTTGCCGCAGATGTGCAAATCCAAATGCAGGAATATCCGCACGTCCTTGCGGCTGGTGGGTTCGATGACGAACTTCCTCACGAGCACGGGGAGGGCGAAGTCGACGCAATCTTCGACGTGCACGACGATTCCAAGTGCCTCGTGGGAGAGCGTGACGGCTCCGTTGAGCGAATCGGGTTCGTAGCGTATCTCGCGGCGCCACGCCGGCTCGCCGCTCCACGCGAACGTTCCATCGCACCAAAAGCCCAGTCGCGAGCGGTCGCCGTTCGTGTGGTTCTCCATGCCGATGCGTGGATAGAACATGTCGCGCAGATTGTAGTCCGTGTCGAAAGCAACCAGAAGCTTGCCGTTGCCCAAGGCCAAGCTGCGCGTCATACGTTGCGCATATACCCGGAAACGAAGACGTTGCGTCGGCCGCCGCTCGAGCGGCGCCGTCAGGGCGCGGCGTCTACCAGAAGAGTTGGTTGGGAGTATGCGGCCGAACCCAGACGATCAAGTCCCAGATCGTGGGCATTTCGAAGATCGTGGCGATGTACCGGGTGCTGGGCACGCGGCCTACTTTGACGATCGTCTCTGCCGACGGGTCCGACAGATTGCCGCCCGCGGCCACGAAATCGGCGTTCCAAATCCACTGACTGTAGACCATTTTTCCGGTATTCCAGTCGTGAATGACGTAGTGGACGTGACCGTTGAACTCGAACCATCGGCACGGGTTGATTCCCCATAGCTGAGGCCGCGGCTCGCCATTCGGACGCAGAACCGAGAAGTCGCCGCCCATGAGGTTTCCGCCGGCATCGTAAAAGAGTTGGCTGGGATGCGTCGGATCCGAATCCCAGTGGCGGTTTGCATAGCTGATCGCGCCGGTGTCGTCGGGGGCTGTGTAACGAACGTAGCCCGCTGCAATCGCATCGCTTGCGTGCGGAAATCGCGCGACGAGATCGCGCTGGACCCTTGCCACGAATGCCGCTTCGCTGGCCGAGAGCGGGCCCGAGCACGTTGCCGTTTCGTCGGCATACGCCGGCGTCGAAGACGCCGCGAGAAGTGCCGCGATCGCGACGGCGACAGATGCGAGGGGTAACCGGCTGGTATGCATAGGCGGTAATTCTAGCGAGGATAGTGGCTGTAAACAAGGTCCATTTTGCGGCACTCCATGGTACCATTTTAGAATGCCGAAAACCGCCTGGCAAAGCGACTTGCTCCTCCAGATCGACAAGGCGAGCGACACGACCCTCAGCCGCCAGATCTACCGCGAGATCGCGCGTTCCATTCTCGGTAAACGTCTTCTTCCCGGCGCACGGCTGCCGTCGGCCAGGCAACTAAGCCGGGACCTCGGCGTCTCGCGCAATACGGTCGAAGGCGCGTTCGACCGGCTTGCCGCCGAAGGGTATGTAGAGCGAGCCGTCGGCTCCGGCTCTTTTGTCTCGACGAACGTTCGCGTGCAATCGGTACTCGACGGCCAACCTACGAGAGTGCGACAACGAGCGCCGCGCCTTTCGCCGGCACGCGGGCGGTATGCGAACGCAGTTCTCGCGGTCGACTCCAGGGAGACCGGCGCAAGGTGCATCGGCGATCCTGCCATCGACGCATTTCCGATCGCGTCTTGGAAGCGCCTCATGGCGCGCCAGCTGAGCCGCCTGAGCGCAACGCAGCTCGGGTATGCGGACTCTGGAGGATACCAGCCCCTGCGGGATGCGATCGCGGACTACCTCGCGCGCACGCGACAGATGAGCGTCTCTCCGGATCGCGTCATCGTCGTCGCCGGCGCGCAGCAAGCGCTCGACCTAACGTCGCGCCTCCTGCTCGACAGCGCCGACCGCGTCCTGTTCGAGGAGCCGGGTTATCTCGGTGCGCGCGCGGCCTTTCTTGCCGCCGGAGCGACGCTCTGTCCCGTGGAGGTCGACGATGAGGGGATCGCGATCTCGTCGCTGCCCAAAAAAGATCGCGCCGCACGCCTGGCGTACGTGACGCCCGCCCATCAATTCCCACTCGGTCCGACGTTGAGTCTCGCAAGACGTCTGGCGTTATTGGAATGGGCGCGAGCGGCGAACGCTTGGATCGTCGAGGACGACTACGACGGAGAGTTTCGCCATGCCGGAAGTCCGCTGTCGTCGCTGGCCAGTTTGGACAAGAGCGGTCGCGTGCTGTACATCGGAACCTTCAGCAAGATCATGTTTCCCGCGCTTCGCCTTGGGTTCTTTGTCGTGCCCGAGAATCTCCTCACGCGAGCGTTGCCGATCAAGCGATACATGGATCGCTTCACGCCGCTGCTCGAGCAAGCAACGCTTGCGGCCTTTATGCGCGAAGGATACTTCGCGCGCCATATCGCGAAGATGCGCGGCCTCTACGCGGAGCGAAGGCGCGACCTCTTGCTTGCAATTCAAAAGCACGCGCAAGATCTGGTCGACGTCGTGGCGCCGGAAACCGGAGTTCACGTGATCGTGCGACTGCGCGCACGGATCCCCGACGCGATCGCCGCTTCTGCAGTGCAGACCTGCGGGCTCGCGGCGATGCCGCTATCGAGCTACTACCTCAAACGAGGAAGGACGCGCGGCCTCATCGTCTCCTTTGCAAATCTGCACGATGCCGATGCGGTCGTCTCCCGCGCGGCCGAGGCGCTCCGGCGGCTCTAAACGAGCCTGTCGGGCTCCTTAGACGTTACTCCAGCTCGGCGCTTGGGTGATACCGCTTGACCCGATGCAGTGCGTTTGCATCGGTGTGATGCATCTCTTTGCCGATCGCTGCGAGCTTGAGGACCAGGTCGGACGTATAACTAAAGTTCGCATCGTCTGCGATAGTGAACGTGCTCTCGAAGCTCCGCAGTTCGGCGCGTTGCGTGAGATATTTGTTCTGCAATATGCCGTAGCTCGCATCGCCGGGCGTCGCCTTGAAATGCAGCGTCTTGTCGCGAGGCTTGGCGTCGCCGCCGGCGAGAATTGCAATGCCACGACCGAAGACGACGACTCGCATGATCTGGCCGGTCTTCTGTTCCCACAGAAGGTACCCGACTTCGTCGTGAAATGGATCCATGGCTTCTTCACCGTGGCGCCATGCCGTCATCTTGTAGTTCAAGCCAAAGATGACTTGTTGGCCGTTTTCCTGGATCGGA
The DNA here is from genome assembly GCA_050733755.1 of Candidatus Tyrphobacter sp. Lineage (GTDB taxonomy): Bacteria > Vulcanimicrobiota > Vulcanimicrobiia > Vulcanimicrobiales > Vulcanimicrobiaceae > Tyrphobacter. The sequence continues at coordinate 11,653 of JBOHTS010000050.1, read as the reverse complement.
ATCGGCTTGAACCAGGCCTTTTCGAAATAGCCGGTTTCGGTGGTCTCGTCGTCTTTGTTGTGATAGGAGAGATCGACGCCGCCGTTGCCTTCCCACTCGCCTACGAGTGGCGTCAGCGGGCCGAGTTTCTGCGGTCCGGCGGCCCGTTCGGCGGCACTAGGCCTGAGGTGCTCGGGAAGTGTTTGCATGTATTTTCTCGCTCTCTTCGTTTGTAACGTTACGGCAGCACTGATTTCGACAGTCATTCTCACTTCTTTAGGGCCTATCCTCTTGCCGTTTTCCGGAGTAACGTGCCGCCGAGCAGGCCCGGAAGGTTCCCGTGAGTGGAGAGACGACTACTCACGGAATTACGCTTGTTTTTTGGAGGTCCTTCCATGCGAATGCTGATGCACGTCCAACTTCCGCTCGAACCCTTCAGTACCGCCGTTCGCGCGACGGGAGCGCCGGGCGAAAGGTTCAGAAAATCCTCGAGGCCACGAAACCGGAGGCCGCCTACTTCTCCGAACAGAACGGACACCGCGGCGGGACGCTCGTCGTAAACGTCATCGATCCGTCCGACGTGCCGAGGCTTGCCGAGCCCTGGTTTCTGACGTTCAATGCCGAGGTCGAGTTTCGCATCTGTATGATGCCCGAGGATCTCGGGCGCGCGAACTTGGACACACTCGGAAAAACCTGGTAACCATCGAGTATCGTAATGCTCGGGCGTCGAGCCAATCAAGCTTCTCCACCGAGCGGCGCACGAGTTCGGCCCCCTTGGCACGATGGTTACTTGCAAATAGTCAGTAGGATCGAACGTTGGATGCCTAAGAGGCAGCATGGAACACGCCTCCGATAGTACGGCGCAAGTAAAGACCCTATTCATCAGCAGGGCGGGAGCCGACGCTCACGTCGCTGCGGCGATCGGCAGCATTCTGGAGGCTGCCGGTTACCCCGTCATCCTGCAACAGTGGGACTTCGCGAACCGTAACTTCATGGAACGGATGCACGCAGCCCTTGCGCAAGGCGCTCGGGTTATTGCGCTGCTCTCGCCGGAGTATCTACGGAGCGAGCATTGCCAGGCTGAGTGGCAAAACGCTATCGCACAGGATCCTCTCAATAAGGAAAGCCGGCTCATCCTCCTGCGCGTCGCGGAGTGTGAACCCCAGGGGCTTTTGAGCGGTCTTGCATACTGGGATCTCGTTCCGATTCGCGACGATCGGACGCTCTTAGGGGAGATCGTGTGCAACGCGGTACGCGAGGGCCGTCATGACGTGGCGCTTGGCGGACCTTGTTGGCGCCCACCGCGATCCATCGTGGACGTCGACGCGATCCGACCCGTACCAAACTTCAGCGGGCGCGAGTCGGAACTAATGGAACTGACCGCTGCCTTCGCGAGCGGCAGCAGCGTTGCGGTTGTGCATGGCTTGGGCGGTATCGGCAAATCGTCGGTCGCGCGCGAGTATGCATGCCGGAGTCGCGAGCGTTACTCGGTGATCTGGTGGCTTAATGCCCAAACGGAGGACGGGATCATTGACGGGTTGCTGCGCCTGGGAACCCTCTTCGTGCGCGGACTCGATCAACTGCAGGACCGCCGCGCAGCCGCTGCGCGGGTGATCGGCACGATGTTCGGCGGCTCTGAAAAACCCGCTCTGCTAATCTTTGACAACCTCGAGGACGAGCGCCTTCTCCGCTCGTGGCAACCGGCGATGGGAGCGCAGATATTAGTAACCTCGCGCAACGCAGCATGGAGCTCCACCGCGAGCATCGTTCCTCTGCGCCCGTGGTCGATTGCGCAAGCATCGGACTACGTCCGGCGCGAGAGCAGGCGCGCCGATCTGACCGAGGACGACGCAGCAGAAATTGCGGAGGTCCTCGGCATGCTGCCGCTCGCTCTCGCTCACGCCGCCGCGTATCTGCGCGCAACGCGCGTGGTCACGCCGCGCCGGTATCTCGAGCGGATTACCGAGCACATGAAGAGTGCTCCTCGCGGTGCCGAGTATCCACGCTCCGTCTTCGCGACGTTCACGACCGCAATCGATCGAGCGGAACAAGAGGCCCCCGGCGCTACGGCCGTCGTGTGTTTTGCGGCGTGCTTCGCGCCCGAAGATATCCCGGACGAGCTCTTCCGGCAGGCTATCGACGTTTATCCCGATGCGTTACGCCCGGTCCAGTCCGAACCCAGCTCGGTGCTAGACCTTCGTTCCGCCGTTGGTGATGATCTACATCTGGACGAAGCGCTTGGAGCGCTGGACCGGCTCTCGCTCTTGTCGTTCGCACAGACGAAGCGGGCGTATTCCATCCATCGTCTCGTGAAACGTGTTGGGCACGATCTCGCCGGCGGCGACGCGCTCGTGTGGAATGAATGCGCGGTCGCAGCCGCAAATGCCGCCTTCCCTCATGTAGAGTTCGCAACGTGGACGCAATGCGCGCGGTTCCTGCCCCACGCGCGCGCTGCGCTTCGGAACCTGCCCGAAGACGCCGTGTTTCTGCCCGCGGCAAATCTCGCCCACGGCTGCGCCGTGTATCTCACCGAACGCGCGGAGTTTGCAGAAGCGGAATGGCTGGCTGCTCGATCGCTGGCAATTCGCGAGACGGCCGTCGGCGCCGAACACGCCGACGTTGCAGAAAGCTTGGAGAGCCTCGCGCGCCTATATTTTCGTCAAGGCCGGTACGGAGATGCCGAGCGACTCTTCCTGCGCATGCTCGCGATCCGAGAGAAGGCGCTCGGCTCGAACGATCTCGGCGTGGCGCGCGCCTTGAACGGTCTCGCTTTACTCTACGATAATCAAGGACGATACGCTGAGGCAAACGCGCTGCACGACCGCGCGCTGGCGATTCGAGAGAGGGTCTTCGGGCCCGACCACGCCGATGTCGCCGCAAGCTTAAACAACCTTGCACGGTCCTTCCATCATCAGGGGCGATACGGCGAGGCAGAATCGTTGTTCGCACGTGCGCTCGCGATCAAAGAAAAGGCATTGGGTCCGGACCATCCCGATGTTGCGTATGGCTTAGACAGCCTCGCGGTCGTGTACGAGAGTGAGGCACGATATGCCGAAGCGGAGCCGCTGCAGGTGCGCGCGCTCGCCATTTGGGAGCGGGCACTCGGCAACGAGCACCCCAACGTGGCAATGGCCCTGTTTCACCTTGCCGTCTTATACGATGATCTGGGACGATATGAGGAAGCGGAGCCGCTGCATCTGCGCGCGCAGGCAATTCGAGAGAACGTCCTCGGACCGGATCACCCCGACGTCGCCGATAGTCTGTACGGCTCGGCAGTCCTGTACGAGCATCAAGGGCGCCACGATGAAGCGGAGACGCTTCACATACGAGCGGTGGCAGTTTGGGAAAAGGCATTCGGCTCCGACTACATCGACATTGCACAGAGCCTGGCCACGCTCGCGAGCATGTACCAGCGGCAAGAACGCAATGACGAGGCGGAGATACGGCTCGTGCGAGCGCTAGCAATCCGAGAGAAGGCGCTAGGGAGCGATCACGCGCTAACGCGTTCGACACGCGAACGGTTACGTACAGTTCGCCAGATGTTACAGTAGGCCATGGGCGCTGCAAAGCCGCGATCCCGCTTAGCGCGTCGATCTACGATCGCTAAAGGGCGCTCCGGCACTCCGCCGAACTCCGTTCTGCAAAATACCTGTTCAGCACAACGACCGTAAGGAGACCGACATGCCGCTAACGCAAGATGACCCTACTACGACCGACCCGGAGTTGTACAAAGTTGTTTTTGAGAACGAACGAGTACGGGTGTTGGAGTACCGTGACCAACCTGGTGACGTAACGAAAGCCCATCGGCACCCCGACAGCGTCCTGATCACCCTGAGCGGCTTCAAGCGCAAGCTGACCATGGGAGACCGGACCGTGGAAGTAGACGCGACGCCTCACAAAGTCAGCTGGCACCCCGCGCAGACACACGCCGGTGAGAACGTGGGGACCACGAATACTCACGTTATGTTCATCGAACTCAAATGATCCGCCCCCAGTGTATACGTAGTCGTTTATGTTTCCCGTCGTGCACGCCGCCGCGTTAGCGTCGCTTCCGGCCACGTCGCCCTCGCCTTCGTCCGTGCCCTCGCCGACGCCGAGCGACCCGTGCGGATCGATTCTCTCGATCGTCAATCGACCGACGATCGGAACCGGCGTCTGCACCGTGCGCTCCGGCAAGTTCGATATCGAGAACGGCTATACGAACGCGATCGCGACGGGACCGGGCGGCGGTTATAGCGTCGCCTATCCCCAGACGCTCCTGCGCATCGGGACCGCGAATTCACGTCTCGACGTTGAAATCGGAGCGCCGGTGTATAGCGTTGCAAACTTCGCAGGCGCGCGTACCGTGGGATGGAGCGACCTAAGCGTGGGGACGAAGTACGAACTCGGGTTCGACGCGAAGGCCGACTGGGGAGTGAACGTCGTGGCCACGCTCCCGACAGGCAATACGGCCTTCAGCGCCGGTCACGCGCAGACCAGCGCAAACTTCAACTGGAGCTACACGCTGAACGCTGAGTTCGGCCTTTCAGGAACCGTTGGAGCAAACGATTTCAGCGGTTACGATACGGCGGGCAATCAACGTTCGTATTTTGCACTCTTGCCTACCATCGAACTCAGCGCGGCGCTCCCCGGCGGCCCGTCGCAGATCTCCGCCGAGTACGCGTACTTCTCGCAAGCGGGGCCCGGACTTGGAGCAAAGAGCGTCGCAGACTTCGTCTACGCGCGCGACTTCGGCGCTCGCCTGCAACTCGACGTCGAGTACGGCTTCTCGCCGACGCCGGTCAACGGCCAGCGCCAACACTATTTTGGCGCCGGCCTCTCATTCATGAACTGACGATGCGCCGTTACATACTGCCGACCGGATATGCTTCCTCGCCATGAAGCGCGACGTCGAGTCCGCGCTCCTGAACCGCCGGATCGACCCTCGTCTGCGTGACGTGGCTGATGAGCCACAACATTCCATACGTAAAGACGAACGCCCATGCGCTGCAGATCGCCGCGGCCGCAACCTGCTTTCCGAAGAACGCCACGCCGCCGAAGATGAGCCCGTCGGCGCCGTTCGGATTCCAGAGTTTGGACGCGAAGATTCCCAGAAGCACGATTCCGAGAAAGCCGCCGACGCCATGAACGCCCCACACGTCGAGGGCATCGTCCCACCGCAGGCGATTCTTCAGCGCGACGGCATAGTAGCAGACGGCGCCCGCCAAGAGTCCAAAGAGGATCGCAACGACGGGCGAGACGTAGCCGGCAGCAGGCGTGATCGTCGCGAGCCCCGCAACGGCGCCCGTCAATAATCCCACGAACTTCGGTTGGCGTCCGCGCGCCCATTCGATCAAGAACCATGCGACCGCCGCGAACGATGCTGCCACGTCGGTGTTGAGGAACGCCGCGGCCGTAACCGAATCGACGCGCAGCTCGGAGCCGGCGTTGAACCCGTACCAGCCGAACCACAGGAGGCCCGTTCCCAAAGCGATGAGCGGAACGCTGTGCGGTGTGTTGTCGAGGACGTGACGCCGCCCGATGAAGAGCACCGATGCGAGCGCGGCGAAGCCGGCCGACGCGTGCACGACGATCCCGCCGGCAAAATCGAGCGCGCCCCATTTGGCGAGAGCGCCGTCCGGACTCCACAGCATGTGCACGAACGGGAAGTAGACGAAGACGAGCCAGAACGTGAGAAAGAGGAAGTAGGCCTTGAACGTCACCCTGTTCGCAAAAGCACCGGTGATGAGCGCCGGCGTAATGATCGCAAACATCATTTGATAGGCGATGTGCACGACGAGCGGAATCCCCGCGTTGTTGCCCAGGAACATCGAATGGAGCGTGACGCCGCGCAGGAAGAAGTATTGCCACGGATTCCCGATGATGCCGTGCCAGTCGGCGCCGAAGCACATCGAGTACCCGAAGGCAACCCACAGGACCGTCGTCCAGCCGAGAGACAAAAAACTCTGAATCATGATCGTGACGACGTTCTTGCGGCCGACGAGGCCTCCGTAGAAGAACGCAAGGCCAGGCGTCATAAGCATGACGAGGCTGGCGCAGATGAGCATGAAGGCGGTGTTGCCGATATTAAAAGGAGCAGCGGCGCTCAAGTGAACCTCCTCCTGGGCCATCTCACCGAGTGAGATGCCTGGTGCCCGTTCTACGGCAGAGCGAGCGGTCCTCGCCTGGACCGTCCGCTTATCTGGCGATCGGTGCGACGAGCAAAAAGGGCTCCCCAGGCAGCTCGAAGGCGAGTACAACGCGCGCGGGCATCTCCACGATGCCAAAGAGAACCGAAGGCGATGATCGTCGTCGTCACGAGGCGTCGAAACCAGGGAGCATCGGCATACGACTCGGGTCTGCCCCCGAGCTTGTCGTTGTAAACAGCAGCACATCACCGTCCCAATGCGGCGTTTCCGATCTCGAAATGAGGACCAGAAAGCCGGCAAGGGGCTGCACAATGAAGCACGATTAGACAGCATCGCGCCCTTCTCTTCCGATGATCTCTGCCGGATCTTCTGGTCAATGTACCTTGTCAAGATCATTCAAGGTACGCTGGTTCGCCAACCCGACGAGGGACGCGGGGCGGCCGCTGCGGTTGCCGTATGAGTTGAAATTCAACGCGATGGCACACTATCGGTTCTCGGCTTTCTTCGAGAACCCGTTGGTTAGCCTCGTGAGCGGCGCATCACACAGACAGTTGGTTCTGTTCTTGACGAGGCCTTTCCCAGAATCCGAACTGCGTCGCTGTCAAGAGCCGGTGATTGACACGATGGGGGCGCCGTTGTATGATCGCTCGACGATGTTCGCGCGCCTGACACCGCCGGAAGTCCCTACACCGCTTCGCAGGAGGCCGGTACGGTAGCGCGCGCGTAGGACATCGAAGTTCGCATAAAGGAAATGTCGCCGCCGCCCTTACCGGGGCGGCGTTTTTGTTGTTTTGAGGTGAATCGAATGAACGTCGGAATATTGGGATTGGGAACGCTGGGGCGCACGCTCGCCCTCGGGCTACATGGCCACGCAGACGTTGCCGGCATCGCGGCGACGGTGCGCGTGCCTCGGGACGCGCCGCAGGGGATTCCCGGCATTACGATGATGCGGTCGAATGCCGAGCTCGCACGGTGGAGCGACGTCCTCTTCATCTGCGTCAAGCCCTTCCAAGTGGAAGACCTGCTGCGCGAAATCGAGCCGGAGCTGCGTGAGAGTCTTCTCCTCGTCTCGACCGCAGCATCGGTCCGGATCGAACAGCTCACTTCCTGGGCGCAGTGGCGCGCGCCGATCGTGCGAGCAATGCCGAACATGCCGTGCCGTATCGGGGCCGGAATGACGGTGCTCGCCGCGGGAACCGACGTCTCTGAGGCAGAGCTTTTGATCGTGACTTCGCTGTTCGAACGGCTCGGCCGCGTCACGGTTATTGAAGAGCGCCTCATGGACGCGGCAACCGGCCTGTCGGCGTGCGGTCCCGCCTACGTCTACCTCATCGTCGAAGCGATGAGCGAGGCCGGCGTGAAACTCGGCCTGTCACGAAAACTCGCAACGCTTCTCGCCGCACAAACGCTATTCGGCTCCGCACAACTCGTTCTCGAGAGTAATCTTCACCCTGCAGCGCTCAAAGATGAGGTGACGACACCGGCAGGCTGCACGGTCGACGGCCTGATGGTTTTGGAAGAAGGAAAGTTACGCAGCACGCTCCTCAACGCCGTCATCGCCGCAGCAACCCGCAGCGCTCAATTTTCAATTCCTAGTTCAGAGGCTCGAAGTGACGTGTAGGCGCGGATTCAGGCACTGAGATCTGCCCTTTGAGCACCTCGAGAATGATGGCCGCCTTACGCTGCGCGGTCCATCGATCGAACTCCTCCGGCTCCGCCGTCGGCGGCTGCGCTTGTCGTTTCATCGAACACCTCTCTAGCGACCCTTTCGCTTATCAGGTGTCCAGCTCCCGAGGGGGTCACATCATTCGCTCCGTTCAGCCCGAGTTGTTTCACCCACGCCCCGAAGTCTTAGTCGTTATCGAATGCGGCGCTCCGCGCGATCGTACGCGACGTCGTGCGGTCCAACGGATAAGACGCGCACACGGCGCTGCGAGACGTTCACAACGAACACGAGGCGCCAGCTCGTTGCCGCAAACCGGAGGCTCGCCGCCCGCGCGCCTTTTAACTTGCCGCGCTTCGTTGGGAATTGCAGCGGATTTTCTTTGAGCGCTTCAAGCAACTCGCGCAGGGAGGGGCGGAAGCGCTCATCGTCCAGTCCGAACCCGCGGATCTCGCGAGCAGCGCTTGATGCGAACTCGACAACCCATGGGCGCGAGCCAACCGGGCCTGCCGCGCCACGAGGATTAGGCATGGATCGTGATCTCTATCGCCTCGGACTTGACCCCGAGCGTTATCGCAAGTCGCCGCTTCGCCTCCGCGATTGAGAGCCCGTCTGAGTCCGCGGGAACTGCGTCCTCTTTCTTAAGGTCCTCCGCGCTGTCGGCGACGAGCTCAGGGTCGACCGTTTCGAGGGCGCCAGCTTCCCCGACCGCGGCCCGGCCGATGCTTTTCAGCGAGAACTCCCATTCGATTCGGCTTGGGGCTCCGCGGCGCCCTATGATGTACCGGCCGCACCCGAGGCGATCGAACTGCTTCGCGAGCTCAATCGCCTTACGCCGGTCGATCCCCGCCATTTGCTCTAAACGGTCGATAGAAGTCCTCGCCGCGTCATTTTGCCGCTCCGAAGCCCATTTCAAAAACTCCCGAGCCCCGAGGTCCTCTTCAAATAGGTCCCGCAGTCCCTCGCTCATAGTGCTATTTACGCTGTTATTCATATTACAAGATGCTTTCGTCGGATTCGTACGGCTAACATACCGTATAACAAGGCGTATTGTCAACCCTTAAGCCAATAGTTTTGACCTTTGTTCTAGACAAATCCACCCGCTGGCTGCTACGATAGGCGAGAAATGGCGTTACGCAATCCTCTCGCGACCTTGAACGAGGCGCTTCGAATCAACCTTGTCGTTCTACGAGCGAGAGCCGGCCTTTCGCAGGCGGCGCTAGCTAAGCGCTCCGGCGTATCGCGGGCGATCATCTCGGAACTGGAACAAGGGCGTGGCGATGTACGCCTCACGACCCTGGCACGCGTTGCGCAGGCTCTCGGTGCCACCGTGAACGAGCTCCTGGAGCCATGGCATCCTCATCCGCCCACCGAGGACGAACTCGCCCGCCGTGCTCGCGAAGACGATTTTATCGACGCCGAAGCCCTACTCGGGGCGATCGACGAGTCGGCGGCGGTCCCTCGCTACAGCCGCCGTGGCAGGCGGGTCCAGAAAGTCGGATCCGCGACGCGAAGCTAGCCCTCACTTGCAAAGTTCCGCGTAAGTATAGGTCGGCTTGACGGCGTGAACTTCGCTGACCTTCCATTCCCTCAAGCGTCGCGGCAAGAAGTCGTCCCCCCTCGCTCGCCAAGTAATGCTGGGCCGTGCCGTAGTGGATGCATATGGCAAAGTCGGCTGAATGTCACTCGACCTAGCTTTCTTCGCCTCTTCGACGAATCTTCTTGCCGTATCTGAATCGCAACTCCGAAGGCGGGGCCGACCACCGCTGCAACGGCAATGGTGTGAGCGAGATCCTCAAGCCGCATGAGGTGTATCGGGCTTACGAGACTCCGTAACGCAATGAGCGGTAGGGCCGCGAACACACACACATATGTAAACCGGACGGAGCCGGGCACATGATTGAGAGCTTCTGGTGCGAGCCGCTCGGCACGGATAACGTCCCGCCAAATCTGAAAAAGCGGGAAAATCCAAGCGAGCAATGTTGTCGATGTGGCGACTACCGTCGCAATACTAGCCACGCCTTCGAGGCGAACAAGACCAAGCGAGAGGTGTACCGATCCGAGCACAAACACATACAGCAGGCAAAGCCGGCGAACCGAGATCGGCTTGGCAGTCACAAAGATATAAATCAGAGCAAGCATTATCGATCCCCGATCGATATTGAATCTCGCGACCGATCGCGGTCACGCTGCTCGCGGCGGATGCCATGCTCAACGTCTCGCCGTAACGTCTCGGGTAGCGTTCTATGCTGCTGGCTGACTGCGCTCGCGATGGCACTCAGGCTCCCACTGACGTCGCAGCGCTCCACGTGCGACACTCCTGTACGTTCCAGGACACTCAAATCACGCTCTACTTGCGGTATTTTGCTGAGGAAGGGCACTTTTCGCACCTCGCATTTGCTCTTCAAGATCAAGTGACGCGGACACGTATTGCCGATACTGGCGTGCGTCAGCCGCTATGCGGTTGACGATTTGCGGTACGTCGCGTCGTTCGAATTCGCGCGTCGCCTCTGCGACTGCCGCCTCGTAGCGCGAGAGGCGCGCATCGCGGAGTTCCCTCTCCGCTTTTGCCGCAGCCGCACGGATGAGCGGATTCCACGACCGCTTCACTCCGGCAAGCTGTGCAAATCGATTGCGCTCCGCGTCGGTGAACTGCGTTGCTTCGGCAGTATGCTGCTCGATGAGCCTCCGCTCTGCTGCCAATAAATCGCTGGTGCAGATCACTCCAATCGCGTGCTCGATCGAGCGCATCGAGGATGTACGGCGGTGCAACGTCCTGCAACGGCAGTTCTCCGCTCTTGTGTAGCCGGCAGTATGCGCCGTCGCTGAGCCGCCATTCTGGTTCAGGCGGAAGATCGTGGAGGTGCTCGATGCGCTGCACGATGCGCGGTTGTGGTGGCCGACCACGATATAGGCGCCAAGAAAGTCGGCGGCGTCAGGGCTGTCGATTTACTCGCCGCTTACGCTCAATGGTCGAAGCGCTCAGTCAGCGGACGCACGATCCACCACGCTGCGGATTTGCTGCGTAATGTGCTCCGGCGCGCGGTGAAATGGGAAGTTATTCTTCGGAGTCCAGCTGCGTCGCTCGATGCGGCCGCTCTGCCGAAGGCGCTCAAGCCCGAATCGACGGTGCTCACGGAGACCGAGGCGCAGCAACTACTACAGGAGGCAAAACATCCAACCCACCGGTGCACGTCGCGGCATTACCTAACGGCGCAGAACGTTTTCTATCCTGCCGTGGCTTTCGCACTGTACACGGGAGCTCGTCTTGGCGAGATCATGGCGATACGCTGGCAAGATATAGATTTCCGCCAGCGGACCGTTACGATAAGCCGATCCCTGAGCTCAACGAAGCGAGACGGGCTCATTTACAAACGACCAAAGAACGACAGAGTGCGTGTAGTCTGCGTCTCGGCACAGCTGCTCGCGATTCTGGAATCGCATCGCGCGGTACAGGCTGCCGAGAGGATCGCCGTTGGTCCGTCCTATCACGACGAGGATTTGATCTTCGCTAAACCAGACGGCACGGCGACCGCGCATTGGCTCTTAAGCTCCGCATTTCGGAAGTTTATGAAACGTTCCGGCGTGCGGCGCGTCCGCTTCCACGATCTTCGCGACACGCACGCCTCGCTGCTTGCTAAAGCCGGCGTGCCGATCGAGGTTATCTCGAAACGGCTGGGCCACAGCGACATCAGCATCACATACGACCGCTACATCACGGTCTACCGCGACCGCGATGCAGAGGCGGCGGAGGCATTCGCGAAGATCGTGGCCCAGAAGCATCCGCCGAGTTCCGTTAGACGGCCGTTAGGATTGAGGCACTCACGGCCGCCAAATGCACGCGAAACCCGTACAAGATAAGGAGATTTCTGGTAGCGCCAAC
>JBOHTS010000049.1:0-5993 GCA_050733755.1 Candidatus Tyrphobacter sp. | reverse complement strand
CGCGGGACGCCTGGATCGCCCTCGGCTTGGGCATCCTCATCGCGCTTCCGAACGTCGCATGGCAGGTGGCAAACGGATTGCCTTTCCTCGCGCTCGTGCGCAACGACAGCGCGGGGAATCTCATCGGAACGCCTGCGAGCTATATCGCGATCCAGGCGTTCTCGGCGAACGTTCTCCTCGCACCGCTGTGGCTTGCGGGCATCATCGGGCCGTTCGTCCTTGTGCGCGCAAACGCGTTTCGCTTCTTGGCCGTGGCGTTCGTTATGATGCTCCTGCTCGTCTTCGTAACGCACGGCAAGATGTACTACACCGCCGGCGCCTATCCGACGATCTTCGCACTCGGCGCGGCGGTATGCACGGGCCTTCCGCGCGTTCTCGTCGGAGTTTGGACTGCGCTCGCCGCGGTGAACGGACTGCTCGCAATGCCCTTCGTTCTCCCGATCGATCCGCCGCGGATGCTCGCGCGTCTCGTCGGACATTCGAACTTCCATCCGCCGCCGATCGAGAAGGCTGCGCTCGGAGCGCCGCTCATGGAACCCTTCTCGGACGAGTTCGGCTGGCGCGCGCTCGCAACGTCCGTCGAGAGCGTCTATGCGTCGCTGCCGCCGGCGCAGCGCGAACGCGCGGCGATCTTCGCGCAGAACTATGGCGACGCGGGCGCGATCGACTTCTTCGGGCACGGGCTTCCGCCGGCGATCGGCGGCAACAACCAGTACTATCTCTGGGGACCGCGCGGCTATGACGGATCGGTCGTCGTGGCGGTCAACGTCGATCCGGCGGAGTGGGCCGAAATGTGCACGTCGGCGCGCGTCGTTGCGCATTTCGGCACGTCACCCTACGCTATGCCGTACGAGCGGAATCGCCCGATCGTACTCTGCCTTGGCATGCACCCGCCGTTGCCGCAGGCGTGGCCGCGCTTGCGGGCCTACGGCATCATGGACTTGCGCTAGCGACGGCGCTTGGCGGACTTCTTCGCTCGAGCCGGCGCGCTCTTGCGCGCCCCCGCCTTCTTGCGAGCGGGAGCGGCTTTCTTCTTGCTGCGGCGTTTGCTCATGACCGCTTCTTTGAGCGCTTTGGCCGGGAGAAACTTGAAGACGCGCTTCGCCGGAACTTTCACCGGCTGACCCGTCGCCGGGTTGCGCGCGATCCGCGCGGCGCGGTCGCGCACCTTGAACTGTCCGAAGCCGGGAATCTTGACCGGCTCCCCACCGACGCACGAGTCGGTGATGTCTTCGAAGATGCCGTCGACGAGAGCGACCGCGTCGGCCCTCTTCAACTCGACGCGCTCCATGGCGGAGCGGATCAGGTCTACCTTGTTCATCGTTTCCTTTCCGTCAGATGGCCTTGCAGGCCGGCTACCGTTTCATGAGGCGCGAGGTGTCAAAATCCTGCCGAAAGGACCGGCTCGGCGCGCATGATAAGTCCCATTGCATGAAACGTGCATCTGCCCTTTTCGCTCTATCGGCGTTCCTCTGCGGCGCGCTCGCGGCAAATGCCGCGCAGCCCCGGGTCTCTACGACGACCCTCATGAGCAAGCTGACGTGGCGCAGTATCGGGCCCGCCATCGGCGGGCGCGTCGTCGCCGTCGCCGGCGTGCCGAGCGAGCCCGACCTCTTCTACATGGGCGGCGTTGAGGGCGGCATCTGGCGCAGCACGAACTACGGGCAGAGCTGGGAGAACATCTCCGACGCGACGCTGCCGCGAACGGCCTCGAGCATCGGCGCGCTCGCAGTGGCGCCGTCGAATCCGCGGATCATCTACGCGGGAACCGGTGAGGGCGATATTCGCGGCGATTTCGATACGGGAACCGGCGTCTACAAGTCGACGGATGCAGGGAAGACGTGGAGGTACGCGGGCCTGAGCGAGACCCACACGATCGCATCGCTCGCAATCGATCCGCGCGACCCCAACGTCGTCTACGCATCCTCAGAAGGCCACGTCTTCCGTCCCGATCCGCACCGCGGCGTATTCAAGACCACCGACGGCGGGCACACGTGGCATCGCGTGCTCTACGTCAACGATCGAACCGGCTCCGATTGGATCTCGATGAACCCGCACGACCCGAGCGTCCTCTACGCGGCGATGTGGCAGGAGCGGCGCACGCCATGGCACCTCGACGACGGCGGCCCGGGCAGCGGTCTCTACAAGAGCGTCGACGCGGGAGCGCATTGGACGAGCGTCTCGGCCCATCCGGGATTCGCGCATCCGCCGTTCGGGAAGATCGGCGTGAGCGTCTCGCCGGCAAATCCGCGGATCGTCTACGCGATCGTGCAGGCGCACGACGGCGGCGTCTTCCGTTCCAATGACGCCGGGGCGACGTGGCGCCGTGTGAACTCGCAGTGGATGTTGCGTCAGCGCGGATTCTACTACATGCGTATCTTCGCCGATCCCGTGAACGTGAACGTCGCATACGTTCCGAACGTCGACGCTCTCTGGAAGACGACCGACGGCGGACGAACGTGGAAGCCGGTGCAAGCGCCGCACGGCGACCATCATATCGTCTGGGTCAATCCACGTCATCCGAACATCTTGCTCGAGGGCAACGACGGCGGCGCAACCGTCTCAGTCGACGGAGGAAAGACGTGGAGCTCCGTGCACAATCAGCCGACGGGGCAGTTTTATCATATCGCAATCGATAACGAGTTTCCGTACCACGTCTACGGCGCGCAGCAAGACGAGGGTTCGTTCGAAGGCCCGAGCGCGTCGTACGAAGGCCTCACGAACGCGCTTTGGCACTCCGTCGCCGCCGGTGAGAGCACGTACGTTGCGCCGGACCCGCACGACCCGAACGTCACATTCGGAGCCGGCTACTACTCGGATCTTGCCAAGATGAACATGGTGACGGGCAATACCCAAGACGTCAGCCCGTGGGCGCGGTATATATCTGGTTCGTCGTCGGGCGAGCGCCGCTACCGCTTCGGTTGGACGCATCCGATTCTCTTCTCGCCTAATAATCCGGACGAGCTCTTCGAGACCGCGCAGGTCGTCTTCAAGAGTCTCGACGGAGGAAAGACGTGGACGGTCGTCAGCCCCGACCTCACGCGCAATAACAAGCGCAGCGAGAGGCCCAGCGGCGGCCCCGTCGATCTCGACCAGACCGGCGTCGAGACGTTCCCCGACATCGCGTCGTTCGCGATATCGCCTGAGAGCGACCAGGTCATGTGGGCAGGCTCCGCCGATGGGCTCGTTCACGTCAGCCGCGACGGCGGCGCGCATTGGAGTCTCGTGACGCCGCCGCACCTGCCGCAGTGGGCGCAGATCAGCAGCATCGAGCCGTCGCACGTCGACGCCGGGACGGCGTACCTCACCGCAAATCGCTTCCAATGGGACGACTTCGCTCCGTACGTCTACGAAACGAACGACTACGGCGCGCATTGGACGAAGATCACGAGCGGCATTCCGAGCGACCAGTACGTCTTCGTCGTCCGCCAGGACCCGCGCGATCCGCGCGTGCTCTTTGCAGGAACGCGCAGCAACGTCTACGTGAGCCTCAATGGAGGATCTCGTTGGCGTAACCTATCACTCAATCTTCCAGGCGTACAGATGCGCGACATCGCAATCGACGCACGCCAAGGACAGGTTGCCGTCGCGACCCACGGGCGCTCGTTCTGGGTGCTCGATAATCTCGCACTTCTCGAGCAGCTCGCAGACCGCACGGCGCAAGCCGGCGGCGGCGCGACACTCTTCGCACCTGAGACGGCGTGGCTCTCGCACGCCTACGGCGGCGGCGGCTTCGGCGATGCGTCCGGAGGCGAGAATCCGCAGTATGGCGCGACCGTCTTCTTTCACATTCCCTCGAACTGGAACGGACGAACGCCGGTCACGCTCTCGTTCGTCGACTCCAGCGGCAGAGCCGTGAACTCGTACCGGCTGCACCTTCGCAACAAGAAAGAGAAGCCGCTGCCGTATTACCTCGAAGCGCAGATGGCGCAGCCGCAGCAGCTCGCGTACGACGAGGCCCAGGCGACGGAAGTCAACCCCGGGATGAACGCGTTCGACTGGGATCTGCGCTATCCGCACGCGACGGAGGTTCGCGGACTCCACATCACCTCGACCGACGACTTCAGCGACGCGATGATCGGGCCGACGGTCGTGCCCGGAACGTATACCGCCGTGCTCGACTACGGCGGGACGACGCTCCGCCAAGGGTTTCACGTCGCGCTCGACCCTCGCATCCAGCTCGCTCCCGATGCGCTCGCGAACCGGCTGCAGCTCGCAACGGAGATCAGCGGCACGCTCGATCGTCTCAACGGCACCATCAACGCAGCGCTCGCTGCCGAGCAGCACGCGACGCCGGCGCGCCGCACGGCGATCGCGCGCGAGATCGCGAAGATCGTGCAGTTCAAGGTGCAATCGGATGAGGGCGACCTTCTCCACGAGACGAAGCTGCGCGACTCGCTCGCGTTTCTCATGAACGCACTCGATCAGGCCTACGACGCCCCCACCGCCGCACAATACGCGGCGTACGACATGATGAACGCGCACGCGCAAGCCGCCATCGCGAAACTCGGCGCCCTTATGCGCTAGCACCGCCCGTCGCCTAGGCGAACGCCGTTCGCATGTCGCTTCAATGGGGCCGCGCGTTTTTGCGCGCGGAAATAATGCCCGGAAGTGGAAGTGGAAGTGGAAGTGGAGACTTCAATGGGGCCGCGCGTTTTTGCGCGCGGAAATGTGCAAGAGGCGAATATTGCCGTAACACTTGAGCAGAACTTCAATGGGGCCGCGCGTTTTTGCGCGCGGAAATTCCGGCCGGAACGCGCAAAGGCCACGGAAGGCGGTCACTTCAATGGGGCCGCGCGTTTTTGCGCGCGGAAATTGACGGCGGCGGTACGCCAGAGATCGGCGAGTGCAACTTCAATGGGGCCGCGCGTTTTTGCGCGCGGAAATCGAGTTCTACAACATGTACTACCCAACGATCCGCGGACTTCAATGGGGCCGCGCGTTTTTGCGCGCGGAAATTTCTACCGCTGCGTAAAGACCGCGTAAAAGACCATAACTTCAATGGGGCCGCGCGTTTTTGCGCGCGGAAATTTGAACGTATGTTCGATAGTCTTAGGGTAATGGAATCACTTCAATGGGGCCGCGCGTTTTTGCGCGCGGAAATCTCTTGTCGTCACGACACGAACTGCGTTACGTCGAGATTACTTCAATGGGGCCGCGCGTTTTTGCGCGCGGAAATACGTCGTGAAAGGGCTGGAAGGGTTTATCGTGTGGCTACTTCAATGGGGCCGCGCGTTTTTGCGCGCGGAAATGCGGTGCGACAAGCCGTGAAAGCTCTCAGAGGAGTACTTCAATGGGGCCGCGCGTTTTTGCGCGCGGAAATGCCGCATCCGGCGGAGCAACGACGGTCAAAACCCTCCTACTACAATGGGGCCGCGCGTTTTTGCGCGCGGAAATCGCAATCGCAGGGCCAACTGCGCTGGGGTGAACGCCGCTTCAATGGGGCCGCGCGTTTTTGCGCGCGGAAATAAGCGAGCCCTGGACGCGAGTGACGACGAGCGATGCGCTTCAATGGGGCCGCGCGTTTTTGCGCGCGGAAATAAAGTGATTTCTTGGTCTAGCATTTTTCCATGGTTAAGCTTCAATGGGGCCGCGCGTTTTTGCGCGCGGAAATATGGAGCGAGGATGATTCTCGCGCTTGCCCTCTTCGCGCTTCAATGGGGCCGCGCGTTTTTGCGCGCGGAAATCTGCCTAGATCTTCCCGTCATCGTGCAGGCCGGAATCGCTTCAATGGGGCCGCGCGTTTTTGCGCGCGGAAATAAGCGAGCGCAAGACCGCATGGAAAACAACCAGTACAAGCTTCAATGGGGCCGCGCGTTTTTGCGCGCGGAAATCCATCAATAGTCGACGCAAAAACGGCAAACGACTGTTGGCGCCGCGTTAAGGTGAACCCACTTCCGCCGGGATAAGGCGGACCCACCTCCGAGCCGGGCCGGTGCCCCGGAAAAGGGACGAGCCCCCTCCGAATACGGGCTGATGTAATCAGCATCGCC
>JBOHTS010000048.1:0-23389 GCA_050733755.1 Candidatus Tyrphobacter sp. | reverse complement strand
GCTTTACGCCCGGTACGCGACGTCCGCGTACTGCTTTGCGAACGGAAATGCAAGATAGCCGAGTCCTAGGGCGTGAAAGAAGGCGTCGATGAGCGCGCCTTCGGTGGGCGCGAGATTCAACCGTACCGTGATGAGCGTCGCGAGAATTTCGGGAACGAACCAGAAGAAGATCAAGAACGCGATGACGAGGAGAACCGCGCCGAGAACGTTCGCGCGCACGGCGCGATACGAACCTCCGAGCGCTAAGTTTCCCGGGAGGCCGCCGATCGCCGATGCCGGTATCGTGTAGATGAGAACGAATGCGACGAGAAGCTCGAGGGCGATCATGAGCTCTGCCGAGCCCAGAAGCGCGCCGACGTACTGCGCGATGTAGAAGAGGAACCAGAAGCCGATCGCAGCCACGATTATCCCGCCGGCCTTGCGCCGAGCCTCCTCCCACGACATCTCGAAGCTCGCCCGCATCCCGCGCTCGAGCGCGTCGGCCTGGATGATCGCGATCGCAAACGCGAAGAAGTAGAAGATGTTCGCGATCCAGGTGAGGATCGAGGCGCCGAACGATCCTAGTTGCCCCGTGAGATTCGTTCCAAACGCTTCGAGCACGATTGCGACGACGGCACCCAGGAGCGGTGCCGCAAAAATCGATGGGTTTCGCGCAAGCATCCCCAGAGCGCGAACGTAGATCGAAAGATCGGGGAGCCGCGTCACCGCGAGCCCTCAAGCGAGTGACGGCACGAGCAGTCCGCGCCGACCGGGATCCGCTCGATGATTCTGCCGATCGCGGCCTTCGTGCGCTCGTTGTTGCGCGTGAAGACCTCCATAACTTCGTGGTGAGAGACCGGCGGCATTCCCTCGAGCCCGACGTCGTAATCGGTGATGAGCGAGATGTTCACGTAACAGATACCGAGCTCGCGTGCGAGATACGCCTCGGGATATTGGGTCATGTTGATGACCTCCCAGCCCTGGCTTTGGTACCATTTCGACTCCGACCGCGTCGAGAAGCGCGGTCCTTGGCAGACGACGATCGTCCCGCGCTCGTGCGTCTCGATGCCCAGCGACTTCAACGCCTCGATGGCGATCGGACGCAGCGTCGGGCAGTAGGGATCGGCGAAGCTTACGTGCGTCGTCACCGGCCCGTCGAAGAACGTGTCCTTTCGCCCGGTCGTCCGATCGACGAGCTGATCGGCAACGACCATCGAACCAGGCTTGACGTCGCGCGCGAGCGAGCCGCACGCGGTCGGGCCGATGATGTGCGTGACGCCGAGCATGCGCATCGCGTACAGATTTGCGCGATAGTTGATCTCGTGCGGCGGATAGCGATGGTCCTTTCCGTGCCTCGGGAGAAACGCGACGCTGCGTCCAGCGATCTCGCCAAGTGCGACGCGGTCGCTCGGGGGACCGTAGGGCGTCTCGATCCACGCTTCGCGCGCGCCCTCGATGAGCGAATAGAATCCCGAGCCTCCAAAAACGCCGATCTCGGCGCGTTCAACCGTCTCCATAACGCCCGCCGTTTCGAGGTTTCTCCTCCGTCCCCTCGAAGCAGCGCGCATGCGCGGCCTTTGTGCGCTCGCCGTTCTTGCCGTCGTCATGGGCTGCACGCGCGTTGCGACGTTACCCGCAGGCGGACGACACGAGTGGACGATTCCGCACGTCCTGCGCATTGCCGACATCTCCGATCCGGATCATCTCAACCCGTATCTCTCGGAGATGGACCTCGTCTACTTTCTCTCTTCGCTCATCTACTCGTATCTCATCATTGCGAACGCCGACGGCCGGCTTGTCGGCGACCTCGCAACGGAGGTGCCGACACTTCGCAACGGTGGAATCTCTTCCGATGGCCTAACGTACACGTACCATTTGCGCCGCGGCGTTCTCTGGCAGGACGGCACGCCGTTCACGGCTCGCGACGTCATCGCATCTTGGCGGGCGGTCGTCGACCCCCGCAATCTGACGCTCTTTCGCGAGGGATACGATCGGGTCGCTCGGATCTCGGCGCCGAACCCGTACACCGTCGTCGTGCGCCTGCATTCGCGCGATCCGGCGTTCGTCTCGCAGTTCTTCGCGCCGCTCCAAGAGGGCGGCAAGCCGATTCTCCCGGCGCACGTCATCGATCGCGACGCCGATTTCAATCACAGTTCGCTCGACGAGCACCCAATTGGAACCGGCCCGTTTCGCTTCGTACGCTGGGTCCATGGGTCGGAGATCGTGCTTTCACGGTTCAACCGGTATTTCAAAGGGACTCCGAAGCTGCGGCGCATCGTCCTTCGCGTCATTCCCGACGACGAGACGATTGCAATGCAGGTCCGGCTTCATGCGATCGACCTCGTCGTCTCGCCGCCCGCCGCGCTCTACGACGAATACCGATCCTTTCCAAACGTCGTGACGGGGCTGCGCCCGTGGAACGCGCAAATGGTGCTCGTCCTCAACGATCGCCAGGCCGGCCTGGGCGACGTGAATGTCCGGCGCGCGATCGCCATGGCGGCGAACTACGACGCGCTCGTCACGAAGGTGTCGCACGGCGTCGGCGAGATCGCGCGGAACACGCTGCCCCCGACCGCCCTCGGATACGTGCCGCTGCCGCCGCATCGCTACGATCCGCAGCGAGCGCGCGAGACTCTCGCGTCGGCCGGATGGCTGCCGGACGCGGGCGGTGTACGAGAACGAAACGGCGCTCGCCTCGCGTATACGCTCGCGATTATCGCGGGGTCGACGAACCTCAACGAGATCGCGCTCGAACTCCAGCAGGACCTGCGCGCCGTCGGGATTGCGCTCTCCATCAAAGCCTATCCCTACGACGCGATCTTCTCACCGCATGGTCCGATCCTTTCGGGCGCGTACGACATGGCGATCTACTCGACGACGCTCCAGTGGGATCCCGACGTTCACGTTTACGTCGG
Source organism: Candidatus Tyrphobacter sp. (assembly GCA_050733755.1). Classification (GTDB taxonomy): domain Bacteria; phylum Vulcanimicrobiota; class Vulcanimicrobiia; order Vulcanimicrobiales; family Vulcanimicrobiaceae; genus Tyrphobacter. The sequence goes on along the minus strand of JBOHTS010000048.1, from coordinate 20,495 downwards.
TTGCAATCAATGGTATCCCAAAGGGCAGAACGTCTACGGGTATTGCAACCGCAAGCTCGACCGGCTCGAAGCCGAGGGCATGCAGACCGAAGACCCGCTGCAGCGTGCGGCCATCTATCGCACGGCGAGCGATATCATGTGGAGCACGATCTCGTATCTGCCGCTCTACGAGCTTCGACGAGCCGTCGTACGCTCGCCCGATCTTCGGGGGTTCAGCACGAATCCGAGCGCCACGCCTTGGTGGAACGCTTGGCAGTGGGACATTTGACGTGTATATTGGGGGCGTGGAACCGTACGGCGACCAAACCGGGCACGAGCACGTCGCGCAATTCTACGGATCGAACGACGATTGGCTGGTTCGCAGCGTGGCACGGTTCCTGACGGATGGAATACGCCGCGGCGACCAGGCCCTCATTATCGCCGACCGCTCGCGCGGCCCGCGCATCGAGCGAGCGCTGCGACTCTGCGCCGGCGTGGACGAGGGCGGCGCGCTTCCGCTGACGGTGCTCGACGCCCAGCAGACGCTCGATTCTTTGTCCGATCGCGGGCTTCCCGACGACGCTCGCTTTCACGACACGGTTTCCAGCACCGTTCGCCGGCTCGCTGCAGCGAGCGGCGGCGCCGGCGTGAGCGCCTACGGCGAAATGGCGGGCTCTCTCTGGAAGGCAAATGCCTATCCCGCTACGATTCGTCTCGAACGCCTCTGGAACGAACTCTTCGAGCGCGAGCCGTTGCGCCTGTTCTGCAGCTATCCGATCGACGTCCTCAATGCGGAGTTCGATGCCGACATTCTCGACCCGGTTCTGTGCGCTCACGACGGGCTCGTCTCGGCGGACAGGTCCCGCGTGCTCGAGGCCGCACTCAGCCGTGCGCTCGATGACGTGCTCGGCCCCGTCCGTCTGCACTTCGACGCAACGAAACGTCCCGTGCCGGAGTTTTCCACGGCGCTGCCGCCCGTGGAGGAGACGATCCTGCGCCTTCGGCGAATCGCTCCCGATTGTGCCGACGAAGTGCTTGCACTTACGAAGCGCTACTGCACGTCGGCGTAGCGGATCTCGCTAGCGATTGAAGTCGCTCGGCTTGAGATCGTCGAGAAACTTCTTGAAGCGCGACATCTCCGCATCGTCGACGGGGCGCGTCTTCTCTGCAACGGACTCCTCGAGAACGATCTTGTCGGAGACGTAGATCGGCGCCTGAACGCGCAGTGCAAGTGCGATGCCGTCGGAGGGTCGTGCGTCGATCTCTTGCAGATCGCCGTTGCTGCGTACGACGAGCTTCGCGAAGAACGTCGACTCCCGAATGTCGTGAATGACGACCTGTTCGAGTTGCGCGCCGAGCGTCGTGAGGATGCTGCGCATGAGGTCGTGGGAGAGCGGCCGCGGCACCGCTGCCCCCTCCAGGGCGAGGGCGATTGCCGTCGCTTCGAACGGTCCGATGAGAATGGGAAGAAAGTGCTCTCCCTCGGCGTCCTTCAAGATCACCACTGGATCGTGGGTGATAAGGTCGATGCCGAGCTTATCGACCGTCATCTTCCGCATGGTTCGTGGTATCCGACGCGAACGGGAGAATTTCATGCCCCTGCAGTGTGGTATCGTCGGTCTTCCGAACGTCGGGAAATCGACGATCTTCAACGCGCTCACGCGCACGGGAGCCGCCCTTGCGGCAAACTATCCGTTCGCCACGATCGAGCCGAACGTCGGCGAGGTCGCCGTGCCCGACAAGCGCCTTGAGGTCCTGCAGGACCTCACCCACGCGCAGCGGGTCATCCCCGCAACGGTGCGCTTCGTCGATATCGCCGGCCTGGTCCGCGGTGCGAGCAAGGGCGAGGGTCTCGGCAATGCCTTCTTGAGTCACATACGCGAGACGGATGCGGTCGCGATGGTCGTGCGCTGCTTCGAGGCGGCCGACATCGTACACGTCGAAGGCGCGCCCGATCCGTTGCGCGATATCGAGATCGTAGAGATCGAGTTGGCCCTCGCCGATCTCTCCACGATGCAGCGGCGCATGGATCGCCTCGAGCGCGAGGTTCGCGCCGATGCAAAACTTCGACCGAAAATGGATGCCGGCAAGCGGCTCGTCGGCGCACTCGAGAGCGGCAAGCCCGCACGAAGCTTCGCAGCCGGGTCACTCGAGCGCGAGGTCGCGTCCGAGGCGTTTCTCCTCACGAGCAAGCCGATGCTCTACGTTGCCAACGTCGACGAAGGAGGCGCGGTATCGCAAGACGTCGGGCGTGCGATCGAGAGCAAGGCGCGTGACGAGGGCGGTCGCGTCGTGCGTCTGTGCGGGAAACTCGAAGCGGAACTCGTGGGCTTGACGCCGGAGGAAGCGCAGGAGTTTCGTTCGAGCAGCGGCCTCGCGCGAAGCGGCCTCGACGAGCTCGCCGCGGCTGCGTACGATATCCTCGGTCTCATGACGTTCCTTACGGCCGGCGAGAAAGAGGCGCGAGCCTGGCCAATCGCGCGCGGAACGCGCGCACCGCAGGCGGCCGGCCGAATCCACGGCGATATCGAGCGTGGATTCATTCGGGCCGAGATCGTTTCGTACGACGACTACGTCAAGTATCGCACGATGGACGCCTTGCGCGCCGCCGGCGCGGTGCGCAGTGAAGGCAAAGAGTACGTCATGGCGGAGGGCGACGTCGTCAACTTCCGCTTCAGCGTCTAAAGCCGGCAGCGGCCGTAGCAAGCGGCGGCTCGTGCGCAAGTAGGGGGTTTGGAGCCGCGTCTTCAACCCTCAAATCATGGCCGTTCGTGACGTTTCGATCTTCGGCGAGGCTATCGCGTATTTCAACGAAGCTGCCGACCTCCTAGAACTCGACTCGGGGATGCGCCGGATTTTGACACACCCGACGCGGCAGATCATCTTCTCGATTCCCTTCCAGCGCGATTCAGGCGAGTTCGAGGTATTTACCGGCTATCGCGTCCAGTACAGCTTCGCGCGCGGTCCGGGCAAGGGCGGGATCCGGTTCCATCCCGGCGTGACGCTCGACGAGGTGACGGCTCTCGCTTTCTGGATGACGTGGAAGTGCGCCGTCGTGGACCTGCCGTTTGGAGGCGCGAAGGGCGGCGTCACCTGCGATCCGGCGACGCTCTCTTCGAGCGAACTCGAACGCATCACGCGGCGTTACGCCGCCGAGCTCGTCGAGGTGGTCGGGCCCGACAAAGACGTCCCCGCGCCCGACGTCAACACGACGCCGCAGGTCATGGCGTGGTTCATGGATACCTACTCCATGCACGTCCGGCAGAACCAGCCGGGGGTCGTTACCGGTAAGCCGCTCGAAATCGGCGGCTCGAAGGGACGCGTCGAAGCGACCGGCCGCGGCGTTACGATCTGCGCCGTCGACCAGATGCGGGTGATGGGCCTCGACCCCAAGCGAGCCAGAGTCGCCATTCAAGGCTTTGGGAACGTCGGAATGAACGCCGCGAAACTCTTTGCTCAACGCGAGTGCAAGGTCATCGCGATCTCCGACGTGACCGGCGCCTACCATAATCCCAAGGGCATCGACATCGCCGCGGCCGCAGCGCACGCGCAAAAGTTTCGCAGCCTCGAGGGCTTCGGAGGCGGCGAGCGCATGAGCAACTCCGATCTCCTCTTGTGCGACTGCGACGTGCTCGTCCCGGCGGCACTCGAGAACGTCTTCACCGCCCAGATCGCTCGGGACGTCAAAGCAAAGCTCATCGTCGAGGGCGCGAACGGCCCCACGACGCCCGAAGCCGACCGCATCTTCAAGGAGCGCGGCATCGTCGTCATTCCAGACATCATGGGCAACGCCGGCGGCGTGACGGTTTCCTATTTCGAGTGGGCCCAAGACCGCGCGGGCTACTTCTGGAAGGAGAACGAGGTCAACGAACGCCTCGAGGATCGCCTGTTAGAGAACCTCCATCAGATTCGAGAAATCTCCACCAAGCGCGGCGCGACGTTACGCACGTCGGCCTACACGCTCGCGATCGATCGCGTCGTGAAGGCGCTCAAGACCCGCGGAATCTACGCCTAGTGCTGCGCGTACGGATCGGGGTAGGGCGCGTAGATGCCGCCGAGACCGTCGTACGCTCCCGCCGGGTTGATCGCGGGGATGCTCGTTCCGAACGCGGTGTTCGCGGTCTGCGCGAAGACCGACGCGATGAGCGCGTATCCCGTGTCCGAGGGGTGGAGTCCGTCGAGTGAGAGCAAGCCCCCGCCGAACGCGAGCGTGCAGCATATCCCAGGATTGATCGACGCGGCCTCGTTGAAGTACGTTCCCGAGCCGCTGTAGATTCCCGCAAAGATTTGATCGATGGGAACGTAGGCTGCGTGATTTGCGCTCGCCGCGGCCTGGATGCCGGCATTGATCGCGGCGTTGACGCTCTGGACTTGCACGCCGAACGCGGCGGTGAGGAAGTACGTGCCGTTCTGCGCCGCAGTCAGCGTACCGCCGCCGAGGATGTACACCGCTCCACTCTCGTTGAGGTAGGCATAGTTCGTTCCCGACGGCGCCAAGAACGAGTACGTCGAGATGAGGACGTTCGTTGCCGCTTCTGCGTTGGTCCACGAATAGCCGACGTCGGCGAGCACGCATGGCAGCCACGTCTGAATCGCGCACTGCGCCTGTCCGCCCGGTGGAATGCCTACGATCGCGAACTGCGGCGTCTGGATGATGTTCGGAAGATCGGCGACGATGACGTCCGACCCCGCGTGCTGCAGCGTCGCGATGATCGTCGTCATGTCGGACTTCACCTGCGCGGTCGTCGTGTCGAGGCCGGGCGCGACGCCGCCGGAGAAGGCGTAGCGGAGAAGATCGTTCGCACCGAGCCAGACCGTCGTCAGCGTTGGATGAAGAGAGGCCGCCGCTTGGAGCGGCGTCACCTCGGAGCCCGGCGGACTATACTTTTCCATAACCGGATAGAAGTTCTCGGACTCGCCGCTCACGAGCGATTGCAGCGCGTCGATCTCGGCCTGCGCCGCGTTTGCCGGCGTCGGATAGATTGCAACGCAGCTCGTCGTCGTCGGCTGGTACATCGCGATGGCTTCGTGCAGCGTCAGCGACGGAATGCCGAGGTCGTACGTCGTCGCGGTCGGATTCATGCGCACCGACCCGACGACGCTCGCATACGAGTACGCGCTCTGATTGAACGCATCGCAACTGCTGCGGCCAGGTAGCGTCGCAAACGGAATGCCGCCGGTATAAGCGGGGTTCGCTGGAAGGATCTGATTGCCGATGCCGGGACCGGCGATGAGAGGAAGCACCGACGACGTCGGATTCGCTTGCGCCGCCCACGTGCTTCCCTTCGCCGCCGAGTAGAGTACGGAGAAGAAACCGTTCTCCTGCGTCGGCGGGACGATGCCGATCGCACCGATCGGCGAGAAGAGCGTCGTCGGGTCGGGCAGCGGCACGGTCGCCGAGCCGAGCACCCCGCTGGACTGCTCGCCCGCGGTGAGGCTGTCGCCGAGCCCGACGATCGTCTGCGTGACGCCGGCGCCCGATGACGGCTGTGTTCCCGTCGGAGGAATGGCCGAGCCGCCGCGCGTGCTGCACGCGGCGAGCATCGCGGCTGCGAGAATCGCGAGCGTCTTGATGATTGAGGGAACTCTCATGCTGATCACCTTACCTCGTTAGAATGGAATGACGCTCGGCGAACCGATGCCGAATTGAATCTGGAGTTGCGTCGCCTTGAGGCCGCCGACCGTCGGAACGATCTGGTTCGAGTTGCACGGCAGCTGTTGGCACGTGAGCGCGGTGACGCCGTACGGACTGTAGTTCGTCGGACCGCCGCTATTGAGCACGAGCTGGACGAACCCGTACCGTGCTATCCGCTGTGAGACGCCCGCGAAGTAGTCGACGACGTGCTGCGCGTAGGGATCGAGCGGGAGGTAGTCGCGCGAGCTCTGCGGCTCGATGAAGATCGTCGTCGTCGGCGTGGCATCGTATTCGAGGTAGAGTATCTGATAGAGTTGCGCGTGATTCTGTAGATTGCGCCCCGCGAGATGGACGAGCGAGGTCGGTGCGAGCGTGAACGTCCCGAAGAACTTCGGCGTCTTGAGAAACGGCAGCGTAAACGCGATCGACCAATACTGCGCGGTTCGCGTGTGAACGCCGTAGTACGGCGCGCTCGTTCCGGGAACTGGTTCGAACGGAACGACGTCGGTGCTTCCTCCCGCCGAAGCCGCAATCGTCGACCAGCGCGCGACGTACGTCGGCGAGATGACGAGTGGAATCTCGCGTCCGCCGACGTTTCCGAGGGGAACGAGCTGCTGATAGTTGGCCAAGAAGAAGCGATCTTTCGTCGTGAGGTTGAGCTGCGGCTGGGTCGTCGCGAGGTTGACCGAACCGATCGGCTGCCCAAGACCCTGCAAGTAGAGCGGCACCGTTCCCGAGTTGAAGCCGTACGGGTAGTGCTGAATTTCGTAGTAGTAGGCCTCGACGCGGGAGAAGGGAGAGAAGCCGTAGCCGAGGACGGCGTCCATGCCGCCCGGCAGCCACTTCTTGCCGAACGTCCCGACGTTTCCAAAGGGGTACGCCATCGAGAAGTCGAGCGTGTAGGTGAAGCCCCTTTGCAGTCCCTGCGTTGCGCGCGGCGTCGGCGCGGGAGCCGGGGATGCCTGGCTGACCCGGCGGCTCATGAAGTGCTTGATCGCGCCGTTCGCGCTGGTGACCACGTTCTGGGACATCGCGTCGGCCGTTCCGCCATCGGCCCTCGCCTGCAGCGACGGCAGCAGGAAAGAGGCGGTTGCAAAGACGGCGGCGAGCACGCGGAGGAAGGGTCTGTTCATCGGCTTCTCCCACGGATAAAGGGCCGGAGCCCTATTAAAGTTATCAATCCGGACCGCAGAGAGACTTAGAGGCTGCCTGCCGGCACCCCTTGCGTGGCGGCCTCCTCCCCGGTGCTTCGCTTGGAGCCGGCTACGAGGCGCTTTACGACGACGTAGAGCACCGGCGTGATCGCCAAGTTGAGAAACGTCGAGAGGAGCATCCCCCCGAAGACGACGGTTCCAAGGGAGTGGCGGGCGGCACTGCCGGCTCCGCTCGCCAGCACCATGGGCACGACCGCGATGATGAAGGCGATCGACGTCATCATGATGGGGCGCAGCCTGGTCTTTGCGGCTGCGAGCGCGGCGGTTACGGCATCGGCGCCGGCTCGCATGCGCTGATTGGCGAACTCGACGATGAGGATCGCGCTCTTGCTCGCCAGACCGATGAGCATGACGTACCCGACCTGTGCGTAGATGTCTTGCGGAATGTGCCGCACGTCCAGGGCGATGAGAGCGCCGAAGATCGCGGCGGGAACGGCGAGAATGACGATGAGCGGATCGACGAAGCTCTCGTACTGCGCCGCGAGAACCAAGAAGACGACGACGAGCCCGAGGATGAAGATGAGAACGCTCGTGCTTCCGGCGGCGATCTGATCGAGTTGGAGTCCCGACCATTCGTAACCGATTCCGGGCGGCGCGACCTTCGCGAAGATTTGTTCCATCGCCGCGATCGCTTCGCCGGAGCCGTGTCCCGGCGCGGCGCTGCCGTTGATCTCGAGCGAACGGAAGAGATCGTAATGCGAGATGACGGGTGCCGTCTTTACGCGATGCACGGTGACGAGCGCGCTGATCGGCGTCTGATCGCTGCCCGGAGCGCTCGTCGTTGCCGACCCCGGAGGCTGCGGCGTGTCGGGCGCGACGTAGAGATCTTGCAGCGATGCCACGCGATCGCGATACGGCGCATCCGCTTGAACGTACACGCGCCACGAGCGATTGAGATAATCGAAGTCGTTGACGTAGTACGAGCCGAGATCGGTGCCGAGCGTCTCGAAGAGGTCGTCCATCGAGATTCCGAGCGCCTTGACCTTGTTACGGTCGATGTCGAGCTGGAGCTGTGGTGAGTTGAGTCGGAACTGCGTGAAGACGCGCGAGAGGCGCGGATCGCGATACGCTGCGGCGATGATATTGTTCGCCGTTGCCGACAGCACGGGCAGCCCGAGATTTCCTTGGTCCTCGAGCTCGAACTGAAACCCGCCGAAACTGCCGATTCCGTTAATCGCCGGCGGGTCGAAGCCGACGATCGTTCCGCCGGGGATGCGCGCGAACTGCGCGTTCCAACCGGCGAGAAGGTGGTCGAGCGAGTGCGCCGCGCCGTGGCGCTCGCTCCAGGGCTTCAGGCGCAGAAAGATGAGGCCGAAGTTCGGCGCGGAGCCGCTGAAACCGAATCCGCCGACGTTGAAGACGTCGAAGACGTCGGGCGAAGAGAGGAGAATTTTCTCTACCTTCGCGGTCAGCGTACTTTCGTATGCGAGCGAGGTGCCCTCCGGCGCCTGCACGAGAATGATTGCGAAGCCCTGATCCTCGTTGGGAATGAACGCCGTCGGCGTCGTTCGGAAGAGGAAGGCCGTCGCGACAAGCGCGACCCCGAAGCCGGCGATCACGGCCGTGCGCGCGTTCAAAAGACGTGGAAGCGTGCGCGCATACCAGTCGCGGAACGCGTGGTAGCCCGTGTTGAAGATGCGAAAGATCGCAGCGTTCGACTCGATGTCGCCGTGCAAGAGGCGCATCGTCAGCGTCGGCGCGAACGTCAGGGCGGCAAAAAGCGAGATGACGATCGCGGCGGCGATCGTGAGGGCGAACTGCCGGTAAATTTGTCCGGTGGTTCCCGGAAAGAAGGCAACCGGAACGAAGACTGCGAGAAGCACGAGCGACGATGCGACGACGGCGCTTCGAATCTCCGTCATCGCCTCGAGCGCGCTCGCGCGCGGCGAACGCTCGGACTTTCCGTTGCTGCCGGCGCGGTGCATCTCCATGTGGCGCGCGATGTTCTCGATAACGACGATCGCATCGTCGACGACGAGCCCCGTGGCGAGCGTCAAACCGAAGAGGGTGATCGTGTTGATCGTGAAACCGAATATCTTCATGACGAAGAACGTTCCGACGAGCGAGACGGGGATCGTCGCCGCCGGGATGAGCGTCGCTCGCGGATCCTGGAGGAAAAGGTAGATGACGAGCACGACGAGGAGGATCGAGAGCAGCAGCGTGATGAGCACTTCGCGCACCGATTCGCGCACATACATCGTCGAATCGAGCGCGATCGTGTACGAGATGCCCGGTGGAAAGTGCTTGGAGAGTTGCGCGATGCGCTGCGTTACCGCGTTCGCGACCGAGAGACCGTTTGCGTCGGGATACTGGTAGATGCCCAGGCCGACGACGTTGCTCCGTCCGTTATACCGCAGGTACGACGAGTAGTCTTCGGCCCCGAGCGCGATGCGCGCGACGTCGCCGAGCCGCGTAAAGCCGCCGTTCGGATCCGAGCGAAGGATGATATTTGCGAACTGCGCGGGCGTCGTGAGGCGACCCGTCGCGTTGACGACGTAGGTGTACGGCTGTGCGGACGACTCCGGGGCGGCACCGACGCTGCCGGCGGCGACCTCTTCGTTCTGTTCGGAGAGCGCGTTGATGACGTCGGGGACGGTCAGGCCCTCTTGCGCGAGCCGCGTCGGATCGAGCCAGATACGCATCGCGTACTGCCGTTGCCCGAAGATGCGTACCTGCGATACGCCGGCAACGCGCGCGAGCGTATTGACGACGTTGAGTTGCGCGTAGTTGCTCAGCCAAAGATTGTCGTAACGCGAGGTGTTCGATTCGAGCGCGATCGCGACGAGAATCGAGCCGGAGTTCTTCGAGATCGAGACGCCGGTCTGCCGCACTTCCGCCGGCAGCAGGCCGAGCGCGGACTGGACGGCGTTCTGCACGTCGGCGGCGGCGATGTCGAGATTCGTGCCGAGCGAGAACGTGCACGTGACGGTGGACTCGCCTTGCGCGCTCGACGACGTGATGTACCGCAGGCCTTCGACGTCGTTGAGCGCGTTCTCGAGCGGAACGGTAACCGCGCTCTCAACGGCGGTCGGACTCGCTCCAGTCCACGCGGCCGAAACGGTAACGACGGGCGGTGCGACCTGCGGATACTGCGCGATCGGCAGCGTGGGAATCATGACCGCACCCGCGAGTACGATCATCACCGAACAGACCGATGCAAAGATCGGCCTGTCCAGAAAGAAGCGAATCACGAGAAGGCTTGTTCGGCGTGATACGACGAGCGAGAGAGCGGGCTCGAGACGACCTGATGGAATCCCTTCGAAGCGGCGAGCTCGCCGAGACGCGCGAAGCGCTGCGGACTGAGATACTCGACGACGGGCAAATGCCGCTTCGTGGGACGCAGATACTGGCCCATGGTGAAGATGTCCACGCCTACGGCGCGAGCGTCCTCCATCCCGCGCACGATCTCCTCTTCGCTCTCGCCGAGACCAAGCATGACCGACGTTTTCGTGAATCGTTCCGGCGCGCGGCGTTTTGCGTGATCGAGGACACGCAGGCTCTGGTCGTAGCCCGCTCGGCGATCGCGCACGACCGGCGTGAGCCGGCGAACGGTCTCAAGATTGTGAGCGAAGACGTCGGGCTTCGCATCGAGGACGACGTCGAGTGCCCGAAGATCGCCTTGGAAGTCGCCGCTGAGAATCTCGACGCGCGCCCCAAGCACGCGCTCGTGGATCGCGCGGACGGTGTTCGCGAAGATGAGGGCGCCCCCGTCGGCGAGATCGTCGCGATCGACGGCGGTGAGCACGAGATACTTCCAGCCGAGTTCCGCTACCGCTTTCGAGACACGCTCAGGCTCGAGCCAGTCGACGTTTCCGTGCTGCGTTCCCGTCTTGACGTTGCAGAACCGGCAGCCGCGCGTACAGACGTCGCCGAGGATCATGATCGTTGCCGTTCCTACGCCCCAGCACTCCGCGAGATTAGGGCACGCGGCTTCCTGGCAGACGGTGTGAAGCCGCAGCCCGCGCACTTCCTGCTTCACGCGCTCGTAGTTGTCGCCGGTGGGAAGGCGAACGCGCAGCCACTCCGGCTTGCGAATCAAGTCGACTTCAATCATGATAGGACGCTCGACTCCGCGGCATAGCGCTTCGAGTATACGGATTCTGCGCTACCATCAGCGGACGCCTGGCTTCGCGGCATCGCGCCTCGGGTACGCTCGTCGCGATTCGTCCAGGAATCGCTCCTGCTGCTCCGCCTCCTCGCTCCCGACGTCCGTGTCTCCGCTCGTCGGTCGGAGGCGCCTAGGCGCGATGTCGGCTTCGCCCGCGTCCGCGGATTCTTTCGTAAACTCGATGTCGAACACGCTCTCGATTTCGGCCCAGAGCGTCTGCTTGGCTTCGTCGAGCGAGACGTAGCGCCGCGTCTCTTTCGAGAGCGAGGTGATGCCGCGGTCGAGCAGTCCGCATGGATTGATGAGGCGGTCGTAATCGAGGTCGGTGCAGACGTTGAAGGCGATGCCGTGCAGCGAGGTCATCTGTCGTACCGCAAGGCCGATCGCGCAAATTTGGTTGCGCCCGACCCAGACGCCGGCGTGCTCGCTCCAGCGCTCGGCGTTGACGTCGAAGCGCGAGCAGGTGCGCATGACGGCCTCTTCAAGGCTGCGTACGAGAGGCACCACCTCGCGGAACCGTGCGAGTCGCCGAATCGGATAGACGACGAGCTGGCCGGGCCCGTGGTAGGTGACGTCGCCGCCGCGTTCGATCTCGACGAGATCGACGCCGCGCGCCCGAAGGATCTCTTCGGAGAGAAGGACGTTTGCATGCTTTGCGCTCCGTCCGAGCGTGATCACCGGAGGATGCTCGACGAAGATCCACGTCTGCGGTTCTTCGCCGCTGCGGATGCGCTCGTGAAGCGAATGCTGCATCTCCCACACCTCGCGGTAGGAGCGCAGCCCAAGATCGAGCAGCCGGGCTTGCGTCACGTCAGACGGCGGCCGTCGCCCTCGGCTTGGGATTGACGATGTGAATCGCCTTGCCGTGCGCGGCCTCCGCGGCCTCCATGATTCCCTCGGTTAGCGTCGGATGCGGATGGATGGAGAGGCCGATATCCTCGAGCGTCGCGCCCATTTCGAGCGCGATAACGCCCTCGCCGATCAGCGACTCCGCTTGCGGCGAAACGACATGCATGCCCAGGAGAAGGTCCGTTTTTGCGTCGGCGACGAGCTTGATCGTACCGTCGGTCTCGTTCATCGTGCGCGCACGGCCGCTCGCCGCGTTTGGAAACTTTCCGATGCGCACCTCGTAACCGCGTGCCTTTGCTTCCTCTTCGGAGAGTCCGACCGTCGCGACCTCGGGGTCGGTATAGACGCAGTTCGGAACCGAGATCGGATCGAAGGCCGCGCTGCGATTTCCCGAGATGACCTCGGCGGCGACGACGCCCTGCTTCATCGCGCGGTGCGCGAGCAGCGGCGCGCCGGTGACGTCGCCGATGGCGAAGACATTCGCAACGCGCGTACGCATCTGCGCGTCCACGGCGATGAACCCTTTCTCGTCGGTCGTCAGGCCGGCGGCTTTGAGATTCAGTCCGTCGGTGACGGGCCGGCGCCCGACGGCGACGAGAACCATATCGAATTTTCGCGACTCCTGCTTGCCGCCCGTGCCTTCACCCTTGAAGGTCGCCGTCACGCCCGCGCCGTCGCGCTCGATCTTCTCGACGGTCGTCGAGAGCATGATCTCGACCCCTTGTTTCTTGAGAATGCGTCCGAGCGTCTTGCCGATCTCGAGATCGGTGCCGGTGAGAATCTGCGCGAGCGCCTCGATGACGAGAACCTTCGCGCCGAGGCGAGCGTAGACGGTCGCGAACTCGAGACCGATGACCCCGCCGCCGACGACGAGGAGGCTCTTGGGAATCGATGCGAGTTTGACGGCATCGTCGGAGTTGACGATGGTCTTTCGGTCGCGCGGCCACGCTTTCACGTCGACCGGTGCGGAGCCGGTCGCGATCACGACGCTCTGCGCATGGATGGTGTCGCTGCCGCCGTCGCGCGTCTTCACCGCGATCTCGGTCGCGCTCTTGAAGGATGCGTCGCCGTAGAGAAACTCGACGGAGTTTGCTTTGAAAAGCGTCTTCACCCCATTCACGTTTGCGGTGACGACGTCGCCGGTGAACTTCGCGACGCGCTCGCGTTCCACGCGCGGCGCCGCGACCGAAAGCCCGATCTCTCCGGCCTGTCGAATCTGTCGCGCGATCTCGCCGACGTGCAGGAGCGCCTTCGTGGGAATGCAGCCCCAGTTCAAGCAGACGCCGCCCGCCTCGTCCCGATCGACGCAGATTACCTTCTTGCCGAGTTGGCCTAGGCGTATGGCGGCATGGTATCCGCCCGGACCGGCTCCGATGACGACGGCGTCGACCTTGTGCTCTGCCAAAATGCGCTCCTTTGCTCGCGAACAGGGATTAGAAGAGGAGGGTTTCGACGCGGCGGGCGTGCCGTCATGGGAGGCGAGCTGGAGCGATAAATGTAGGAGCGGCAAGGCCTAAGCCTCGCCGCTCCTTACTTCGTGACTAGCGGGTGATTGCGCTTACGGGAGTCGTTTCACGATCTCGAACGTGTAGACGGCAGGTCCGAAGACGTTGCCGACGGTCGCGTCGCTGCCGCACCCGTTGCCGATCGTCCCCGGGCATCCGCCCGCTGCAGCATTGGCGAGTTCGATTGGCAGGCCGCCGCCGTAGATCGGGAAGATTCCCGAGAGCGAGTCGAACAGGTTCTCTCCGGAGACTTGGAACGCGAGATAGCGGGTCAACGGTATGCGCAACGTCGCATGTGCGATCGTGAACGGCCGCTGGTTGAACGAGTTGTTGTTACCGTAGTACGTCTCGCCGAACTCCGCGTACCCCGCCCCACGTGCGAACGAGTACGAGAGCGCACCGTAGCCCTGCGCGTACGGCTCGCGAGTGTTCAGCGAGCCGACGGTGCTTCCGTACGTCAAGCCTTCGCCGTTGAGGTTCTGTCCGGCAATGATGTTGAGATTTTGATCCCAGTTCGACGGATTGTTGATGCACGATGGAACCGGGTGGCTGCAGTAGAAGCCGACCGGCAGATCGTAGACGTATCCGCGCTGCAAGTCGCCCGCGAGCGTATAGCCGAAGCCGACGGTGGGGTGGCGAGCGATCGAGAGCTCGACGCCCTCGAAGCGGAAGTTGCTGATGTTCGTATTGGTGACGTAGTAGATCTTCGTCCCGGCGGGCGCAGCGGGCTTGCACGCGATCGGCGTTCCGCACGTTAGGCCGCTGTAGACCGACTGGCCGAAGTAGTGGTTGAACAAGTTGTTGAGGTAGATATCGCCCGAGACGACCGTCTCGCCGCCCCCGACGCGCCAGCTCGCTCCGAGATCGTAGCCGAACGCGGTCTCCGGCTTGAGTTGGCCGCTGTTCTTGCTCAGAGTCGCGATTCCGGTACCGGCGCTGTAACTGGCAACCGGAGCGGTGATCTGCTCGAGCAGCCCTAGGTACGGCGGTGCGATCGCGCTGCCGGCCGAGAGGCGAATCGCAAGGTTCGGACGGGGCCGAAACTCTAGTGCCACACGCGGATCGTTGTGGCTGGTGCTCGTCGTCGCGAAGGTAACGTTGCTTCCGTCGATGTTGCAATTCGAGAATCCAAAGGCAAACGGACAACTTATCGGATACGTGCTCCGATAGGTGTTGAGGTAATCCGCGATCGTTGCCTGAAGCTCCGGCGTGAGATAGAACTGGGCGCGAGCCTGCCCCGTCGTAAAGATCTGCGAGGAGCCCGCCGGGAGGGTGACGTTGGGGCCGAACGACTCGAGTTCGTAGTCCACACCCGTCGTGTGTGTCTGATCGACCGCGAGCGTGAAGTTGTCTCCCTGGCCGAAGGGATGGTCCCATTCGAAGGACCAGCCGTTGAGCTTGTCTTCCTCGGACTCGCGGAAGTAGTTCGCATTGTAGAGCGTCGTCGCGTATCCGTTGTAAACGGTTCCGCTGGGTTTGTCGACGCCGTAGACGGTCAGCGGGTACGGGTAGTTCGTCGCCGCGCCGGAAAACTGCGAAAACTCGCCGGCAGTGACCTCGCGATCGATGAGCGTGTGGTAGTAGCGCGCGAGGATCGTGTCGTTCCCGATCGACGTTCCGATTTCGCCCTCGAGCATCGGCTCGTTATCCGTCTCATCGTTTGCGGGGTAGAGGAAGAGCACTTGGTGAGGGCCGGGCGCGAGGGACCCCGTATACCCCGGGCCGCCCGATGCGGGATTGAAAGTCGCATTCGTGGCGTTTCCGACGTTGCCGGTTTGGTCCGAGTATGCCTGGACGCCGAGATAGGTGAAGGTGACGTGCGTGGTCGGCGTGATGTGGTAGACGAGTTTGACGAGCTCGTTTGCATCGTCGAGGTATCCCTGCTCCGTGAAGCAGCAGGCGAGTTCGGAGTAGCCGGTTTGGATAGAGGCCTCCGTATTCGGCACCTGCGTGTACGTTGCATCGCCGAGTAGGGATGTTCCGAATTCATTGTTTTGCAGATACCAGCCGGACGGGTCGATGAGCACGCGTTTGCCGTTCATCACCGACGGGTCGTTGATTTCGGAGACCGCGAAGACGAAGCCGAGACGCCCGGTCGTTCCGGAGACGCCGAAGTTTGCGACGGTGCCGCCGATGCTCGTATAGCCGAACTGATAATCGGGGGTGAGCGCGAGCGTCGGGTCCTTCGTCTGGAAATCGACGGTTCCGTTGATCGCGTAGTTCACCTCGGGCGCGGTCGCGCCAGGGCCTTTGATGATGTCGACGTATCCGAACATATAACTCGAAAGGAACGACGTCACGAAATCGCCGTAGTCTTCGACGGCGAGCGGATGACCGTCGACGAGGGACGCCGTCTCATAGGAACCGGCTCCGCGAATCGTCGGAACGGTGATCGCGCCTGCTGCCGTTGCGGCGGAGCTTGCGCCTGGATACGAAATCTGAATGCCGGGAATCTCGTTGAGGACGTCGCGAACCTGCGGCGAGCCTTGGTTCTCGAATGCCTCGGCCGGCACGACGTTGACCGCGGCGGGGCTCGCGTTGAAGTGTGCGCCGCGCGTCGTTTGATGTGCGATCGTTACGAGGTTCGAGAATGACGCGAGGGCGAGCGAGATGCTGAGATGCTGTGACTGACCGTCGACGACGGCAATCGTGTCGCTCGCGCTTTGATAGTCGGCTTTGCTTACCGTTACCGCATAGATGCCCGGCGCGACCGAGTCGATCGTGAACGTGCCGGTTGCGTCGGTGTGCGTCGAATACGAAGATGGGCCGCGCAAATCGACGAGAGCGTCCGCAAGCGGACCACCGTCGGTCGCGGTGACTGTCCCCGATACCGTACCGCCTCCGGCTGCCGCTGCTGGCAGCGCGCAAAGCAGCGAAAGGCCCATCGCCAAAGCGATGAACCCACCAAGTAGAGTCCTGCGCATGGGTTCCTCCAAAGAAAACGCTAAAAAGGCCCGGCTGTTGGGTCGGGTGCTAGGGCAGGCTGGCCCGTACCTGCCCTTTAATGCGCCCTTAACCTGCGTTATTGCGTCTGCGGCGGCTGCGTCGTCAGGACCAGCCGCCAGGTTGCCGGCCCGAGAACGTTGCCGGTGGTCGCGCCGGTCCATCGGTTCGCCAGCGGAATCGGTACGCCCGCGCCGAGAACCGGCAGCAACCCCGGATACGTGTTGAAGATGTTATCTCCGGAGATCTCGATCGCGAGACGATGCGTGATCGGATAGCGAAGCGTTGCGTAGCCGATCGTGAACGCCGGACGGTTCAGCGAGTTGTTGTTTCCGTAGTACGTGTCCCCAAGCATCAGATACGCCCGATTACGGAACGTATAGAAGATTTGCGCGTTCCCTTGCGAGTACGGAATGCGCATGTTGCCGTTGTAGTTGATCTCGGCATCGAGCGGATAGTTCCCGACCGTGATGCCGTTCGTGTTCTGTCCCGCGATGATGTTGAGGTTCTGGTCGTAGTTCGCCGGGTTGTCCAGGCACGTCTTATCCGTTGGGTTTTGACAATAGAAACCCGGCGGAAGGTCGTAGTAGTAGCCGCGCATGATCGCTCCGGCTAGACGGAAGCCCAGACCGACGCGCGGCGCGCGCGTGATCGTGAGTTCGACGCCTTCGAAGCGCGCGTTGCTGATGTTCGTGTTCGCGGTGTTGAGGATCGGGGTGCCGATCGGCGCGAATCCGCCGCCGGACGAGGGACATTGCGTCGCGCCGCACGTAAGACCCGTATCGACGGTCTCACCGAAGAAGCGGTTGAAGAGATTGGTCAGATATCCGTCCGCGGAGACGACGGTGAGCCCGTCGGGAAGCCGGTAATCCGCGCCGAGATCGTACCCAAACGCCGTCTCCGGCTTGAGATGGCCCGTGCTCTGGGTCTCGATCGCGACGCCGGTTCCGGGCGTGTACGATGGCGGCGAGGTGATCTGGCTGAGGATGCCGACGAATGGCGGTGCGATCGAACTGCCCGCCGAGAATCGAATCGAGGAGTACGGCGTCGGCCGGAAGACGAGGCCCAAGCGCGGATCGTAGTGCGCGTTGTTCGTCGTTTGGAAGAGCACGCCGGTGCCGTTCACGACGGTCGATTCGAGCGTGCACGTCGGATCCGCCGGGGGGCACGCGACCGCGTACGTGCTGCTGTACGTGTTGTAGTAGTTCGAGAGCGTGGCGTCGAGCTTCGGCGTGAGATACACGTGCAGACGCAGCATATACGTGCGGAAGAGCTGATCCGTTCCCGGCGGCAGGCTGAAGGAGTAGAACGGGCCGTAGAAGGTCGAGTAGTCGATGCTCTGTGCCGCCGTCTGGTCGGCGCTGAACGTCAGCATGTCGTCTCCGGCGAAGGGATGCTCCCACTCAAACGACTCGCCGCCGAGCCTGTCGATCTCGGGTTCTTGATAGTAATCCGCATATCCGACGCTTGCGGGCGTGCCGTCGTACATGACCGAGTTGTTCGCATCGAAGCCGTACAACGTGACGTTGTTGTAGTCCAGATTAAGCGGGCTGAGGCCGCCTTGGAACTGGAAGCGCTCGATCGTCGCGTGATAGTAGCGGGCGAGGATCGAGTCGTTGCCCAGCGTCGTCGACACTTCAGCCTGGAAGATCGGCTCGTTGTTGAACTCACCGGCGGACGTGCCCGGAATGACGTTCGCCACCTCGATCGCGCCGGGGCGCAGCGATCCGGTGTAGCCAGCGCCGGGAACGAACGTGCCTTCGATGTAATCGGACGTGTTCGCGTTTTGGTCGCTATACGTTTGGCTCCCGAGGTAACTCACCGTCACGTGCGTTGCCGGCGAGAGTGCATAGCGCAGCTTGACGAGCTCGGAGGTCTGGTTGAGAAAGCCTTGCAGCGTATAGCAGCAGGCGAGAAGGCTGAACTGGTTCGTGAGCTGGCTGAAGGTGTTGCCGACACGATGCGGCACGTCATTTGCTCCCAGGTTCATGCCGTTGTACACGTTGACGACGCTGCTTGGATCGTAGTAGACGTTGAGACCGTTGATCGCCGACGGGTTGTCGTCGGTCGCGACGTCGACGACGAAGCCGAGCCGGTTCCACAGCGTGTCGGAGATGCCGAAGTTCGCAAACGTTCCGCCGTGGTTATCGAGTCCGGCGATGAAGTCGGGAGTCGGCGTGAGCGTCGGATCCTTCGTGTGGAAGTTCGTGGTCCCGCCGATGGCGTTGTTGACCTCTGGCGCGTCGGCGCCGGGGCCCTTGATGACCTCGATGTCGCTGAACATGAATGTATTTAGAAAGGTGGTGACGTTGTCGCCGTACTGCCCGACCGAGATCGGATGGCCGTCGATGAGCGATGCCGTCTCATACGACGTTGCGTCGCGAATGTTTGGAATCGTGATCGCGCCCGGAGCCGCCGCGTTCGCGGAGTTCGAGGGAAAGGAGATTTGAAGGCCCGGAATCTGGCTGAGCACGCGCGTCACTTGCGGCGCGGCCTGATTTACGAACTCCTCGGACGGAACGACGTTGAGCGCAGCGGCAGACGTGTTGATCGTGCCTCGACCGTTCGTCGAAACGTGGGCGATCGTTCGCAGCGACGAGAAGCTGACCGCGCCCATCGTGACCGCGACCTCGAGCGGCTGCCCTTCGACGACCGCAACGGTTTGAACCGCGCGGTTGTATCCCGGCTTGCTCACCGAGATCGAGTAGATTCCCGGAGCGACGTCCGCAATCGAGAAACGCCCGTGCGAATCCGTGGTGGCCGAATACGAGGCTCGGCCGGTCAATGCGACCGACGCACCGGCAATCGGTGCGCCATTGGAATCGCTGACGGTGCCGTTGACCACCGAAGCCGCCTGCGCGACGAGCGCCGGAGCGGCCGCAGCCGGTGCAGGCGATACCGAGAGCGCTGTGAAGCCTAGCGCCAAGACAAAAAAGCAATGCGGAAGAGTCTTAAACAACGGTCGTCTCCTTTAGCAGCGGGTCTTGGCGCGTTCTACGCCGTCGGGGTCGCCGGCCCTGCAGGCCGACCCGAGCGGGCCGCCGTGCGCACGTTGCTGCAATGGCACGAGCGCCACGGACGCTCGGATTTGCCGTGGCGCCGACGGCGCAGCCCCTATCGCACGCTCGTGAGCGAGTTCATGGCACAGCAGACGCAAGTCGAGCGGGTCGTCCCGGCATTCGAGCGATTCGTTCGGCGGTTTCCGTCGCTGCACGCGCTCGCGCGCGCGCCCGCCGGCGACGTGCTGCGAGCGTGGAAAGGGCTCGGATACAACGCGCGTGCCGTTCGGCTCTCGGCGACGGCTCGAGCGATCGTCGAGCGTCACGGGGGCCGCGTTCCCAAGGCGACGAGCGCGCTGCGCGAGCTCCCCGGCGTAGGTGCCTACACCGCCGCTGCGATCCGCACGTTCGCCTACGGCCTCGGCGACCTTCCCATAGACGTTAACGTCGGCCGCGTTCTCCATCGCCTCGGCCGTACGAAAAGCGCCTTTTCGGCGGGCGGGTATGCGATCGCGAGCGCGCTCATGGACCTCGGCGCGGCGGTCTGCACGGCGCGCAATCCGCGCTGCGACGAGTGCCCGCTGCAAGAATGGTGCGCGCGGCGGCCGCTCCCCCGCCGTCGTGCGCCGCAGAAAAAACGCGTGCCGTTCGAGCGAACCGCGCGCTATGCGCGCGGCCGGATCGTCGACCGCCTTCGCGAGTTGCAGCCTGGCGAGAGCATCGCGCTGCGCCGGTTGCGCGCGGACCTCGCCGGCGTGCTGCCCGATGCGAGCCTGAGAACGCTGCGCGCCCTCGTGCACGCGCTTGCCCGCGAAGGCCTCGTGCGCGCGCAGGGCGAGAGCGTCGCCTTGCCATAGGCGCCGCGCATGCCTAAGAGCGCGTTTCCAAAAAGAAAAGTCTCGCGCAAGGTCGCGCTCGAGCAGATCGCGATTCTCGAACGGACGTATCCGCGCGCAGAGACGGCGCTCGATCACGAGAGCCCGTACGAGCTCCTCATCGCCGTGATCCTCTCCGCGCAGTGCACCGACGCCCGCGTCAACGCGACGACGCCGGCGCTCTTTGCAGAGTATCCGACGGCGCGGCATCTGGCAAAAGCAAAGAGCCGTGATGTCGAACGCATCATCAAATCGTGCGGTTTCTTTCGAGCAAAATCCGCGAACATCGTCGCCGCGGCGCGCGACATCGTCGAGCGCTTCAACGGTGACGTTCCCAAAGACCGCGAATCGCTGGAGTCGCTCGCGGGCGTCGGACGCAAGACCGCCA
>JBOHTS010000047.1:0-1545 GCA_050733755.1 Candidatus Tyrphobacter sp. | reverse complement strand
ACTCCGGCGACGTCAACGCGATGATCGAGGCGATGACGGCGGGCGGGCATCGTAAGCGAGGCGCGGTGCTCGCACCGCGCGACGCGCTGGAGGGCGAACCCGTGGTCCTGCCGTACGCGCAGCGCTTCGTGCAGCGCGTCGTCGCGCTCGAGCCGGACGTCGGGCCGTATATCGTCGGCGGCGTCGAGATTCGAACGTCGATCGCACACGTGCATGCGTCGCAAACGTACGGCCTTCACATCGCGCATGGCGACATGCGCGTCGCGTATCTGCCGTGCGGCCGGTACTTCGACGGTTTAGCGCAAGACTACGCGCGCCACAGGCCGGAGATCCTCGTCGTCAACGTGCTTCGCTACCGCGACGGCATGGACATCGATCACCTCACGTGGGACGACGCGCAGGCAGTCGTCGAGTGCGTACGTCCGAAGGTTGCGATCTTCCAGCACTTCGGAACGAAGGTCCTCGAACGCGATCCGGCCGCGCTCGCACAGGAGATCGAAGACCACCTCGGCTTGCGTGCGATTGCGGCCCGCGACGGATTGACGATCGATCTGGATACCGAGGTCGCGTCGGCGCGCTGAAAAACGCTCTGGGCAACCCGCGCGCGAATGCGGTGTGCTGCAAGAGCGCGGGATGCCGGACGAGTGCCCCGCCGTAGACGGCGATTGCCCCCTGTGCGTTCGCAGTGACGAATGGCCCCCCGCCGCCGAACTGAATCGTCGAGATGCCGCCGCTCGTGCGACTCGACAGACGGTCGCCGCCAGCGACGATCACGCGATCGCTCGCGCTGCGGCCGGAGATCGTCGCCCGGCCCGCGGCAAGTCCGATGGCAATGCCTCCCTCACCGGTCGAGAAGTATGCCGGTCCCTGCTCGAACAGGCCGTCGTCGTAGAGAATGTTGCCGCGCGCTGCGGTTGCATCGATCTGGTCCGCTTCGCATCGTTCGAAGAAGATGCCGCCGACTGCCGTGCGCGCGCGGATTCGATCGAAGTGCGAGTCGACTGCGACGATTCGTCCGGCGACGGCCTGAACGTAGACGCTGCCGGCAACGCGTTGCAGATCGGCTGCCCCTTTGCGAACGTGCGCGACAAGCACGCCGTCGTAGCCGAAGACGCGCAGCGTTCCCGTAACGACGCGCACGACGACGAGCGCCGCGCCGCTCGGAACCCAGACCGTCGTATCCCCTGCACCGGAAGCGACGACGGCGTCGTGAGGCCCAGCCGGGAGCGCGGGGATTTCGAATCGCTCCGCGGGCAAAGAGACGGGGCCGCGCGGTGTTTCCATCGACACGGCCCACGAGTTGATTGCAACGGGGATTCGGCCGGCGGTGGTACGGGCGTCGAACCGCTTCCACGAGACGCGGCCGCCGGTGACGATCGCAACGGCGTCTCGGCGCCACGTTCGCTGCATCTCAGATTTGTCCGGAGCAAGGCGACTGCGACTGGTCCGTCGGAGTGGTAGACGCCATCAACCTGCTGAGCCTTGGAACGACAGGGGGAAGCGACTGGCAAGCCTACTCCACCTTTGACGGTGAGAACCGCATTA
>JBOHTS010000046.1:0-11766 GCA_050733755.1 Candidatus Tyrphobacter sp. | reverse complement strand
TTAGTATTTATTAGACTTCTTTGTTCTGGCTACCGTCTATCGAGCGCGAAGGCGACGAGGCGCCCGACCATGGCCTCGTACGTGATTCCGGCGGCCGCGCAGGCGTCGGGCAGCAGGCTCGTCGGCGTGATGCCCGGCAGCGTGTTCACTTCGAGAATGTACGGGCGGCCCTGCTCGTTTACGACGATGTCGGTCCGCGAGTAGTCGCGCAGACCAAGAAGCTTGTGCACCGAGAGCGCGAGCGTTTGGAGACGAATCGCGAGGTCGTCGTCGATCTGCGCCGGAGTGACGTGCGTGCTGCCGCCGGCATCGTACTTCGCGTGATAGGAGTAGAAGTCGTCGACGTTTGCGATGATCTCGACGACCGGCAGCGACTGGTCGCCGAAGACGCCGCACGCGAACTCGCGACCGTCGACGTACTCCTCGGCAATCATCTCGCCGTACGTTTTCGACGCCGCGAGCACGGCGCTGCTCCATTCCTCGTGCGTGCGCACGATGCTCACGCCGACCGACGAGCCCTCGAAGCGCGGCTTGAGCACGAGCGGAGGATCGAGCGACCCCGCAAGCAGCGGCAGCGCTCCACCGCGGAGATCGAACAGGTCCCAGACCGGCGTTGGAAGTCCCTCGGCCGCGATGAGCTTCTTCGTCAGATGCTTGTCCATTGCAAGCGCGCAGCCTTCAAGCTCGCTGCCCGTAAACGGAATCCCGAGATACGCGAGCACGCCTTGAACCTGGCCGTCTTCGCCGCCCGTTCCGTGGAGCGCGTTGAACACGGCATCCGGTGCGATCGCGCGAATCGCGTCGACGAATCGTTCGTCGTAGTCGAGCGAGTGCGTCTCGAATCCTAATGCCTCGAGCGCGCCCTTCGCGAGCGTCCCGGACGCGATCGAAATCTCGCGTTCCGAGCTGCGCCCGCCCATGATGACCGCGATGCGCTCCTTGCGCGAACGCTCAGACATCGACGAAGACTCCGACGAGGTGCACCTCGAGCTCGAGCGCTACGCCGCGTCGTTCGAAGACCGCGCGCCGCATCCGGGCGAGCAACGTGCAGACGTCCTTCGCGCTCGCCGCCCCGAGGTTGTTCACGAAGTTCGCGTGGAGCGGCGAGACCTGCGCGTCGCCTTCGCGCCAGCCTTTCGCTCCGACGGACTCGATGAGCCGCGCGGCTTTGTCGCCCGATGGATTGCGAAAGCAAGAACCGGCATTGGGCAGCGCGATCGGCTGCGTCTTCTTGCGGCGCACGAGCCGCTGCTGCATCTCCGAGCGCACGTCCGGCACGTCGCCGCGCTCGAATGCGAGCGATACGCGCGAGACGAGCGCATCGCACGCGAGCGACGTGTGGCGATAGTAATACCGAAGCGTCACCGGGTGTGCCTGCGGTTTGGCCGGAGATTGCACCCAGACCTCGGTAGCGAAATCGCCGACCTCGCGATCCGTGCCGGCGTTCATCCGCAGCGAGCCGCCGACGGTTCCCGGAATTCCGGACAGCGAACCGATTCCTCGCGCTCCGGAACTCGCCGCCTTTGCGCAGAGCGCCGCCATCGACGCCGACGCTCCGGCGCTTACGCAGACCGCGTCGCCTTGGACGCTGACGGAGATCTCCGCGAAGGTGCCGCCCAGTTGGAGCACGATGCCGCGTACGCCGCCGTCACCGACGAGCAGATTGCTGCCGCTTCCGAGTACGAGCCACGGAAGACGGCGCCGCCGGCTCCAGCGCATGATCTCGGCAACCTCGTCTTCGTCGCGCGCGCGTATATATGCGTCGGCGGGGCCGCCGATGCGCCACGACGTCAGCGGCGCGAGCGGCTCGTCGAAGCGGACGCGTTTGCCCGCTATCGCGACGAGGGCCTGCCGATCGCGCTCGTCGAGCAGCGAACGCAGGGCCTGCGCGGTCCCCAGACTCATACGGGCGTTGTGGTCGCGATGCGCGCCGCGATGCGCCGCGCGACGTCGGTGATGTCGCCGGCGCCGAGCACGAGCACGAGCGATCCGCCCGGCGCATCGTGCAGGAGGCGTTCTTCGAGATCGTCGACCGCGGCAACGCACTGCACGTCGCAGCCCATGCGCGCGAGCGGCTCGCCGATCGAGGCCGAATCGACGCCGGGGATGGGCGCTTCGCCGGCGGCGTAGACCGGCGCGAGGTAGACCCGATCCGCCGCGCAGAGCGCCGCCGCAAACTCGCGCGCGAGATGCGCGGTTCGTTTGAAGCGGTGCGGCTGAAAGGCGACGACGAGCGCGCCGCGATGGTAGGAGCGAGCGGTGGCAATCGTCTCCGCGACCGCGGTCGGATGGTGGGCGTAATCGTCGACGACGACCGCGCGCGCGTCGTCGCAGAGAACTTCAAACCGGCGGCGCACGCCGCGAAAGGACCGCAGCGCGCGGGCGATGCCGGCGAATGGAATCTCCAGTCGGCGCGCGACGGCGATCGCTGCGAGCGCGTTGCGAACGTTCATCGCTCCCGGCACCCCACAGGTCACGCTTCCAAGACAGACGCCGCCCGCGACGGCGTCGAACGTCGTTCGTAAGCCTTCTGCTCGCAGATTGCACGCGCGCAGATCGGCCGCCTCGCCGAAACCAAAACTCACAGCCGCCCTCACTTCGGCGAGCAGCGACGACGCTCTCGCATCGTCGGCACCGGCGACCACGAGTCCGTGTGCAGGCACGCGCGCCGCAAACTGCGCGAACTCTTCGACGAGACGCGGCAACTCGTCGTCGCTGGCGAGGTGATCGTTCTCGATGTTCGTGACGACGGCGATCTCCGGCTGGAGGAGCGTGAACGAGCCGTCGCTCTCGTCGGCCTCGGCCACGAACCACTCGCTCGAGCCGCCGTGCGCGTTCGAGTCGAGCTCCACGTCGATGCCGCCGAGCGCGAGCGAGGCGTCGATGCCGTTGCCGCGGAGGATCGCATGCACCATCGCCGTCGTCGTCGTCTTGCCGTGCGTTCCGCAGATCGCGATGCCGCGATGCCGCTCCATGAGTTGGGCGAGCAACGCGCCTCGGCGGTCGAACGGAAGCGCGCGGCGCTTCGCCTCCGCGTACTCGACGTTCGTGTCGCCGACCGCGGAGCTCGCGACGACGCGTCCAACGCCGTCGAGGTTCTGCGCGGCGTGCCCGATCCGCACGTCGGCACCTTCGGAGCGAAGACGCGCCAGCAGCGGCGAGTCCCGCTGGTCGGAACCGCGTACGCCCTCCCCGCGCGCGAGCATGAGGCGAGCGAGCGCGCTCATACCGATGCCCCCGATGCCGATGAAGTGCGTTACCATCGCGGCTCCCTATCTTCGTGATCGCAGCGCGTCTATCCGCGCGACGACCGCCGCGGTTGCGTCGCGCGTTCGCCTCGGCACGCTCGAGCGCATACGCGCGAGACGCGTGGGCTGCGTGACCTCCAAAAGGAGCGCTGCCAGCCCACCGGCAAGCGCCGCGTCCTCGATGACGACCGCTCCGCCCGTCGCTGCCGCGGCCGCGGCGTTCGCCGCTTGATGCGCCTCCGCCGCGTGCGGATAGGGTACGAGAACGGCCGGAAGACCGACGGCTGCGATCTCCGCGAGCGTCGAGCCGGCTCGGGAGAGCACGAGGTCGGCAACGGCGTAGGCGTCGCTCGGATCGTCGAGATACGCAAAAACGCGCGCGCGATCGCCGATCGCCGTAGCGACGCGCTCGTAATCGGCGCGGCCGCTTAGCAGCAGCAGCTGCCATCCAAGCGGCAAGGCATCGTCGCGCACGAGCCCGATCGCCGCGTCGTTGATCGAGCGCGCGCCTTGGCTGGCGCCGAGGGCAAAGAGCGTCTTGCGCGCGGGATCGAGACGCAGGCGTGCCGCGGCTTCGTCGCGCGGCGGCAGGTGGAGGATGCTCGCGCGCACGGGAATGCCCGTCGTCTGCGCGGTCCACGTCTCGTCCGCGAGCGGCGCGAGCATGCGATTCGCAAGACCCGCAGTGGCGTTCGGTTCCACGAGCGCGATCGGCAGACGAACGCGCGCGATCGTCCGGTACACGCGCGCGGCGCAGACGAGCGGCACGCTGACGTATCCGCCCGTCGCGACGACGATGGACGGCCGCACACGATGCAAAACTCTCAGGCTCGCAAAGAAACCCGCAACATTGAGGACGAGGGTTCGCGCGAGGTCGAACGAGATGCGGCGCGAGAGCGGATGCGCGCGAATCGTCGCAAGTTCGTATCCCGCCTCTGGAACGAGGCGCGCCTCGAGACGGTCGCGCGTTCCGACGAAGAGCACGTCGTCGCCGCGAGCGCGGAGTTTTTCTGCAATAGCAAACGCGAGATAGAGATGACCGCCGGTACCGCCCGCGGCGAAGAGTGCTTTCATCGTGGAGTCCTACGAGCCTGGTCGGGTTATGGCCATTTTCTGATACGGAGACGTGCCATAACCCGACAGACTCCTAGGCGCGGACGCGGCGGTGGCGGCCGACGTTGAGGATTAGCGCCGCTGCGATGAGATCGACGACGAGCGCGCTTCCGCCGAACGAGATGAACGGCAGCGGAACGCCGGTAACCGGCCACGAGGACGTCACGACGCCGATGTTCACGAACGCTTGCACGACGATCATCGCCATGCAGCCGATCGCGAGGAGAAAGCCGAACGACTCGCGCGCCGCCAGCGCGATGCGCACTGCCCGAAACGCGAGCACGACGAAGAGCGCAATCACGACGAGAGCGCCGATGAGCCCAACCTCTTCGCCGAGCACCGAGAAGATGAAGTCCGTGAACTGCTCGGGGAGATAGAAGAACTTTTCGCGCGACGCCCCGAGCCCAACGCCGTGAAAGCCGCCCGTTCCAAGCGCGTAGAGCGATTGAATGATGTGAAAGCCCGTGTTCTGCGGATCGCGCCAGGGATCGAGGAACGCGAAGATACGCGCGCGCCACATGGGGTTGTGAAGCATCTCGATCGCGACCGGCGGAAGAAGCGCCAGGACCGCAAGCACGAGGTGCGGGATACGCGCGCCGCCCGCAAAGAGCAGCACGAACGAGGTGAGCACGATGAGGCTCGTCGTGCCGAGGTCCGGCTCCATGAAAACGAGTCCGGCCATCGCGACGACCGGAACGATCGCCGGCACGAGACCTCCGACGATCTTCGTGATATCGATGCGCGGCTCGCGTCCGGAGAGCCACGCGGCGAGAAAGACCACGAGGGCGAGCTTGCCGAACTCGGACGGCTCGAGGGTCATCGCGTGGAAGCCGATCCAGCGGTGCACGCCGTTCGCGCGCACGCCGACGTGAGGAACGAAGACGAGGAGCAGTCCGATGATTCCCGCGACGAGCACGTAGGGTGCGAACCTTCGCAGGATGAGATACTCCATTCGATAGGCGCCGTACGCGCACGCAGAACCGACCATGAGCCAGAGAAACTGCCGCTTCACGTAATAGGCCGGATCGAGATGCTCGGCGTACGCGGTGACGCTCGACGCGGAGTAGATCATGACGAGGCCGATTGCAGCGAGCGCCGCCACGGCAAAGAAGAGCCACGGGTCGGGCTGGGAGGCGACGTAGGGTCGCCGCACGGCGAGTTCGCGCGGACGGCGCAGCGTCAGCGTGTTACGCATGCGTCGCCTCTCCGAGCAAACGCACCGCGCGTGCAAAGCGCTCGCCGCGCTCCTCGGCGCTGCCGAACATATCGAACGAGGCGCACGCCGGCGCGAGCAGCACGACGTCGCCGGGCGTAGCGAGACGGCGCGCGCGCTGCACGGCCTCTTCGATCGAATCGGCGCGCTCGAAACTCGGTCCGGGGATGCCTGCGAACTCCTGCGCCGTCTCGCCGATGGCGATCGTCGCCTTTGCGCGCCGCGCGATGACCTCTCGCAGTTCGCGCACGTCGGTGCCCTTCGACCTTCCGCCCGCGATGAGGAGCACCGGGCGGTCGAAGGAGAGCAGCGCCGCAGCTGCCGCCGCCGGATTCGTCGCCTTCGAGTCGTCGACGTAGAGCACGCCGTCGATCTCTTCGACGCGCTCCAAGCGGTGATGCAGTCCTCGAAAGCTTCGCACGCCTGCCCGAATATCGTCTGGATCGCAGCCGGCATGCAGCGCCGCAAGCGATGCGGCCATCGCGTTTCGCAGGTTGTGATCGCCGAGCAGTCGGAGATCGCCGCGCGCAAAGAGCGGCTGCGGCGCCCGGCCTTGCGCGACGTAGACGACGTCGTCGCCGTGCAGCCCCATCGAGAGGCCGTTCTCCGGCTCGCGTAGCGCGTACCAGAACCTCGATGCCTTGCAGTCTTGCGCTTCGAAGCGCCGCTCGAGCGCCGCAAGGCGTGAATCGTCGCGATCGAGGACGATCGAGTCGCCCTCGCCGGCATTGACGAAGATGCGGAACTTGGCGGCGGCGTACTCGTCGATCGTAGCGTAGCGATCGAGATGATCCGGTGCGATATTCAGCAGCACGGAGATGCGTGGGGCGAGATCGACGATCGTCTCCAGTTGAAATGACGAGAGTTCCGCGACGACCCACGTCTGCGCGGTCGCGCCGGCGACGGCATCGACGAGCGGCGCCCCGATATTCCCGCCCAAGCGCGCGTCCTTACCGGCGACGCGCATGAGATGGGTGACGAGCGACGCGGTCGTCGACTTTCCCTTCGTCCCGGTGATCGCGACGATTGGGGCCGCGCACATGGTCCACGCGAGCTCGACCTCGCCGATCGCCGTCGTTCCGGCCGCGCGTATCCTCTGCAGGACCGGCGACGCCGGTGGAATGCCGGGCGAGAGCACCGCGAGCGTCACGCCGGCGAGCACCGCATCGAGTTCGCTGGGGGACAAAAAGCGCGCGCCCTGAGCCTCTACGCGCGCGATTGCATCGGCGAGTTGCGCGCGCGGCTTTTCGTCGGTTGCGATGACTCGGCTGCCGAGCGCGCGCAGCGCTGCGGTGCTTGCGAGTCCGCTCTTCCCGAGCCCGACGACGAGCACGGTGTCGAGATCGAGATTTCGCCGTTCAGAGGCTTGCAATAACCCATCCTACCACGGAACAGACCAGCGACGCGAGCCAAAACCAGAGCGTCACCGCACGCTCCGGCCATCCCGCCAACTCGAAGTGATGATGGAGCGGGCTCATAAGAAAGATTCTCCGGCCGCCGCTGAACCGAAAGTACGCCACCTGAAGCGCGACGGAGAGCGTTTCGACGACGAAGAGTCCGCCGATGACGACGAGCAGCAGCATCTCGCCGTCGAGGATTGCCGCACCCGCCAGAAGCGCGCCGAGCGAAAGCGAGCCCGTGTCGCCCATGAACATGCGCGCCGGATGCCGGTTGTAGACGAGAAATCCGAGCGCTCCTCCAATTGCGAAGGCGAGGACCGCCGGCCACTCGTCCGCGCGCATCCCCGACGCGATCGCGATGGCCCACAAGACGTAGAACGGCGGAAGCACCGCTCCCGCTGCAAGGCCGTCGAGGCCGTCGGTGAGGTTCACTGCGTGCACGCAGCCCGTGATGGCGAGGATGCCGAGCAAGAGCCAGGCCCAGTACGGAACGAAGAGTGCGAACGTGCCGGCATGGACGAGCGTGTCGTTCGGCACGATCATCCTCAGAAAGATGACGGCGACGAGCGCGGTCGCGAGAAACTTCGTACGCGCGCGCAGCCCTGCGTTCGCACGCATTCGGATGCCGATGTAGTCGTCGACGAAGCCGATGAGGCCGCAGCCGAAGACCAGGACCATGAGCGCGCCGACGCGCTCGTCACGCACGAAGAGTCCCGAAAACGCCACCGCACAGAGGATGGCGAGCCCACCCATCGTCGGCGTACCGCTCTTGCGCTGGTGGGAGTCCGGCGCATCTTCGTACGCCGTCTGACGCATCGCAAGCCGCGCGAGCAGCCACAGCAGCAGTTCGCCGGCAAGCAGCGCGACGATAAATCCCACGACGACCTGCCAGGCGAGATCCCCAAAGGGCACGCGGATCATCCCTCACCGCCGGGGACGAGCGGATTTGGTCCGCGGCCGCGCCACTTCAGCACGACGATCGGCGTCTGCTCGTCGCTATTACCGTGCGGATTACCCTGCAGCGCGCGCTCGACCTGCGCGCGATCGACCGTGCCGCTCGCACCGAGAACCTTCGCCTTCTCGAGGTCGTTCGCGTCGACGACGGCGCAGGCAATCCCACCGGAGCGCGCGAGTTCTTCGCAGATGCGGTCCGGCTGGCGCGGCGCCAGCACGATCGCGCGCTCGTACGGCGGGAGCGTTCCGGTATATCCGTCGATCGCCGCGATCGCGTCGCCGAGAACCTCGTAGAAGACGCCGCGCTTACCGCGAAATCTTCCGGCAAGGTGCATTGCCGCGGCGAACAGGACGCGCCGGCTGCCGACTCGATCGATAACGAGCTGCACCGATTCGGGCTGGCTGACCGTCGCCATCGCGCCCGCGCGACGCGCGAGCGCGTACGCGAGGCGCGACGGCCGTACGAACTCGGCGACGACGAACTCGCCTTGCGCGATCGCCACGGCGGTCTCCGAGACCGCGATGACGTCGCCGGGACGAGCGATTCCCGCCGTAGCCGATGCGACGATCGCCGCGAGATCGTCGTGCGGTCGAACCAGCGGCGTGCGAATCGGCAGCGCCACGACGCCGTCCGCGAGCCCTTGACGCCTTACGACGAACGGCCGGATCATTGGCCGCGCAACTCCGCGAGAATCTCCTCCAGACGATATCCGCGCGATCCCTTGAGGAGGACGAGATCGCCGGGCCGCACGTGCTCGCGCAGCCATCGCGCCGCCTCCCCATTCGCCTCGTACTCGACGATGCGCTCGGCACAAAGGCCCGCCGACAGCGCGCCGCGCGCGGTCGCGTGCCTGAAGGCGCCGCCCGCCAGCAGATGCTGCACGCACGACGCGGCGTGCGCGCCCACGCGTTCGTGCAGCGATTCCGACTCTTCCCCCAGTTCGAGCATCCCACCGAGAACCGCGATTCGTCGTGTGGCGGGTTCTTGCGCGAAGGCATCGAGCGACGCGAGCGTTCCCGTGGCGCTCGCGTTGTACGCATCGTAGATGAAATCGACGCCGCTCAACGCGACGCGCTCGAATCGGCCAAGCGGAAGATGCAGGCTCGGCACGGCATCGACGAGCGCGTCGAGCGGTGCGCCGACTGCGATTGCGCCGGCAAGCGCGGCGGCGAGATTCTCGCGATTGTGCGCGCCCGCCAGCCGGACGTCGAGCGCCCGCTCGCTGCGGCCTTCATCGCGCAGAAGAACGAGCCGGTCGTCCCCGACGATCGCGCAGCAGGGCAGCGGCGGATCGCTGGGTTCGCGCGCGCCCGCGAAGAACCACTGCGGTCGATTGGAGAGTTCCGTGGCTCGGCGGCGTGAGGCGTCGTCGAATACGTTGAGGACCGCTAACGCACCGCGCGAGAAGAGCGCCCATTTCGTCTCCTCGATCCGTTGCCGCGATCCCATGATCTCGAGATGCGCCTCCCCGACGTTCGTGAGGATTCCGACGTCGGGCTTCGCGATTTCGACGAGCGCCGCGATGTCGCCGTACTTGCGCGCGCCCATCTCGACGATGAGAAGGTCCTTGCCGCTCGCACTCAGCAGGAGCCTGCTCACGCCGATCTCGTTGTTCTCGTTTGCAGGTGAAGCGAGAACGCGAACGCTGCGCGCCAAGAGCTGCTCCAGGAGCACTTTCGTCGTCGTCTTGCCGACGCTGCCCGTGATTCCCACGACGCGCCCGGCGTAGCGCGCTCGCGCCGCAGCGGCGAGCGCCATGTACGCCCGCAGCGTGTCTTGCACCACGAGCGTCGCAACGCCGGGAACGCGCGCGTCCTCGCGATCGACGACGAGGGCGGCCGCGCCGGCCGCGATGGCTTGCGCAATGTAGTCGTGGCCGTCGAAGCGATCGCCGCGCAGCGCCAAGAACGTGTCGCCTCGCTGCAGCGTTCTCGTATCCGTTGCGACGCGCAGCATCTGCGGCGCTCGCCGGGATTCGAAGACGCGCGCGTTCGTCGCGTCGACGCCCACCTCGAACGGAAGGCTCACCGCGCCCTCGCACGCAGCGACTCTTCTGCGACCTCTGCGTCGTCGAACCGTAGGCGCCGGTCGCCGACGATCTGGTACGTCTCGTGTCCTTTGCCCGCGACGAGCACGACGTCGCCGGCCGCGGCCTCGCGCACGGCACGCGCGATTGCCGTGCGACGGTCGAGCTCGAGAACGTGCGGCGCGGTGCCGATTCCTGCGACGATCTCCGCCGCGATCGCCGCTGGATCTTCGTGGCGAGGATTGTCGCTCGTAACGTAGATGCGATCCGCGTAGCGCGCGGCGAGCGCGCCCATCTCGGCGCGCTTGCCGCGGTCTCGGTCGCCGCCGCATCCGAAGACCACTGCAACGTGCCCGGCCGCGGTCTCGCGCAGCGCCTGCAGCGCATGCTCGAGCGCGTCGGGCGTGTGCGCGTAATCGACGACGACCTCGACGCCGCTCCCGGTCAGGCGGTCCATCCTCCCGGGCACGCGCCGCAGAGAAGCGAGTGCGTCGCGAGCGTGCTCGTCCGCGATACCGACCGCGCGCGCGCAGCCGATGGCCGCGAGCGCGTTTGCGACGTTGAACCTTCCCACGAGCGCGAGCGAAAACTCGCGCCCATCGAGGGTAAAGGTGCTGCCCGCGACGGTCGTGCGAACCTCGTTGGGACGGATGTCGGCGCTCGCCTCGATTGCAAACGTCTGCAGCGGCAGCGCCTCGCGTAGTTCGTCTGCCCATCGAGCCCCATAAGCGTCGTCGTTGTTGATCACGGCACGCGCGCTCAGCGAGAAGAGCCGGCGCTTTGCCGCCGCGTATGCTTCCCGCGTCCCGTGAAAGTCGAGGTGATCGCGGGTAACGTTCGTGAGCGCCGCACATGCGAAGCGGACGTCGTCGACGCGCTGCAACGCGAGCGCGTGCGAGCTCACCTCCATCGCCACCGCGCGAGCGCCGAGCGCCGCCATCTCGGCGAGTATCGCGTGCAGCTCGTTCGGAAAAGGCGTCGTGTGCGCGAGGCTCCAGCTGCGCCGTCCGAACGACGCGCCGATCGTGCCGACGATCCCGCACGCAAGCCCCGCCTCGCTTGCAATCGCGGCGACCATGTGCGTCGTCGTCGTCTTCCCATTCGTTCCGGTAACGCCGACGACGGTGAGAGCGTGCGAGGGATCGCGGTACAGCGCGGCGGCGAGCGACGAGAGCGCACGGCGCGTGCTCTCGACCTCGACGACGGTCGTGCCGTCGGGCACGTCGCGAGCGCGCCCACGATCGACGACGACGGCGGCGGCTCCGTTCGCGAGCGCCTCTGCGACGAAGAGGTGGCCGTCGGCGCGCTCGCCCTCCAGCGCGACGAAGAGCGCGCTCGGACCGGCCTCACGCGAATCGGTCGCGATCCGCTCGATGCGGGCGTTCGCGTCTCCTCGGATACGTGCGTGCGGCAGCCTTGCGAGCAGCGCCGCGAGAGCGACGCCCTCGCCGGCCGCGCTCACGGACCTGCCGCGAGCCCGGACGGAGGAATGCCGTCGCGCAGCATCGCCGCGCGCGCGATGCGCACGAAGACCGGCGCGGCGACGATGCTGCCGTAGTACGCCCCCTCGGGGCGGTCGATCTTCACGTAGATCACGTAACGCGGATGCCGATATGGAATCATGCCGATGAAGGATGCGGTGTACGCGCCCGGCTCGTACGTTCCATTCTCCACGATCTGCGCCGTTCCGGTCTTGCCGGCGGTCTGGTAACCGGGAATCTGCGCGCTGGGATCGCCCGTGCCGTGCACGACGACCGCGCGCAGGAAGGTGCGCAGCTCCGCGGCCGTGCGCTCGGAGAAGACCCGCCGCA
>JBOHTS010000045.1:0-13059 GCA_050733755.1 Candidatus Tyrphobacter sp. | reverse complement strand
CGGGCACCTGATGCGCGACGGCGCGAGCGATGGTTCGCACGTTGCCTTGCGTGACACGAATGGCGTCGGGCGCATAGCGCGGACGCGGGCTTGGCGTGACCGGCGGGGTATCGATGGCCGCAACGATGGTCCTGATCTGCTGCAAGTCATCGGGCGACGCGACGGTGATGAGCGTGCGATTGGGCGCGACGAAGAAGTGGTCCGTCGGAAAGACGCGGCGCAGTTGGCGCAGCACCGCCTGGGGGGAGACGTTATGAAGCGTCTCCGCGTCCACGGAGTCGTCGCTGGGATTGCGCACGTCGATGCCTTGCAGAATCGTTCGCACGGCATCCGCTTCATCGGCGGGCGCTAAGACGACAACGGCGTTGGCGCGTGCATCGACGCGGACTTCCATCGAGGGGTAGAATCCGCGTAGGATCCGTGCAGCTCGGCTTGCCGTAAGCTCATGGAGCGCCACGACGAGCGCTACGGGCTCCGGAGCGCGCGCCGCAAGAACGAAAATCGCAAGGGTCGCTGCCGCAAATCCGGCAGCGAGTTTTCCACCCATGGAAGATTACTGTACTCGGCTCGTCAGACACGCGCAATCGTAAGAATTACCTGTTCTGCGTCCTGCAGGAAATAGGCAATTCTAACTGCTCGCGCACCTTCAAGGGCGCACGCCGGCGCTAACAGAACTTGGGTGCATGAAACGCGGCTCGTCATCGAGCGCGCGCGCTTGCGTGTCCTCCGTCGTGAGGGGCGTAGACCCCCCCCCGCGAGAGCCTTGCAATGAGCGGAATCGCGCGAAGCGATTCGCAGCGTTTTCATCTCGTCCGCGCCCTTGCGGTAACCGCTCACGAGATGCCCGTGCCGGGGGCCGACTCGCTTCTACGGCAATTCGTCCAAAGCGCACCGACCGGTGCCAAAAGCACCCTCCTTTCCGCACTGCGGACGCTGGCGTGGAACGCCGCGATGGAAGGAACCTTCCTGCAGGCGATGACCCTTCTCGCGCGCGCGTCGTCCGTCGCAAAGATCGACGGCGAACCGCTCGCCATCGTCGAGCGCCTCGGTGTCGAGGTGGAGCGAGCCGACGTTCTTGCGCTTTGCGCCGGCGTTGAGTTCGCTGTCACCTTCGATGCGCTGTGCGCGATACGCGCTGCAGCACGATCGGTGGAGTGGCGAGCGGTGCCGGCCGAGCACCGTGACGTCCTGCCCGCTGCTGCGCGAACGCTTGCGGAGTTCGGGCTATCCCGCGATGCCCTGAGCTTGCTCGAAGCCGCGCCGGCGCCGGCTGGGGCCGGCGCAAGAAGCGCTGCATTCGGGGATGAAGCGTTCGCTTTCGCCTGCGCCGCAGTGCGCCCCGCCGACGCCGCAGAAGCGGCGACGCACGCCTACACCGCCTTCCGCAGGCTAGGATACGTATGGAGAGCCGCGCGTATCGCGCTTCTTCTGTTTCGCATCTCCGGCAACGGCATCTGGGAAGAGCGCGCGCGCAGTCACCTGCAGGCGTACCCACGATCGCCGCTGCGTCGCCGAATTCGCCCTTCGCTAGAGCGCCTTAGTCCTCGTCAGCAGGACGTGCTCGCGCTACTCCTGCGCGGAGCCGCCTCGAAGGCAATCGCTGCCCGTCTCGGCATCTCTGAATCCACCGTGAACCAGCACGTCGCCAAACTTCTGCGCTACTTTGGTGTCCACAGCCGCGCCGAACTCTACGCGAGCATCTTGCGCGCAAGCGGATATGACCTTGAGCAGGCGCCCTAGCGAATTGATGGGGGCCGTCCTCCTTCGTCGTGCGCCGCTAGTAGCGCCGACGCGAGCGACTCTACCGAATTGACCTCACCGAGCGTTGCACGAAGACTGGTCGCAACGCGAAACGCTCCATCATCGCCTTCGTCGGGATGCGGACGCGGTCGGCGAGATGGAGCATCTGGAGCGCTTTGATGTGCCACCACGTCACGTCGATCTCGAACCATGCCATGCCGTGGCGCGCGGAGAACGGAAACGCATGATGGTTGTTGTGCCAGCCTTCGCCGAACGACATGAGCGCAACCCACCACGAGTTCGTCGAACGATCGCCGGTGCGGAAGGTTCGGTAGCCGGCCCAGTGTGAGGCGCTGTTCACGAACCACGTCGTGTGGTAGGTGAAAATCAACCGCGCGAAGATTCCCCAGACGACCCACGGCCAGCCGCCGATCGCAAAGAGCGCAAGCCCGAGCGCCACTTGCAGAGGAATGCTCAGATACGAGAGCACGCGGTAGTACGGATCCTTGACGAGATCGGGACAGTGCTTCGCGCGCTCGCGGCGCGTCGGAACGTAGCGATTCTGGAAGAGCAGCCACTTCACGTGCGCCCACGTGAAGCCGTGGCGCGTCGTGTGCGGATCGCCTTCGTGATCCGAGTGCGCGTGATGGACGCGATGCGTCGCAACCCACTCGATCGGCGCACCCTGCATCGCCAGGGCTCCAAGCGTCGCGACGACGTACTCGAGGCCCCATCGCAGGCGGAGGCTTCGGTGCGTCAGCGTTCTATGGTAACCAAGCGTTACGCCGATTGCGCCGGTAACGTAGGCGAGGAACGCCGCAACGGCGAGCGCCGACCACGAGAAGAATCCCGGCCAGAAGACGGCGAGCGCGCAGACGTGGATGCCGGCAAGCGCGGTCCGGTTTGCCCAGTTCGGGCGGCGGAGCCAATGGGTTTTAGAAATAAGATGCATGGGGGGTACTCCGCTTATTCCCCAAGGTTCGGCGCGAGGCCTACTTCGATCTCGGTCTCAAAGGTTCGGTCCCACGGCAGCGTGATCTTCATCGCGGCGATGTGGTCGCCGGGATAGAGGTGCTTGAGAATGCTCTGCGCCTCGTTCCACAGCAGCCCCCGGTTCTCGGCTGCGACCGAAGCCGCATACGGGGGCAGGAGAATCATGTGGTCAACGCGTTCCGCCTCGAGCTGTGCGTTCAGGAGCGGGCGGACGTTTACATGGTAGCCGTAGTCGTCGACGAAGCGCATGAACGTGAACTCCCGGTGCGCGAGGCCGTCGTACGAATGCATGCGCCGCCCCGCTCCGGCGGCGATTGCCTCCGCAAGCGCGGTTCCGTTCGTGTTCGCGTTCGTGTTCCACGATGCGTAAGCGTCGAGCCTCGATGCAAGCCCGTCCGCGAGGATGCGCCTGGCAAAGGCGCCTTGCTGCGCGTATCCGGGGTCGCCGCCGCCGGCAAGAAAGCTCAAGTCGGAGAGCGCGACCGACCTCCCGGCGGCAAGATCGGCGCGCATGCTCGCGACGAATGCGTCGTCTTGCGCGGCGCTCGTATCCGGAACGCGAACGTAGAGCACGATCTGCGGATCCGCATCGTTCATAACGCCGCCGCAGAGCGCGATGAGATGTGCGATCGCCACCGAGATCGGACCGTACTCGAGCGGGTCCTGCGCGAGCGCGCCGTCCGGCGTCGAGTATCGCACGGCTATTTGCGGTCTCCAGTGCGCCTGGCGCGCGAGAGCGTGCGCGACGAGCGCCATGCCAAGCTCGTCCGCGCCGGGCTCGATTCCCGCTCGATCCGCGACGCCGTCCCGCGCGATCTCCATCTCGAGCGTCTGCCGATCCGGAACGTCGATTCCAACCGGCCCGGCGTCGTCCTGTCCGAGGACGAGCCGATTGAAGTATCCTTCGCTCGCGCTCTTTACCAAGAGCCGGTCGGCGGCGAGATCGCGCGCTCGGTCTGCGACGTACTCGTCAAACGCCGGCCCCGCTAGCGCGCGCAGCTCCGCCGCCCTGCTCTCTTCGCTGGGCAAGAGCGGATCGTGGAGCATCGCGTACTTCCAAAGATACCCCCAGATGGGACCCGACGCGAAGTAATCGGCGCCGGGACCGATTGCCGGAATCCCGGTCGGAGCGAGGCGCATCACCGTTCCAAAGACTGCAATCCACGCGCGAGGATAACGCACGTGCAACGCGTCGAGGTCCCCAACGCGAAAGTAGATGCCGCCGTACGTCGTCCCCGGCACGCGCGATGCGAGGAGCCCGCCGTAGAGCAGCATGCCGCTTGAAAGAACGTAGGCCGCTGCGTCGCGGGGCGCCTTCGCGTTCAGCCACGCGATGATGCCGTCCGGCGATCCGGGCTGCGTATAGTGGCCGAGCAGTGCGCGCGGCGGCGTGACGACGCGGACGCCCGCGATGCGCCCGAGCAGCACGGGAAGTTGAAACGTGACCGGCCTGTCGTCCATCGGCACGAAGACGATCGGATGCGCCGATGCGAGCGCCCACGCCGGAAGCATCGCGAGCATCCCAAGTGTCAACAGCGCTCGCACCGCCGGCATTCTATGCTCGCGACGACAGCGCGTCGCGTAAGACGCCGGCATGCCGAGCAAGAAGATCGCGCGCCTCTTCGACGTCACAGTTACGGCGCGACGTGACGACGGCAACCTTCACGTTCCACCCCGCGGACTCGAGCAGCCGCTCCGCGTGAATCGTATCGACGCGAGCGATACGCTCCACGAGCCCGATCGCGCGCGCGCGCAGCTTCGCGTTCGTCGCCGCCACATCGACCATGAGGTTCTCGTAGACTTTGCCGAGAAGCACCATCGTCGCCGTCGAGATCGCGTTCAGCACGATCTTCTGCGCGGTCGCGGCACGCAGGCGCGTCGAACCCGCGATCGGCTCGGCGCCCGTTCGCACGACGATCGCACGCTGCGCGGCGCGTTCGAGCGCCGACCCCTGCGAGTTCACGATCGCGGCGGTGAACGCTCCGCGATCGCGAGCGCGCGCGATTGCCGCAACCACGTACGCCGCGCCGCCGCTTGCGGAGACGCCGATCACGGCGTCTTCCGGCGCGATCTCACGCATCGCCTGCGCGCCCGCATCGGCATCGTCTTCGGCGCCCTCGATCGCCCGTACGAGCGCGGTCGTGCCGCCGGCGATGTGCGCGGTCACGAGATCCGGCTCCGTTCCGAACGTCGGCGGCATCTCGGCGGCATCGAGAACCGCGAGCCTGCCGCTGGTACCGGCCCCTACATAATGAAGACGCCCGCCGGAGCGCAGGCGCGCGCAAACCTCCTCGACGACGCCGGCGATCGCGCCGCTCTGCGCCGCAACGGCCTGCGCGACGCCGGCCTGCGCGTCGAGCAGGCGCTCGACCAGGGTATCGGCCGGCAGCCGATCGAGATCGCTCCACTGCTGCGCGACGGCCTCCGTCTCCGGCAGATCCCTCACGAGCACTCTGCGCCGATGCGTTCGAGCAGCGCCCGCAGGTCGTACGGTGCGATCGCCCCCAGCGCAACGCGCGAGCGCGCGCCGCTCACCGAAGGCAAATTGGCCGCCCTCCCGCGCAACGTCTCGTAGCCGAGAACGGCGAACGCAATCGCCTCTTTTGCATCGGGGTCGATTCCCATCCGGTCCGATGTTTCGACGCGAGCGTCGTCGAGCCGTGCCCGCAGACGATTCATGAGCCCCGCGTTGCGCGCGCCGCCGCCGGAGACGATGACGAGCGGCTCGTGCAGCCCTGCGGCAGCAATCGCCTCCGCGACGCTTGCGGCCGTCAGCTCGCAGAGCGTCGCGGCCGCATCCTCCAAAGAAAGGGCCTCGAGCGCCGGATGCGCCTGCAAGAACGTCGCGCCGAAGCGCTCTCGTCCGGTGCTCTTCGGCGGCGGTTTCGAAAAATACGCATCCGCGAGCATCGCTCTTAGGAGCGCGTCGTCGACGCGCCCGCGCATGGCGTATGCTCCGTCGCGGTCGAAAGTCTCCTTCCCGAGCGTGCGCGCGCAGACGAGCGCGTCGACGAGCATCATGCCGGGACCCGTGTCGAAGGCGATGGCTTCGCCGTCGCGTTTGCGCAGCAGCGTGACGTTCGCTATGCCTCCGACGTTGAGAGCGACGCGGTCCTCTCTCTCGCTGGCGAAGAGCAGCAGGTCGACGTATGGCACGAGCGGCGCTCCTTGACCACCGGCGGCGCAGTCCGCCGATCGAAAATCGTAACAGACCGTCGCACGCACGGCCTCGCGCACGACGAACGGATCGCCGATCTGCAGCGTCAGACTCGCATCGCCGTCGTGGTAGAGCGTCTGTCCGTGAGAGGCCACGTAGCCGGCAGTCTTCTCTTGCAAAACGTTCTTCGCCACTCGCGCAAACGCGACCCCGAAGTCACGGTGCAGTCGTGCACGTTCTTGCACCGATGCGCCGGACGCGAGCGCCGCCACAAAGCGCGCTCGCAGTACCGTCTCCAGCGGCTCGGTGCGAAAATCCAAAAGATCGATCGCATACGTGCGACCCTTCGGGCGGACGTCGACGAGCGCCGCATCGACGCCGTCCAGCGAGGTTCCGCTCATGATTCCGACGGCGATCACGGCACGACCATCTCGACGCAGGCATCGTAGAAGGCGGCGCGCAGATCGCGAATGTCGTTGCGCCCGAAATAGACGCCGTTCGTGAGAAGCACGCCGCAGAGGTCGCGCCTCGGATCCGCCCAGACGCACGTGCCGACGAAACCTGTGTGCCCGAAACTCTCCATCGAAAAGCGCGCGCCGCACGAGTTCTCGTCGGTTGTCTTCAGCGCCCAGCCGAGGCCGCGGCGCAGGACCGGATCGTACGCCTGCTCGCAGACGGCCTCGCGCACGAGCGCGGGCGCGAGTTCGATGCTCGAGCGCGGCGTGCGGCCGCAGAGCGGCGCGAGATAGACGTCGGCGAGCGCAGCGACGTCTGCCGCGGTGCCGAAAAGCCCGGCGTGTCCGGCGACGCCACCCATGAGATACGCCTTTTCGTCGTGGACGACTCCTTGCACGCGCCCGCGCCACGAATCGCACTCCGTGGCCGGAATCTCGAGACGCGTGCTCGCGCGCGGCCGAAATCCGAGCGTCGGTGACTCGAATGCCGCATCCGCGAGTGCCGCGAGCGAGATGCCGTGCACGCGCTGCAAAAGCATGCCGAGCGCGATGAAACCGAGGTCGCTGTAGATGACCCTCTCGCCGGGCGTTGCGACGAGCGGCTCGCTCGCGACGAACGCTTTGACGTTGCGCTCGAGGAGAATGCGGTAGTCGGCTCCCGAGTTCATTCCCGACGTATGCGCCAAGAGCATGCGCGGCGTCATTGCCCGCTCCAGCGGCTCGTCGAGTGCGATCGTGCCCGCGGCTGCGTCGCGGAGGACGAGCGTTGCGACGAAGAGCTTCGTGAGCGACGCGAGATCGAAGCGCGTGTCGACGAAGACCGGCCGCGACGTTTCGTCCTCGCGCGTGACGCCGTACGCGCGCTCGAACGCAAGATGCCCCCGGTATTCGACGCGAGCGACCGCCGCCGTAAAAACGCTTCCGCACGCGTTCGCGAGCAGTTTGTCGATAGCAGACGCGATCATATCGGGAGCGGCCGCGCAAGCCGCCGTCGCAGGGCCGCAACTCGTGCGGCCGCTTCGTTCAGGCGTTCGGCGGGAATCTCGCGATTCTCGACCGCACGAACGATGCGTTCGACGACCTCGGCCGCGAGCAGGGGATCGTGGCTGACCGTCACGGCATCCGCTCCCGCCAGGATTGCCAAGAGCGCTCCCTCGACGCTTCCAACACCCTTTGCAACGGCGCCCATCTGCATGCAATCGGTAAAGCAGACGCCGCGAAAGTGCATCTCATCGCGCAGAAGTCGCGTGAGGATGCGATGCGAGAGCGTCGCCGGACGTTCGGAGTCGAGCGCTTCGATGACGACGTGCGCGGTCATGAACGCGTGCGCGCGCGGCGCGAGTGCCGCAAACGGCACGAAATCGCGCTCGCGCAAGGTGGCTTCCGGAACGGCAATCACCGGCAGCGCTTCGTGGGAGTCCACGGCGGTCGCGCCGTGTCCGGGAAAGTGCTTGTACGTCGCGACCACGCCGCCGTTCTCGAGGCCGCTCGAAAACGCCCGCGCCATCTCGAGCACGAGCGCAGGCTGAGCGC
The DNA here is from genome assembly GCA_050733755.1 of Candidatus Tyrphobacter sp. Classification (GTDB taxonomy): domain Bacteria; phylum Vulcanimicrobiota; class Vulcanimicrobiia; order Vulcanimicrobiales; family Vulcanimicrobiaceae; genus Tyrphobacter. The sequence goes on along the minus strand of JBOHTS010000045.1, from coordinate 5,181 downwards.
CGAACGAGCGATCGCCGATGACGGCATTATTCTCATCGAGCGCGAGGTCGATCACGGGAGCGAGGTCGAGGTTGCACCCGCCACGCCGCAGGTCGAACGCGCAGCGCGTGCCCGTCGACGCGGCGAGCGCAGCATCGTTCGCTCGACCGAGCACCGCGGCGGACGGCATCGGCGCGACGCCCTCTCTCAGCCGCATCACCCGGCCGCCCTCCTGGTCGATCGCAAGGATCGGCGCGAGATCCGAGTACCGCTTTCGGATGCGATCGGTCAGGCCGCGCAGTGCCGCAAGCGTCGGCGCGTTGCGATCGAAGAAGACGAACCCTCCGAAGGGATAGCGCGCAAGACCCCCGCGCTCGAGATCTCCGTCCTGAAGACCCGTAAGAACCAGGGACGACGCGACGTCGCGCAGCGGCGGCGTCACGGTATCGCCGCACCCGAAATGGTGTCGAAACGCCGCACGTGCGCCGCGTCGAACTCGAGTGCCACGGCATCGCCTCGTTTGCACGAAGATGCCGCGGTCTGCACGACGATCGGACCGCGCTCCGTGCGCACGCTGACGTACGTCGCGCCGATCGCGCGCTCGCAGCGCTCGACGATGCCGCGCAACGCAGCGGTCTCGACGATCCGCACGTGCTCCGGCCGAATGCCGACGATCCACGGACCGTCGTGCACGAGGTTCATCGGAGGAACGCCGAGCGCCGTCGCCGCACGCACGTTGGCCGGTGCGTCGTAGACGCGCTCCGGAGGGCCAAGGTCTTCGAGACGCCCGGCGACGAGAACGCCCAGCGAGTCTCCAACCATCATCGCTTCGTCGTGATCGTGCGTGACGTGGATGACCGGACCGTCGAAGTGCTCGCGCACATCCGCCAGCGTCGCGCGAAGATGCGCTTTCAACGCAGGATCGAGGTGCGCGAGCGGCTCGTCGAGGAGCAGCGCGCGCGGCGACGAGAGCAGCGCGCGCGCAAGCGCGGCACGCTGTCGTTCGCCGCTAGAGAGCTCGCTCGGCATGCGATCGAGATGGCCGCCGAGTTGCATGCTGCGTGCGACCTCGTCGATGCGTTCGGTCGGCGCGCGGTCGCGAATCGCAAACGCGAGGTTCTTTCGAACGCTCATCGTCTGGAAGAGCGCATCGTCGGCAAAGACGAGCACGATCCGCCGCTTTTGCGCCGGAACGCCGCGGAGCGTCTTGCCGTCGAATCGGACGTCGCCGCGCAGCGGCTCCAAAAGGCCGGCGATCACGCGCAGGAGCGTGCTCTTCCCCGAGCCGGACGGCCCGACGATCGAGAGCGTGCGCCCGCGCTCCGCGCGCAGCGCGATGTCGTCGATCGCCGTGCGCCCGCGCGGAACGCCCGGATACGCAAAGGCGACGCCGTCGCAGGTGAGCGTCATCGAAGCAGCGCCGCATACTCCTCTCGAGCGCCCGCTTCCCCCGCGCGCGCTCGCGCTATTATGTCGCGCATGCGCACGACCGCAGCGTCATCTCGCGCGCGTCCGGCGATTGCCAGGCGCAGCGCGATGAGCGCAAGGTCGGGCGTTCGCGCGCCGAGCATTCGCATCCCTTCGTAGAACGGGCGTACGGCATCGCTCGCCGGCCCGAGCACAAGAAGTTCCGCGACCAGGTCGCCTCGGCTCGACCCTGCGTCGAGGAGATGCGCGTCGATGAGCGATGCCGCGTCAATGCTCAAAAATCGAGCCTTGTCCGAACGACTGACGAAACATAACGCGCACCGTCGGAGGGCCCAGGACGTTTGCGCTAAGCACAACCGGTTCGCCCGCCGGCAGGATGCCCGTCGTGCCCGCGAAGAGCAGCGGAAGCGCACCGCCGTGGGCGCCCAGGAGGTTCTGCGTCGAGAGCTGGAACTTCGAGCGCGCACCAACGGAAAGTTCGAGGTTCGTGTTCACGGTCGCAAAGGCAGGACGGCCGTACGCGTTGTTTGCGCCGATCGCGAGGATACCGAAGGATGCGCGCGAGCCGCGCGGCCACTTGTAACTGATCTCGCCGTAACCCTGCGCGTACGGGATGCCCGCGATGCTAAAGCTCGCGTTCGAAAAAGCAGCGGGTCCGGAGCCATACGTACGCGGCATCGCGCCCTGAATGATGAATCCAAGGCCGATCGGCTTGAACTGCACGAGCGACAGTTCGATGCCCTCATCGCGCATGAACGGCACGTTTTCCCAGCGCGCATCGATGTCGCTCCGTCCGATCGGCGTCGTCCAAAGCACGTACGCATCGCTTGTCGTCGTGTCGTACGCGTCGAACGAAAGCGTCGTCGTGTCGCCGTGAAGACGCCACTCGACGCCGGCGTCGCCGCCTTGCGCGCGCTCCTCGCTCGTCACAAAGGAAGAGAAGTCGAATACCTGCGTCGGCAGTCCGTAGGAAATCTGCGGCGTGATGCCGCCGGCGAGCACGTCGAGCGGCGGCACTATGCCGGCGCTTCCGAACGACGCTCGAAGAACCAAATGCGGCGTCAGCATCTGCGAAACGCCAAGCCTGCCGTCCAGCGACGACCAATCGCGAACGGCGCCGAACGTGCCGACGCGCGTGACGTTCTCGACGCCTTCGAACGACGCTTCGATCTCCGTCTTCGAACCGGGATGGAGACCGGCGAAGAACCGGCTGCGCACGGACCCCGCTTCAGATCCCGGCGCGAGCCTCTGACCGAACGGCGCAAGCGACACGGGATCGTCGTCGTATGCGCCGGCGCTATCGCCCGCAATCGACAGCGTATACGAGTTTGGGCCGGCGCGATGCGTCCACGCCACATCGAGTCCGCCTTTCGCGTCGTCCGCTTGTGCGAGCTGCATCAGACCGGTATACCCCTCGCTCGCGAGCGAGAAGTCGTAGAGGCGCACTTCGAAATCGTCCAAGCCGGAGTCGTACTCGGCGCCGAGTTGCTCGAAGCGAAGCCGTTCGTCTTGTCGACCGGTAAGAATCGGCGCGAGCGAGACGAAGCTCCGGCCGAGCAGTGCACCATACGTTCCAGCGAGGGCGCGGTCGAGATTCGTCGCGAGGAACGTTCCCGTTACTTGGAGCGCCTGGCTGGGCGTGTACTCCGCGTGAAGGAGCAGCGCCTTACGCAGCGCATTCGAAGCCGGATTTCCCGGAACTCCCGCACCTGCGAGTGGTCCGGGTTCGCCGTCGATCGACGCCATCGTCGAAAACGCGACCTTACCTCCGGGCATCGTGCCGTCGTATGCGAGATCGGAGAACTGGCCGCCGTGCGAATCGCCTTCGAACTCGATCATTCCTCGCCGAGGTCCGGTAGGGAGCGCCGTCTCGAGGTTGAGCGCCCCATTTGCGCCGCCGCCCAACGCTGCCGGATCGCCTTGACCTTTGACGATCTCGACCTGCTGCAGAACGTACGGAGGAACGAGCGCGAGATCGAACGTTCCCGTCGACGGCAACGAGATCGGAGAACCGTCGATGGCAACGGGGGTCTCGTATGGAAGTCCGCCGCGTACGAGCGCATAGACGGGGATGTCCGGCACCGCAAAGTCTTCATCGAACGGCCGATCGATGAGCGCTCCGGGTGTCTCGTCGATCACGCTCGTGGTGTCGGGCTGCGCCTGATCGCGATATGCTTCTCGCGGAAAGCTTCGCGCTGCGACCGGAGTCGTATTGAGCGGCTCGCGCGCCGGCTGCGACCGTACCGAGCCGATGACGTGAAGATGGCGCACCGGTACGGGTTTCGTCGACGGCGCGGGAGACGGCGCAGCCTGGACTGAACGAGACGCGGCCATGACGAGTGCGACGACGAAAAGCGGGTACGCGACTTTCACGATGGGCAGAGTCTTGCGCGCAGCGGTGCTGGTTGGCCTTCTCGCCGCGTCTGCGGTCCCGGCTCTCGCGCAGGGCTCGGGAGTGCGGGGAGTCGTTGTGGACGACACGGGCCGAACCATCGCCGGCGCGAGGTTAGTCTTTCTCCCGTCGCGCAGGGAGACGACGACCGACGCGCGCGGTTCCTTTTCGATCGCACTCCCCGCCGGAAGATATACCGCCGTCGCATTCCGCCCGGGCTATAACAGCGTCACCGTCGCCGGCATTCTCGTCCGCAGCGACGAGCAAACCGCGATCGTCGTGCGAATGCCGGCGGTCGCTCTCTCGTCGCTCCTTGCGATCGCGCGCGTCGAGACCGTCTCGCCGGGCGTCTTCAATGCGGGCTCCTACCCCGTCAGCGTCCTGGGATCGCAGCAGTTTATCGATGCCGGGGCGATCACGATCGAGCAGATCCTCAATGAGACGCCGGGCATCGTCGCGGCGCGTCCGAACGCCAACGCCGCCGCGCTCGGATCGACCGTCTCGCCGAATCTGCGCGGAGCGCTCGACTACGAAAAGGAGACGCTCGTCGACGGGCATCCGCTTATCAACGGATCGCACGGCGATTATCCAGTAATGCTCATCGACTCGATGCTCTTCGACGACATCGAGATCGCAAAGGGCCCCTCCGCGTACGCGTCCGAGATCTACTACGGCATCGGCGGCACGATGAACTTCCGCACGGGCGATCCGACGCTCGTACCGGCGACGCGCGTTCTCTACGGCATCGACAATCAAGACGGAATCTTTGCGAATATTCGCTCCACCGGCACGCAAGGGCGCCTCGGCTGGGTCTTCGATCTCGCGAGTTACGGAACGCAGGGGCCGCTGCGTAATTACGGCAGCGAGTTCGCGGTAAGCAAAGGAACGACGCTTGACGGCTACGGGAAGATCTCGGGAACGACGACGGGGGGATCGCCTCTCAACGGGCAAACCGGTCCGTATCCGACCCGGTTCTCGCTTGGCGATCCGACGAATGCGTACTCGACCCTCGTCGCCTGCTGCCAATACGTCACCTCGAACTACCTGACGAAGGGCGAGGTCGCAAAACTCTACTATCACCTTTCGAGCTCGACCGTCGTGGATGCCGGATTCGTCGGCGTTCAAGGACTCTACGACGGCGCGGCCGGCTCCTTCGGAGAGTTCGACACGACGTTCGCTCCCTCGGCCGCCTACGTCGCACCCGGTGCGCCGTTTCAACCGGGTGCTCAGATCCCCATCGCCGAGAAGACGACCTTCCCGGATTCGAATCTCTACGACAGCGAACCGATGTTCGAAGCCGACGTTCGTTCGACCGTTGGAGACGACACGATCTTCGCCCGCTATTACAGCGAGGTCTACGCAAGGCAAACGGCGTCGGACCT
>JBOHTS010000044.1:0-102541 GCA_050733755.1 Candidatus Tyrphobacter sp. | reverse complement strand
AAGCACTACCACTATGCAACGCCCGCGAGTTTGGGCAGGGGTGGATTCGAACCACCGTAACGCTTTCGCGTGCCAGATTTACAGTCTGGTGCCATTAACCACTCGGCCACCTACCCACGAACGGAACAGCCTTATTTGGACGCGGGCTTTCGCGCACCTTGGCATTCGCATGCAAGGCGCGCCACGGCGTTTTAGTCACCTTTTTGGTCACCTCCACCTACGCGCCTGTAGGCGCGGATTCAGACAGCGTATACTGTGAGCTCTCGGGCGTAAAGCCCGGCTAGGAGACTCACATGCGAAAGAGCCGACGCCGAAGCCCGGGTCGGCGGGATCCATTACGAACGTTGGCCAACGTTCCGGCGCACCTCAAGCACGCCCATTGCCCCGATCATCAAGTGCGCCATGTCGTGATCTACAAAAGCATACTTGCCCGGCTCAGGGATTAGAAGATCGAATATTGCGCCGGCACCCGGCCCAACGGTATAGGTGGAAACGTCGCTCAGCGCATGAGCCGCATCCCCGTCGGGATAGACCTTATCAAAGATGGTACCGACGACGTGAAACGAGCTCCACAGGTCTGGTCCAGCGTCGACAAAATAGATGCGAACCAGCTTGCCCGCTGTGCCCAAGAGCGGATGATCGCGGTACTGGAAGGCAGTGCCGTTGAAGACAACTTCTTCGGGATGTTGTTCGAGCATTGCTTCGTAGTTGGGCCCCATAAGCCGATCGGCCACCTGCTGCGTGTACCACTCGCTTTGTTCAATCACGTAACTCTCGGCGGCGGCAGGCAGGGGGTTCTTCGGATCCACGATCATGACGCCGTACATGCCATTGGCTATGTGTAGTAATATAGGTTGCGTCTCACAGTGATAGATAAATGCCCCAGGGACACGCGCTATAAAGGAGAACGTGATCGACTCGTCGGGCTTGACATCAACATAGTGCAGATTGGGTTCCGTCTGAGCGGCATGGAAATCGATAGAGTGATCCATCATCCCGTGGTTGGTAAGGGTCACCTTGACCGTCTGCCCCTGACGCACGTGAAGGACCGGCCCGGGAACGGTCCCGTCATAGGTCCACGCCTGATAGTGAACGCCGCTGGCGATGGCCACCTTGGCATCGGAGACTACTAGATGTACGTTGACGATATCACCTGTACCAATAAGTGGCGGCAAGCTCGCATCGCGAACGTTGACGATCGGTTTGCTGGAAGCGAGCGAGAGCGGCGAGACGGCAGCGGCTGCGGCTGCCGTTGACGGCGACGTGACGTTCAGCGTACCGTGCAAGTCGCCGATCAAGAATATCACTAGCACCACGACGGCGAGCATCGCCGGGACTTGTATTCGCCAAGGCAGTATCTGTGGCGCGCGTTCGAGCACCGCGTCACTGCTCGATTCGGCAATATGACGCCAGTGCGGCCACCGTTGCTCGATGAAGAAGTCTAGGCTGTATGGGCTGCGCCCGCCGCGGCTACTGATGGCAATCAAGGAGATGAAGATCAACACATAGCTAATCGCAGTGCCCATGTTGTTTGCGCCCGCGGTATAAGGGCCGCCGAACCCCTCAGCCGTACTCCATATCAGCAAACTAAACAGCGCCCCTACGATGTACAACGTTTTGCGTGCAAAGCCCGCGAGCAAGGCGAGCGCGATGGTGCTCTCGATGATACGCGTGAGCCACACAAAAAGCGCTGCGTGGGGCGTAACCAGCGCAATCCATATCGCGAACCAGGCCGCCAGCCAGCCCGGCTGCCCGTGCGCTGCGTTGTGCAGATAGCCAACGTAATGCACGGCGAAATCGGGCCGCCACGTTAGCGCTGCCCCCACCACCCAAATGACGCCGAATGCAACGCGCAGCGCAGCCGTCGCTACGGCTGGCCACGCGTTCGGAGCGGGAGTCTGATGCGGGATATCGGGCAAGCGACCCTCACTTTCATCGGACGGAGATCACTATGGAACGCCGCCATCAGCCTACGCAGGGCTGGTGTATCGTGCCTGCAACTTCATTCACCAAGGCTCGCAGCAACGGGCGTTCCGGCATTAGCGGCGTTGGAACTCATACTTCTTTTGTAATGCGGCCCATCCCGCGACGACCAGTTAAGCTGGGATGAGTGCCGTGGACTGTTCGGCGAAGTCCTCCTCGAACTCTGCCGATCGTCCACGGATCGCGCTGGTCTACGGATCGGTTGAGGGTCACCGGCGGAATGTGGCTCGGAGCCGGGTGCAGGCGCTTGGGGTTGCAGACGACGTCGATGAGATAGCCGATCGAATACCGGGACTCGCCGACCGAACCGTACTCTCTGACGTAGCCCTTCCCGTATTTCGACGTCCTCGTGAATCGTTCGCAGATCGCACAGTCGGCGAGCATTCGATCTCCGCCCTATTTCCACAATTCGGATTCGCCGCGAGCTCATTCGTGATCGGCTACGACGTCTCGCCCAGGAACGCATTCGCTTCGCCCGGCACCGGTTGAAGATTCTGCTCAAGCGTGAGGGCATCATCGTGAATCACAGCCCTCACATCTCGAAACCTCGCGCGCGCGGTCTGATCACCTTTTGGTCACCACCTCGGCGCTTTTCAGCGGTTGTCCGCGACTCCCGCGAGCGCTACAAACGGGCGGAAACGTTCGCAGTGCAAGCTTCTGCGAGCGTTCCCGATATTTGGCGATTGTTGCCGATTTTAGCATAAGACAGATGCACGTCTGGTGCCATTAGCCACTTGGCCGCCTGCCCACGAACGGAACAGCCTTATTTAGACGCGGGCTTTCGCGCACCTCACGTGCATCCCCTATAGATGAAGGGTTGCACGTTTGCGCTCCGTTATGCTTTGCAAAACCGCAATGCTAGGGGCGGTCAAGCGTGCTAGGCTACACAGCGGGAGGTGCAACAATGCGCCATATAGGAACCTTCGTCAAACGGCTTTTCAGCGACGAGAGCGCCGCGACGCTCGTTGAGTACGGGCTCTTGCTCGCGCTCGTCGCACTCGCAGCCATCACCGCGATGACCGCGCTCGGCGGCAACATCAGCACGCTGTTTTCGACCGCAGCCAGCGACCTTTAAACCGGAGAGCGAGCCGACGGCCGGATTCGAACCGGCGGTGTCTTTCGAGACGGATTACAAATCCGTTGCCTTCGACCGCTCAGCCACGTCGGCGTGCCGCGCTCTTCGGCACGGCGCGAAGCCTCCCCGCCAATGGCTCCGTATCCCGAACGGCGAAATGTCGCCATGTGAAATCCGTTACGCCGAAATGGTCCGCTTCCGGAGCGGTGCTCGTCTGCCAGAAGTGCTATCGGGAGCGGATTCCCGATGAAACGCCGGAGATCGCGAAGCGCCTTGGCGATTTTCAACTGCGAGAATGGCTGAAAGAGCGCTGCAAGGAGGCCGGCTTCGGCAAGCGCGTGCGAGTCATGGGAACGACGTGCCAGGACATCTGCGAGGTCGCGCACGTGACGGTGACGATTCTACCGACGGGCGCAAGCGGCGAGCGCGAGACGTTCGCGATCGACCCCTTGGAAGATCGCGAAGCAATCTTCGCGCGCATCGTCGAGAAACTCAGCGAATCCGCGCCAAGCGCTTATTGAAACTCGAACTCGGCGAGGTTTTTCTCGATCTTCCTCTTCACGCGCTGCAGCGCGTTGTCGATCGACTTCACGTGCCGCCCGAGATCGCGCGCCATCTCCTGGTAGCTCTTGCCCTCGAGATACGACTCGAGCACCTGCGATTCAAGCTCTGAGAGATTCTGCCGAATTCGCTGGCGGATGTCGTCGGAGACCTCTTGGGTCACGACGAGCTCCTCGGGATCCGACGTCTTCTGCGACGCCATGACGTCGAGCAGCGTCCGTTCGCTGTCCTCGTCGTAGATCGGCTTGTTGAGCGAGATGTACTGGTTGAGCGGAATGTGCTTCTGCCGCGTCGCCGTTTTGATCGCGGTGATGATCTGCCGGGTGATACACAGCTCGGCAAAGGCACGGAAGCTTGAGAGCTTATCGGCCTTGAAATCGCGCACCGCCTTGTAGAGCCCGATCATCCCTTCCTGAATGATGTCCTCGCGGTCGGCGCCGATGAGAAAGTAGCTCTTCGCTTTGATGCGGACGAAGTTTTTGTACTTGTTGAGCAGGTACTCCATCGCAAGATCGTCGCCGGTCTTAGCGATGGCAACGAGGTCCTCATCGACCCGCTGCTGGTAGTCGAGTCCATCCGGCGCTGGATGGGTCATTGCCATGATGTTCGTTGCCTCGTGGGAGGACCGGCCGCAAAACCTCGGCCGAAGCCATAAGGGCGCGGCGGTCCCTCTCAGTATAGGAGGACACCCCTCCCTCCGTCAAGGCTCGTTGGAGCGCTGCCGCAAGGCTTCGTAGAGCAGGACGGCCGCCGCCACGGACGCGTTGAGCGACGCGATCTCGCCGCGCATCGGAACGCGCACGAGCGCGTCGCACTCGCGCTTGACGAGCGACGCGATGCCGCTTCCCTCCGCGCCGATCACGATCGCCGCCGGACGGCGAAAGATCGTCTCACTCATCGAAAGCGCGTCCGCTTGGGCCGTAGCCCCTACCGTCCATACGCCGGCTTGCTTGAGCGCTCGGACCGTCTGAGCGACGTTCACGATACGCGCGATCGGAAGGCGGCTCGCCGCGCCCGCCGAGGTCTTACGAACCGTCGCGTTGACGCCCGCGGAGCGGCGCTCCGGGAGAATCACCGCATGGGCGCCGGCGCACTCCGCGGTCCGGACGATCGCGCCGACGTTGTGCGGATCCGTCAGATGGTCGAGAACGACGAAGAGCGCGTCCTCGCCGCGCGATGCGTGCAGTACGTCGTCGAAGTCCGCGTACTCGAACGGGTGCGCGATTGCGACGACGCCTTGATGCGCCTTGTGCGGAAGGCGCGCGAAGAAATCGCGCTCCGTAAAGCGAACCGGCACGCCGCGCTCCTGCGCCTCTTCGAGCAGCAGTCGCAGCGGTTGGTCCTTCTTTCGATCGCGCGCGACGTGAAGGGTACGCAGCTCGCCGGCGTGCAGCGCCTCGGAAACCGCGTGAATCCCGTAGACGACGTCGTCGAAATCGAGGCTAGGAGGGCGGCCGTGCGGCGGTTTGCGGCCTCTCCCACCACCACTGCGTCGTCCCGTCGGGTGCGTCTTTGATCCCCACATGATGCTGCGTCAACTCTTTCTTCAATGCGTCCGCACGCGCCCAGTCCTTGCGCGCACGAGCCTGCGTTCGTTCTTGCACGATCTGCAGCGCGGTACCGTCGGGGTCGCTCTCCCAACGCCGGGAACCTTCGTCGCGCAAGCCCGCGACGATCCGCGCTCGTTCGTCCTCGCTCGCGCCGATCGCCGGTTCGCGCAGCCAGTCCTCGTTCGGTTCGATCCCCAACAGCCGCAGCGCGGTCTCAAACTCCGCAGTCGCCGGCGACTCGTCCTGCAGCACGTGCGCGAGTGCGACCGCGGTGTTCACGTCGTCGTCGAGCGCGGCCTCCACGCGCCCCAGCAAGCCGCTGCTGCCGTTCGAGCCGTAGCGCGATGCGCGATACGTCTTCTTCAACCGCTCGAGCGTCACCGTCGCACCGGCGATCGACTCCGGCGTGAAGTTCATGACCTTGCGATATCCCGTTTGCAGGAAGAGGACCCGTATCGCCTGCGGATCGTATCGCTGCAGAAGTTCGGAGAGCGGCTCGAAGTTGCCCAAGGACTTGGACATCTTCTTCCCCTCGAAGAGCAGCAGGCCGCCGTGGGACCAGTGCTTCGCCATCGGCGGCTTCGCCATCAGCGGCTCGCTCTGCGCGATCTCGTTCTCGTGATGGGGAAAGATGAGGTCTGCGCCGCCGCCATGGATGTCGAACCCGATGCCCTGGGGGTCGAGAAGCGCGCGCGACATCGCCGAGCACTCGATGTGCCAGCCGGGACGCCCGGCGCCGTACCCGTCAAACGGCCACGATGGTTCGCCCTCTTTCGCAAACTTCCACAGCGCGAAGTCGAGCGGATCGCGCTTGTGCTCGCCGATCTCGATGCGCGCTCCGGCCTCGAGCTCCTCGATGTTGCGATTGCTCAGCGTGCCATATCGCGCGAACGTTCGTACGGCGTAGTAGACGCCATCCCGCACGGCGTACGCATTTCCGCTCTGCACGAGCGCGCGGATCATCTCTTGAATCTGCGGAATGAAGGCCGTCGCGTAGGGCTCCTCGTCGGGCTCTCGAACGCGCAGCGCGCGCATCGACGCCTTGAACGAGCCGTAGTTGCGCTCGATGACCGCGCGGTACGTCGTCCCTTCCTCGTGCGCCGTCGCGATGCTGCGATCGTCGACGTCGGTGACGTTCTGCACGTACGTCACGTCGTAGCCTTTGTGTTCGAGGTACCGGCGCAGAATGTCGAAAAAGAGGAACGAGCGCGCATGGCCGAGATGCGCCTGCGCCGACGGCGTGAGGCCGCAGACGTAGATCCGCAGCCGCTTGCCGTCCATCGGTTCCAGCGTCTCGACGCGGCGCGTGCGCGTGTTGTAGAGATTCATGCGTTACGCAATCGCTAAATCATCCACGACCAGGCTTGTTCGCCGCGCACCTCGCGCGCCGGAACCCCGGCGACGATCGACTTCTCCTCCACGTCTCTCACGACGACCGAGCCCGCCCCGATTCGCGCTCCATTGCCGACGGTGATCGCACCGAGTACGGCGGCGCCCGCGCCGACGACGACGTTCTCTCCGAGCGTCGGATGGCGCTTTCCGCGCGAGAGGCTCGTTCCGCCGAGCGTCACGCCCTGATAGAGCGTGCAGCCGTCTCCGATCTGCGACGTTTCGCCGATGACGACGCCCATGCCGTGATCGATGAAGACCCCGCGCCCGATTCGCGCCGCGGGATGAATCTCGATGCCGGTGAGAAATCGCATCCAGTTCGAGAGCATCCTCGGCATCAGCGGTAGCCCGATCGAATGGAGCGCGTGGATGAACCGGTGCGCGACGAGCGCGTGAAATCCGGGATAGCAGAGGAGCACTTCGAGCGCCCCGCGCGCGGCCGGATCGCGCTCCTTCGCGGCGCGAAGGTCCGCTCGCATCGCCGCGAGCAGGCTCACCGGCGTTCGACGAGCGCGACGGCGTACGCCGCGATGCCGCTTCCGTCGCCGGTATATCCCATTCTCTCGCTCGTCTTGGCCTTCACCGACACGCACTCAACCCCAACACCGATCGCGGCGCCGACGTTGCGGCGCATCGCGTCGAGGTGTGCGGCCAGGCGCGGTTCCTGGAGCACGATCGTCGCATCGACATTGCCGATCGCGTAACCCGCCGCGCGCACGTCCGTCGCGCAGAGCGCCAGAAGGCGCATCGAGTCGGCATCTTTCCACTGCGGATCGCTATCGGGAAATCTGGCGCCGAGGTCGCCCATCGCCGCGGCGCCCAAGAGCGCGTCGGCGATCGCGTGAGCGACGACGTCGGCATCCGAATGGCCCGCGGCGCCGCGTTCGAACGGAACATCGACGCCGCCGAGCACGAAGCGTCTTCCTTCGACGAGAGGGTGCGCGTCGAAACCGTGGCCGACGCGAATCACCCGCCGCCCGCAGCCGTGTCGTGAACGGTAATGGTCGCGCTGCCGTCCGCAAGGGGAACGAACGACGCTTCGAAAGCGTGAAGCCGGTCCGCCGCAACGTACGCGCGAACGGCCGCGCCTTTCGGCAGGTCGCGCTCGATTCCGTCGACGCGGCCGCCGTGCTCCCCAACGAGGCGAAGGATGGCGTCGACGTGCTCGGAGCCCGCGAAGATCTCGACGAGCACCGCATCGGGTTCCGGAAACCCTTGCGCCAAGCGCTCGCGCAAGAGCAGTTCGGCAGGCCCGATGTCCTCGGGCAACGTGATCTTGAAGTTCGCATGGCGAGAGGGAACGACGACGACCTCGACGCCCGCGCGTTCCAACAGCGCGGTATCGTCCGTCGCATACGCGCCGTCTCGATATGCCGCCGCGAGATCGGAACGCATCGCGAACTGCGGCGTCTGCGCGGCCCATAGACGATCTCGGTCGAGCGTCTGCTGCACGAGCAGCGATTCGTTGTCGACGAGTTTGACGGTATCGACCACGCGCGAGGCGAGAACCGACGCACGGCCGGGACGAACCGCGCGCATCCCCGCGCGAACGTTCTGCACGCGAACGAGCGGCCGAGCGCCGTCGTGGACGAGCACGGCGTCGACGTCGGGCGCTGCCGCCGCGAGCGCGTTGCCCACCGACGCGCCGCGCGTGTGCCCGCCGCCGACGACGCGGCCGCGCGTCTGCGCGGCGAGTTCGGCCAGCAGCGCCTGCGTCTGCGTGACGAGGCCCGCATCGACGGCAACGACGATCTCTTCGACTTCGCGCATCGACGCAAAGGCGCGCACCGACCAACCGAGCATTGGCAGCCCGGCGATTTCGACGAACTGCTTGGGCCTGCCGAAACGCTCGCCGCGGCCACCGGCTGCGATAATTGCGGTCCAACGCATCCGCTACGCCTCTACTCTCGCTTCGGGCGCGCGAAGATCATGCGCCCGGCGGCGGTCTGCAGGACCGACGTTACGACGACGCCGACCGTCTGCCCGACGAGTTCGCGACCCTGATCCACGACGATCATCGTTCCGTCGTCGAGATAGGCAACCCCTTGGCGCGGCTCCTTCCCCTCGCGCACGACCGTCGCTCGCAGCTCCTCCCCCGGAAGAACGGCCGATTTTACCGCGTTGGCGAGTTCGTTGATGTTGAGCACCGCAACGCCTTCGAGCTGTGCGACGCGATTGAGATTGTAGTCGTTCGTCAGCAGCCGCGCGCCGAGCTCGCGTGCAAAGCGCACGAGTTTCGCATCGACCGCAGGCGCCATATCCGGGTAGTCACGCTCGCCGATCTCGATCGCCGAGAGCTCCTGTAGCCGCCCGAGGATTTCGAGGCCGCGCTTCCCCCTCGTGCGCTTGAGCGGATCGTTCGAGTCGGCGATCGTTTGCAGTTCGTGAAGAACGAACCGCGGTACGACGAGCGTTCCTTCGAGAAAGCCGCTCTCGACGATTTCGGCGATGCGTCCGTCGACGATGACGGACGTGTCGACGACCTTCGCCGGCGCCATGCCGGCCGCCGCCGCAAGCGGCACCGGCAAGATGCGCATCTTCGCGCCGACGCGCGCGCCGAGGTACGACATGAAGATCACGACGAGAAGGTACGCCAGGATCGCGACGTAGGTGCCGGTCCGGCCGCCGAAGGTGATGAATTCGACGAGCACGCTCTTGATGAGAAAGGCGATGACGAGCCCCAAGATGAGCCCGATCGCACCGCCCGCGATCTCCGAGGGCGCGAGCCGCTCGACCGCATCTTCGACGGCGGAGAGCTGCTCCTCGAAGAGGCTCTGCACGAGCGGAGCGATTGCGACGCCGACGAGCGCCCCGACGACGGGCGCGAGGATGAGAAGCGCAACTTGCGTCCACTCGCTCGCAAAGTGGAGGGCGAAGATATTGACGTACGCTTCCCTGCCGATGAAAAATCCGGCGATGCCGAAGAGCAGCCCGAAGATCGCCCGCAGAACGACGTGCGGGCGCTCGCCTAAACGAACGCTGGAGCCTCTAGAAATGCCGCGCATATGTCGTTCGCAAAGAAGCGCCCTCGGCGCGAAAGCCGTACTCCGCGCTCGTCGCATTCGAGAAGCCCCTCAAAGACGTATCTCCGTATGACCGGCTCGTATTTCGCCGCAGCATCGATGCCATACCGTTCTTTGAACTCCGCGAAGCGCAGCCCTTGCGACGTCCGCAAGGCAAGCATGATTGCTTCGCCGGCGCGGCGGCCGGGCTCCAAGGACTCGCTCTCGCCGGGAATCGCTTCGCGCGCGAGCGCGGCGGCAACGTACGCGCCCAGGTCGCGCGTATGCGTCCCGCGCACGCCGCCGTCGTAGGAGGCGGCGCCGACGCCAAGACCGAGATACTCGCCGTTCGCCCAGTAGTTTTCGTTGTGCTCGCAGCGGTAACCGGGCCGAGCGAAGTTGCTGATCTCGTACTGCTCGAATCCGGCCGCCTCGAGATCGTCCATCGCGGCCGCATAGAGCTGCGCCTCCGCCGCATCGTCGAGAAAGTAGCCCGGCTCGACCGCGCGCCGTGCGGCAAACGGTGTGCCCTCCTCGATCGTCAGCCCGTAGGTAGAGATGTGATCGACGCCGAGGGCGACTGCCGCGGCGATCGATCGGCGCCACGACTGCACGCTCTGTCCGGGAACGGCGAAGATGAGGTCGACGCTCACGGCGCGCATGCCTGCTTGCCGTGCCGCGCGTACCGCGCGCTCGACGTCGTCGGGGGTATGGCGCCGGCCGAGCCTGCGAATCTCGTCGCGGTCGAAGGACTGCACGCCGATGGAGACGCGCGTGATTCCGGCGGCGCGATAGATCTCAAAATCGCCCTTTGCAACGAGTTCCGCATTGAGTTCGATCGTGATCTCTTGCTCGCCGCGCTCGAGAGGAAATCGGTTGCGCAGACGCCCGACGAGCGCGGCAATCGTACCCGCGTCGTACGTATTCGGCGTCCCGCCGCCAAGAAAGATCGTCGCCGCCTGCCGCGGCGCGACGCTCTCGATCTCGGCATCGAGCGCCCGCAGGTATCGCGCGGCCGCGCTCGCCCGGTGCGTCCACTTTGCGAAGTCGCAATAGGGACAGAGATACGGACAGAACGGAAGGTGAACGTAGATTCCCAGCGCCATCGAAAGCCGCTAGCCGGTGCAGATTCCGACGGCACCGGGGCCGCCGTGCGTGGCGATCACCGGGCCCGCCTCCCACACCTCGAGCGTTCGCGGCGCCGTCCCCAGACGCGAGAGCAGCGCACTCCTATTTGCAGCGGCAAGCTCGGGTGCGTTCGTGTGCATGATCACGATGCGCGCCTGTGCGGGATCGCCGATGGATTCCATGCAGAGGTCGAGCATCGTGTCGAGCGCACGGGAAAACGTGCGCACCTGCGCCTTCGCAACCACCTGCCCCTCTTCGACGGCAAGCACCGGAACGATGCGCATGAGCGTTCCGAGCGCGGCGCGCGCGCGACCGATGCGGCCGGTGCGCTGCAGATGCGAGAGATCGGGAATGCAGGCGAAGACCGCGGCCGTACGCCTCTCGCGTTCGAGCGCTTCGAGAATCGATTCAACGCTCGCACCCTGCGATGCCATCTCCGCAGCGCGCAGGACCATGAGCCCCAGGCCTCCCGAGGCGCTCTGCGAGTCGAAGATCTCGACCCGCTTCGACGCCGTACGCTGCGCGGCGGCACGCGCCGAGTTGATCGTTCCCGAGAGATGCGACGAGATCGTGATGCAGAGAACCGTGTCGCTCGGCGCAGCGGCAAACGCATCCTCGAACATCGCGGCCGTCGGCTGCGAGGTTCCCGGCAGCGCGGAGTCCATGACGAGCCTCTCGTAGAAGGCGGCCCGCGAAAGATCCACGAGATCGCGATACCGGAGGTCGCCGAAGGTGACGAAGAGCGGCACGATCGTGATGCCGGCTCCCTGCGCGCGCTGCGGCTCGATGTCGGAGGTGCTGTCCGTAACGATTGCGACGGCCATCGCTACTTCGGCGAGACGAGCTCGGCGATCTTTCCGACGACGTCGTGCCGCACTTCTTGAATCGCGGCGGTGACTGCATGTTTGATCGCGTTGCGGCTTGCACGGCCGTGCGTCACGAGGCAGTTGCCGCGCAGCCCGAGCAGCGGCGCGGCACCATACGTCTCGAAGTCGTAGCGCCGGCGCAGGCGTCGAAGCTCCGGCGCGAGCATGAGCGTACCGAGTTTGGTGAGCACGCTCCCGCCCAGGAGCGTCTCGCGCAGCACCTTGCCGAGATCGGTGACGATGCCTTCGCCCGCCTTGAGGACGACGTTGCCGACGAATCCGTCGGTGACGACGACGTCGGCGACGTTGTGAAAGAGATCCTTTCCCTCGATGTTGCCGATGAAGGTGACGGGGCCGTCTTCGAGGAGCTTAGCCGCCTCGAAGGTCTGCGCGTTCCCTTTGCTGCGTTCTTCGCCGACCGAGAGCATCGCGACGCGCGGCGACTCGATGCCGAGAACTTCGTGTGCGTAGGCCGATCCCATGATGCCGAACTGCGCGAGCCATTCCGGCCGGCAGTCGACGTTTGCGCCGGAGTCGAGAAGAACGGTCGGGCCGTTGAGCGCGGGCCAGACCGTTGCGATCGCCGGGCGCGCGACGCCGTCGATCGGACGCAGTTTGATGAGCGCGATCGCCAGAAACGCACCGCTGTTTCCGGCGGAGACCACCGCATCGGCGCGGCCCTCCTTCACCTCTGCGATCGCGATGCCCAGCGACGTGCGATCCGCCGCACGCAGCGCCTGCGACGCGGACTGCCCCATGGGAACGGTCTCCGGCGCGTGAAGCACCGAGATATTGCCGCTCGTGGCACCGTCGAGCAGCGCTCGAACGCGCGCCTCGTCACCGACGAGCACGACGTCGGCGTCGGCCTCGCGCGCGGCGAGCAAGACGCCCGCGACGATCTCCTCGGGCGCGTGGTCGCCGCCCATCGCGTCGACGGCGATGCGCGGCCGGCTAGTCGTCGAAGGCAACCCAATACTCCGCGTTCTTCATGCCGCCGTAGTAGTACTCCACGTCAATCCGTGCAAACGCGCTCGTCAACTCCTCGCTCAAGTGTCGCGCGTCCTTCTCGCGCTGTCCTCCGCCGTAGTAGAGCGTCAGGAGCCCATTCCCTCCATCGGCGAGCGCTGCGGCAGCGGCACGCGCAACGGCCGGGATGCTCTCGCCGGCGAACGAGCGCTCGCGCAACACCGCGGCGGGTCGTCCCTTCGAGAGAAAGATTCGAGCGCTCGGAGCCAGCCCCGCGGATCGTTCTATGCTCTCGAGATCGGTCTCGCCGGCACGCAGCGCGAGCAACGCGTTGATCGCCTCGACGACGTTGCGGGTTTCCAGAAGGCGCACGCGCTTGCCGCTCATCGCGGCCGCACCGCGTGCCGCGCCCATCGCGTTCGCGTCGCCCGGCAAAAGCCAGACCTCGTCCGCAAGCGCGTTGTTGATCGCAAGTGCAAACTCCGCGACGCTCGGATCCCCATTCGTGGAGAGCGTCACCTCGGCCCCGAGCTCCTTGGCGATCGTCTCGAACCCCGGGCCGGGTACGGCTGCGACGATCGAGCGTGCGGTCTCCGGCGGCGGTACCACAAGCATGCGATGCTGCTGCGCCATGTCGTCGATTTTGAAGCGCGTGGGCTCACCGAAGCGCGACGCGATCGCCTTCACGTGCTCCGGATCGTCGGTGTGCACGTGAACCTTGAGCGTCGGAGAAGCTCCGGCAACGATCAGCGATTCGCCGCGCGGTTCGAGTGCTTTGCGCAAATCGGGAGGGGTGCACGTCGCGTTCTCGAGCACCAACTCCGTGCAGTACCGCATCACGCCGACGCGCTGTTTGCGGCTGAAGACCTCGCCGCGCACGGGCCTGCGAGGGAACGCCGTCGCGCGCGCCTTCACGTCGGGAAGAAACGCGAGCGCACCCTCCAACAGATAGACGAGCCCCGCGCCGCCCGCATCCACGACGCCCGCCTCTTGCAGCGCGGGCAGCTCTTCTGGCGTCCGTTCGAGAGCCTCGTTTGCGAATCGAACGATCCCCGAGAGAACGCGCACGAGATCGGGCTCGTGCAGGGCGAGCCGGTACGCCGACTCCGCCGCGGCATCGGCGACGGAGAGAATCGTTCCCTCTGACGGCGCGAGAAGCGCCTGCCGCGCCGCAAGCGCCGCTTCGCGCAACGCCGTCGCAGCGACGAAACCGTCGATAGTCGCGCGATGCCGCACGTGGTGCGCGAAGCCGCGAAGCATCTGCGAGAGGATGACGCCCGAGTTTCCGCGCGCGCCCGTGAGACCGCCGTGCGCGG
Source organism: Candidatus Tyrphobacter sp. (assembly GCA_050733755.1). Lineage (GTDB taxonomy): Bacteria > Vulcanimicrobiota > Vulcanimicrobiia > Vulcanimicrobiales > Vulcanimicrobiaceae > Tyrphobacter. The sequence goes on along the minus strand of JBOHTS010000044.1, from coordinate 88,705 downwards.
CCGCTGCGGCGACCGACGAGATCGGCGCGCGCCCGCTTGCATAGGCGGAGCGAGCGGCAGAACGCAGCGTCAAATACATATTCGTGCCCGTATCGCCGTCGGGCACGGGATAGACGTTGAGGTCGTTCAGAACGGACCGGTACTTTTTGAGAAAGTAGCTTCCGGCGGCCAGAAAGCGAGCGTAACCGCGGCCATCGAGGCTCCGTGCGTCCACGGGGGAGCCTCTTGGCTTCGGTGGCACCGGAGTCCCCGTTGCCTGGCGGGCGTCGCCGTGCTATCATTTCCTCGTTGTCCGGCCTAAGGGCCGGCCAACGCATTTTTAACAGGAGAGACGGCGTGGCGAAGTTCTGCGACATCTGCGGCAAGGGTCCAAAAGCGGGAAACCGCGTCAGCCACGCTATGAACAAAACGAAGCGCCGCTGGCTGCCAAATCTTCAGTCGGTGCGAGTCGTCGATCGGGGGCGTCACCTCACCGCGCGAGTCTGCACGGCCTGCCTGCGCAGCAAGCGCGTCACGCGCTCGGTCTAGAGGATCTTCGATCTACGTCCGCGCCGCTAACGCTGTCATCCCAATCTTAGGCGCGCCCTCGTTGTCATCCTGAACGTAGCGATCGCAGCGAGCGGAGCCGAAGGACGAGGGGCCGGCGCCGCTATTGCGTCTGCCCCTCTTACGTAAAGTGATCCCAGCCGGTTTGCGCCACCGGCATCTCCTGCTCTCCGGCACGAGCGATAAAAACGCCCGCGCCCTCGCGCAGCGTTCCAACGTGCAGTAGGGAACGTCCAAAACGGGCCAGATACCGTTCGCTTAGGTGCGCGAACGCACGTCGCGCGATCGCGACGATCAACTCGTACTCTTCGCCGCCTGCCAGCGCGTATGCGACGGGATCCTCACCGAGCCTCTCCGCCGCCGCGCGCGCGCATGCGCTGACGGGAATCCCCTCCACGAAGGCACCGAGGCCGCTGCTCTCGCAGAGCCGCGCGAGATCGGTGGAGAGCCCGTCGGAGCAGTCGATCATCGCGTGAACGTTCGCGCTCGCCGCCAGCCATCGACCCTCGTCGAGACGCGCGCTCGGATGGCGGTGCGCGTCGAGCCCCACCCGTTCGTCCTCCGGGCCGAGCGTAACGGCGCCGCGCGCGACGTCCAGACCGGCTCTGCTTGCGCCCAGCTCGCCCGTTACGGCCACGACGTCGCCGGCTTTCGCTCCGCTCCGAAGCGTACATCGCGTCGCGCGCACTTCGCCCACGGCCGCGATCGTTATCGTCGTCGCCGGCGAACGCGTGAGATTTCCCCCTGCGATCGCAAGACGCGCGCTCTTCGCCGCTGCTGCGATTCCACGATAGAGCGAAACGAGCGTCTCGACGTCGCAGCCTGCCGGAACGCCGAGCGCGATCGTCGCCAGAACCGGTCGCGCTCCCATCGCTGCGAGATCGCTCAGATTCGCGGTCATCGCCCGCCATCCGGCGTCGTACGCACTCATCGTCTCCGCGGTAAAGTGCACGCCTTCGACGAGCGCGTCGGTCGTGATGACGCTGCGATGCGAGCGCGATGGCTGCCAGACCGCCGCGTCGTCGCCAATCCCGACGAGAATCCGTTTCGTTTCGGTAGCGAGCGCGATCTCGCGTAGCCGGGCAATGACCTCGTCCTCGCGCAGCGGCGCGATCGTCACAGCAGCGAGCGCAGACGGCGCAGCGCCTCGCCGGGATCGCCGCCGCCGAAGACTGCGGAGCCCATGACGATCACGTTCGCTCCAGCGCCGATGACGTCGCGAATGTTCTCCGCCCCGATCCCGCCGTCGACCTCGAGCTCGCATGTAGGGTTGCGGCGCTCGATGAGCGCTCGCGCTTGGCGAATCTTCTCCATGGCGCGTGGGATGAAGCGTTGTCCGCCGCGCCCCGGATTCACCGACATGATGAGGACGAGATCGCAGTCGTCGATGAGATCGTCGAGCATCGAGATCGGCGTCTGCGGGCAGAGCGCGATGCCGGCTTTCACGCCGGAGGCGCGCACCTCCGCAAGCGCGCCTTGTGCGTGCGCCGTCGCTTCGAGATGAAACGTGACGACGGCGGCTCCCGCATGGCAGAACGCTTGCAGCGAGCGCTCGGGTTCTGCGACCATGAGGTGGCAGTCGAGCGGAACCTTCGCAATGCGCCTGAGATCGGCGACGACCTTCGCGCCCCACGTAATGTTCGCAACGAAGCGGCCGTCCATGACGTCGACGTGCAGGTACTGCGCGCCGGCAGCCTCGACGCTTGCGATCTCCTGCGCGATGCGGCTGAAGTCCGCGGAGAGGAGCGACGGCGCGAGCTTCGTCACGGGGTGGTGCTCGGCTGCGGCGACGGCATACCGCCGTAAATCTTTGCCGGCTCGGTGCCCAGGCGAACCTCGCCGACGAGCACGTTGTCCGCGTACATGTCGACGAGCGACGTTCCCAGCGCGGTTACGGTGAAGTCGAGTTTCTGTCCGGGCTGTGCGAATGCGTCGTAGAGCGTCCACTGCCCCGTTGCGTCGCGCACGACGAGGCGCACGTGAATCTGCTGACCCGGCTTGATCTGGTCCGGCACGGGAACCGATGCCAGGAGATGCACCTGTCGGAGGATGTAGCCGGACTCGTTTGGACCGGCGCTCACTTGAAGCGAAACGGTATCGAACGCAGCGATCGTCGTTCCGGCAGCGGGTTTCTGCCGCGCGACGACACCGTGTGCCGGGCCCGAGGCGCCCAGCGGCGTCCAGACGATCTGCCCGATATTCACGCCGTCCTTGCGTGCGAGCGCGCGCGCCGCGTCGATGGTCATCCCGGAGAATGCCGGAACGCGAACCGAGGTCGCGCCGCCGCGGCTCACGACGAGGTTCACCATCTCGCCCTCGACGACGTTCGCGAGCGGATCGGGAAACTGCGAGATAACGTGGTCGTCGGGAACGACGCCGCTGCGCGTATACGAAATCTTTCCGAGCTGGAGGTGCGTCCGCGAGAGGTCGAGTCCGACCTCGCGCATCGATTGGTAACGTAGATCCGGCATCGAGCGCGCGATGATTCCGGAGCTCACGACGAACGAAATCTGCCGGCCCTGCCTGACTTGAACCCCGGCTCCGGGTTCCTGATTCACGATCGTATCGGCCGGGTAGCGGTCGCTCGTGAGATGCTCGACGACTTGCGACGTGAGGCCGAGATGGACGAGCGCGTCGTTTGCATCGACGAGAGAGGTTCCGATGAACTGCGGCACGGTGACCGTGCTCGCAGTCGGCACCATGAACTCGCGGATCGCGTGTCCGAACCAGACGACGACGCCGACGAAGAGCGCGAGGACGATTGGAAAGACCCAGTCTTTCGGAACGTACTCGGCGACGGAGCGGCGCGGCGGCCGGTCGTGTTGCGAGCGCCATTCCACGGGCCGCGTCGGCTGCGGCGCCGGCTCCGGCGGCGACGGCGGATGGACGCTCAACGCCTATGCAAGCACTTCTGCGATGTCCGCGTCGCTGAGATCGAGATTGCTGAACGTGCGCTGCACGTCTTCGTGCTCGTCGAGCGCTTCGAGAAACGCGAGCGCATCTACGAGCGGCGCGCCATGCAGCGCGAGCCGGTTCTTCGCGCGCACGCCGAGATAGGCATCGCTCGGTGCAAGGCCTCGTTCGCGCAGCGCTTCGCGCACGGATGCGAGCGCCGCGGGCTGCGTATAGATCGTCGCGCCGCTGGGGTCGTACTCGAGATCCTCGACGCCCTCGACGAGCACGTCTTCGGTCAGGCGGTCCTCGGATCGCCCTTTCGGGTCGAGGTCGACGATGCCGACGGGTTCGAACATCCACGCGACGCTTCCGCTCTCACCGAGCGTTCCGCCGTTCTTCGAAAAGAGAAATCGCAACTCGCCCGCCGTGCGATGACGGTTGTCCGTCGCCGCGTCGACGACGACCGCGACGCCATGCGGCCCGTATCCTTCGTAGCGCAGCTCCTCGATCGCAGCGGCGTCGGACTGTCCCGCGGCGCGAGCGATGGCACGCTTGACGTTCTCGTGCGGCATGTTGTTCTCGCGCGCCTTCTCGACGGCGATCTTCAAGCGATAGTTCGCCTCCGGATCGCTCGATCCGGATCGCGCCGCGACGATGATCTCCTTGCTCAGCTTCGTGAACAACGCGCCGCGCTGCGCGTCGGCCTTACCCTTGCGAAGCTTGATGTTGTGGAACTTCGAGTGCCCCGACATGTCGTTTCGGGGCTTCGCCTTGGGGGGTGAAGGAGGCCTTGTCCGTCAGCCGTACGGGCCGATGATCCAGCTGGGGAACCACATCCGCGCCTGCCACGCGTTGTACGATATGGGCCACGCGGAGAGAATCGGGAAGAAAAAGATGAAGGCCGCGACGATGACGCACGCGACCGCGACGACCGCGACGCGCCCGATCGCGGCGGTGCGCCCTCCCCGAGCGCTCGACCACGCCCACACGCGCTGCAGAACGATCGCGTTACAAAGGCAGATGAGCGGGATGTTTACGTAAAAGTGATACTCCCACGCCAGACGCGGGGATTTCGCCCACGGAAGCCACTGCAAAAGATACGTGACGATGAGGAGCGCGTAGCCTTTATTCCGCTCCCGCCACGCAAGAACCGCGACGATCGGAACTGCGAGCAGGCCGAACCAGAGCGTGAACGGATTCGGCATCGACGTGATCTCGTAGATGCAGCAACGCTTGTTCGGATCCGGCTGCGCGAGATCTTTGCTGCGTTCGTCGTCGTAGTAATACGCGACCGGAACGTAGTCGAACGGCCATTGATACCAGAGCGACGAGTACGGGTGCTTTGCTTTGAGCGTCGAGTGATAGTCGTACATGCTGTACTGGCGCAGCACGACGTCGTTCACGTTATGAATCTCGTTCGGGTCGGGTGCTTGGCGCGCGAGATCGGGAATCCAGACGAGGCCGTACACGGTGAGCGCAACGAAGGCGATCGTTACGAGCGCTCCGTCCAGCCGGTAGCCGCGAGGATTTCCCCAGAGCGCCGGCCTCCCTTTCCAGACGATCGGCCACCGCACGTATCGCTGCAGCGAGATGAGGATGAGGAGTACGAAGCTCACGCCGAATCCCATGACGCCGTACCACTTGAGGCTCACGAGCGTTCCGAGCGCGAGCGTGAAAAGGATGAGCCAGCGGCGCGCGGTCGTCCCGTCTTCTACTCGGCCGGCGGTATCGACGCGTGCGCCGGCGTACGTCGCGGTACCGGCCGGCGTCGCGTAGCGCACGCGATCGCGCGCGTACGTCGTCGTCGCCTCGCCGTTGTCGAAGACGAGCGCCGCGCCTTTGCTCTGCGTCAGCTCGCCGCGCTTGGGCTTTCCCTTTCCGACGATTCCGCCGTCGAAGACGTGCATCTCCGATTCCTTGCCGCGCACGAGCGCGTACGAGCCGTCCGCAAAGGTCGTCTCGCGCGCCTCGCCTGCAAACAACCGCGGCAGAACGACGTACCGGAAGAGCAGATAGAATCCGAGCGCAAAGTAGACGCTGCAGACGACGAGCGGCCCTGGACCATACGTGACGTCGGTTCCCATCCACCAGACGAACCACGGCCAGCCGAACGCAGCGTGCTGAAAAACGTCGAAGACGAGCATCGCGGCGATGCCGCAAAGGATCGAGACGGCGGCGCCGAGTGCGAAGATGCGAGGCGGCGCCTCGATGTGTGGGCGCTCCGTCGTCTGCGACGCGATCCAGAACCGGTAGAACGCATAGCAGGCCGCCAGCGAAAAGAAGATGACGAACCCTTCGGGCGTCGCGATACGCGACTGCACGTAGTGCATGCCGTCGAAGAGAAAGAATCCGGTAGCGACCGACGCCCAGATCGTCGATCCGGTGACGCGCTTGGCGAAGATGTAGAGTAAGACGACGACGAGCGCACCGAAGAGCACGTCGAGGAAACGCCACCCCGCAGGATTGTCGCCGTGCTGCAGTCCCCCGAAGAGCATCGTCGAGAACGTGATGAGGAGCTTGGAGAGCGGCGGATGCGTGTTCTCGTAGATCCGCATGTTTTTGAGGTACTCTTCCGCCGCCCGCGCGAAGTAGACCTCATCGAAGATTCCGCAATGGACGCCGTGCGCCGCGCCCGGTATCGGCCAGCACTCGTTTCCAGCCGGCCTCCAATACACGCGTGGAAAGACCGCCGAGAGTATGAAGCTCGCGACGCCGAACGACGTCGCGACGACGTAGTCGACGGACTTTTGCATGACCTGCAGCCCCTGCGCCGGGTCGAACCACCGGCGCAGCTTGCCGAAGAACTCGAGGGCGGCACGCCCGACGTCCGAGAGCGCAGCGCTCTCCTCTTGGCTTCCGAGATAGACGTATCCGAGGTAGAAGAACACGACGACGTTGACGACGGCGAGAACCGTCGTAACGGAACCCCAGAGATTATACGGATTCGCGCCGCTCGAGGCATGCGACGTGACGAGCGCGATGTACTGGTACGAGTAGAGGAGATTGAACCAAAAGACGAGCGTTAGGATGAGCGCGCACGTGAGATATCGGCGGGCGAACGGCAGGCATGCGATCGTGAAGACGACCCCGTCGAAGATGTACCGTTCGTGCATGCGCGTTGCGAGGATGAAGAATGCGAGCAGCGCGAGCGCGCCTCCCTCGACGAGCGCCTGCGCGGTTCGAATCTGGACGTACCGCCAGACGACGAGCGCGATCGCGACGACGACCAAGAGGATGCCCCAGCCACCCTCGCTCATGCCAAAATGGGTACCTGGAATGCCGATGAGCTGGCTGTCCGGCTGCCAGAACGATCCGGGGCCGCTCTTCCACGGAACGTGCAGCGCCCACAGATTGAAGGCGTTCACCGAATTGTATGGGTAGACGTTCGTGCCGTACTGCAGGCGCTGCACCAGCCACGAGAGCGCCGCAGCCGGATTGCTCGGATGGAACGGCTCGACGAGCGCGATCGTCAGGAGAATCGCCGCGACGATTCCGGCGGCCGCGCACTCGACTCTGCGGCGGCGATTCGCGCGATCCGCCGTGAGGGCAAACGCAATCAGCAGCGGCAGAAGCACGGCCGCCTGCGGCTTGATGAGCAGCGAGTACGCAAAGGCGAGCCAGCCGCCGATCGTCCAGCCGAACTGCGCGCCTTTCCCCGCAAAATCTTCGCTGCGCAGCAACGCGTAGACGGCCAGGAGCGCGAAGAATGCAGAGACCGAATCGACCTGACCCCAGAGCGCGGAGACGAAGATGATTGCGGGGTTGATGAGGTAGAGCGCTGCGGCCCCAAGCGCGACGCGTTCCGATGCGAAGCGTCGTGCGAGGGCGTAGATGAGCGCGCCGAGCGCGAGATCGAAAAAGACGCCCGGAAGCTTCACGAGCGTCCCGAGGATCGCGAGGTTCGGATCGTGCGCGTTGCCGATGAGGTGCGTCCAGAAGAGTCCGACGAGACTCAAGATGTAGAGATATCCCGGCGGGTAGTCGAGGAACGACGTCGATGCGTAGAAATGGCTCGGGCCGTGCGCCACGAGCCCGACCGCCCATGCCTCGAAAGCGGCAATGTCGTTGGGAAAGCCCTGCGCGTGGATATAGATGAGCCGAAGAAGCAGTCCGACGACGATCATCGTCGCGAGCGGACGGCCCCTCACGCGTGCTGCGACCACGACACGCTTGCGTGCAGCGCGAGCGCGTGAACCTCTTCCATAACGGCATCGGCGAACTTCGCCAACTCCTCGCGAGTTGCTCTTTCGCCCTCGATTCGCCGCGGCGTGCCGAAGATGACGGCGATACGCTCCAAGCGGTACGCATCGCGGCTCCCGACGATCGCCGCAGGTAAAACCGGCGCGCCGGTCAGCGACGCGAGCAGCGCGACGCCTCGCCGAATCGGTGCGTCGCCGAGAACGTTGCGCCCGCCTTCGGGAAAAATTCCGATCGCCTCGCCGCGGCGCAGCATCTCGACGGATCGCTTGATCGCGCCGGCCGCGCTTCCTTCGCGAACGACGGGGTATGCGCCGAGCGCGCGTATGAGGCTGCCCAAAATCGGTACGGCGAAGAGTTCGGCCTTCGCCATGTAGTGAATCGTGCGCGGACAGAACGCTCCGAGAACGGGCGGATCGAGCAACGAGACGTGGTTGCAGGCGATGATGAGCGCGCCTTCGCGCGGGACGTTCTCGGTCCCACGCGCGCGCACGCGCCACAGAAGGAGCGCGACGCCATGGATGGCGGCTTTCGAAAAACCGTAAAGGGTCACGAGGCCGCGCGCGCCGCCGCAACCAGCGAGAGAACCTCCTCGACGACCTGGTCGGCGCACATCTCGCTCGAGTCGATGATGCGAGCGTCCGCAGCCGGACGCAGCGGCGCCACCGCGCGCGAGGCATCGAGACGATCGCGCTCCTCGATCTCCTCTCGAAGGCTGTGCACGAGAACGTCGACCCCGGCGTTGGCGAGCTGTTCGCGCCGGCGAGCGACGCGTGCCTGCACGGACGCCGTGAGGAAGACCTTTACGGCGGCATCCGGGAGCACGACCGTTCCGATGTCGCGCCCGGCCATGACGACCGCTCCGCGCGAAGCGATCGCGCGCTGCTGCGCGACCATCGCTTCTCGTACCACGGGATGCGCGGCGATCGTCGAGACGATCGCGTTGACCGCGTTCGATTGCAGCGCATCGTCGTCGAGCTCGTTCCCGCCGCCGAAGACACGAAAGCCCATCGGAGCCTCCTCGTCGAGTTCGACGCGGATCGCCCCCCCCTCGCAGAGCCGCCGCAGCGCGAGCGCGTTGTCGGCATCGGTCTGCGTCCGCAGCGCGAGATACGCGAGCGCCCGATACATGGCGCCGGTGTCGAGATAGAGGAAGTGCAGGCGCCGCGCGAGGCGGCGCGCGACGGTCGTCTTGCCGCTCGCTGCCGGCCCGTCGATGGCAACCTGAAGCGCCGCCGTCATGCGATGCGCGCATTCGCGCACGTAAACGCGCGGAACCTTCCCGAGGAATCCCGACGCCGCAACAAAAGGAGAGGTCGAATGCGCAAGACGCGCTCGGCCTACGAATGCTCCGCCTGCGGCTTTGCGTCGCCTCGTTGGCTGGGACGCTGCCCGCAGTGCGGGCAATGGAACTCCTTGGGCGAAGCGCGCCTCCCCACCGCAGGCGCGGCTCGTACGAGCACCGGCACGCTCCCGACGCCGCTGCGGGAGATCGACGAGCGCCGCGTCGAGCGAATCGCCACCGGCATCGCGGAGTTCGACGCGACGCTCGGCGGCGGCATCGTGCCGGGGAGCCTCACGCTCCTCGGAGGGCCGCCCGGCGCGGGCAAATCAACGCTGGCTCTGCAGGTGGCATCGCACCTCTGCGAGGTCGGGGCGGTCGTCTATCTCTGCGGCGAGGAGTCGGCGGCCCAGGTGAAGCTGCGCGCGAAGCGGCTGCGACTAGGCGGCGACGTGCTCGTCGCCGCGCAGACCGATCTTCGCGCGGTTCTGGACGGCATCCAGGCCGCGCCGCCGGTCGCGCTCGTCGTCGATTCTATTCAGACCGTGTGGCTCGAGGGGTCGGAATCGTACGCCGGGAGCGTCTCGCAGATTCGCGACTGCACGCAAGCGCTCATGGAGTTCGCCAAGAGCAGTCACTGCGCGACGATCCTCGTCGGACACGTGACGAAGGACGGCGCGATCGCCGGACCGCGGCTCCTCGAGCACCTCGTCGACACGGTTCTCTACTTCGAAGGCGATCTCGGCGGCGAGTACCGCATTCTGCGCGCGTACAAGAACCGATTCGGCTCCGTCGACGAGATCGCGGTCTTCACGATCGGCGAGAGCGGACTCGTACCGGTTGCGAACCCGTCATCGCTCTTCGCCGGAGAGATGAAGGAGCGCGCGAGCGGCTCCTGCATCGTCGCGTCGATCCTCGGTTCGCGTCCGGTGCTCGTCGAGGTTCAAGCGCTCGTCGGCGAGACGACCTTCGGCACGCCGCGGCGCCTCGCAAACAACGTCGACCAAGCGCGCCTCGCGATGATCGTTGCGGTGCTCGAGCGGCATGCCGGCATGGAGCTCGCAAACCGCGACATCTACGTCTCCGTGGCGGGCGGCTTGCGCGTCGTCGAGCCGGCCGCAGACTTAGGGATAGCGCTGGCAATCGCTTCTTCTTCCCGAAATCGCACGCTTCGCGCAGACGCCGCCGTTTTCGGCGAACTCGGTCTCTCGGGCGAGTTGCGCCCCGTGAGCGGCGCCGCGCGGCGCGAGGCCGAGGCGCGCAGGCTCGGGTATGCGACGCTGTGGTCTCCCTCGAACGCGAGCAGCGTTCGCGACGCGCTCGCGCGCGCGCTTGCATGACGGAGCCGATCTTCGAGCTCGTCCCCAACCTCTCGGAGGGGCGAAGCGCGAAAACGATCGAGGAAGCGCGCGACGCGATCGAAGGCTGCGGCGCAAAAGTGCTGCACTCGACGAGCGACGCGATGCACAACCGCAGCGTCATTACCGCAGCGGGTTCTGCCGCCGCCGTCCTCGACGCCGCCGTCGCGCTCGTCGGCGTTGCGTGCGAACGCATCGACCTGCGTAGGCACTCGGGCGTTCATCCGCGCATGGGAGCGCTCGACGTCCTCCCCTTCGTTCCGTTGCTCGGTGCGACGATGGCGCAGGCGGCCGACCTTGCGCACGAAGCAGGCAGGCGGATATGGGAAGCGCACCGCGTTCCCTCCTTTTACTATGGCGAAGCTGCGCTCGACCCCCAGCGGCGTCTGCTCGCCGACGTTCGCCCGCATCCGGCCGGAGGCCCGGATACGGGCGACGCGTTTCATCCGACGGCTGGAGCCATTGCCATCGGCGCCCGCGGCGTTCTCATCGCGTTCAACATCGAGTTGGAGACGACCGACCTTCAGGCAGGAAGACGAATCGCCCGCTTGATTCGCGAGCGTAACGGAGGCCTGCGCACGCTGCGCGCTCTCGCGTTCGCGCTCGCCGACGGTTGCGTGCAACTCTCCTTCAACATTACCGACGAGCGCGCGACGCCGCTCTATCGCGTCGTGCAGGTTGCGCGAACGCTTGCCCGGGACCACGGTATTGCCGTGCGCGGATGCGAACTCGTCGGCTGCATCCCGCGCGCGGCCGTCGTCTCGGCAGCGCTCTACGGCCTCGGCGTTGAAGACCCGTCGATATGAGATGCGTCGGTGCGGCAGTTGCCGCGTTCCTCCTCTTTCTATTTGCGGCTCCGCCGGGCGCGGATGCGCGGGCGACGGGCGATCCCGGCATCTACACGACGCATCTGCGCAACGGCCTTCAGGTCGTCGTCGTCGAGGATCGCGCCGTGCCGGTCGTCGAGTGCGCGATGTGGTATCGCTTCGGATCCCTCGACGAGACGCCGGGGAAGACCGGTCTCGCTCACGCGCTCGAGCACATGATGTTCAGAGGCTCGGAGCACATCTCGGCCGGCGGCCTCGACGACATCACCGAACGTCTCGGCGCGCAGATGAACGGGCAGACCGATTACGACTTCACTGAGTTCTACTTCGTCCTCCCCGAGGACAAGCTCGACGTTGCGCTGCAGATCGAGGCAGACCGCATGACCCATGCGCTGCTTCGTCAATCGGATTGGGACATCGAGCGCGGCGCCGTGCTCTCCGAACTCGATAGCGATGCGGGCTCGCCGTTCTTCGATCTGCTCGCGCGCGTTCGGGCGGCGGCGTTCCCAGGGCAACCGAACGGCCGCGTTCCAAGCGGCAAGCGCAGCGACGTAGCCGGCGCAACCGCGCGCGACATCGCGCGCTACTACCACGAATGGTACGCGCCGAACAACGCGACGCTCGTCGTCGCCGGCGACGCCGATCACGAGCGAGTCTTTGAGGCGGCGCGGCGCTTCTTCGGCGCGATCCCCGCGCGCCGCATTCCGCAGCACCACTACATCGATCCGCGCCCGGCCAGCGGTGCCGTCGTCGAGGCGGCCTTCCCGTTTCCGTTCGAAGTCGTCGATCTCGCGTACTCGGTTCCCGGCGATACCGAGCCCGGCGAGCCGGCGATCAGCACGCTCGCAACGCTCATCGCAAGCGAAGACTCGCCTTTTCATACCGCGCTCGTCGACTCCGACATCGCGCTGAACGTCGACGCCGAGAGCGACACGCAACTGCGCGGCGGACTTCTCCACGTGCTCATCACGCTCAATCCGGGGCACACGGCGCAGGAGGCGCAGAGCGTCTTTGAGGCGACGATGCACGACGTGCTCGAGACCGGGTTCTCGCCGAGTCTGGTCGAGCAAGCGCGCGCAGAGACGCTGGCGCAGCGCCTGTACAACGAGGACTCGATCACTGGATACGGAGACCTCGCGGGATACACGTACGGCATCGTCGGAGAGCAGATTCACGACGAGGATGCGCGCCTCGCCGCGCTCACGCCGCAGAGTCTCCTCGATGCGGCACGCAAATACTTGCGCACGCCCACCGTCGTCGGACATCTCCGCCCGAACGCCGCCGCGCATCCGGCCGCCTCGCACGCGACGAGCACGACGATCAGCGATAACTTCTCCTCGCGCATCCCCAATGGGCCGATCGTCGAGCCCGCGTCGATTCGCGCCGCGCTTCGCACGCCGACGATCGCTCGCAGCCCGCTGCACCCGACGGAGTTCACGCTCGCAAACGGACTGCACGTTCTCGTACAGGTAAAGAGCGATCGTCCGACGTTCACGCTCAAAGGCGAGATCGAAAGTTCGCCGAGTTTCGAGCCGCCCGGAGAGGAGGGGATGATCCAGTTCGTCTCCGACGTCGCCGAGTACGGAAGCGAGCGCTATCCGTACGAGCAGCGCTTGCGAACGATCGACGATATGGGTGCGGAGGTGAACTTCGGGCAGGACTTCTCCGCGGTCGGCCGCGCGGCGGACTTCGACCGGATCGTCGACATCGTCGCCGATGGCGAAGAGCATCCGACGTTTCCCGAGCCGTGGTTCTCGCGCGACCGCGGGCAGATCGCAAACAGCATCGACGCGCAAGAGCGTCTCTCCGGCGAAGCGATCGATCGTCTCTACGACGAGCATCTTCTCGCACCCGACGATCCCGCGCTTCGGCGGCCGAGCTCCGACAGCGTGGACTCGATCGGCCGCGACGACGCGCTCGCATTCGTCGCGCGCTACTGGCGGCCGGACCTGACGAGCATTGCCGTCGTCGGAGACGTATCGCCGCAGGAGGTTCGCTCCGCATTCGAGCGCGCGTTCGGCTCGTGGCAGGAGGTCGGCCCGCGTCCGGACGTCCGTCAGGAAGCACTTCCTCCGCCGCGCGCCTCGGTCTCCTACGTCGGCATCGACTCGGACGAGGTCTTCGTTCGATTGGGTCAGCCCGCCGTGTCGCGCTCGTCACCCGACTACGACGCGTTCCTCGTGCTGAATCAAATATTCGGCGCATCGGGAGCCTTCGAGTCGCGTCTCTGGCAGGAACTGCGTCAAAAGCGCGGTCTCGTGTACAGCGCCGATAGCCGCCTGATCGCGGGCCGAGATCGGGGCGATTTCGAGATCGAGCTCGCAGCCGAGCCGCAGAACGTGACGCCGGCGATCGCCTTCGTGAGAACCGAGCTGCAGCGTCTTCAAGAGCATCCGGTCTCGCAGACGGAGCTGCAAGAGGCGAAGCTCCGCCTCGTCGGAAACGCGCTCCTGGCCGAGACGTCCGCCGACGGACAGGCCGACCAACTGCTGCAGATCGCGCAGTACCATTTGCCTCTGGAGTACTTCGCGCAGCGCAACGCAGCGCTCGCGCGGATCACGGCGGCCGACGTGCGGCGCGTCGCGCGCGAATATCTCGCGCCGAATCGCTTGATCGTCGTCTATGCCGGGCCGCCCGGCCCGTGGGCCGCGCACGGAGCGTATTAACGCGCGAGTCGCTGATTATGTCATCCCGAGCGTAGCGAGCACGCAGCGCGAGCGAAGTCGAGGGGCCGACGCAAAACCATGCAAACGTGATGGAAATGCAGCCGGCGTTCTGCTATATTTGCTTGCATGAAGCGTGAGGAGCAGCGATCGTTCCGAGTGCGAGTCGCCGACTCGATTCAGACGGTCAACCCGACGACGGCACAGCCGATCGAGCGCATCGATCGCGCGACCCCTGCGGACGTCGATCGCCTCCTGACGCGTGCGCAGCGGGCCCAGCGCGGCTGGGCCGCTGCGGAGCTCGACGAGCGCGCCGCTGCGCTGCGAACGGTCGCCAAGCGCCTGCGCGAACGACGCGACGAGCTGGCACGAATTGCGGTAACGGAGATGGGCAAGCCGGTCACGCAAGCGCGCGCGGAGGTCGAGAAGTGCGCGTTCGGTTGCGAGTACTTTGCCGATCGCGGCGCCGAGATGCTCGCGCAGGTCGAGAGTCCTAGCAATGCGACGCGCAGCTACGTCGCCTTTCGGCCGCTCGGGGTGCTTTTGGCGATCATGCCGTGGAACTTTCCATATTGGCAGACGTTTCGCGCCGGCATTCCCGCGCTGCTCGCAGGGAACGTCATCCTTCTCAAGCATGCCGCGCCCACGACGCGCTGCGGTATCGTCACGGAGGAAATCTTTGCCGGTGCGTTCGACGGCGGCCCGATACTCCAGACGCTTCTCGTCTCCGACGAAGAGGCCGACGATCTCATCGCCGATCCGCGCGTCGCGTGCGTGACGCTCACGGGAAGCGAGCGCGCCGGCGTCGCCGTCGCCGCTGCAGCGGGGAGAGCGCTCAAGAAGTGCGTGCTCGAGCTCGGCGGATCGGACGCGTTCATCGTGCTTCGCGACGCCGACCTTGCGAAGGCCGTCGAGACGGCGGTCGTCGCACGCTTTCAGAACAACGGGCAGAGCTGCATCGCCGCGAAGCGCTTCATCGTTGAAGACGCCGTCTACGACGAGTTCTCGCAGCGCTTCGTCGCGGCGGCAAAGGCGCTGCGCGTCGGCGAGCCGCTCGACGACGCGACGCAGCTTGGCCCGTGTGCCCGAGCCGACTTGCGCGATGCGATCGACCGTCAGGTCAAAGCGAGCGTCGGCAGCGGCGCACGGTTGCTCTGCGGCGGCCGCTTCGTGGAGCGCGACGGTTTCTTCTACGAGCCGACCGTCGTCGACGGCGTGCGGTCCGGCATGCCGATGTACTATGAAGAGACGTTCGGGCCCGCGGCGGCTCTCATGCGAACGCCGGATCCCGCGGCTGCGGTGGTCACGGCGAACGATTCGCGCTACGGTCTCGGCTGCAACATTTGGACGGCCGACGTCGAGCGCGCGCAGCGCATGGCATCGTCGATCGAAGCGGGAAACGTCTGGATCAACGGCATGGTCGCCAGCGACCCGCGCCTTCCCTTCGGCGGCGTCAAACTCAGCGGCTTCGGCCGCGAGCTCTCGCCCTTCGGCATCCATGAGTTCGCAAACGTGCAGAGCGTCTGGATCGGCCCCGCCCGCTAAGGGGCTTCCGTAGTGTCATCCCGAGCCCTTCGACTGCGCTGCTTCGCAGCGCGCTCAGGACAGGCTCCGGCGCGCAGCGCTATGTCACCCCGGTCGAAGTCGGGACCGCCGCAGACCAGCAGTGCGACGTTCACGGATACGGAGAGCGTGTCTTGGGTAAGGCCTGGGCTCACGCTGTCGGAGGGACATTAGAGTCCTGATTCGGGCCCACGCTGGAACCAACGATCACGACTGCGGCGCTTTGAATGAAGTAGATGATAGTGTGAGCCAATCCGTTCTTGTAGCGGACTGCAATGCATAGCGGTGGCAAGCTCAAGCGCGAAAGCCACAAGGTCGTTAATCCATCGGGTAAAGGGTGGAAGGCAATATGCCAGTAAAGGTCTTCTAAGTCCTCGTTCCGATTTCGCGCAAATTCCGCCTCCGCCGCTGCATCTACGAACCTTACCCCGTGCGATGGCGTGCCCTCTGAATCTTACTTGGTACTGTGTCCTCGATACGCACTGCGTCGTAGTCACGGGTCATGAGCTCGCTGAGACGCGGGTTGTTAGAGGTCGAAATCCCGTATGCGGCAGCCGCCTTTTTGTCCATCACGTCGCCATCCAAAACGGCAACGCAGCACATTGCTATGCCCTTCCCAATCAGACACAGGAATGGGTGCCGCGTGGCGAACCAGAAACGCTGCGCACTCGATAGGCGCGGAGCTTTCCGGGCAGCGTCACGGACGCCAACGGCCGCGTCGAGCATCTGCTTCTTTTCTTGCTCGGATCTTTCGTGCCAATGCGTCCTTACGTACCTGGCGACCCAAAATAGTATGACGATGATTGGGAGCGAGACAATCCAAAGCGGAACAGACTGGATATCCTTTTTAGGGATGCCAGTGGTGCCGATGATCTCGAACGCGCGCTCGAAATTAGCGGCTGCGTCCATATTTGGTCTCCGTTTGCTTTCGAGCCCCTGCGTCCTCGGATTCGGTCTTGGGCACGGCAACCAACACCCCCAAAAAACCACCGAACTCCGCGGGCATTTTTCGCCGTTTCTTGTCCTTGCGTGTCGTCCCCACCAGTGGAGCCTCCCTTGCCGACAAGTGTACCGCACCGACCCTACAGCGTCACGGGCGAGGCAACCTGCCGGACTCAAATCTAACCGAGGGTTGATGCGAAGGAATCGAACGTATGCTCGAGTCGCGTTCCTTTTCCCAGCAAGGCCGCTCACCCGGGCGGCCGCATCACCAAGCACCGTCACGGCATCAGTCACACGCTGTAGCTGGTCGCGTATGTAGGTGCCCCAAATCGGCAGATGCTGGTCGGGTCGGCGGCGCGCTGCTATACGGGCGCGTGCGGCGTCGCGCAAAACTCTTTGATGCGGCGTAATCCTTCGCGAAACTCCTCCAGCGGCGCGACCCACGAGAGCCGCAGCCAGCCTTCGCCGCTCTCTCCGAACGCGATGCCGGGAATCGCGACGACGTCGTGCTCCTCGACGAGCTCCAGGGCCGTGGGAAGCGAGAAAGAGCCCTCCGGCAAGCGTACGAACGCGTAGAACGCGCCTTCCGGCTTCACGAAGCGCAAGCCGCTCTCCGCGAGTGCGGCGCGTACGTCCGCGGCGCGCTGCGCGTACCACGCCGCGTGTTCGCGCAGCGCATCGGTATCGAAGACGTGGAGCGCGACGCGCTGCGCGAACGTGTCCGCGCACGACACCGCCCACGCGTGCGTCTTACGCACCTGCTCGATGAACGCCGTCTCGCCGAGAACCCAGCCGATGCGAAGGCCCGTGAGCGCGTTGCTCTTCGAGAGCGAGTTCACGACAACCGTGTTGCGATAGAGCCGCGCGAGATCGACCTGCGGACCGTACCGCTGTTCGCGATAGATCTCGTCGTGAACGATCGTGACGCGCCCGCCACGCCGCTCCAACTCCGCCACGAGAACTGCGGCCTCACCCTCCCAGAGGCAGCGGCCCGTCGGGTTGCACGGCGAGCAAAGCACGATCGCGCGCGTTCGTTCGCCGATCGCCGCGACGATGCGCTCCGCGTCGAAGGCGAACTCGTCCGCTTCGTTCATCGCGACCCTGCGAACCGCCACGCCGTGAAGTGCTGCAACCTTCGCGTACGTCGGGAAGGCCGGCTCGACGACGAGCAGCTCGTCGCGCTTCGCGTCGAGAAGCGTCAAAAGCGTCGCGTACATCGCTTCTTGCGACCCCACGGTAATACAGACGTTCTCGGCGTCGCGATCCGGGTACGCGTAGTGCCGCGCGATCGCCGCACGCAGCGCGGCATCGCCTGCATTTAGCGTATAACGCACGCCTCGCTCGCGTACGTATTCCATCGCGGCCTCGAAATGCGCCATCGTCGGCGCGAGCGTCGGCTCGCCAAGGCCGAGATCGATCGACGATGGCCGCCGGCGCGCGGCAATCTGCCGTATGAGCGAGGGCCGCGCACCGACGACGCGAGGGTTGAACGACGCTACCACCGCCCCTGTCGACGCGCCTTCATACTGCAACGTCGTACTCGCGCAGCGTCTGCTCCAGCGAGACCTTTCGGTCGGTGGACTCGGTGCGCGTTCCGATGATGAGCGCGCACGGCGTCGCGTACTCACCGGCAGGGAACTTCTTGGGAAGCGAACCGGGAATGACGACCGCGCGTCCGGGCACGAAGCCCTTCGTAATCTCCGGCGCGTCGCCGCGCACGTCGACGATCGGCGTCGACGCGGTAAGCACGACGCCGGCGCCGAGCACGGCTTCACGTCCGACGCGAACGCCCTCCACGACGACGCAGCGCGAACCGATAAATGCACCGTCTTCTACGATCACGGGCATCCCCTGCGGCGGTTCGAGCACCCCGCCGATGCCGACGCCCCCGGAGAGGTGAACGCCTTTGCCGATCTGCGCGCACGAACCGACGGTCGCCCAGGTATCGACCATCGTCTCCTCGTCGACGTAGGCGCCGACGTTCACGTATCCCGGCATCAAGATGACGCCGCGCGCCAAGTAACTGCCGTAGCGCGCGACGCCGGGCGGAACGCAGCGCGCTCCCGTACGATCGTAGTTCGTCTTCAGCGGAATTTTGTCGTAGAATCGCAGGGTACCGTCGCCCATCCACTGCGAGTCTCGCCGCCGAAAGTAGAGGAGAATGGCCTTCTTCACCCACGCGTTCACGCGCCAGGCCTCGCCGTGCGGCTCGGCCGCTCGAATCAGCCCCTCGTCGAGCGCCGCGACGACCTCGTCAGCGACCTTTCCGGCAGCGCCGCGCAGCTCTCCCTCGCCCGCGGCAAGCCGCTCGATACCTCTCTGCAGTTCGCCAGCATCCATACGGGAGGCCCCTACGTCAAAAACGGGTAGATATCCCACGTGACGAACTCGCCTGCTGACGAGCTGCGCATCAATGCGATTCGCTTTCTCGCCGTCGATGCGGTACAGAAGGCGAACTCCGGGCATCCGGGTATGCCGCTTGGCGCAGCCGCTTTCACCTACGCGCTCTGGTCCCGCAAGTTGCGCTTCGATCCGGCCGATCCGCAGTGGCCCGACCGCGATCGCTTCGTTCTCTCCGCCGGCCACGGCTCGATGCTGCTCTACGCGCTGCTCTACCTGACCGGCTACCCGCTCTCGCTCGACGACCTCAAAGCCTTCCGCCAGTTCGGCAGCAAGACGCCCGGCCATCCGGAGGCCACGCATACGCCCGGCGTCGAGGCGACGACGGGTCCGCTAGGCCAAGGCGTCGGCGACGCCGTCGGATTTGCGATCGCCGAGGCGCACCTCGCCGCGGTCTACAACCGTCCCGGCCACGAGATCGTGAACCATCGTACGTACTGCGTCGCCGGCGACGGCGACCTCATGGAAGGTATCAGCGAGGAGGCGATTTCGATCGCCGGACATCTCAAGCTCGGGAAGTTGACGCTTCTCTACGACGCAAACGAAACGTCGCTCTCGGCGCCGACGGACGTCACGTTCACCGACGACCAGGTCGCGCGCTTCGATGCCTGCGGCTGGCACACGCAGTTCGTCGACATCGCGCACGGCAACGACGTCGCCGCGATCGATGAGGCTCTCACCATCGCGCAAGGCGTCCCCGACCGGCCGTCCTTCATTCTCGTGCGAACGCACATCGGCTTCGGATCGCCTCGCCAAGATTCGTTCAAAGCCCACGGCGAGCCGCTCGGCCCCGAGAACGTGCAGAAAACAAAGGAGCGCCTGGGCTGGCCGCTGACTCCCGACTTCTACGTCCCAAGCGAGGTCCTCGAGTACTTTCGCGGCCTTGGAAAAAAGGGCGCGCAGGCGCGCGACGAGTGGCGCACGCGCTACGATGCCTGGAAGCGTGCGTTCCCCGATCTCGCGGCGCAGTACGAGCGCACGTTGCGCCGCGAAACGCCGGCCGATCTTTCGTGGCCGCAGTTCGACGACGAAAACGGCACGATTGCGACGCGCGACGCGGGCGGGCAAGCGATGAATGCGATCGCGGCGCGCATGCCCGAGCTCTTCGGAGGCTCGGCCGATCTCGATCCATCGACGAAGACGTACCTCAAAGGCTGCGGGGATTTCGAGCCGGGATCGTACGAGGGACGCAACGTCCACTACGGCGTGCGCGAGCACACGATGGCGGCGATCTCCAACGGCCTCGCGCTCCACGGCGGCATCCTGCCGTACTGTTCGACGTTCTTCAACTTCCTCGACTATTGCAAGGCGGCGTTGCGCCTCGCCGCGCTCACGAAACTCCAAGTCATCTACGTCTTCACGCACGATTCGATCTTTCTCGGAGAAGACGGACCGACGCACGAGCCGGTCGAACAGCTCGCGCATCTGAGAGCGACGCCCAACGTCGTGGTGATCCGCCCCGCTGACGCGCTCGAGACCGTGGAGGCGTGGAAGCTCTGCGCGCGGCGCTGCGATAGCCCGATCGCGCTCGTGCTCTCGCGTCAGAAGCTGCCCTTCCTCGGCGCTCGCGACGCCGCCGTTTCGCGCGGCGCGTACGTCCTGCACGACTGCGACGGCACGCCGGAGCTCATCCTCATGGCGACGGGCTCCGAAGTCTCGCTCGCCGTGGACGCAAAGAAGCTCGTCGAGAAGCAGGGAATGCGCGTTCGCGTCGTCTCGATGCCGTCGTGGGAGCTCTTCGACCGCCAGGACGCCGAGTATCGCGAGAGCGTTCTTCCGCGCAGCGTGCGCGCACGCATCTCGATCGAGGCCGGCGCGACGCTCGGGTGGGAGCGTTACATCGGCGACGACGGCTTTGCATTCGGCGTCGACCGCTTCGGGGCTTCGGCGCCGGCGGCGGAGATCGCGAAAGCGTATGGATTCACCCCCGATAACATCGCGCGCATCGCGCTGGAACGCTTCGCGCCGGCGCGGCGGTAGTCATAAGGAGAGGAACAGTGAAGAACCAACTGCAGCAGCTTGCCGACGCAGGCCAGAGCGTCTGGATCGACGCTCTTCGCAGAAGCATGTTCGCTTCCGGCGAGCTGAAGCGCCTTATCGGTCTTGGCCTGCGGGGGATGACGAGCAATCCGTCGATCTTCGAGAAGGCGATCGGAACCGGCAACGACTACGACGAGCAGCTCCGCTCGCTCATCGGCACTGAGAAGAACGCCGAAGCGCTCTTCTGGGATCTTGCCATCGAAGACATTCGAAATGCGTGCGATGCGTTCGCGCCCGTCTTTGCAGAGCGCAACGGCGGCGACGGATTCGTCAGCCTCGAGGTTTCGCCGCTTCTCGCACGCGACACGAAGGGCACGATCGCGATGGCAAAGGAGCTCTGGTCGCGCGTCGATCGTCCGAACGTGATGGTGAAGATCCCCGGAACCGACGACGGCCTCCCTGCAATCGAAGAGTGCACCTTCGCCGGCCTGAACATCAACGTCACGCTCGTCTTCTCGATCGAGACGTACGAGAAAGCCGCCCGCGCCTACATTCGCGGCATCGAGCGCCGCATCGACGCCAAGCTCCCCGTCGAGCACATCGCCTCGGTGAACTCCGTCTTCGTGAGCCGCATCGACACCGCCCTCGACAAGCTTCTGCAGACGCGCATCGACAAAGGCGAGCGCGCGCTCGAGCAGCTTCTCGGAAAGACGGGGGTCGCGGGCCTCAAGCTCACGTACCAGCGCTACCGCGAACTCTTCGAGGGCGAGCCGTTCGCGCGCTGCCGCGCGGCCGGCGCGCACGCGCAACGCCCGCTCTGGGCTTCGACCTCGACGAAGAACCCGCACTACGACGATCTCATGTACGTCGAACGCGTCGTCGCGCCGAATACGATCAACACGATGCCGGAGAACACGCTTTCGGCGCTCTTGGACCACGGCGAGGTCGTTGCGGATACCATCGACGTCGACCTCGACGGCGCGCAAAAGACCCTGCGGCAACTCGCCGATGCGAACATCTCGCTCTTCGACGTCACGCACGGACTGCAGAACGACGGTGTGAAGCTCTTCGACGACGCATACGCCGCGCTCATCGGTGCGATCGTCTACAAGCGCCAGCAGCTCGCCGCCGGGAAGGAGCGCGTCACCTTCGCGCTCGGCGCGGGCCAAGGCGATTGCGACGCAGCCCTCGCCGACCTATCGTCGAAGGACTTCCTGCGTCGCATGTGGGCGAAGGATCCGACGCTCTGGAGCGACTCCGCAGATGCGGCGAAGATCATCCCGCACGCCCTCGGCTGGCTCGACGTGCCGCAGCGCTCGCTCGAAAGCGTCGCCGACCTTCTGAGTTGTGCCGACGAACTTCGAACCTTGTTCGACGCGGTCGTCGTCTGCGGCATGGGCGGCAGTTCGCTCGCACCCGACATCCTCGGTGCGACCTTCGGTGCCGTCGCGCGCCATCCGCACCTCTACGTTCTCGACTCGACCGACCCGCAGCAGATCGCGGAGCTCGAGTCGCGCCTCGACATCGCGCGCACGCTCTTCCTCGTATCGAGCAAGAGCGGAACGACGACGGAGCCGAACGCATTCTACGCCTACTTCCATGCAAAGGTCGTCAAGAGCGTCGGTGCCGCGAGCGTCGGCAAGCACTTCATCGCCATCACCGACCCCGGAACGACGCTCCAGGAAGAGGCGCGACGAGCCGATTTTAGAACGTGCTTTCCCGGCGACCCGAACATCGGCGGCCGCTACTCCGCGCTCTCGGCGTTCGGGATGGTTCCGGCGGCCATCGCCGGATACGACGTCAATCTTCTCCTGGATCGGGGTCTGGGCGCGATGCATGCCAACGATAAGAACGGCGACGTGGGCAAGGCTCCGGGCGTTCGCTTCGGTGCGGCCATCGGCGCGCTCGCGCTGCATGGGAGAGACAAGTTGACGATCGTCACCCATCCCGCGGTGCGCGCCTTCGGCGCGTGGGCCGAGCAACTCGTCGCGGAGTCGACGGGAAAACTGGGCAAAGGAGTCATTCCAATCGAAGGCGAGCGGCTCGGATCTCCGGAGGTCTACTCGAACGACCGGCTCTTCGTCTACGTCGGCGCGACGCTGCCGGACGCCGACGCCCAGATCGAGTCGCGCCTCGCCGCGCTCGAAGCGGCCGGTCATCCCGTGATTCGTCTCGCGATGAACGACCGCTACGATCTCGGCGAGCAGTTCTATCTTTGGGAGGTCGCGATCGCGACGGCGGGATCGTTGCTCCAGATCGACGCGTTCGATCAGCCCAACGTGCAAGAGTCCAAAGACAACACGAAGGCGCTCCTCGAGGAGTACGCGCGCACCGGTGCGATTCCACAGCCGCCCGCATCCGTTCGCGGCTCCGATTTCGATCTCACGTTTCTCTCGGGGTCGCAGGTACGCGCGAAGGACGGCGAGGGCGGACTACGAGCCGTCCTCGGCGAGGCGAAGCCCGGCGACTACGTTGCGATCACGGCGTACGTCGCGCGAAACGAGCGTCACGCGGAACTGCTCGATAAAACGCGCGAAGCGATTCGCGACGCGCTGCGCGTCGCGACGACCGTGGGATTTGGGCCGCGCTTCCTTCATTCGACCGGACAACTCCACAAAGGAGGACCGAACGGCGTCGTCATGCTTCAGATCGTGGGAGACGAGCCCGACGATCCCGCGATTCCCGGCATGAGCGTCGGCTTCCGGACGCTTCTCGCCGCGCAGGCCTTGGGCGACTTTCGCTCGCTCGACGGGCGCAAGCGCCGCGGCGCGCGCATCCATCTCAAAGGCAGCATCGACGGCGGCCTCTCGCACCTCTTCGACGGCATCGAAGATGCGCTCGCCGTGAAAACCTAAGGAGCGTAGCGATGCGTGTTGGAATGGTCGGCCTCGGGCGCATGGGCGCAAACATGGTCACGCGCCTCAAGCGCGGCGGACACGAGGCCGTCGTCTACGATCGCTCGGCGGACGCGGTGAAAACCGTCGCAGCCGCAGGAGCGATCGCCTCGAGCGATCTGCGCGACCTCGTCTCGAAACTGCCCGCACCGCGCGTCGTCTGGGTCATGGTGCCGGCCGGAACGCCGACGCAGGAGACGATCGACGCACTCGCCGCCGCGATGGAATCGGGCGACGTCATCGTCGACGGCGGCAACACGAACTATAAGGAAGGCCTCGCAGCATACGAGCGCTGTAAGGCGCGCGGCGTCGAGCTCGTCGACGCCGGAACGAGCGGCGGCGTCTGGGGACTGGAGGAGGGATACTGCCTCATGGTCGGCGGAAACGATGCGGCCGTCAAGCGCTGCGAGCCGATCTTTCGCACGCTCGCGCCGCCCGACGGGTACGCGCACGTCGGCCCTCCGGGCGCCGGTCATTTTTCCAAGATGGTGCACAACGGCGTCGAGTACGGACTGCTCCAAGCGTACGGCGAGGGTTTCGAAGTCTTACGCCAGTCACAGTTTACCTACGATCTCAAGCAGATCGCCGAACTCTGGCGCCACGGCAGCGTCGTGCGCTCGTGGTTGCTCGATCTCGCGGTGCGCGCGTTCGAAGAAGATCCGAAGCTCGAGCGAATCGCCGGCTACGTCGACGATACCGGCGAAGGGCGATGGACGGTGCAAGCCGCCATCGACGAGAACGTGCCCGCTCCGATCATGACGCTCTCGCTCCTCGCGCGCATCGCTTCGCGCCAAGAAGAGTCCTTCAGCGCAAAGGTCATCGCGGCGTTGCGCAACCAGTTCGGCGGACACGCGATGAAGCCTGAAGAGGCCGCGCAAGCGCGACATGGTTGAGACGACGCTCCAGACCGGCGCGGGCGATGGCGAGATGCGTAATCCCTTGCGCGCCGGAATCGAGAGCGACCGCATCTCCGATCCGTGCAGCATCGTCCTCTTCGGCGCGAGCGGCGATCTCTTCAAGCGCATGCTCCTCCCGGCGCTGTGGATGCTGCGCCTGCGCGGCATCCTCCCATCCGCGTTCTCCCTCATCGGCTTCGCGCGCACGAAATACACCGACGAGTCGTTTCGCGAGTACTGCAAGGCGCAACTCGACGAGTTTGCGCCCGAGGGATCGAAGCCCCAAGGCGAGTTGTGGGAGAACTTTGCGCCGTCGATCGGATACGTTACCGCCGACTTCAAGCAGATCGGACACTTTCGCGATCTCGGAAAGCGCCTCGACGATAACGACAAGCGCCTCGGGACCGCGGGAAACCGCCTCTTCTACCTCGCGACGCCGCCGTCGGTCTTTCCGGAGATCATCGAGAAACTTCGCGAGGCGAAGCTCGATCCACGCAGCAACGAGGCGGGCTGGACGCGCGTCGTCATCGAGAAGCCCTTTGGGACCGACCTCGAGTCGGCGCGCGCGCTGCAGAAGATCGTCGAACGAGTCTTCGGCGAGCACGACGTCTATCGCATCGATCACTATTTAGGCAAAGAGCCGGTGCAGGACATCATGGCCCTACGCTTTGCGAACACGATCTTCGAGCCGATTTGGAATCGCAACTACGTTTCGAACGTGCAGATCACGTCGGCGGAGAGCATCGGCATCGAGGACCGCGGCGGGTACTACGAGCACGCCGGCGCGCTGCGCGACATGATCCAGAATCACGTGCTCAACCTTCTCGCGCTCGTCGCCATGGAGCCGCCCGCGAGCCCGCAAGCCGATGCCATTCGCAACGAAAAGTTCAAGGTCTTCTCCGCGATCGCGCCGCCGCGTCACGCGGACGTCATGGCGATGTCGGCGCGCGGACAGTACGGGCCCGCAAACATCGACGGACAGGCCCTGCCGGGGTATCGGCAGGAGCACGACGTCGCGCCGCAATCGAATACCGAGACGTTCGCAGCGCTGCGCGTCGGCATCGACAACTGGCGGTGGGCCGGCGTCCCGTTCTTCCTTCGCTCCGGAAAGCGGCTCGCAAAGAAGATCTCCGAGATCGTCGTGACGTTCAAGCCGATTCCGCACCGCCTCTACGGCGAATCGACCGACGCGATCGAGCCGAACCTCCTCGTGATCAAAATCGAGCCGGACGAAGGCGTCGCGCTTCGATTCGAGGCGAAGGTTCCGGGACCGAAGAGCCACATTCGCAGCGTGTTCATGGACTTCAACTACGGAACGGGATTCGGCTTTCATTCGCCGCCCGCGTACGAGCGGCTCTTGGCCGATGCGATGCGGGGCGACCAAACGCTCTTCACCCGTTGGGACGCCGTCGAGCTCGCGTGGGAGATCATCATGCCGGTCCTCGACGTCTGGCAGAACACGAAGGATTTCAGTTTCCCCAACTACGCGGCCGGCAGTCAGGGACCGCCGACGGCGTTCGCACTCCTTGCGGACTGGCGTAAGTTGTGAACGCAGACGTCCACGTCGCGACGATGAGCCTCATCGTTTTCTTCGAAAACGAAGCGCTCTCGACGTGGGCGCGGTCGCGCGCGCACCTCATCGCCGACCGCCATGCGTCGTCCGTTCTCGTCCTCGACGGTGCCGCATCGCAAGGCTCGCACAGCGAGGACCACTGGCGCGAAGCCGGCGTTGCCGGATGCTCGCCCGATGAGATCGCGTCGCTGATCGCCTCGCTCCCCTCCGATCTGCCTCGCACGCTGCTATGGGTAGCGTCGAATACGGCAAGCGACGAACGCTTCATGCGTCTGGCGCCCGAGTCGCGGACGATCCTCCTAGACAGTTCTCGCGCGCGCGACGACGGCGCGTCGCTGCGCGACCTTACCGTGCTTCGCGCACGTGAAGCGGGCGTCGTCTCCTTTCACGATCTCGCGTACTTGCGGCTGGCGCCGTGGCAGGAGCTCGTGGCGGATCTCTTCGATGGACGCGCGTTCGTCGACGATCTCTTCGACCTCAAGCGCGTCTGCGTCGCGGTGGGCTCCGACGCCGAAGGCTACTATCTCCTCGGATGGCTTGCGAGCCGCCTCGGCTGGGACGTTGCAGACGGTTGCAAGTTCGTCGCACGCAAGGGAGCGCGGGAGATCGCCTACGAGATCGAGCGCGAGGGCCAAGCGCGACGCGTGAAACGCATCGTTCTCGAATCGCAAGCCTCGCGCTTCTGCGCCGAGTTGAGCAGCAAGGACAGCGGCGCCGTCTGTCTGGCCGTCACCGGCGCGAAGCAGCGCCCAACGCGCGTCGAGCCGCTCCACGACATCGACGTCGCATCGCTCTTCGAGCGCGCGATCCTGCACGAGCAGCCGGACCCAGTCTTCTTCGAGTCGCTCGACGTGGCCGCCAAGCTTCTCGCGTGCGGGTGAGCGGCGACCTTCGCGTCTGTGCGACGCAGCAGTTGCTCGCGGAGGCGACCGCCGATGCCTTCGTCGCTGCGGCGCGCGACGCGGTCGCCGCGCGAAAGCGATTCGCCGTCGCGCTCGCAGGCGGCACGACGCCGCGCCGCGCGTACGCGCTTCTGGCGCAAGAGCCGAGGCGGTCGTCCGTACATTGGGATAGCGTGCGCTTCTACTTCGGCGACGAGCGCTGCGTGCCGCCGGACGATCCGGAATCGAACTACCGAACCGCGCGCATAGCGCTCCTCGATCCTATCGGCGCGCCGCCCGAGCACGTCTATCGCATGCGGGGCGAGATCGAACCGCAGGCAGCCGCGCTCGAGTACGCCCGCGTCCTGCGCGACACGCTCGACGACGCGCCGCAGCTCGACCTCTGCATGCTCGGGATGGGTGCCGACGGTCATACGGCCTCGCTCTTTCCCGGTGAGGATCCGCTCACCGATGACGATGCGCTCGTGCGTGCGGTCTACGCTGCGTCCCTGGACATGTGGCGAATCACGTTCACGCCCAAGGTCATCAACAACGCGCGCGAGGTTCTCTTCGGCGTCGGCGGCGTGCAGAAAGCGAGCGCGCTTCATGCAGTTCGCGAAGGCGCGCACGATCCAACCCGCTACCCCGCGCAGGTCGTCGAGCCGCACGCCGGACGCCTCCTCTGGCTCGTCGACGCCGCCGCCGCGTCCGGGCTCGGCCCTACGCCCTAGGAGCCTGTTCTTTTGGAGCCGGTCGTACTGCGTCGTAAGCTGCGGTGGTGCCCCGCTCTCGGTGCTCAAGCAGTACGTCGAAGGCCAAGCCGGAGTGGAAAGCGATGACTCCTGATCGCCCTTGCGGGCGATGCGGCGCTTCACCACCAGCCAACGGCGGGAGACGCCGTACGGCTGGAGCACTGCGCCGCTTCGTGGTAGACCATTCCGCCGTCGTCGCACACGGCTTTTCTCGGCGGCGTCTTCGCGAGATCGAGCGGACGCGTTTTAATTGCTTCCGATCGCTTCCACGAAAGAAGCGAGCGAAAGAAAGTCTCGCGGCGCCTGACCCCAAGATTCAGGTTCGCGGTCTGGGTCGAGAAGCACGACATAACCGACGCCCTCGCGATGCCAACGCTCGCACTTTCTTCGCAGCGTCGCACGGGAGTCGCTTGGCGAGGCGAGTTCGATAACGACGTCGGGGACCAGGGTGCAAAATTCGTCCTGCTGTTCGGATGTTAGGTTTGCTAGACGCTCCGAGAGAACGAGGCCGGCGTCGGGCGATAGTACGCTTCCACCGGGCAGTTTGTATCCGCCGCTCGAATCCGTCACTGCGTAGTTATGCTGCTCTCCCCATGCGTCGAGCAGCGCCGTAATCCTCGAATTGTGTCGCGATCCTCGAAAGCCCGCGGGAGGCGTCATTTGGATATCGCCGTCAACGAGCTCGACTTTCCAGCCCGGGTTCTCACGGCTAATGCGCATGAGATCGTCGTCCGACATTGGCGCCCGAAGGTGTACGCGCGCGACCATGGCCTGATTATCCTCCGCAGCGGGTTTCGATGCAAGAGCACCACGACGGTTAGTGCCCGCACTACGTCGTCGGCGGCACCGTCGACTCCACGCCTACGGCGCTAAGCTCGGGATCGCACAGCCGGCGCCGCGGAAGACGTTATTCCAGTGAGCCGAGAGCCGCTTGTGCGGCGGCAAGACGAGCGATTGGAACGCGGTACGGCGAACACGAGACGTAGTTCAGCCCGAGGTGGTGGCAGAACGCCACCGACGACGGTTCGCCGCCATGCTCTCCGCAGATGCCGATCTTCATGCCTTCGCGGACGCCGCGCCCGCGCTTCACCGCTTGTTCCATGAGCGTTCCCACGCCGCGGCGATCGAGCACTTGAAAAGGATCCGTCGCGAGGATACGCTCCTCGAGATAGCGCGGAATGAACGTGTTCTCCGCGTCGTCGCGTGAAAATCCGTACGTCGTCTGCGTGAGGTCGTTCGTCCCGAACGAGAAGAACTCCGCAACGCCCGCGAGATCGTCGGCGACGACGCACGCGCGCGGAAGCTCCACCATCGTCCCAACGTGGTAGCGCAGCGTGCGGCCGCGCTCTTTGAGAACCTCATCGGCGACCCGCCGCGCGTTCTCGGCGGTCACCTGCATCTCCGGCAGACTGCCGACGCCGGGAATCATCACCTCGGGTCGCGCGTCCACCCCGCGCGCGACGAGATCGCAGGCGGCTTCGAAGATCGCGCGCACCTGCATCGCGTAGATCTCCGGATAGAGAATTCCCAGCCGGCAGACGCGCAGCCCGAGCATGGGGTTTTGCTCGTGCATCTGCTGCACGCGCTCGAGCACCGCGTTGCGTGCCTGGTACTGCGGTGAGTCGATGCCTTCCGTCACGCGAAGTTCCGTCGTTTCGACGAGAAGCGTCTCGAGAGACGGAAGAAACTCGTGAAGCGGCGGATCGAGCAGACGAATCGTCACCGGCAGCCCCGCCATCGCTTCGAGGATGCCCGTGAAATCCTCACGCTGGAACGGAAGCAGCCGTGCGAGCGCCCACGCGCGCGCCTCGGGCGTGTTGGCGAGAATCATCTCCTGCACGACCGGAAGGCGCTCTTGCTGCATGAACATATGCTCGGTTCGGCAGAGACCGATACCCTGAGCGCCGAGCTCGCGCGCTTTGCGGGCGTCCTCGGGCGTGTCGGCGTTCGCCCAGACTTCTAGGCGCCGTTGTGCATCGGCCCATCCGAGCAGCGTTGCCAGACGTTCCGGGAGCCTCGACGGAGGTGGGATGAGCTTGCACCTGCCGACGGCGACGTTTCCCGTCGTTCCGTCGATGGTGATCCAGTCGCCTTCGCCGAACTCGATGCCGTCGAGCGAGGCACGCTTCGTGCGTAGCTCGATACGCAGCGCTTCGCAGCCGGCTACGCAGGGCTTGCCCATTCCGCGCGCGACGACCGCAGCGTGCGACGTCGCGCCGCCCTTTGCCGTGAGCACGCCCTCGGCTGCGATCATGCCGTGAACGTCATCGGGCGTGGTCTCGACGCGGACGAGGACGACTCGTTCGCCGCGCTGCCTCCACTCGACGGCGTCGTCGGCGCTGAAGACGACGCGCCCGCTCGCCGCGCCCGGTGACGCGTTGAGCCCCTTTGCGGCGACGTCGAACGTCTGCGCGGGGTCGATGCGCGCGTGAAAGAGTTGATCGAGCGAAGCGGCGTCGACGCGCCCCAGCGCCGTCGCGCGATCGATGAGCCCTTCGTCCACGAGGTCGATCGCGATCCGAACCGCCGCCTCCGCGCTGCGTTTTGCCGAGCGCGTCTGGAGCATGTAGAGCCGGCCGCGCTCGACGGTGAACTCGAGATCCTGCACGTCGCGATAGTGCTTTTCGAGCCGCTGCGCGATCTCGACGAACTGCTCGTAAATTTTTGGTTGCGACCGCTGGAGGTCGGCGATTCGTTCGGGCGTCCGAATTCCGGCGACGACGTCCTCGCCCTGCGCGTTGCGCAGATACTCGCCGAAGAGACGCTTCTCGCCCGTGTTCGGATCGCGTGTGAACGCGACGCCCGTGCCGCTGTCTTCGCCCATATTTCCGAAGACCATCTGCACGATGTTGACCGCCGTGCCGAGGTCGTCGGGGATCCGATTGAAGCGTCGATAGTCGATCGCACGCTTAGAGTTCCAGGAGTTGAAGACGGCCTCGACCGCTCGCAAGACTTGCTCGCGGATACTCTGCGGGAATCCCGGCGGCGCGTGCTCGGCAGCAATCGCTTTGTACTCTTGCACGATGCGCTTCCACGACTGTGCGCCGATCTCGGGATCGCTCTTGACGCCAAGCTCGCGCTTGTAGCGTTCGAGCACCTCCTCGAAGAGATGCTTCTCGACGCCGAACACGGTGCTCGAGAACATCGTGATGAGCCGCCGGTATGCATCCCAAGCGAACCGCTCGTTTTCCGTCAGCGTCGCGAGACCCGCGACGGTCTCGTCGTTGAGCCCGACGTTGAGGATCGTGTCCATCATTCCGGGCATCGAGAACTTCGCTCCGCTGCGCACCGAGACGAGCAGCGGATCCTTCACGTCCCCAAAGCGCTTTGCGGTTCGGCGCTCCAACTCTTTGAGCGCTGCGTCGAGCTCGTCGAGAAGTCCCTGCGAAATCCGCTTGCCTTCCTGGTAATACCGGAGCGACGCCGTGGTCACGATCGTAAAGCCGGGCGGCACGGGAAGGCCGGCCGCGGTCATCACGCAGAGCCCGGCACCCTTTCCTCCGAGAAGGTCTTTCGACGTCTCGCCCTCGTCGAAGAAGTATATCTGCTTGACTTCGCTTCCGGTCTGAACGGTCACGTTCTCTCCTTCAAAAATGCCTCGAGCGATGCAGCGCCGATCCGCTGCTGCCCCATGGTATCGCGCTCGCGCACGGTGACGGTGTCGTCTGCGAGCGTGTCGTAATCGACGGTGACGCAGAACGGCGTACCGATCTCGTCCTGACGCCGATAGAGTTGGCCGATATTCCCCTCATCGTACTGCGTGCGAGCGTGCGATCGAAGCGCGCGCTCGATGCTCTTCGCTCGTTCGACGAGGTCGGGTTTGTTCCGCGCGAGCGAGAACACCGCCACCTGCACCGGCGCGATTCGCGGATCGAACCGGAGAACCGTGCGCTCGGTCTCCTTTCCCGCCGGGTCCGTGCTCTTTTCGCGTTCGTATGCGTCGACGAGAAACGTGAGCACGGTGCGGTCGATTCCCGCCGAACTCTCGATGAGGAGCGGCGTCTCGTGCCGCTTCGTCGTCTCGTCGAAGAATCGCAGGTCCTTTCCGGAGAGCTTCATGTGCGCGTCGAGATCGTACGTACCGCGGTGCGCGATCGACTCGAGTTCGCCCCAGCCCCACGGAAAGAGATACTCCACGTCGACGCCGGCCTTCGCATAATGCGGCCGCTCCTGCGGCTTCAGCTCGTAGAAGCGAAGGTTCTCCTGCTGGATTCCATAGCTCGCGTACCACGCTTTGCGCTGCTGCACCCAAGCGTCGAACGCGTCCATGTCCTTCCCGTCGTCCGGCACGAAATATTCGAGCTCGGCCTGCTCGAACTCGCGCGAACGAAAGGTGAAGTTTCCAGGCGTGATCTCGTTACGAAACGACTTGCCGATCTGCGCGATTCCGAACGGCGGGCGTTTGCGCGCGGTCTGGTAGACGTTCTTGAAGTTCACGAAGATGCCTTGAGCGGTCTCCGGGCGCAGATACGCAAGCGCCGACGTGTCCTCCATCGGCCCGATCGACGTGCGCAGCATGAGGTTGAAGTTTCGCGGCTCCGTAAAGGAGTTCGCGCTTCCGCAATCCGGGCACGCGTCGCGACTCTTCAAATGGTCGTAGCGGAAGCGATGTTTGCAGACTCTGCAGTCGACCATGACGTCGTGGAACGCGGCGACGTGACCGGAGGCTTCCCAGACCGACGGGTGCATGACGATCGACGAATCGAATCCGACGACGTCGTCACGCAGCTCGACCGTGTCCCGCCACCACGCGTCCTTGACGTTGCGCTTGAGCGTCGTACCGAGCGGCCCGTAATCCCAAAAGCCGCCGATCCCGCCGTAGATCTCGCTCGACTGAAAGATAAAACCGCGCCGCTTTGCGAGCGACGCGATCTCGTCTGCGGTTTTTTGCGACGTCAACTGTCGCGGAGCACGCCGCGATATCGCCGGCCGCGCCAGTCGACGCCGCTCGTTCCCGTGAGCCGCGCGATCGACGTAGCGCAGATTGCGAGAAGGACGACGAACCCGGCGGGCAGCCATGCGCACGAGCCGCGCGGAAAGCGCAAGCGGCGCATCCCGAACTCTGCGTTGAGGAGTCCCACGGCGAACGCTCCTGCGAGTCCGGCCGCAAGCGGCCAGAAATGAAAGAGTGCGAGCGCGGCGATTGCGAGCGGCGTGAGCGCGATGAGCGCGAGTCCGAAGAGTCCGGCGCAGGCTTCGAAGGTTCGCTCGCGCATTCCGAGGGCGAAGTTCTTCACGAATCCACCCCAGATCTCCGAGAACGAGCGATACATTCGCGTTCGCACGAGATCGTTTGCGCCAAGAAGGGCGATCCGAAACCGGCCGTCGCGTTTGAGAAATCGTGCGAACTCGAGATCTTCGGCGATCTCACCCGCAACGACCGCGTGTCCGCCGGTCGCTTCGCAGAGCACGCGCGAGAGGAGGAGAAACTGGCCGTTGAAGATCGCGACGCGCTTTCGCGGGTTGCTCACCGATGCGAGCGGCCCGATCGCCAGAACGATCGTCCAGAGAATTGCCGGCAGAAAGACGCGCTCCGCGGCCGACTTCATCTCCTGCGTCGTGAGCAGGCTGAGCGCATCGACGCCGCGCTCGAGCGCCTCTTGTACCGCCGACGAAGCCGCCAGCGGATGATGGACGGTATCGGCGTCGGTGCAAAGCATCCAGGAGCCGCGCGCCGCGTGCTCGCCCTGCACGAGCGCCCACGGTTTGCCGATCCATCCCTCCGGCAGCGGCTTTCCCGCAAGAAGCCGGAGACGTGAATCCGTCGACGCGATGCGCGCAACGATCTGCGCGGTCTCATCGGTCGACTCGTCGTCCACGACGATGACTTCGAAGGATGGGTACTCTTGGGCAAGCAGCGATCGCACGCACTGCTCGATCTGCCGCGCCTCGTTGCGCGCGGGCACGATGATCGAGAGGAGCGGAAGCGGTCGGCAGGGCGTGCGCGCCTCGATGCAGTCCCGGGAGCTGACGACGAAAAGAAGGCTCCGCGCGGCCAAGACGACATTGGCGAGAACGAGGAGCGCGAACGCTTCGAACACTATGCGCGGCCGCCGAAGGGCAGCGCCGGATTTTGGGCAGTCAACGCATCCGAAATTGTCGCCAAGGGCGGCACTTTCACCTTCCCGGGCGGTCCGGAGGGCCGCCGGGACCGCTCCCCGGGAGATGCGGCCGCGCGGTACCTTACGCCGAGGCGCGGCCGACCCCGGCGTCGCGCGGCTATCGAAAAATCGGAAGGTTGCGCGCGAGGTCGTTCGCCGGCGTTAAGTGCGACCCGTCGCGCGCGACGAACGCGACGTCGTTTCCTTGAAGTATCTCGGCGACCCATGCGACGCCATCGTGGAGCCTCGACCCGAACGCGAGAACCGGCCTGGCATTCCCAATCTCGGCTCGATACCGGACGGAATAGTCGAAGAGTTGCCCCATTCCATAACGCATTCGATCGACGGTTGAAACGGGCCGCGTAAGGCTCTTCACCTCGACGAGCAGCCTCTGCTCGCCAAACGACGCGAGGAGATCGACGTTGTTGTTATACAGGCAGGTGCCGCCTTTACCGTCGACCAGGTTCTTGAAGAGTTTCAGCGTCTCTTGATGGTCTGCTCGTGCGCGCTCTTGCAGCGATGCCGCTTCAAAGATGTCCGGGCGACCGTTTTCGTTCGGCCGATATCCGGTGCCCTCCGGGACCACGGCGAGCGGACGAAAGGCATCGCGTGGCGGAACGAGCAGAGGAGAGGCGCGTCCGCCTAAAACGTCGCCGACGGTCGGTGCGCCGTCAAAGACCGCGCTCGTGAGCCCCGCCGCCTGGAGAATACGAAAGAAATCAAGTTCTCCGATATGCCGAACCGATCGGCCTTGAAAGGCGTTTCGGCTGGGCAGCTGCGATTCGAACATCGCCCCCTTCGTGTCTTCGAAAGGAACCGGGCGCGCAAACGGCACCGCCTTTTCGATATCGACGTAGCGGTGATTCGGGTCATACGGATCCGCGTACCAATCACCGAGCACGCCGCACCCGAAGTAGGTGCTGCCGTGCCCGCGGGGCGCTCCGCGGGCAGGTCTGTAGTAGACGAACTCCTCCCGGCCGCGAATCTCGTCGAAGTACATCCGCGGATAGTGATAGACGACGAACTCCGTGTCCTTATACTTCGGATCGTCTCGCCATGCGCGCTGCATGAGAACGAGCGGCATCGCGCTATTTTCCTGCGACCGCGCGCTCGATGCGCAGGTCGGGAACGATCCAGATCACCGCAACGAGCACGTACATGCCGATGGCGACCCACTCGTTGACGTACGATACTCCGATACCGACGGCGTACATGACGAGCGACGCGATGCCCTTGACGTCGCGTCCCACGGCGCGCGCGAGCGTCGACTCGCTTCCGTTTGCCGAGATGAGCGCGGACTGCAAAAGCACCCACGAAACGGCCGACAGAAACAGCACCATGCCGTAGACCGCGGTCGGTACGAGCGCGAAGTTTTGCACGCCCATCCAGCCCGTCGTAAACGGAATGAGCGAGAGCCAGAAGAGCAGGAGCAGGTTCGCCCACATCACCCGTCCGTCGATCTTCTCCACCGCGTAGAGAAGGTGGTGATGGTTGTTCCAGTAGATGCCGACGTTTGCAAAGCTCAGCGCGTAGATGAGGAACTCGGGGACGACGGACTCGATCGCCGACGGCGACGCACCGCGGGGAATTTTCATCTCGAGCACCATGATCGTGATGATCACGGCAAGAACGCCGTCGCTGAACGCGACGAGCCGATGCTTACTCAGCGCGCCCCCTGGGCCTTGGCACGCCGCATCGGCAGCCGCACCGCGCTAACGAGCCAGCCGAACGAGAGGAACGGGATGAGTGCGAGAACGCTTCCCTGATGCGCCGCAAGCCACGCGTACGCCAAAACGAGCCCGACGGCGAGGCCAACAAACGGCCGCAGCCCGCGCGCTCCTCGCCTGCTCCAGTACGTTCCGATCGCCGTCATGACCAAAAGGTCCACCGGGCCCATCGCGTACCGCGTCCCCGCGATCCAGAACGTGACGTTCGCATACAGCGCGCCGGGCGACAGCGGCGTTCGCGGCAGTGCCTTCGCGTGGTGCGCGCCGAGCGATACCTGTAAGGCGTCGAGAACGCTGAGAATGACGAGCATGGCGCAGAAAGGGGTGAAACGCGCGGGAACCGCTCGGCCCAACAGTGCGCCGAGGCCGATCGCGAGGAGAACGTCGACGACGCTCACCCACGGATACCACCGCAGCGAGTGCGCGAACCCGTAGACCCACAACGCGAGACAAACGAGAGTCCCGAGCGCCACGAGCCAACCGTTGACGCGTGCGATCGCGTACGCGGCGGCAACGCACACGACCGCCAGCGCCAGCGAAACGAGCAGATCGAGGACCATATGGCGCAAGAATCCTCCGCTGGGACCGCGACCACCTGGCTTGATATGCCGCTGGTTCCGGGTGCGCTTTCCAGACGCTCCAGCCGGAGCCTTACGGGTTCTTTATGAACCTCAAGTAGAAGGCCGCCACCAACAAGACGATGCCGACGTTTGCCATGAGCCGTTCCCAGAGCCGGTTCCGAAAAAACAAGACGTCGACGATGACGATGGCGCCGATCAACGCCACGATGAAGGGAATGGCCGCCGTATTCGATCTCATCTCTTACCTCGTCGGGCCGATATTCTCCTAAAGGCCCGGTAATTCTTCAGAAGGGGCCACCGATCGCAGGTCACCGGACGAATCGAACGCGAATTGCGCTTCATGACGTCCTCAGGCCGGCCACTATTCGCGATGCTCTCGCAACTGCTGATCGCGTACAGTTATGAATTCGACGAGACACTCGTTCGCGACCTCGGCAACGATGGCTCCGAACGGCCTCCCTCGCTTGCCATGTGCGCGAACATCCTCCAATTCGTTGCCGACGAAGGCACGGCGATGCAGGAGCTGGTATCGCTCTGCGGGGTTGCGCCCCCAACGGTCAAAACGATGCTGGATTGCCTCCGACGCCATGGGTGGGTAACGATTGCGAGCGATCGCGTCGTTCGACTCACGCCGCACGGCGCGCAGGTGCGACCGGCATTTTCACGAGCGAATGACGCCGTAGAGCGGCGGTGGCAGGTACAGTGTGGGGCGGAAACGGTCACCGCGTTACGCGCGGTGCTCGAAACCGCTTCGGCACAACTCGGTGTGGCGACTCCGCAATATCCGATGCCGGCGGCGCATCGAGGGGCGTTCCCGAGAGGCGAGTGATTCGCGCCGTCGGCCGCGTCTGGAGGACGCACAAGGAGGCGTTGGGTATCTTACAACAACATACGCCGTCATGGGACGCGATCTGCACGTTCACTCGCACCCGTCACGGATCGAGTTTTGGCGGCATCTCGTCGAAATCGCAGCGCTTTCCATTGCAGCCCTCTGGAGCTTTTACGTTTTTATCTATCAAGAACGCATTAAGCCCGCCGGCGAACCTGCGGAACTTCAGGCGACGGTTTCCGTCGATCACACATCGCTTAGAAGCAATAAGGAGTTCATAAAGGTCGGCGTCCTCATGAAGAATATCGGAGGGACGCCTTTAGAACTCGCGGGCTTGATCGTCAATGCGTACGGCGTGAAGTATGCGACAGTGGAAGCCGAGCACGTCGCGAAGCCGCTGGCCGGAATCGAAGAAATCAGCCGCGCCTTCGTACCGGGGAACCCGTCTTTACAATACACGTTTGCCGACACATGGGAAGCGTTTGGAAGCCCGAGGCTTGCCGCATTGCTACCGAACGGAGAGTTTCCGGAGACCTTTGTTTTCGCGATTCCGCCCGGCGCGTTTGACATCGTGAAGATCGACTACATTGTCTGCTGGGCTCGCCCCCGTTCAAAGCCCTGGCCCGTCGCCGTCGGTCGTCAGCCGGACGGTTCTTTTTGGTTTCGCGGAGCGCTTTCAACCGAAAACATCCGTTCCGGGCTGCGCTGCCACTACCAACTTCGCGGCGAGTACTACCCGCTCTAGCCGTTACCTTGCAGCGAGATGCGCCTTCGGTCAGACGGCTGGGCCGATGTATTTCGGAGCGGACGCACGGACGGTGCAGGCCAACGCAATACAGGCTCGCCATCCCACCGATGCCATTCGGCCAGATTGGCGCGCCGTCGCAGAGATGCAGCGTAACGCCGAGTCAAAATACGATTTTTGCCTAAAAGCATCTTTCTGCAACCATCCTCCCGAGGGAAGGAAGGGCCGCTGAGACGTTTCGATGGTGTCGACCGGCGAACCGATACTTTCGTCCGGCTCCGGGTTCAATCCCCGGGCGCTCCAGCCCCGACGCACCACGCGGCGTCGTGGCAGCGTCATCGATGTGTTAGGCTTGAGGGGTATCGGTTCGCCAGACACTTCGAGGCGCGCGAAGCGCCGCAGTAAAGCGGCGCTTCGTCCTTTTCAGGCCGTCGCGACCTTGTGCGCCTTCGGCTGCGTCTCGGCACGTAACTGACCGCAGGCCGCAGCGATGTCCCGCCCCATGTTGCGGCGCACGGTAGTAGGCACGCCGGCCTTGTCGAGAATCGCGGCGAAGCGCCAGATCGTCGCGTCGTCGCTGCCGGAGAACGGTCCGTCGGGCGTCGCGTTGTACGGAATAAGATTGACGTGGTACAGATGTCCGCGCATGAGCGCGGCGAGTTCGCGTGCGTTCGCATCGGAGTCGTTGACGCCGGCGAGCATGACGTATTCGAAGAATACCTTACGGTGGGTCGCCTCGACGTAGCGCGCGCATGCCGCCATGAGGCTGGCGATGCCGTAGCGCCGATTCACCGGCATGATCGAGCCGCGAAGTGCGTCGTTTGGAGCGTGGAGCGAGATCGCAAGATTCGCTTGAATGCCTTCGCGTGCGAACGCGTCGATGCGATCGACGAGTCCGACGGTCGAGATCGTAACGTGGCGGTGTCCGAGACCGAAGCCCTGCCGATCGTTAAGCAGCGCGACCGCCGACATCACCGCATCGTAGTTATGGAACGGCTCGCCCATTCCCATGAAGACGACGTTCGTGACGCGCTTTCCGCGCGCGCGGGCCTCGCGCGCGAAATACAGCACCTGATCGAAGATTTCGACAGCGCTCAAGTTTCGTCCGAATCCTGCCTGCCCCGTAGCGCAAAACGCGCACGCGAACGCGCAGCCGCCTTGCGACGAGATGCAGACCGTCGTGCGATCGCCGCGATGCTCCATGAGAACCGCTTCCACGTCTTTGCCGTCGGCGAGGCGAAAGAGTGCCTTGCTCGTATGATGGTCGCGAGAACGGCGCATCGTGGCGCGCTCGAGCGAGGAGAGCGTCACCCGCGCAGCCGTCATCCGCTCGCGAAGCTCCTTGGGAAGCGTCGTGACCTCGTCGAGCGAGGCGCACAGTTCCTTCGTCGCCGCGTGGTAGAGCTGCGCGACGCGATACTCGCGTAGCCCGAACTCCGCGAGGAAAGCGGCGGCATCCGGAAAGCCGCTTCTGCGCGCGAGCGCATCGAACCACACCGATTGCGCGTTCATTAAAAGAGGCTGGACTGTTCCAGCAGCGGCGCGGGCGGAGGCTCGTCGAGCTTCGCGCGGACCTCCTTGAGATCGTTCCAGACGAGCCGCTTGACGGCGCCGATCTCGCCGCCGGTTTGGCGCAAGACGTACGC
Source organism: Candidatus Tyrphobacter sp. (assembly GCA_050733755.1). Taxonomy (GTDB): domain Bacteria; phylum Vulcanimicrobiota; class Vulcanimicrobiia; order Vulcanimicrobiales; family Vulcanimicrobiaceae; genus Tyrphobacter. The sequence goes on along the minus strand of JBOHTS010000044.1, from coordinate 49,427 downwards.
CGGGTGGAACGTCACCATCATCGGGATGCCGTGCGGCCCTTCGTACCAACGACCTCGCATCTTCGTAATTTGAAAGGTCGCGCCGAGAAACGACTTCGCGCACGGCGCACCCAGCGCGAGGATCACGCGCGGACGCACGAGCGCGATCTGCTCTTCGAGAAACGGTCTGCAGTTCGCGATCTCCGGCGGATCCGGCGCGCGGTTTCGCAGGCCCGTGGGTGTCTGCAGCGTCGGGCGGCACTTAACGATGTTGCAGATGTACGCGTCTTCACGCGGTACGTCGATTGCCGCGAGCATCCGATCGAGCAGTCCGCCCGCGCGGCCGACGAAGGGCCGTCCGAGTTTATCCTCCGTCTCGCCCGGGCCTTCGCCGATCACCATAAGCCGCGCGCAAGGATCGCCTTCGCCGTAAACGTTGTTTCTGCGCTGCGAGCCGATCGCGCACATGCGGCACTCCGACGCGACGCGCGCCGCCTGCGCCAGCGACGCGCTCCGGCGCTCGCGCTCCGGCGCGATCACTGCAGCGGCTCCAACTGCACGGCGGTGCCGGTCACCGTTACGACACAGGCTCGATCGTCCTCACTCACGGCGAACTGCACGCCCACGACCGCATTCGCGCCGAGCTCGCTCGCGCGCCGGCCGAGCTCTTCGAGTGCTTGCGCGCGCAGCTCGTCCGCCTCCGAGAGCGACTCGACGGGCGCAAGGCCGACGAGCATGCCAAGGCTGCGAAACGTCGAGCGCAAGAGATTACGCGGACGCGATGCCGTCGCGCTGACGTTTCCCAGCGTCCGCCTGGCGCGAAAACCGGCCGGCTCCTCGAAGGTTACGACGTTGTCGATCACGCAAATCCCGCTGCGAGCATGCCGCAGAGTTCACCGTCCGCGCTCATCATCCGCCTCGATGGAATCGGCGACGCACTCTCGCTGACGCCGCTCCTCGCAGCCCTTCACGCAAACGCCGTTCCGGCCGATCTCGTTCTGTGCGAACGAAACGCAGGGGTCTTCTCCTCCGCGGCGGCTCGCTGCGTCGAAATCGCACCGTTCGAACTGCGCTCGAGCACGACGGAGAACCTGACGCGCCTGAGCGCGTTCGGCGATCGGCTCAAGGAACGTGCGTACAGCGACGTCCTCGTCGCCACCGAGGATCCCGGCGGGTATCGTCTCGCACGCGCGATCGGCGCGCCGCGAAGCGTCGGCTTCACGAACGGCCTTACCAAGCCGCTCAAGACGCTGTGGGCGCGCTCGCTTCTCACCGACACGCTCCATCGTCCCACCGAGCGAGCCTTGCCGCGCCACGAGTGCGAGACGCTTTTCGATCTCGGAGCTGGTCTCGTGCGCGAAGCGGAGCCGACGCGCGACCTCGCTCGATTGCGTGCGCTCGTGTACTCGGAGGCCGTACGAAAAGACGGGCGCGTTGCGTTTCAGGTGACGCAAAAATGGGAGCGCTTCGGCGTAACGCCAACGGAAGTGGCCGCGTGCCTGCGCCAACTCGCCGGCGATTTCTCGCTTCATGCGATCTCATCGCTCGATGAGAGTGGTTTTGCCGATGCCATCGAGCGCGCGTCGGGCGTCGGCGTGGAACGCTATGCGGACGTTTCCGAATGGAAACGCGCCATCGCAAGCGCGATCGCGCTCGTCGCGCCCGACTCCGGCGCAACGCACGTTGCGGGAATGCTCGGCACGCCGACGGTCGCACTCTTCCCGCAAGGGCCGCATGTCGATCGCGAGATCGCGCGCTGGCGCCCGTGGGCGGCGCCCTATCGAACCGTTACGATCGCAGACGGCTGGCAGCAGCACACCGGCTCGAAGCTTCGCCGCCTTCTCTCACTCGATAGAGCGTAATCGCTCCCGCGCGCCGCACGACGACGTAGCGCCCCATCGAAACCAACCGCGCCAGTTGCGCGCCGTACTCTTGCAGTCGCGGAGAGTTCGGATATGCCGAGTCCGTGAGCGCAAAACACGCGCGCAGCGGCTGCCATGCCTGCTGCGGCAACAGCGTCGCGTCCGGATCGCGCAGCGCGAGATGCGTGTAGGCTTCTTCTTGCGTGGCGATCTGCGCGTTGCTTGGAATCGTTGCGAGAAAGCGGTCGAGCGCGGCGTCGCGCGCGCCGGGCGGACGCAGGTTGATGCCGGGATGGAGCGGATCCGCAACGACGAACTCGAGGATGCAGAGCACGATGCATCCCAGAAGGAACCGATGGGCGCGCGGCTCGTCGATCCTTCGAATCGAGAATGCGAAGGCGGCGAGCACGTAGCCGATCCACGCGCCCGCATAATGCGTCCCCATGGTAAACGTCGTCGGCATTCGCGAGAGGAGCACTTCGGCAAGCGGCGCCGCTGCGAGCCACATCATCGGCGAGCGAAACGGCAGTAAGAGCAGCGGCACGAAGGCGAGCAAGGCGAAGCCGACGCGTCCGAAGATGCCGGCGGGAACGAGCGCGCGCACGTCCGCTGCGGTCCAGGCATAGAAACGCTGAGGCGCCCAGCGTGCGGTGTGCGCGACCGCGGGCTGGATGTCGCTGTAGAACGCAACGAGCACGAGCCCTCCGGCGACGGCGACCGTCAGCGCCGCCCGGCCCATCGTCGTTCCGCGATAGTGCCACGCGCCAAGCGCTCCCGCGATAACGAGAAATGCCGCCTGGTCCTCCTTCACGCAGAGCGCGACCGCCGCGAAGAGCAGCACCAAGCGCCAGCGACCGCCGTCGAAGGCCCACAGCATCCACGCGATCGCCGCCGGAGCGAAGACGTTCTCGTGAAAATCGACGAAGGCCAGGCCTGCAAGCGGCGGATAGAGCAGCACCGCAAGCGCCGCGAGACGCGCGGTTCGCACGTCCGCTCGCGCGCGAACGAGCGCTGCGATCGGCGGAGCGACGAGAGCGCAGGCGATCGCTTGCAGTGCCACCAGCGCGATCGGCGAGCGAACGACCCATAACGCCATCCCCGCGGCGTAGAGGATCGGCGAAAAATGATACGCCCAATGGCTGCCTTCGATAGAATTGCAGAAACAGCCGAACGCGCTGCTCGCGGTCTGAAGGAAGATGCCGAAATCGACGAGGTTGTGATGACCCGCGTATCTGATCGCACCGAGCGCGGTAAAGATCGCGGCGTAGAGCAGCGTCCAGAGCCAGACGATGCGATCTTTCACTATGCCGTGGCGGTCGTACGCCGTTGGAGGTAACCCCAGACAAACGCGTCGATGTCGCCGTCGAGCACGGACTGCGCGTTGCCCGTTTCGACGGACGTTCGATGATCCTTGACGAGCTGATACGGCTGGAGCACGTAGGAACGAATCTGCGAACCCCACTCGTTCGCCTGACGTTCGCCGCGAATCTCGGAGAGACGGCGGTTCTTCTCCTGCGCCGCGCGCTGCACGAGACGCGCGCGCAGGATGCTCATCGCGACGTCACGATTCTGCGCTTGCGAACGCTCTTGCTGCGATGCAACGATGATTCCGGTTGGAAGGTGAATGATGCGAACGGCGGACTCGGTCTTGTTCACGTACTGCCCGCCGGCGCCGCCCGATTTGAACGTCTCGACGCGAACGTCGTCCGGTTTGATCTCGACGTCGCCTTCGTCCGCTTCGATTTCCGGCACGACGTCGACCGCTGCGAACGACGTGTGGCGCCGGTGCGCGGCGTCGAAGGGAGAGATGCGCACGAGACGGTGAACGCCGCGCTCGCTCTCGAGCATTCCGTACGCGTTGCGCCCGCGCACGAAGAACACGATCGACTTCAGCCCGGCTTCTTCTGCCGGCGATTCGTCGACGACGCTCGTCGCGTAGCCCTTGCTCTCGGCCCAGCGCAGATACATGCGCGCGAGCATCTGCGCCCAATCGGCGGCGTCGACGCCTCCGGCGCCGGCGTTGATGCTCACGATCGCGCCGTGCGCGTCGAACTCTCCGCTCAAGCTCGCCGCGGTCTCCATCGACTCGAGCCGCGCCTGCGCCTGCTCGATGAGCGCATCGCTCTCAGCCTGCGCACTCGCATCGCCGGCGAAGAGTTCCAGCAACTGGCCCGCGTCGGTAAGAATCTGCTCGATTCCGTCGACCGCGGCGATCTCGTCGCGAAGATCCGCGGCGTCTTTCATGACGCGCTGCGCGACGCTGGGATCGTTCCACAAGCCCGGTTCGGCGGCGCGGGCGTCGAGTTCGCTTAGCCGGCGCCGCTTACCGGCGTCGTCAAAGACGCTCCTTGACGGCGCGAAGCTGCTCTTGAAGGCGGGTTACGGCCGCGCGTTGCGTCTCGCTCATTACGGCGGCGCGCTTTCTTTCATTTCATCGTGCACCCCTTGTCGCCAGCCCCGTTCGTCGTGAAAGGGGCACGACGGAGGTGAACCATGTACATTCAACCCTACGAGCCGCAGGAGAGCAGCTTCGGCTCGCAAGCGATTTCGGGCTTGCCGACGCCGGCGTGCATGTCGCAAGAGACGCCGCTCGGCAGCGACGCGATCGCGGCGCCATGGAGTCAGGAGGTTCCGGGACTCTCCGACGGCGCCGGTGCGCTCGGCGATGCGCCCTTTGGAGCGCTCGGCCTCGGCGGTATGCTCTCCAGCCTGACCGGAATGATGCAGCAGCTCGCGCAGATGATGCAGGCGCTGGTTGGGCGGCTCGGCGGCGAGCCCGGCAGCGGAGGCGGCTGCACGCAAGGCATGCCCGTTCCCCAGCGCTACACGGAAGAGGCGTCCACACCCATGATTGAGTAACCCCGGGGTGTCTAAATGAGGAGGTTCCAGGTGCGCAGATGGGTTGGGCTCGCCGGCGCGGCGATCGCATTTTTCATCGCCGGTATGTCGGTGCAGGCCGCTGCCGGAATCTTTGGGAGTTGGGTTTCGTGTTCGCCGGGCACCCGCGGCGCCTGCCTCGATGCAGCGTGGTGGCAGCATCTGAGCCCGTCATCGAAGCCGTCCGTTGCAGAAGGAATGATCTCGAGTTACATCGCGGGCTTTCGGCTCGCGCGGTTCAACGTCTACAGCATGTGGCTCGATGCCTACGGCACCGGCCCGCAGACGCGCGCCGACAAAGCATTCCTCAAATACTTCCGCTCGATCGACGCTCCCGCTTTCAACGAAAGCCCCAGCGCCTACGCATCCGCGATCGATCGCTTCTACCGCAAATACCCGTCGAAACGACGCCTCGAGGTTGCCGGCGTCCTACGCTGTCTGGCTGCGCACGCGCAGTTCTCGTGCGACACCGTCGGCCGATCGATGCTGCTTCCCTGGCCCACCGGACCATGAACGAGCCCGGACGCACTCGCCGCGCGACGCCGAGCGGGAACTGGCGCAGCTGCGCCTTGACCCTTGTGACGACCTCAGAGCGAGCCATACTGCATTCGTGGTTAAGATCATGGCCGGAGTGCCGATAGCTCAATCGTGGATAGCAGACGGCTCTCGCTTCGCAAGGTCCAGCCCGGCCATGTGCGCACGTTCACGAAGAGCGAAGATGCCTTTCACTTTGTGGCCTCCGACCTGGCGAAGGCGAACCCCGCCTTCGGACTGGAAGTCACGCGTCATCCAAAAACGCCGCGGTATTTTTACCGCGGCGTAGCAGGGGTTGTCGCTCAAGCTGAGCCGCTTGTCCAGAGCGAAACTATGGCATGTTGCGCACGGCTGCGTAGCCCAGTTCGAATGCGCTGTCGATACCATTCTGATCGGCGAACCCTAAAAGACTCAGCGTTAGTGGCGCGGATGGCTGAATTGATGTAACATTGACCCCTTTGGATCGTGCAATCTCCATGTCCAACCGCAAGAGTTGCTGCTGCACCACCGTATACGACGCGAGTGCTATATCTTCAAGCGTCGCAGTGACGTATGACGGATTCGTCGCCTGGGGTTGAAGAAGAATGACCACAACATCGGTCGCTCCCGCCATGGCCGCAAGGGTGACAGGGACGTTGTTAGCAACGCCGCCATCAACGTACTCTTTCTCCCCCCGCGTGCCGAGGCTCATCGGGACGGGCGCAAAAAATCCTGGGATCGCAGCCGAAGCGCGTACTGCAGTTCTGAAACCCTCGTCGGTCGAGAGCGCGCGACCGGAAGCGCCTGCTGCCCTAACAAATGTCTGTTGAATCTCGTTGCAGTTGGTACCAACGAATGCAAAGAAAGAGTCCGAAGAGCCATACGTTAGATTCGTCGCTGTAACTATCAGCGATCGCTTAATTTCGTTGAAATCAAGATGGTCGGAAAGGATTTGCTCAATGGAATCCGGCTTGACAATCCCGCGCAGCGCGAGCAGCGCTTTCTTTGACCCTACTTGCATCCACCTTTCGACGGCTGGTAGGAGTCCGAATGGATTCGCATGGCCGAGCTTTTCGATCTCATCCGCTAGCATCATCGCATACTGTATGGGTGTGACGTATTCAATCACATTAGACTTCGAGATGCTTTTCCAAATCGCCGTCAGTTCGTCGACTTTATCTTGACAAACAAGAGCTGCGTTGATAGCTCCGATTGACGTGCCACAGATCAAGTTGAATTCGTATCCGCCGTCCGTGAGCGCTTGTATGGCCCCCGCTTCGAATGCGCCAAGTGCGCCTCCACCACTAAGAACCAATGCTTTCATACTTTCCTCCAATCGCCCGATGGATTAGCGCACCACGCGCTTCTTGCTAGCCGCCAGGCGCCGGCCGCTGAGAGCACTGAGCTCGGGCCCGTCATGCGGCCACTGATTCCTGTGGAAGTTGGGTAGTTTGGAGGTCTCCCCGTTTTTACTCCGCGACCTCTCTAGAAATGGCGGCTGGTTGAGTGATGTTCGCCGCTCGGCGGGCGTACTCTTCCGGCGAGAGATTTCCCAGCGAGCTGTGCGGGTGATTGGCGTTGTAGTTGCGTCGCCAGGCCGCAGCCTGCACGCGCGCATCGGTAAGCGATCGGAACCAGTTTGGATTGAGCAGTTCCTGTCGAACGCGGTTGTTGAACGATTCGCAAAAAGCGTTGTCTGACGGGCGCCCCGGGCGCGAGAAGTCGAGCTTCACGCGATTCCAATACGCCCACTGATCGAGCTGCAAAGACACAAATTCGGGGCCGTTATCGCAAGCGATGCGCTGCGGTGCTCCGCGCTCGGCAACGAGGCGACCAAGCACCTCGACAACCTCGGCGGCTTTGAACCCGAATCCAGCCTCGAGAGCCAGGCTCTCGCGGCTAAATAAATCGACTATGGTTAAGAGCCGGATCTTCGTGCCGTCGGCGAGCAGATCGTGCATGAAGTCCATAGCCCAGCTCTGGTTTGGCGCCGCCGGCACAACGCGCTCCTCGCGGATGGCCGCAGCTCGCCGGCGCTTCGGCGTTTTCGTGCGAATACTAAGGCTTTCTTCGCGATAGATGCGTCGAACGCGCTTGTGGTTCACGCGCCAGCCTTCGCGCCGAAGCAGCACGGTGATGCGCCTGCAGCCGTACCGAATGCGTTGCCACGCAATTTCCTTGATGCGTGCACGCAGCACCGGATCGTCGACCTTCACCGGTCGGTAGTGCAAGATCTTCCGGTCGATGTCCAGGACCTTGCACGCGCGGCGTTCGCTCAGTCGCCAGACCTCGCGAACCTTCGGCAGCATCGTCGTGCGACGAACCTTTCTCACCACTTTTTTTTTAACGACGTCTTGCAAGACCTGACGGTCGAGCGTGAGATCTGCGACGATCCGCTTGAGTCGTGCGTTCTCTTCGCGCAGCTGCCGGAGTTCGCGGATTTCGGGCGTGCCGAGGCTCCCAAAGCGTTTGCGCCAGGCGTAGAACGTCGCCTCTGAGATGCCGAGCTTACGCCTAATGTCGGCAATCGGCACGCCTGATTCTGCCTGGCGCAGTGCGGCGGCGATCTGCTCGTCGGAGTAGCGGGATTTGCGCAACGGCGACCCTCCTATCGGTCGAAGTTCGCTGCCATTTTCCAGTTATCCGTGGAGTAAAATCCTGGGGGTAGACCCGACTGCGTCCCCAGGGTACACCGCGCGTGGTATTAGATCAGGGTGTCCATTGGGATAGAGATTTCTAGCGAGTCCGGGCGTTCGATTTGACATTGATGCAGCGAGAGATCGGACCATGATCTCTGAGACGAGGCCGCTAAATGCGGCCGGAAGCTGAATATCTTCCAGCCGGTCGTAACCGTACTGGATACTTGCCGAATTCAGCGCGTGAAGATACGCGTACAGATCGTTGACTGCAGCTACAATGCCGCCCGCATCCATTCCATAAGGAAGCGCCGCGTCGGTGTTAGCATCTGCCATATCGGCGTTGGGACGCTCGATGTATCTCGGCGGCATGCCCAGCACTTTACATGCACCGAGGGGTACGCTTCCTGCTGGCCTCCGCCATATCCCGGCACCATTCGACTGATGTTGCCTGGGTTCCGTGGGCACCTTCCGGTTGACGGAGAAAGGTCCACCACATGGCCAAGATATACCATCGTGCCTATCCGCACGAGTTCCGAGACAAGGTCGTCGCCCTAGCACGATCCGGGCGCGGCTGTGACGGCCTCGCCCAAGAATTCGGCGTCAGTCGAAATACGGTCCGCAACTGGGTGAAGCAGGCCGATCTCGACTCGGATCGCCGAACCGCCGGTTTGACAAGCGAGGAGCGCACTGAGCTCACGAAGCTGCGGAAACGCGTTCGGCAGCTTGAGATCGAGCGAGAGATCCTGTCAAAAGCGACGGGGACTTCAATGGGTCAACGCAACGCTTCATTTAGTTTACAGGCCGGCGTTTTGTATTTCAAGGTCTTGCGCGGACGCTCGTTTAGCCTCAAAGCGGTGCACGGCCTGGTTCGCTCGGGAGACCGACAAGAAATCTTCCGACTCGTGAAGAGCAATCAGGCCCGCTATCGCATCTCCACAATGTGCCGTACGCTGAGCGTCTCCACCAGCGGGTACTATGCGTGGCCAACTCGCGGGCCGTCGGCTGGCGCGCAATCCGATTTGCTCCTGGGCGATCGCAACGAAGCCTTGTGGCGCAAATCGCACGCGAAGTACGGTCGCCCGAGATTGATGGCCGATCTGCGCGACGAGGGCATATCGACGAGCAACGACCGGCTCGCACGGCTGATGCGAGAGCGCGGTATTTATGGCGTTTCTCGGCGCAGGAAGTTCAAGACAACGTGTCGAGATCGCGATGCGAGACCAGCACCCGATCTCGTCGAGCGCCAATTCGCTGCCGAAGCGCCGAATCGCCTTTGGGTCGCGGACATCACGTACATCCCGACGTGGAATGGCTTCCTGTTCCTCGCCGTCGTGCTCGACGTTTTCAGCCGGCGCGTCGTCGGATGGTTGATGGCAAGCCACTTGCGCACCGAGCTCGTGCTCCAGGCTCTCGACATGGCGATCCGTCGGCGACGCCCCGAGCGCGTTATCCACCATTCCGATCAGGGGACGCAGTACACGTCGATCGCGTTTAGCTTACGCTGCAAAGAGTCTGGTGTGCGCCCGTCGATGGGCTCGATCGGCGACTGCTATGATAACGCGATGTGCGAGAGCTTCTTTGCAACGCTCGAGTGCGAGCTGCTCGGTCGACGTCGCTTCAAGAACCAGCATCACGCCGCTCTTGAGGTCTTCGATTTCATCGAGGGCTGGTACAACCCGCATCGCCGGCACTCGGCCCTCGGGCAGGTCTCGCCTAGCGCCTTCGAACGCCGCATGGCTCAGGCGACATGATGTCCAATCAAAAACTCTCCACGGAATCCAGGCAACATCAATCCAGTAGTGACGTGGGGGCTGCGTGGGTGAGTAAGACGGATATTATCCGCTATCGCCGTTGCTCTTACGCATTCTGGCTTGACTACGTAGGCGAAGTGTCGCTCGACGAACCCCAGGGTGACCTACAAGAAGACCTGATCAGTCAAGGCGACGAATTCGAACTAGAGGTTCGCTCCGGAGTGGTATCGGTTAAGGCCGAGAAAAAGCGGCTCCCCGAGTTGTTCCAAGGAACAACTACCATAGTCGACCTACCCGTTCTCGAAAACGAGCACCTTCGGTTATATGGCGTCCCCGATGGCATTGAACCGGAACATGGTCTACTAGTGCCAGTTGAAGTAAAGCTACATCGAAAACCTAGGCCTACCGATCGTCTAGAGCTTGCTTTCTACTGGCTACTGCTCGAACCTTATCGAACGCGGCGGAGTCCGCAACCTCGGGGTGATCTATTAGTTCCGGGACCTGAAAACGGGGCGAAGCGCGTAGCCGTAAAGCTCGAAGAGTTCCACTTCGAAAGAGTGAGACGACTTGTGGATGACGTTCGAGCGGCGAGGCGCGACGGGATTGAGCCAAAGGTTTGCAACTGCGAAGTATGCATCGACCGTCCGGAGGTTATCGAACGGGCCGACCGACTAGACGGCGTGACTCTGATTTGGGGGGTTGGCGGTGAGACGGCGAACCTGCTTGCCAACATCGGCATTAGCTCTCTGAAAGATATCGCCTCGTGCGAGCCGCGCGCGATCGTAACACATCTCAGACGTAATCGCCATATCGTAGATGAGCCGAAAATCGAAGGCTGGAAGCAGCACGCCCGCAGTTACTTAACCGGCGAACCTGTTTTCTTTGGAACTGAGCCTCTGCCATTGTCCGCGTCGTTCATTGCAGTGGACTTTGAGTATATCTCGTCGGAGCCTGGAATGATTTACCTACTTGGTGCCGCAGTGGTTGACGGCGCTGCGGTGATCCTCCGCCAATGGTGGGGCGCAGAGCTTCCCGAAATCGCTTCCAACCTGAAGGACCTTGATCAACTACTGCAACAGCATCCAACGCTACCAATAGTAACTTGGCACGGCAGTGGCGCAGAGGTTTCGGAACTCAAGAGGGCACGTGAGCAGCAGCAAGTACTTGCTGAATCCCTCAAGCTACCCGATAAGCGGCACTTGGACTTGTTTGCATACGTGAGGCGGAGCGTTCGATTTCCCATTTCGAGACTTGGACTTAAAGATGTCGGAGATTACTTCGGCTTCAAACGTGCGTCTGCTATCGAACACGGAATGATGGCCACCTCGTATTACTTCAGATTTTGCCGCGCCACGGACCACTCCGAAAAGAACGGGTTACGCGACGCCCTCATGGAATACAATCGAGAGGACCTTGGCGCTCTAGTTGAGGTCACTCGGCGGCTTCAGGTACTAAGTGGCGATGCCCTATTGCAACGTCCGACTACCTTATAGCAAACGAGCCTCCCAGCGTCGAATCGTTCCCGCGAAGGAGAGGGGCATCTATGCTGTTTATTGAGGCGCGCGAATACCTCAACGCAGGCGATTGGGTGATCGTCACGATTGTCACCGAATGCAACGTGTGCGTTATGGACGACAACGAATTTACGAACTACCGCAACGGAAGACGGTTCAGGCATCTCGGTGGCCCTTACAAGCGATCCCCAGCGCGCATCCAAGTGCCGTCATCGGGCTACTGGAACACCATCGACACGGACGGTGCGCCTGCGAATATCCGGTACGACATCAGCTACGCGAAAAAGTCGTAATCCAAAATTTCGCCTGCTGAAGTGAAGCGCACCTTCCAGCGGGCCGACAATCTACACCGAGGCACTTCGCATACGCGAAAGCCTCGCGACGCACGAGGTGGGGTGTCCCGTCTTTGAACGCTTAGCTCCTATCCCCTCACGCTGCGGCGCCGTGGCACTTTTTGTATTTTTTGCCGCTGCCGCATGGGCATAGGTCATTTCGTCCCACCTTCGGCTGGTCGCGATGCGTGGGCTTTGCGGGTTCTTCGTCGCCGCGATTCGTGCGCATGCGTTGTGGACGAGGGCCGGGCGGCGGTGGAAGCGGCTGCGATGGAGCGCCGACGGGGATGAGCTGCGGCGCGCCGGCAGGCACGAACGGCGGCGGTTGCAGATTTCCGTCCGGCGGGCCCTGCTCGACGACGACGCGGAACACGCCTTTGATCGCCTCGTCGGCGATGGTGCCCTTGAGCAGCTCGAAGATTTCGAACGCTTCCTTCTCGTACTCGACGCGCGGATCTTTCTGACCGTAACCGCGCAGGCCGATGCCCGTCTTCAAGTGATCCATCACGTACAAGTGATCGACCCATTGACGATCGATGATCGGCAGGAGCAAGTAGCGTGACTCGATGACGCGCATGACCTCGGGCGAGATATCCGCTTCCTTCGCCTCGTAGGCTCCGATCGCAGCGCCGCGCAGCATCGCGCGAATCTCCTCGCGATCCTTCTTCTCGAAGTCCGCCGGCTCGTAGCGCGACTTCACCGCGAATATCGCGTCGAGTTCGTTGAGCATCTCCTCGATATCCCATTCGCCCGGATGCGCGTTCTCGGGCGCGTTGTGCTGGACCGCCTCGTCGACCTTCGCCTCGAGAGTCTGAATCATGAAGGCGCGGGTGTCGAACGTCCCTTCCAAGATCGCTCGGCGATCGCCGTAGATCACCTCGCGTTGCTTGTTCATGACGTCGTCATATTCGAGAACGTGTTTGCGAATCTCGTAGTTGTGATTCTCGACCTTGCTCTGCGCGCGCTCGATCGACTTCGTCACCAACCCGGACTCGATCGGCGCCTCGTCGGTGAACCCCACGCGCTCCATGATGTTCTGCATGCGATCGCCGCCGAAGAGCCGCATCACCTCGTCCTCAAGCGAGACGTAAAACCGCGACGAGCCGGGATCTCCTTGGCGCCCGGAACGCCCGCGAAGTTGATTGTCGATACGCCGCGACTCGTGGCGCTCGGTGCCGATGATGTGCAGACCGCCGCCGACGGCGACGCCGTCGCCGAGCTTGATGTCGGTGCCGCGGCCAGCCATGTTCGTCGCGATCGTCACCTGTGCGGGCTGGCCGGCATCCTTGATGATCTCGGCTTCCTGCTCGTGATACTTCGCGTTGAGCACGTTGCATTCGACGCCCTTGCGCCGCAGCATCGCCGCCAGCAACTCGCTCTTCTCGATCGAGCGCGTGCCGACGAGCACCGGCCTCCCCTTGCCGTGCTCGTTCACGATCTCGTCGACGACGGCGCCGAACTTCGCCTTCTCCGACTTGTAGACGATATCGGAGTTATCCTTACGAATCATCGGCATGTTCGTCGGAACGACGACGACGTCGAGACCGTAGATGTCGCGGAACTCGCGCTCTTCGGTCTTCGCGGTTCCGGTCATTCCGGCGAGGTGCTCGTAGAGCCGGAAGAGATTCTGGAAGGTGATCGTCGCGAGCGTCTGATCCTCGCCGCGCACCTTGATCCCTTCCTTCGCCTCGATTGCTTGATGGATGCCGTCGGAGTAGCGCCGGCCATGCATGAGACGTCCGGTGAACTCGTCGACGATGATGACTTCCTCGTCCTTGACGATGTACTGCTGGTCGCGATGGAAGAGGTTGCGCGCCTTGAGCGCCGCGTTCAACTGGTGCGCGAGTTCGATGTTGCGCTGGTCGTAGAGGTTCGTGATGCCGAGCATCTTCTCGACCTTCGCGACGCCCGCTTCGGTGATCGGAACCGCGTGCGCCTTTTCATCGACGGTGAAATCTTCTTCCTTACGGAGACGCTCCGCGATCTGCGCGAACTTCCCGTACAAGTCCGTCGACTCGGTGCTCGGACCGCTGATGATGAGCGGGGTGCGTGCCTCGTCGATGAGAATCGAATCGACTTCGTCGACGAGCGCGAAGTAGAGCTCGCGCTGCACGAGATCTTCGACCTGCCACGCCATGTTGTCGCGTAGGTAGTCGAATCCGACCTCGTTGTTCGTCACGTACGTCACGTCGCACTGATACTGCGCGCGCCTCTGTACCGAATCGAGATCGTGCTGGACGATTCCGACCGTGAGGCCCAGGAACGTATAGACCGGCCCCATCCATTCTGCGTCGCGCCGCGCGAGGTAGTCGTTCACGGTGACGACGTGCACGCCGCGGCCTTCGAGCGCGCGCGCGTAGACGGGAAGGGTCGCGACGAGCGTCTTGCCCTCGCCGGTCTTCATCTCGGCGATGCGGCCTTCGAAGAGCACCTGCCCGCCCATGACCTGCACGTCGAACGGGCGCATGCCCAGCGTCCGCCGGCTCGCCTCACGCGCGACGGCAAAGACCTCGGGGAGCATCGCGTCGAGATCCTCGCCCTTTTGGAGCCGATCGCGGAACTCGACGGTCTTCGCGCGCAGCTCTTCGTCCGAGAGCGCCTGCGTGCCGCTCTCGAGCGCGTTGACGCGCACCGCCGTGCGGCGCAGCCGTGCGACCTCCCGCTCGTTTCCGTCGATGATCGCTTTGAGAAATGCCATTACTCTTACTCTACTGCCTTCGGTGGGTGCGGCACGAGGGGAAGCGTCACCGTGAACGTGCTTCCCTCATGCTCTATAGACTGCACGCTCAGGCTTCCCCGGTGCGCGTCGACGATCTTTTTCGAGATGTAGAGGCCCACGCCGGAACCGGTGATACCCCGCCGGCGCGCATTGCTCGCGCGACCGAAACGCGTGAAGAGCGCCGCAAGCTCCTCCTGCGGGATGCCGATCCCGTGGTCTTCGATCTGAATGGTCGCATGCCCGTCGCTCCGGCTCACCGTCACACGAATGCCGCCCTCGGAGTACTTCAGCGCGTTTTGCAAGACGTTGTCGATCACGTGCCGGAACCGGTTCGCGTCGCAGTCGACCATCACCGGGTGCTTGGGCAGCTCGAGCGTCACCCGCGGATTCTCGTGCGCGGCCGCCTTCACCGATCGCTCGACGAGCGCTCCGAGGTCGAGAACGCCGCGCGCAAGCGAGAACCCTTCGGACTGCGCCTGCGCGAGCACGAGCGCGTCCTCGGAGAGACGAACGAGCCGGTTCGTCTGCTCGAAGATGCGCTGCACCTCGTCGGAGCCTTTCTCTTCCTCTTCGAGCAGCTCGCAGTATCCGAGGATCACGGTGAGCGGCCCTTTGAAGTCGTGGGCCAGCATCGCGAGCAGATCGTCCTTGAACTCGTTCGATTCGTGCAGCGCTCCGTTCGCACGCTGCATCGCTTCGTAGAGATCGAGATTGCGAAGCGCGAGCGCGAGAAGCGCGCCGAGCTCCTGCAGCAGGCGAAGGTCGTCGCGCGCAAAGCGCGCTCCCTTCGCGCTGCCGACGATGAGAAATGCGTCGATCGTGTCGCCGGAGACGTCCGTCGACGTGCGCGAGAGCGGGATGACGACGTAGCCGGGCCCGTCGAGCAGACGCTGAACGCGGCGCTCGTCGGCACCGCCTCCCGACGCCGGACGCGCCGCGCGCCGCATGAGATCGAATCCGCTGACCGCAAGGGTCTCGTCGATTCCGTCGCCGTACGTTCCGACGCGTTCGTAGGCCGCGCCCGTCCATCGCAGCACGCAGGTCCGGTCGGCGTGAACGAGGGCCGCCGCGAAGCGGCACATGACGTCGGCGAGCGGCCCGAGCGCCGTGTGCATGAGAATCGTGCGCGCGGCCTCCGCGAGCGTCTCGCGCTCTTGCGCGCGGCGCAGCTCGCGCTCGTATGCGTACGCGTTCGTAAGCGCGATCTCGAGATGCGATCCGAGCGTCCGGAAGAACGTCACGCGGTCCTGCGAAGCCCACTGCGCGAAGCCATCGTCGGAACAGACGACGAACGCTCCCCAAAGACGCCCTTCGGTTCGCAGCGGCACGAGCACGCCGCCGGCCTCACCGAAGAGCGCTCTGCGCGCGCCGTCGGGAAGCGCCTGCGCGTCGGTGGGATCCTCGAGATTCAAAAACGGCTCGAGCGCCGCTTTGCCGGTCGAGCCCTCCGGCGTGAAGGTCGCGCGCTCGCGCATCCGGACGGCGCGCCGTTCGAGGCGAGCATCTTCTATCCCATACGCCGCGCAATCGACGGAAAGCTCGTGGGAGACCGTCACCGCAAAGACGAGGAGCACCTCGTCGACGTACTGCGTGTCGCGCAGGATGCGAACGACGCGCTCGAGGCTCTCGGCCTGCCGGCGTCGCCGTTCGTTGACGAGCGCGAGAAGTTGGCTCTCGCGCGACTGTTGCTGCGCTAGCTCGAGAGCGCGCGCGGTCTGCAGCATGCTCTCGCAGACCTCGGAGATTGCCGCCGCCCGCTCGTTCGCGGTGGTTGCGATCGCCAGGCGCGCGAGCGCGTCAACTGAGTCGATTGCTGCGGATGCTCCTTTACGGCACCAGGCCTAGGCCGATGGGGATGCCCGGTGACGCGTACGTCTTCGACGGCGCCACGTTCGCGGTCCCGCAGGTGACGGAGACGCTGCTGAAGACATAGACGACCCCTGCCCCGGCCGCGGTCGTATCGGCGACGTAGATGTTTCCGCTCGCATCGACCGCCACGTCCGTTGGGACGAACAGGTCGGTGTTCGCACCGCTGATCTTACACGACGGCGCCTGATTCACGTTGCCGGTCAGGCCCGCCGGAAAGATGAGGATGCTGGGCTTGACCGAGAGGCTGCCCTCGTCGGAGATGTAGAGGTTGCCGTTGGAGTCGAGGGCGATGCCGCTGGGCTGCGTGATGCCGGTAAGGGCGCCCTTGAGGACGAGCGACGGCGGCAAGTCGTTGGGCGTCGGCGACGGAGACGGCGTCGGCGAAGGCGAGGGGGTCGCGCCCACGGGCGTCGGAGACGGCGTGGGCGACGCGGTCGGCGTCGGCGACGGCGTAGGGGTCGGAGGCGCCGGCGTCGGCGACGGCGAGGGAAGAACGAACTCTTCCACGCTCGCTCCTTGAAGATTCGTGACGTACGCATCGTAGCCGCTCATGGCGACGCCGCTCGGAACGCTCATCTGCGTGTTCGGCCCCGCGACGATCGACGTCGGAACCGCGGAGCCCACGAGCGCCGCGTCCGTCGGGAAGAGCAGCAGTTGATTCTCGTACAGCGCGCCGGCGGCGGGATTCGTGTTTGCGACGACGACCAGCTTGTTGGCGCCGGAGATGCCGATGCCGCGCGGATGAACGACGCCGTCGGAGACGCCCGCGATCGTTCCCAGAGGGATGACGTTCCCCGTCGCGAGCGCGGCGATCTCCACGACCTTGCCGGTCTGCGTGCTGCTGTCGTAGTTCGTCACCCAAAGATTGTTCGATGCGTCGAAGGCAAGGTAGAGCGGATTCGTGAGGCCCGTATTGCTGCCGCCGATCTCGTACGACGGCCCTTTGCCGCTCGCGACGCTCGAATAGTAGACGGAGACGCCGTTTTGCGTGCTGTTCGACGCGTAGAGCGTGCCAGCGGGAAAGTTCGGACCGATATTGAGGTTACCGGTCGCCCCCGTGTTGCCTTTGCAGGCCGCGACGACGAGCGCGACGGCAAACAGGCCCAAGAGCCCAATGGGAAGCCTACGTGACGTATTCACGAGGCCCCAACTTCAAGCGAGGTCCTGCTTTTCCTTGAAAAGCGGCGACCGGGCGGCGCTCGACCCACAAGGTCGCGAGAATGACGATGACGATGACGAGGAGCAATACGAGCAGCCCGATGCGCCGGAGCACGAGGCGCCCGCGGCTCGATTCGGTGTCGATGATCGGCCGGGGCAGGTCAGCCTCGCGCGAGGGCGTGATGCAGCGGGTGATTCACGGCAGCGGTTCCCGCACGCTGCAATATCTGCCCGACGGTAACGAATCGATACCCGGCGTCGTCGAAGAGCTTCACGATCGATGGCAGCGCTTCGATCGTCGCGAGCTTTCCGCTGTGCAAGAGCAGAATCTCGGGCTCCGTCGCGAATCGCCGCACGTGCGCGACGATCTGCTCCGACGTGACCGAGCGCCAGTCGCCGCTGTCGTCGGTCCAGAGGATGACGTGATATCCCAGGCTCTGCGCGACCGAAAGCGTCTGCTCGGTGTAGCGACCGTGCGGCGGGCGCATCATCCATCGAACGCTCGTGTCGTGCGTGAGCCCGAAGAGTACGTCGCGCCCACGAAGGATCTCCTCGCGCACCTGCGACGGCGTCTCGCGATCGAGATCGGGATGCGAGTACGTGTGATCGCCGATCTCGTTGCCGGCCGCCTCGATACGCTGCGTGATGCTCGGCCACTCCTGCGCGTCGCGCCCGATGAGAAAGAACGTTGCGTGCACGCGAAGATCGTGCAGCCGGTCGAGAAGGAGCGGCGTAAAGATCGGATACGGGCCGTCGTCGAAGGTAAGAGCGACGAGCTTCTCACGCGCGGAGGGTGAGGCGACCGTACGCGCATGTAGCGCGCGATAGATGCGCGGGCCGAGGGCGTTCGAGAACTCCCGGTGCGCGTTCATCGCCGGCGTGAGCACGGCAGCACGTTGATTGCTCGCGTGAAGAAACGCCCGCACGCCGAATGCGATCGCCGCCAGCACGACGAGTGCGACGACGATCGGGAGGCCCCGCTTCATTCCGGCCGGGCGAGATCGCGTCCGAGAATGATCGTGACGTCGCTGCCCGCGGAGGTCGCGGAGGCCGGAACGATGCTCACGTCATGCCATCGCTCCGGGAGCGCCTCGCGAACGCGGGCGCCCGCGAAGAGCACGCTCGAGTGCTCTTCGATCTCCGTCGATCGCACGCTGTCGCTGGTGTAGTCGCCGATGTCGCCGATCTGAAATCCCGCCTGGCGCAGCTCTCCGGCAATCCGGTGCGCGGCGCCTCGCACCCCGCTCCCGTTCTCGACGTCGACGCGCAGCGTTCGCGGCGGAATTGCGGCGAGCGCCATCGGGTCGGCCGAAGGAATCGGCGTCGGCGGTGCGACGAGCATCGTGCGGACCATCTGCGCGACTGCGACGCGATTGGGGATGAGATCGTCACCGTCGGGCATCTCGACGTCGCCCGTATACGGAAGCTCTTTCGTGATGAGGTCTTTTGACGTGACGTCCGCGTAGTACGTCGCAAGCGAGAGCATCTCGTTCTGCGTGAGGTTCGTCTGCAGGTTCGCGCGGGCGATGCTGATGAGCTGTCCCATGTGCAGCAGCGTCGAAACCTTATTGCCTTTGAGCTTCGCGATGAGCGCGTGCGCGACTTGCTGCTGGCGCATGATGCGGCACGGATCGCTGCACCAGTCGTGACGGAAGCGCATGTATCCGACGGCCTGCGCGCCGTCGAGGTGCTGCCATCCCGGTTCGAGATGAATGTGAAGGTGTCCCCACGTGTCGTCGTAGTTGATCGGGCCGTTCTTGCACGTTCGCGGGCTCGTGAGGCAATCGGAGTTCTCGACGTCGACCTCGACGCCGCCGATGGCATCGATGACCTCTTTCGCGGCATTGATTCTCAGCACCGCATAGCGGTCGAAGCCGGGAATCCCCAGAAAGCGCGCGATGACCTGCTCCGCTTCTTTCGGGCCTCCGTCGGACTGCGCTTGGTTGATCTTGTGTTGCGTTCCGTTCGGAAACGTCGCGAGCATGTCGCGCGGGACGGAGAGTTCGTAGATTCGATGATTGGTGAAGTCGAAGTTCATCGCCCAGATGACGTCGCTGCGCGACGCGCTCGAAAACGGCTGATCGGTTTGCGTGTAGTCGTAGTCGAGCCCTTCGACGAGCACGAGGAGGTTGTTCTTGCCGAAGACCTGCTGCGGCGTCGGAACGAAGACGCGCGAGATCGCGAGCAGCGGGTTCATGTGATTCACGATCCCATAGCCAGCGACGACCGACCCAAGGCCGATGCAGACGATCGCCAAGATGATGAGCACGCGGCGCACGCCCCGCGGGGGTCGCCGAAAAGACGCGTTCTTAACCGCGAGATGCTTGCTCAATCGCTACCTCCACAGGCCCATGACTACCGGTAGTTGACGAACTGCAGCGGAAGGTCGAACTCCATCGCTTTCAACGCCGTAATGACCTTCTGGAGATCGTCCTTGCTCTTGCCGGAAACGCGAACCTGTTCGTCCTGCATCTGCGCGTTCACCTTGAGATTGAGCGCCTTAATCTTCTCGACGAGCGCCTTCGCGCGGTCCTTCGTAATGCCGGCGCGGAGCGTCACGACCTGCCGGACCGTGCCGCCCGCGGCCGGCTCGATCGCGCCGAGCTCGAAGGCTCGCAAGTCGATGCCGCGGCGCACCGACTTCGACTGAATGATGTCGATGACGTTTCGCATCTTCATCTCATCGTCGCTGACGACGGTGATCGCCTTTTTGTCGTTCTCGATCGACGTCTTCGAATGTTTGAAGTCGAAGCGGTTCTCGATTTCGCGCCGCGCCGAATTGAGCGCGTTCTCGAGCTCCTGTGCGTCGATGCGCGAGACGACGTCGAATGAAGATTCACTGGCCATGCGATAATGTAAAACTCCGCTGAACGACGGCTCCGGCGGCACCCATCGTTCCGAGATCCCTCCCGTTGAGGACGAGATCCGCAGCCCCCGCGTTTCCGACGAGCACGTTCACGCTCCTTCCGGTAAATGCTTTCGTCGTTCCGGCGGGAAACGTCCCCTGCGCTACAATCGCGCCATCGACCGAGACCCGAATCCAGCACGCTCCGCTCAGACGCAACGCAAGCGTGCCGCCGCCCACGGGAAGCGGCGAGATCGATGCCGCGGGGCTAGGCGAAGCCAACGCCCCTGGGCTGGGCGAAACCGACGCCCCTGGGCTGGGCGAAATCGACGGCCCGGGGCTGAGCGAAGCCGAAGGCCCCGCAGACGGCGATGCGGATGTGCTTGGAAGCGCGGAGGCGGTAACGCTCGCCTCGGGCATCGGCGTCGCAAGGAATCCCACGGGGCCCGGCTTGGGCAGCGTCAGCTCGTTGTAGACGACGAAGGCGATCAAGAGGACTGCGACGAGCGATGCGATCCAGATGAGCGGCGAGAGTGCGAGACGCCGGCTCCCGCCCGCGCGCTCGAAATCGGAGATGTCGCCGCGCGCCGGAACGATCGCGCCGCGCTCCCCCTCACCGAGGTTGAAGTCGGCGACGGCTTCCTCCGCATCCAGACCGAGAAAGCGCGCATACGTTCGAAGGAATCCGCGGATATAGACCGGCGCGCCGATCGCGCTCCAGTCGTCATTTTCGATCGCGGCGAGGTAGACGGCGCGGATCCGGACCTGCTCGGCGACCTCGGGGAGAGAGAGTCCACGCGCCTCCCGTGCGGCTCGAAATCGCTGACCCAGCGCCGGCATCGCACCTTCTGTTATACTCGGTCCGATGGTATCCTGGTCGAGCGCGAAGAGAACGCGCGTCGTCGCCGCGATGAGCGGCGGGGTCGATTCCGCCGTTGCCGCGGGCCTTCTCGCGCACGGCGGCTACGACGTCGTCGGCGTCACGATGAAGATGTACGAGCCGACGCGACCGGCCTATGCGAAGAGCTGCTGCGGAATCGACGACTTCGACGATGCGCGGGCGAGCGCGGCGGCGCTGGGCGTTCCGCACTACGTGCTCGATTTTACGCAAGCGTTCAGGCGCGGCGTCATCGATCGCTTTGCGAGCGAGTACGCTCGGGGACGCACGCCGAACCCGTGCGTCTCGTGCAACAACACGGTGAAGCTCGGAACGCTCGTCCGCTACGCGCGCCAACTCGGCGCATCGTTCGTCGCGACGGGCCACTACGCGCGCGTCGAACACCGCGACGACGGCCCGCATCTTTTCCGCTCGCCGACCGAGAAGGATCAAGCGTACGCGCTCGCACAACTCGCGCCCTCGCAACTCTCGACGTTGCTTCTTCCACTGGGCGCGTTCGACAAAACCGCGACGCGGGAGCACGCACGCCGACTCGGCTTGCCCGTATACGACAAGCGCGAATCGCAAGACATTTGCTTCGTCGAAGGCGGCGACTACCGCGACGTTCTCGCGCAGCTGCACGGCGACGGCGATCGCAGTGGCGCCTTCGTGGATGTGCGCGGCGAACACGTCGGAAGCCACGGCGGCGTCGCGCAGTACACCATCGGCCAGCGCGCGAATATCCCCGGCTCCGACGGTCCGCGCTACGTGACGCGCATCGACGCGCAGACGGGGCGCATCACCGTCGGCCGCGAGGAAGATCTGCTCTCGCGGTCGCTGGTCGCCGACGAACTCAATCTCATTCGCCCGGAGCGTTTCGCGCATGCGGCGGCGCCGGTTCGCGCGATGATTCGTTACCGCGCGCAGCCGGTTGCGGCACGCGCGACGGTCGGCGGCGGTACGCTCGATCTGCGCTTCGATGTGCCCGTGCGCGCAATCGCTCCGGGACAGCTCGTCGCGCTGCTCGACCCCGTCACCGACGAGGTCCTGGGCAGCGCGACGATCGCAACGACGTAGACGCACCGGTTCGACTTCGTTCGCGCTTCGCGCTCGTTACGCTCACCATGACACCTTGTAGCCGAGTTTTATCGCGGGTTGCATCGCCGCGTCATCCCGAGCCCCACGTCATCCCGACGCTGGATTAGGCGGTTGCGAGCGCGTAGTCCGAGCGGAGGTTCCAGTACGTATCGCGGATTGCCGGCGTGAATCCGGCCCCGCGAATCGCGTCTTCCAGGTCGCGTCGCGACGCCTCGTTCGTGTTGCCGGCATCGTGCACGACCTGCTCTTCGATGATCGTGCCGCCCATGTCGTCGCAGCCGTAGAGGAGCGCGAGCTGACCCATCTTGAGGCCCGGGGTGAGCCACGACGCTTGTAGGTGCGGCACGTTGTCGAGGTAGAGTCGCGAGACGGCGAGCACGCGCAGATACTCGAGGCCCGTCGCCTCTTTGCCGCGCAGCGGCGTCTTGAACGGAATGTAGTACCAGGGAATGAACGCCGTGAAGCCGCGCATCTCGTCCTGCAGCGCGCGCACGACGTCCATATGCTCGATGCGCTCCTCCGGCGTCTCGATCGAGCCGAACATCATCGTCGCCGTCGTCGGCATGCCCAGGCGCTGCGCCTCGCGCATGACGCCGAGCCACTCCTGCGGTTTCACCTTGCGCGCCGAGATTCGCTTGCGGACGCGCTCGACGAGAATCTCCGCGCCGGCGCCCGGAAGCGACTTCATCCCCGCCGCTTTCAAGCGCGCGAGCACCTCCGGCACGGGCATCGATTCGACCCGTGAGAGGCCCACGATCTCGGAGACCGAGAGCGAGTGGAGATCGACGTGCGGAAACTCGGCCACGACGCGGGCAAAGAGTTGCTCGAACCATTCGATGCGCAGCTCCGGGTTCACGCCGCCTTGAATCATGATCTGGGTCGCGCCTTGGTCTGCGGCGTGGCGAACGCGCGCGATCACCTCGTCGTGCGACATCGTGTAACCTTCGCCATGATGCTCGGGCCGGAAGAACGCGCAGAACGTGCAGTGCACGTTGCAGACGTTCGTATAGTTCACCGTCGTGTCGATGACGTAGGTAACGACGTCCGAGGGGTGGAGCGACATCCTCCGCGCGTGCGCCGCGGCGCCGAGGTCGTGAAGGTCCGCGTCGCGGTAGAGCGCCACGCCCTCGTCGTACGTCAAACGCCCGCCCGCGGCCGCGCGCTCGAGAAGGCTATGCAGGGACACCGAGTGCCTCCGGAGAGATGCGAGGCACGCGCGCGATCGCGCCGATCGTCGCGAGCTCGCGGCAGTACTCCTCCAGGCCTCGTTGCGCCGCGGCGTGGAACGTGAAGTTCAACTTGCCGTAATACGCTTCGTAGAAGCCTGCGGGCCGCGGACGTTCGCGCTGCGCGCGTGCTACGACGACGTCCATGTGCGAACGCGACCACGTGAAGGCGTCGGTGAGCGCGTGCATGCAGGCGCGGACGCCTTCACGATCGCGTTCGTACGCGTCTTTTCTCGCCGCCCAGACGGCAAAGACCGTCTGCAGATTCTTCCAATCGTGCCAGAGCGTTCCGAGATCGTAGACGCCCTCGGGCGCAAACTGCAGGAGCGCATCGATGGCCGCGTCGCCGATGAGGAGCGTCGTCTCGCCGTTTCGGGCACGTGCGTACGCGTCGTCGCACTCGACGTAGCGCGGATGCACGCCGAAACGGCGTTCGAGAAGAATGCGCAGGAGATTCGCACCGCTTGCCGATTCGCGCGTCAGCGCGACCTGCGCGCCGTCGAGCTCGCCGGGGGGACGCTGCGAGACGAGGACGACCGAGACGACGTCGTCCCGGGCGCCGATGCAGAGGTCCGGCAGCAGGACGAGCTCGTCCGCTTTCGCCGCCCATGCGAACGCGGAGATCGGACTCAGGTCGAGATCGCCGTTCAAGAGCATCGCGTTCAAGGCGGCTGGAACGTCGGCGTGGAGCGTTCCCGGATACGCAATCGCGCCGGCATCGAACGCAGCATAGATTGGGAGATCGTTCGTATAGCGTATCCTACCGCAGCGCAGACTCACGCGTGTCATCCTGAGCGTAGTGAGTGGAGCGAACGGAGTCGAAGGACGGCGGCGTCCAGTCCCAGGCAAACTCCTCGTACGTGCTGTTGCGCCGTACGGGTACGTAGCCTGCATCCTCGATGAGGCGACGAAACTCGCGATCGTCGACGTACTGGCCCGATCGCGTTCCCGCGGAGTGGTAGATCATCTCTTCGTCGGTCGAACCGTGCGTACCGTCCATGTCGTCCGCGCCGAACTGCAGCGCGACCTGACAGACCTTGAGACCTTGAATCATCCAATACGCTTTGACGTGATCGAAGTTGTCGAGCATGAGGCGCGCGACGGCGAACGTTCGGATGTCGTCCAGCCCGCTCGTCCAGCCGCAGTCGTTCAGTTCGTTGCCGTCGGGGTGAAACGCGAGCGGAATGAACGCGTTGTATCCCGGCGAGCGCGCCTGCGACGCGCGTAGACGCATGAGGTGGTCGACGCGATCCTCGAGCGACTCGATGTGACCGTAGAGCATCGTCGCGTTGCTCGCGACGCCCTGGCGGTGAAGCTCTTCGTGAATCGCGAGCCAGTTGTCGGCGCTCACCTTGTTCGGACAAATTTTCGCACGCGTCGCATCCGCGAAGATCTCCGCGCCGCCGCCGTTGACGTTATCGAGCCCAGCCTCTTTGAGCTTGGCGACGAGCTCGGAATACGAGAGCCGATGGCGCTTGGCCATGTAGTCGAGTTCGGCGGCCGTAAAGAGCGAGAGCTGCACGTGCGGCGCCGCCTCTTTGAAGCGGCGCATAAGCGGCAACCAGTAGTCCAGCGAAAGCTGGCGCGGATCGTGGCCACCGACGATGTGGATCTGATTGAAGTTCGTGCCGGTCTCGAACGTCTTCGCGAAGACGACGTCGGCGGGCATGCGCACGACGCGTTCCTTCTCCTTGAACTCGTCGACGGCGAACGAGCAGAACGTGCATCCCGCGTAGCAGATGTTCGTCGAGTTGATATAGCGATTGAGAACGTAATAGACGTTCTTGCCGCTCTTGCGCTCCTTCTGCGTGCGCGCGAGGCGCCCGAGACCGTGGAGATCGGGCGTACGATAGAGCGCGAGGCCGTCTTCGAGCCCAAGCGGCTCGACGGCATCGAGCTTGCGCTCGATCTCGTGGAGCGCGGGGTCTCGCAAAGCGATCACGCGACCTCACTTCTCTGAGGCCGGAGGATTTCCGGCCAGACCGCCGCACCCGCCGCAAGCAGCGCGATGCCGAGCAGGATGCCGCCTGCGATATCGGTCAGATAGTGTGCGCCGAGCGCCAGCCGCGACCAGCAGATAGCCGGAACGAGCAATGCAAGCTCGATCGCGCCGAGCTTGAACGACCGATCGGCGGCGGATTTCGCGAGCAGCCAGGCCCAAAGCGCGTAAAAGGCGATGGCGATGGTCGCGTGAGAACTCGGATACGAAAACGACGTCTCGTGAAAGATCACCCAGTCCAGGCGCCGAGGGCGGGCGAAGAGGTGCTGAAAGAGATCCGCGGCGCGCCACGCGAGAACGAGCATCGCAAGGCTGAAAACGATTCGCGAGCGCCAAGCCTTCACGAAGGCCGCGGCGATCAGCAGCACGACGAAGAGCGCAGCAAGAACGTAAAAGCCCTCGACGTGCGCGATCCACCACGCCACGCGGGCGCCACGCCCAACGAGCAGACGGTCGACGCTCCATAGTGCGGGCGGCTCGCCAAATCGACCGACGAAAACGCCGAGCGCCAGAAACGCGGCAAACGACGCCGCGGCGACGGCGATGCAGACGCTACGCTTCGCCGGCGAAGAAGCTCTGCTGTCCATCGTCACCCTTGCCGACGCGCGTCGCGAGCGACTCGATCTCGGCATAACCCATGACGATCTTGCGCGCCTTCGTTCCCTCATGCGGACCGACGACGCCGAGATCTTCGAGCTGCTTCATGACGCGTACCGCTCGCGGATGACCGATCGAGAACCGCGATTGCAACTGGGCCGTCGAGGCGAACTGCGTTTCGACGATGAAGCGTCCGGCGTCGTACCAGAGCGGATCGAGGTCTCTGCGAGCCCTTTCGTCGTCGTCGGAGAGCGGTACGACGTCAACGTCGAGGAGATTTTCCGGCCGCGCCTGGCGCGCCCAGAAAGCGACGAGCCGATGGATCTCCGCGCCCGTCACGAGCGCGCCTTGCGCGCGGATCGGCTTCGGAGCGTCGATTGGAAGGTAGAGCATGTCGCCGCGGCCGAGCAGGCGCTCCGCACCGTTCACGTCGAGAATGACGCGCGAGTCGACCTGCGAGCTCACGGCAAAGGCGATACGCGACGGAATATTCGCTTTGATGAGGCCGGTGATGACGTCGGCCGACGGGCGCTGCGTCGCGACGATGAAATGAATGCCGGTCGCGCGCGCGAGCTGTGCGAGGCGCATGATCGTCGTCTCGACCTTCGCCGGCGCGACGAGCATGAGGTCGGCGAGTTCGTCAATGAGGATGACGACGTAGGGCAGCGTCTCGTTCGGAAACTTCGCGTTGTACTCCTCGATCTTGCGAACGCTCGCCTTTGCGAACCGCTCGTAGCGCGATTCCATCTCCTTGATCATCTCGAGCAGCGCGCCGGCCGCGAGCCGTGGATCGGTGATGACCTCCTTCACGAGGTGCGGGATGCCGTTGTAGATCGGCAGCTCGACGCGCTTGGGATCGATCATCAGCATCTGCACTTGATCCGGCGTCGACGTGAACAGGAGCGAGGCGACGATCGTGTTCAGGCAGACGGACTTGCCCGATCCGGTTGCGCCCGCAACAAGAAGGTGCGGCATCTTCGCGAGATCGCCGAAAATCGGGCGGCCGGTGATGTCTTTTCCGAGCGCCATCCACAGGGGCGGAACCTGACCGCGGCTTGGCAGCGCGTCGAGAATCTCGGCAATGGTCACGACCGAGACCGTTTGATTCGGAACCTCAATGCCGACCGCCGACTTGCCGGGAATCGGCGCTTCGATGCGAACCGACGTCGCTGCGAGCGAGAGCGCGAGATCGTCGGCGAGCGCCGCGATTCGTGAGATCTTCACGCCGCGCTCGGGGCGAAGTTCGTAGCGCGTGACCGACGGCCCGTGCTGCGCATGCACGACCTTCGCGCCGACGCCGAAGGACGCAAGCGTATCTTCGAGGAGATGCGCGCGGTCGACATCGTCGACTGCGCAAGCCGTCGGCGCATCGAAGATTGCAAGATCGGGCAGATGGTACGATCGCGATGCCTGCGCGACCGCCTCGTACTCGCCTTCGACGCTTCGCTGCGGCGGTGTCGGAACCGCAGTCGGAACGTACCGTGCAATCGGCGCTTGGCGCTCGACCCTTGCCGGCTCGACGTTCTGCGACTCCTGCTGCTCGTCGAAGACCTCGCCGCGCACGCCGCGCTGCGTGCGCGGCGGGAGCGAGAAGGCTTCGCGCAGACTCGACGCACCCGGCGGAAGGGAGAGCGCCGGCATGCGCACCTTCGGCAGCCGCGGCATCCGCGGAATCCGGACGCGCCGCGACGTGATGACGAGCCATCCGATGACCTTCTTGAGCGAGGCCTGCGTCACGGAGAGCGTGAGCGCGACCGCGACGACCGCGAGAACGATCGACGCGCCGGCCGTTCCGACGAGCGCGCGAAGCGCGGACCATATGAGAACCCCGACCTCGCCGCCGCTGCGGATGCCTCGCGCGCCGAGCACGGCGTCGATGAGAAGAAAGTACGCGACGGCCGCCGCGCCGAAGCCGGCGATCAGCCGCGGCAAGTTGATCTCGAGGAAGACGATTGCGCCGATCGCGGCGATGAGAACGACGAAGAGCGGTGCGGCCTCGCCGAGCCAACGGTGCATGAGCGTTGCGGTAAATCCTCCCGCGCGTCCCGAGTTATGCGGAATCACGAGGACGACGGCGAAGAGGATGGCGATGCCGATCGCGACGATGCCGACGATCTCGAGGTTGAGAACCCTTCTCGCAGCGCCCTTGCGGCGTATGCGTGCCATCCAGCCTCTCATTTCGTCACAGCGACGGGAGTTCATTTGAGCGCGCCGACCATCGTCGTTCTCGACGGAGATCAGACCGGAGAGGAGCTTCTCTGCGAGGCGCTGCGCGTGCTCGATGTGCGGGTGACCGAAGTTCCACTCGAGTTCGAGCGGTACGATCTCTCGCTCGAGAATCGCCGCGCGACGCAGAACGGGGTCGTCGACGACGCCGCGCAGGCGATGCGACGCCATCGGTACGGCCTCAAGGCCGCGACGATCACGCCCGAGCGCAAAGGCGACGTCGGTTCGCCCAATGCGATCCTACGCAAAGCCGTCGACGGCAAGGTCATCGTTCGCACGGGCCGCAAACTGCCTCGCATCCGTCCCGTCGCGGGAGTTCACGCGCCGATCACGGTCGTGCGCATGGCCGTCGGCGACGCGTACGGCGCGCAGGAATGGCGCGAGGGTGAAGGTGCGCACGAGGTCGCCCATCGCACCGAGACGATTTCGCGCGGCGTCTGCCGCTTTGTCTCGGAGTACGCCTTCGTGCATGCGCAGCGAGTGGGCGGGCGGGTCTTCGGCGGTCCGAAGTACACCGTCAGCCCGGTCTACGAGGGCATGCTCAAAGAGGAGATGGATGCCGCCGCCGCGCGTCACCCGCAGGTCCCCTTCGAGCCGCGCCTCATCGATGCGACGTACGCGCTGCTCTTGTCGAACGCCGGCGACGATCCCCTCGTGATTCCAGCCCTCAATCGCGACGGCGATTGTCTTTCGGACCTCGTCATGCAACTCTTCGGATCGATTGCCGGCGCCGAATCGCTTCTTCTTTCCTTCGCGCACGACGACGAGTTTACGCCGTCGGTCGTCATGGCCGAGGCGCCTCATGGAACTGCGCCGAGCCTGCAAGGAAAGAATATCGCCAACCCGCTCGCGATGATTCTCGCCGTCGCGGCGCTGCTTTCATACCTCGACGACCGGCGCGCCGCCATCGCCTCTCGCGCGATTTACGAAGCGGCGCTCGAGACCGTGCACCACGGCGTCGCAACGCCCGACCTCGGCGGAAGCGCGACGACGACCGAGTTCACCGACGCAACGATCGACGGCGTGCGGCGCAAGCTCGACGTCTGGTCGACGATCTAAACGAGGCCCGATTCGGGGGCCGCGCTACCAATGGGCTCCCTCGACTTCGCTCGCGCTACGCGCTCGCTACATCTCGGGATGACACGGCAACGTCGCTCGGGATGACGCAGCAACGAGGTTCGGGATGACGCAGCAGTGCCGATCGCTGCGTTCGCGAAGCTCGTCGTCTGCGGCGTTGCTGCCATCACGAGGCGATGAGTGCGACGCCGGCGAGCGCGAGAGCGAAGCCGGCCCACTGGGCGCGTTGCATCCGCTCGTGCAGAACGGCCCAGGCAAGGACGACCGTCGAGGCTGGATAGAGGCCCGTCAAAACGGATGCGAGCGATACGTACCCGGAGCGCGCCGCGAGAACGAAGAACGCATTCGCGGTCATGTCGAGCACGCCGCAGAGCACGATGAGCGGCAGCATTCCGCCGCTCGGACGAATCGTTCCGCGAACCGCGGCGGCGACGAGCAGTAGCACGAGCACCGACGCGGCGCGCGCGGGCAAGAGAATTGCCAGACCCGAGGCGGCGCTCGCGCGACTCAAGAACAGGATGAACCCGCCGATGACGACGCCGGCGACGAGCGCTTCTCGCACGCCCTCCGTCGCGATCTCACGCTTTCCGCCCTCTCCCTCCTCGAACGACGCCGAGATCAGCACGATCGCGACGAGCGCCACGAGCATTCCGGCGCCCTGCGCGAGATGAAGTCGTTCGCCGCGAACGAGGCTTGCAACGACGGGCACACCCGATGCGAGAACGGCGGTAATTGGCGAGACCACTCCCATGCGCCCGATCGTCAGCGCGTGGTAGAAAAGCACCAGCCCACCGCCCGCGCAGACGCCCGCGAGCGCGCCATACGCGACATCGCTCGCCGTCAATCTCCAATGCGTGAACGCGAGAACGATGAAGAGCGCTACGAGCCCGGCGAGCTGCGAGAGAATCGTTACGCCGAACACGGCACTGCGCCGACTCGCATAGCCGCCGCAGAAGTCTGCGGCGCCATAAAAGGCGGCGGCAAGCACCCCGAAAAGAACCGTCAATAAATCGCTTAGGCTTCCATGACGAGCGGAATGACGACGGGGCGGCGCTTCGTTCGCGCGTAGATCGCCTTTGCGAGCACGTCGCGCAGATGCTCCTTGACGGTTCCCGCATCGCGCATCCCTTCGACCGAGATCGTCTCGAGCGTCTGGGCAAGCACGCCGCGCAGTTCTTCGAGCACGCCGTCGGCTTCGGGCAGATAGAACACGCCGCGCGTCACGAGATCGGGACCGGCGGTCACGCGAGACTCTTCGGCGTCGATCGCGACGACGACGAGCACGATGCCGTCGCCGGCAAGCGCGCGACGATCGCGCAGCACGCCCTCACCAACGTCGCCGACGCCGGAGCCGTCGACGAAGACGTTGCCGCCGTACGTTTTGCCGACCTTGTCGCCGTAGTCGTGCGTAAACTCGAGAACGTCGCCATCCTCGGCGATGAACACGTTTGCCGCCTCCACGCCGGTGCGCACCGCGAGCTTTCCATGCTGGACGAGCATGCGGTACTCGCCGTGAACGGGCACGAAAAACTCGGGCCGCACGAGGTTGAGCATGAGCAGCAGCTCTTCTTGCGACGCGTGGCCCGAGACATGGGATTTGCCGTCGGTGCCGTGCACGACCGTCGCACCGAGCCTGCAGAGATTGTCGATCGTTCGATAGACCGACTTCTCGTTTCCGGGAATCGGCGTCGCGCTGACGACGACGGTGTCGCCGGCAACGATGCGCAGACGATGGTGGTCGCGCACCGACATTCGCGTGAGCCCGCTCATCGGCTCTCCCTGCGATCCCGTCGTCATAACGACGATCTGCTCGGGCGCCAGCTCGTCGAGCCGTTCGAGCTTCATGACCACGTCGTCGGGCAGACGCAGGTATCCGAGTTGCGACGAGACGTTCACGACGTTCTGCATCGAACGGCCGAGAAACGCGATCTTGCGCCCAAAGCGCTGCGTTTGATCGATGACTTGCTGGATGCGCGGCACGTTCGAGGCGAACGACGCGACGATGATGCGCCCCGGCGCCCGCGCGAAGATCGCCGCAAACGCTTCGCCGACGACGCGTTCGGAAAGCGTGTATCCGGGGCGCTGCGCATTCGTCGAATCGGAGAGCATGCAGAGCACACCGTCGTCGCCGACGCTCGCCAAGCGCGCGTAATCTGCAGGCTTGCCGTCGATCGGCGTCTGGTCGAACTTGAAATCGCCGGTATGGAGGACCGTTCCAACCGGAGTGCGCAGCGCGAGCGCGCATGCGCCCGCAACCGAGTGATTGACGTGAATGAACTCGGCTTCGATACTTCCGAATGCGATCCGATCTCCCGGCACGACGGTGCGAAAATCGGCGCCGTCGAGCTTGTGCTCGCGCGATTTTGCTTTGACGAGCGCGAGCGTGAGCGCCGTACCTACGATCGGCGTCTTCGGAAACTCCCGCAGAAAATAGGGGATTCCGCCGATGTGATCTTCGTGGCCGTGCGTCACGAGGAGCGCGCGGAGGCGGTCGGCGCGTTCGCGAACGTAGCTGAAATCGTTGATGACGATGTCGACGCCGTACATCTCTTCGTCGGGGAACATGAGGCCGCAGTCGACGACGACGAGATCCTCGTTCGTCTCGATGACGGTCATGTTGCGCCCGATCTCGCCGCAGCCGCCCAGTGGAACGACCCGCAGGTGCGGCTCCGCCGGAGGCGCTGCGATCGTCATGGGGCTAGCGGCCTCGCCGCGACCGCGTGAAGAGATGTCGGAGGTTGTGCTCATGCTCGCTCTGCATCGCGTCCTTGCGGCGCTCGCTCTCTGCTTCCTTTTAACGGGCTCGTTCGCGGGCTCGGCGGCCCATCGCGCCCGCCCGGCACCCTCACCCGAGGACCTCTACTCGCGGCGAGCGCTGCGCCGCGCACGGCTCGTCATCGAACTGCGCCTCCTTCAGTTCCGCCTGGAACGGCTGGAGTGCATACGCCGCGCGATCCTTGCAAATCTCCCACCCGATCTTCGCCCGCGAGCTCGAAAAGGCACTTCCGTCGTCCCTCCTGAAACCTGCGCTAACCTTTTTCCGTAGGAGGAACGATGGACTCCACTAAGAGCGCGTCGGGTTCGGCGTTGCAGACCATCATCGATACCGTGCTCGCGCCTCACGCTGCTTTCGAGCGCATCCGTACGGCCCCGACCTGGATTCTGGCGATTATCGTCTCGACCGTCGTCGGTGCGATCTGCTCGTATCTCACGATCCCCGCATTCGTCCATGGGCTCCAAGCGTCGTGGCCGGCGCTCGTAGCGGCGAATCCGCGGATGGCGCAGGGGACGCCCGAGCAGCAGCAAGTAGCGCTCTCCTTCGCGCTCGGCTTTGCGCATTGGGCCTGGATCGCGGTCTTCGTCGGCGTTCCCATCGCGATCCTCATCACGTCGGTCATCATGCTGCTCTTCAACGCTCTGGGTCGCGGCTCGGCCACGTTCGCGATGCTCTGGGCGGCAGCCACGAACGTCACCGTGCCGACGACGGCAATCTCGGGAATCGTGCTCGCCATCGTCGCGCTCGTCCGCGGCGCCCAATCGTTCGACTCGGCGCAGGCCGTCTACGCCGCCATTCCGTCGATCGCGTGGATCGTTCCGTCGTCGAACGTGAAACTCGCCGCGTTCTTGGGCGCGCTCAACATCTTTCAGATCTGGGGAGCGGTGCTCTTGTACGTCGCAATGCGCGTCACGGCGCGCGTCGGACAACTCCCCGCGATTCTCCTCGCGCTCGTCATCCTCATCGGCTCGGCTCTGATCGCGACGACCGGCGCGCGCTGACGCCGTGCACGTCCTGATGCTCGCGATGACCCTGCAACAGGCCGTGACCTACGCCATCTCGCACGACGCCGGCGTCGCGGCGAAGTACGCCGTCGTCACCGCACAAGCACACGCGGTGTCGCAGCAGGAGGGGCAAATCTTCCCGGCGATAAGCGCGTCGCTGCAAAATATCCTCCAGAAGCAGTCGAACTACGGCGGCATCTACCAGCTCATCGGCGCGACGCCGCAGTCGACGTTCAGCCAGAACACGGCGCAAGTCAGCACGAGCTTCACGCTGAACAGCGGTGGGTTGGGTCTTCTCCAGCTCGCGTCGGCGAATGCGACGCTGGCCGCCGATCGAGCCGACCTCGCGCGCGGCGAAGACCTCATCGCGACGACCGTCACCGACGCGTTCTTCAACGTCGCGCAGAAAGATTCGCTCGTCGCGCTCGATCGCTCCGATCTCGGTTATCAGGACGCGCTCGTGAAGGCCGCACGGCTCAAGGCGCGGGCGGGCGCCGTCGCGGAGGTCGACGTCCTGCGGGCTCGAGTCGCGCAGGCAAAGAGCGCCTCCACCCTCGTCGGCGCACGCGCGGACGCGCAGAACGCTCGCGAGGAGCTCGCGCACGGCGTCGGCGTTCCGCTCGATACCGACTTTGCCATTCCCGCGACGATTCCGCAGCCACCGCTTCCCAACGGCTCGATCGATGCGCTCGAAAGCATCGCGCTCGCGCAGCGCCCCGACGTTCGCGCGGCGCAAAAGACGTTGCTCGGCGCGCGCCAGACGCTGCGCGGTTGGCTTCGCGAGCTCTTCCCCTCGCTTGCGATCAACGCCGGCTTCGGTAATCAGTTCTCTCCGACGGAGGCCGTCGCGCTGCAGAACGAGATCGCCAGCGAAATCGCAGCGGAGAACGCACAGCGCGTGCTCTATCACCTGCCGCCGCTGCCGATTCCGATCGTCCCGCGTGGAAGCCCCGGCTTCTGGCAGGTCGGCGTCACGAGCACGTTCACGCTGCCGCTCATCGACTACGGTCAACGCCATACCGAACGCACGAACGACGAGGCGCAAGTCAATGCCGACGAACTCGCACTCGCGAATACGGTCTCCCAAGCGGAGCTCGACGTGCGCGAGCAGTATCGCGCCGCGCATACCGCGCAGGCGCAGCTCGCGTACGCGAAGGAAGAGGCCTCGCTCGGCGCCGAGTCTGCTCGGATCGCTCAGCTCCAGTATCGCAGCGGCGTCATCGCTCTCGCCGATGTCTTTGCGGCGCAGCAAACCTCGGTGCAAGCGCAGACCGATCTCATCAACGCGCTCGTCTCGTACGTCGATGCCGTCGTCGCGCTGCGCGTCGCCGTCGGGACGTACGACGCCCGCAGCGCGGTATCGAACCTATGAGGGGCCCTCATGCGTCAGCGTAATCTCCTGATATTCGGTGGGGCGATCGTCATCCTCATCATCATCGCGGTCTTCGCACACGGAGGCCGCCAGCCGGGTATGCCGGTCGACACGATCGTCGTGAAGCGCGGACCGTTCGCCGTGAAGCTCGCCGAGAACGGCATCGTCATGAGCCCGCACTCGCAGACGATCCCGACGCTCGTCTCCGGGAACCTCGAGAGCCTCGCCGTGCACGAAGGAGAGCACGTCTTTGGCGGGCAGCTCCTCGCGACGGTCTACAATCCCGCGCTCGCCTATGCGGCCGCCGGCTCGCAGGCCGACTACAGCTCCTCCGTCTCCGACGTCGGAACGGCGAGGGTCAACGAGCAGAACGCGCGCGTTCAGTACGAAGCGGCCGTGGCGACTGCGAAGTCGAGTCTGGATCTCGCGCAGCGCATCTACGACGAAGACGTCGCGCTCTTTCACAACCAAGCGATTCCGCGCAACCAACTCGACACGGACGGCGCGAAGCTCGAGCAGGCTCTCGTCACCTATCGCCAGGCCGTCCAGCAGCTTCGTCTCGGCGCGGTCTCCGGCTACGGCATGGACAGCGTCCAGACGGCGCGGGCGAACGCGCGCAAAGCGTCGATCCTCAACGCGCAGAACCAGCAGCAGCTCGGCTTCACGCACGTCGTTGCCCCCTTCGGCGGCACGATTTTGAGCATCGCGTCCGATCCGAGCGATCCGCTGCGCCCGATTCGCGTCGGCGAGCCGGTGACGCAGGGCGAGGCGCTCTTCACGATCGCAGGCAGCGGCAACGACATCGTTCGCGCGGAAGTCGACGAGCAGGACATCATCGGCGTCCGGCTCGGACAACGCGTGCTCGTGACGGGAGAGGATTTTCCGGGGCACACGATCGCCGGCCGCGTTACGCTCATCTCTCCCATTGCGACGAAGTCGACGGATACGACGAGCACGGCGAAGCAAGTCCTCACGACGATCGCGCTCGATACGTCGCCGTACTTTCTCAAGGACGGCATGAACGTCGACGTCGACATCCTCACGACCGATCTCTCCGACGTCATCAGCGTTCCGAACGCGGCCGTTTCGACCGATACGACCGGGAGTTACGTCTACGTCGTGCAGGCGGGCGTCGCGCGCAAGCGGCGCGTGCGCATCGGCGCGGTCGGCGACACGGCAACGCTCGTCCTCTCGGGGCTGGGGCCCGGCGACCGAGTCGTCTCCTCGCACTACGTCGGACTGGCGGACGGCGCGCACGTCGAGCCGACGTCGAGCCCGTCACCGCTGCCGATCGCAAGCGGCGCCTTCAGCACCGGCAACTAAGGAGCGAGAATGGGCCGGCTCGGCGCGTATTTCGACGAGGCGGTAACCTCGCTGTGGCGCAACCGCGTCCGCTCGTTTCTCACGATGCTCGGGATGATCATCGGGAGCGCATCGATCATCACGGTCTTCGGCGTCAGCCGCGCGACCACGAGCGGCATCTCGAGCACCTTCGGATCGTTCGGAACGTTTCCGATCGTCGTGCAGGCCGATCCCTCCCAAGATTATCCTTCCGTCGCGCAGATTCACTACGACGACGTTCGCGCGGTGCGGCAGGCGCTCGCGGGAATCACTCCCTGGGTCATCCCGGAGTGGAACCGTACGCTCCTGGTCGCGTTCGGGAACATTCGCGATTACCCATCGGTCATTGCGGCGAGCGGCTTTCACGACGACGGGCTCTCGATGCAAGAAGGCCGCAAGTTCACGCACACCGACGTCCAAGCGGCCGCGCACGTCTGCGTCATCACCGCCGATCTTGCAGCGGAGTACTTCAAAGGCGGCAGCGCGATCGGCAACGACCTGCGCGTCAACGGCGGGCGCTATCGCGTCGTCGGCGTCTACGCAAACGTGAAGGGGTCGTACCTCAACGCGCTCGTCGGAAGCAGCACCGTCGCAATTCCGTATACGACCTTCCATCGCGACGTCGATCCATCGCCGCCCGACTACATCCTCATTTACGCGCCGACGGGAACGGAGCGCGAGGCGGGCACGATCGCGATCGCGACGCTGCAGCGCATCCACGGTCCCAACGCCAAGTACATCACGCAGAACACCTCCGATCTCGTGAAGTCGTTCGAGAAGGTCCTCAACATCGTCGGGGTGGGTCTTGCGGCGATCGGCGGCGTGGCACTCGTCGTCGCCGGCATCGGCATCATGAACATCATGCTCGTCTCGGTGACGGAGCGCACGCGCGAGATCGGCGTTCGCAAGGCGGTCGGAGCGAACCGTAACGACATCGCGCTGCAGTTTCTCATGGAGTCGGTGGTTCTCGCCTGCATCGGCGGTGCGATCGGAACCGCGCTCGGACTTGCCGTTACGCTCGGCGGCGTCGCATTGCTGCGCGGCCTTCTCGGGACGATGATCGTGCCGTACGCTCTCGTCGTGGGCCTCGCGGTCGGCTTCTCGTTCACCGTCGGCGCGATTTTTGGAACCTATCCCGCCTTGCGCGCGGCGCGACTCGACCCGATCGAAGCGCTGCGCTCGTGATGTACGCAGCCGAAGCCTGGCGCGTTCTCCTCGCGAACAGCGTGCGCTCGCTGCTGACCGTCACCGGACTCATCATCGGCGTCGGAGCGGTCATCGCGATTCTCGTACTCGGCAAGAGCATGGGCGGAGCCGTAAACGCCGCGCTCGGCAACGTCTCGGACAGCTCGTTCATCATCTATCCCAACCCCACGCAGCGTAACGTCACGATGGCGGCGATCCATCTCAGCGACCTCGACGCGGTGAAGGCGTCCGTCCCCGGAATCGCCGACGCGCAGCCGCTCGGTTTTCACAGCGACCTCGTTCGCGCGGGGTACCAGCAGGCTCGCTACAGCATCTCGCCGGACGGACCCATTCCGTTCAACACGACGCCGCTTCTCTACGGACGACGATTTACGGCCCAAGACGTAGAGCAAGCCGCGCCCGTCTGCGTCATCTCGAACGCCGTCTACCAGCGGCTGTTCCCCGGCGGCGGCGACCCGACCGGCGACAGCCTCCACGCGGGCGCTTACCGCTACGTGATCGTCGGCGTCCTTGAGCCGCCGCATCACGGGTTCATCAACGCGAGTTTTGGCGGCGACATCTCGATTCCGTGGACGACGTACGTCGCGACGTACGTTCGCGGCTCGACGGTCTTCGCGGCGCGCTTCATCGCGGCCGATCCGGCACAGATCCCGTCGCTCGAGACCTCGGTCATCGACGTCCTGCGCGCGCGCCACGGCGGCAGCACGGGCATTCAGTACGAAACGTTCGACAAGGCGCAGATCACGCAGGGCATCAACGGCATCTTCAATGCGGTGACGCTCATCGTCGCGCTCATCGGCGCCGTCTCGCTCGTCGTTGCCGGCATCGGCGTCATGAACATCATGCTCGTCTCCGTCGCCGAGCGCACCCGCGAGATCGGCGTGCGCAAGGCAATCGGCGCGCGCTCGAGCCAGATCCTCGCGCAGTTTTTCATCGAATCGCTTCTTCTCTGCGCGAGCGGCTGCGCGATCGGTCTTGCGATCGGACTTCTCATCGGCGCCGCGGTGAACGACCTCGCGATCGTGCGCCTCACCGGAGCGATCGCACCGGTGCCGTGGCTCACGGCGGTCATCGTCGCCGGCGTCTTCGCCATCGTCGCGTCGCTTGCGTTCGGGACGTATCCCGCGTACCGGGCCTCGCGGCTCGATCCGATCGAGGCTCTGCGCTATGAGTGACGCCGCGGTCGTCGACCTGCGCGGCATCGTCAAGACGTACTTCACCGGAGCGATCGAGCTCGAGGTGCTGCACGGCGTCGACCTGGCAGTTCGAGCAGGAGAGTACGTCGCGATCATGGGCCCGTCTGGGTCGGGAAAGTCGACGCTCATGAATCTCGTCGGGTGCCTCGATCGTGCGACGCGCGGGCAGTATCGTCTCGACGGCACCGACGTCTCCGGCCTCGACGACAACGCTCTCGCCGAGATCAGATTGCGAAAGCTCGGGTTCGTCTTCCAAGGGTTCAACCTGCTCGGCCGAGCGGACGCCATCAGCAACGTAGCGCTGCCGCTCTTCTATGCCGGCGTCGCCTCGCGCCAGCGCCGCAAAAAGGCCTTGGCCGTCCTTACCGAGCTGGGGCTCGCCGATCGGGCCAGCCACAAGCCCAGCGAGCTTTCCGGC
Organism: Candidatus Tyrphobacter sp.; assembly: GCA_050733755.1. GTDB lineage: Bacteria > Vulcanimicrobiota > Vulcanimicrobiia > Vulcanimicrobiales > Vulcanimicrobiaceae > Tyrphobacter. The sequence goes on along the minus strand of JBOHTS010000044.1, from coordinate 10,956 downwards.
GGCCAGCAGCAGCGGGTGGCCATCGCGAGGGCACTCGTGAACGACCCTGCCCTCATCTTGGCAGACGAACCGACGGGAAACCTCGACTCGGCGACGAGCGAAGAACTCCTCGGGGTCTTCAGGAATCTCCATGGTGCGGGGCGGACCATCATCATGGTCACCCACGACGAGAGCGTCGCGGGCCACGCGCACCGCATCGTGCGGCTTCGTGATGGGAACATTGTCAGCGATGAGCCGCGTTGAACTCGTGCGAAAACTAACCGGAGTCGAAGGAAGAGAGTATGCCTAAGAATCGTATCCTGCCCGCGCTCATCATCGGGCTCGCCGGTGCCGTCATCGGCAGCTTCGTCATGCTGGTCTACGCAAGCACGCACCTAAGCGGCGTTGCCGGACCGAACCACTCGGCGCCGCCGGTCTCGGCAGCCCCGCTGACCGGCGTGAGCGACCAAGATCGCATCGTGAGCGCCGTCAAGCGCACGAAGGCTTCGGTCGTCGCGATCCAAGTCGAGATGAACGGGCAGCAGTACGTCCCGGTGGATCCGTTCTTTCAGCAGTTCTTCGGCCAGCAGGGCCCGGGCGTCGAGCAGCAGTATCGCGGCCGCGCGTCGGGTTCCGGATTCGTCTACGACTCGCGCGGTGACATCGTGACGAACGCGCACGTCGTGACCGCGCCGCAGAACGGCCGCATCACGAAGATCACCGTCGTCTTCCCCAACGGCGACAAGGAACCGGCGCACGTCGTCGCCGCAAACATCGACTCCGATATCGCAATCATTCACGTCGATAACTACGACAGGCTCCCGCCGCCGCTGCAGCTTGGGAACTCGGACCGTCTCGAGGCGGGGCAGTGGGCTATCGCCATCGGCGAGCCGCTCGAACTGCAGCAGACCGTTACCGTCGGCGTCGTCTCTGGGTTCAACCGCAACGAGCAAATCGCGACCGAGAGCGGCAATACGGCGATCGATTTCAAAGGGCTTCTGCAGACCTCGGCACCGATCAATCCCGGAAACTCCGGCGGCCCGCTCATCGACATGGACGGACAGGTGATCGGCATCAATCAATCGACGGTCCGCTCGGCGTACGCGCAGGGCATCGGCTTTGCGATCCCGTCGAATACCGTGCGCCGCGTCGTCGCGCAGCTCTTGGAGCATCCCGGCGTCCATCAGGGAACCAATGAGGGTTTCGTCGGCGTCGGCCTCGAGAATCTCAACGCGGGCCTGCGCAACCAGATCGGCTACAGCGGTTCGGGGGGCATAGCGATCGTCCAGGTCGTCGGAGGGTCGCCGGCCGATCAAGCGGGACTCCAACCCGGCGACGTGATCCTGCAAGTGGACGGGCGTAACTTCAGTTCGAGCCAAGCGCTCACCCATTACATCGAGTCGAAGCGTCCGGGAACCGAGATCCGTCTGAACGTCTGGTCGCAAGGCGATAAGAAGCTCGTCGTCGTTCGCCTCGGCGAGCGCCCGGCCGCACAGGCAATCCCGCAGCAACAGCCCTAGCCGGCTGGCAAAGAGGAGCTCCTGCAACCCGCGTCGCACGGCGCGGGTTGCCACTTAACGTAGCCGGCTATCGCTGATATGATGGCCGGGCGCAATCGTCCGTAAGCGGCAAGGCGCATTCCGCCGGCTCACGCGTCACCTCCGGTGAGCCATGGCGGAAGAGGCTGGTCCGGGACGCTGCGAGACAACTTTTTTGCAGTAAGAGAGGTACCGAAGAACATGGCCAAAGTGGTCGGCATCGACCTCGGCACGACGAACTCCGTCGTCGCCGTCATGGAGGGCACGCAGCCCGCCGTCATTCCAAACTCGGAGGGCTCGCGAACGACGCCCTCCGTCGTCGCGTTCACGAAGACCGGAGAGCGCCTGGTCGGACAGCTCGCGAAGCGTCAGGCGATCACGAATCCCGATCGCACGATCGCATCGATCAAGCGCCACATGGGCGAAGGCGACTACCGCGTGAAGATCGACGGGAAGGATTACACGCCGCAAGAGATCTCGGCGATGATCCTCCAGAAGCTCGTAAACGACGCGAGCAACTATCTCGGCGAGCGCGTGACGAAAGCCGTCATTACCGTGCCGGCATATTTCAACGACGCGCAGCGCCAGGCGACGAAAGACGCCGGCAAGATCGCCGGCCTCGAAGTCCTTCGCATCATCAACGAGCCGACGGCGGCCGCGCTCGCGTATGGCCTAGAAAAGAAGGCCAACGAGACGATCCTCGTTTGGGATCTTGGCGGCGGGACGTTCGACGTCTCGATTCTCGAGGTCGGCGACGGCGTCTTCGAGGTGAAGGCGACGAACGGCGACACGCACCTCGGCGGCGACGACTACGATCAGCGCGTCGTCGACTGGCTCGTCACGAGCTTCCGTAAAGATCAGGGCATCGACCTTGCAAAAGATCGCCAAGCAATGCAGCGTCTCACCGAAGCGGCCGAGAAGGCGAAGATCGAGCTCTCCTCGGTCGTTCAGACGTCGATCAACCTTCCGTTCATCACCGCCGATCAAGAAGGACCGAAGCACCTCGATTACGTCCTCACGCGGGCGAAGTTCGAAGAGCTCACCGGCGATCTCACCGATCGCACGGTCGGTCCGTTCAAGAGCGCGATTGCCGATGCAAAGCTCGACGTCTCCAAGATCGACGAGATCATCATGGTCGGCGGAGCGACGCGCATGCCCGTCATCCAGGGGCTCGTGCGCAAGCTCACCGGGAAAGAGCCGAACCTCACCGTCAACCCCGACGAGGTCGTGGCGGTCGGCGCGGCCATTCAAGCCGGCGTTCTCGCCGGCGAGGTCCGCGACATCGTTCTCCTCGACGTGACGCCGCTTTCGCTCGGCCTCGAGACGATGGGCGCGGTGATGACGAAGCTCATCGATCGCAACACGACGATTCCGACGAAGAAGTCGCAGACGTTCACGACCGCCGAAGACGGCCAAACGTCGGTCGACATTCACGTTCTTCAAGGCGAGCGGCCGATGGCAGGCGATAACAAGACGCTCGGACGATTCCGCCTCGAGGGCATTCCCGCCGCGCCGCGCGGCGTGCCGCAGATCGAAGTCACGTTCGATATCGACGCAAACGGCATCGTCCACGTCAACGCAAAGGACCTCGGCACGGGCAAAGAGCAGCAGATCACGATCACCGCGACGACGAACCTCACGAAGGACGAGGTCGATCGCATGGTCCGCGACGCCGAGGCGCAAGCCTCGACCGACGCCCGCAAGCGTGAGGAAGCGGAGACGCGCAATCAAGCGTCGAGCCTCATCTATTCGACGGAGAAGTCGCTCAAGGAAGTCGGCGACCGTCTCGATGCATCTGCGCGCGGCGATGTCGAGAGCGCGCTCGCGGAGCTGCAAAAGGTCAGCGAGAACGGAACGCTCGAGCAGATCAAACCCGCAATCGAGAGACTGCAGCAGGCGAGCTACAAGATGGCGGAGTTGCTCTACAAGGCCTCGGCTCCCAGCGGTGATGGAGCGCCGCAGGGCGGCGGTGAGAACGCCGGTACGAACGGCGCATCGTCCGGCGCGGCCGGCGAAGACGTTATCGACGCCGAGTTCAAAGAGTCGAAGTAGCCGATCGCGCGATGTTCGAGGAAGAACGGCTCGAGCCGCCGGCTCCCGACGGCTCGAGTGAGGCGCAGGCGCTGGCGGAGTTGCGCGAGCAACTCTCTGCGGCGAACGCGCGCGCCGACGAAAACTACAACCGCTTTCTCGTGGCCGCGGCGGACTTCGAAAATTTCAAGAAACGCACCGAACGCGATCTTCGTAAGATGCTCGACGAGCGCCGCAAGACGCTCCTGCTGCGCTTCCTTCCGGTTCTCGACAATCTCGAGCGAGCGCTCGAGTCGGGCGGCGACGATCGAGCGCTGCGCAATGGGCTCGAGCAGACGGTGCGCGGCTTTCGTGCGGTGCTGCACGCCGAGGGCCTGCGTCCGGTCGACGTCGAGAACAAGCCCTTCGATCCTCGCCTTGCCGAAGCCATCGAGACGACGCAAGCCTCCGACGACGTCGAGGACGACACCGTCGTTGCGGTCGCAGAGCGAGGCTATACGCTCGACGACGAGCTGCTGCGCCCGGCGAAAGTGACCGTCGCGAAGCGTGAAGTATAAGGATTACTACGCGACGCTCGGCGTCTCCAAGAGTGCGTCGGAGAAAGACATCAAGTCCGCGTATCGCCGGCTCGCGCGCAAGTGGCATCCCGACGCCAACCCCGAAAAGCCGAAAGAAGCCGAGGAGAAGTTCAAGGAGATATCCGAGGCGTACGAGGTGCTCGGCGACGCCCAGAAGCGCAAGAAGTACGACATGCTGGGCGCCGACTGGCAGCAAGCGGCGCAGCAGGCGGACCAGCAGCAACGCTACCGCACGCAGTTCGAAGGCGAAGGCTTCGATCTGGGCGGCTGGGGAGGCGGCAGCGGCTTCTCCGATTTCTTCGATCTCTTCTTCTCCGGCGTCGGCCGGCGCTCGAGCGCGCCGAACGATGTTGCTCGGCGCGGTCAAGACGTCGAGACGCCGCTCGATCTGACGCTGCGCGAGGCGTACGAGGGAGGCAAGAAGCAGCTATCGCTTCGCGTCGACGACGCGTGCTCGCGCTGTCGCGGAAAAGGAACGGAACGCGGCCGGCTCTGCGAGCAGTGCCACGGCACCGGTCGCTTCGTCGTCACGAAGAAGTTCGACGTGACGATCCCGCGCGGCGTCGCACAGGGGCAGCGCATTCGGCTGTCGGGACAAGGCGGCAGCGGCTCGCCGAACGGAGATCTCTTCCTCGTCGCAAACTTTGTCGGCGATCCGACGTACGAGCGAAAGGGAAACGATCTCTACGTCGATCTTCCCGTGAGCCTTTACGACCTCGTCTTGGGCGCAGACGTTGAGGTTCCGACGATGACCGGCTCCGTATCGATGAAAATCCCCGAGGGGACGCAGAACAATCGGCTTCTGCGCCTCTCCGGCAAAGGAATGCCGAACGTCAAAGGAAGCGGCTCGGGCGATCAGTACGTGCGGCTCGTCGGCCAGTTACCGCAACGGCTCTCCGAAAAGGAGCGCACGCTCTTCAAAGAGCTCGCGCGCCTGCATAACAATGGAAAACCATAACGCCACCATCTTGCTGTAAAGGAAGCCCATGATCAAAGAGATTGCATTTACCGTCTATCCCGCCAAGGACGTCGCGAAGATGCGCGAATTCTATCGCGAGAACCTCGGGTTGCGGTTCGGCCAACCGTTCGAGGAGAACGGCACGCTCAAGTACGACGAGGCAAACGTGGGCGACGGCACGTTCGCGGTCATGACCGAGACGTGGGTCGAGCGCCCAGCCGGCAGCGCGGGCAGCGTCGTCTTCGAAGTCGACGACCTCGAGAAAATGCGCACCGACCTTATCGCAAAAGGCATCGCGGTCGACGACATCGTCGACTTCGGCGTCTGCACGTATGCTGCTTTTTCGGACCCCGAGGGCAACAAAGTCTCGCTGCATCAACGCGCCGCAGGCAGGTAAATGGTCGGCGAACTCCCGGCGCGCTCGGGACAATATCTGGGGCGATCCCTCGACTCCGCTCACCACGTTCGCTATCTCGGGGATGACGCAGGGATCGGGATGACAACGCTTACGACCGTCCGTAGCACACGACGATGATGGGCGGGCATGGGCTTATGTGGGGCAACATGTACAGCCCCGATAAGCCGAAGGTGCGCCGGCGCGTGGATTGGCGGCGTATGGGCGCCCTCTTCCTTCCGTATTGGCGTCCACAGACGTTCGTGCTCGCGTGCATCGTCGCGGCCGCGCTCCTCGGACTCGTGCCCGGGTTCATGACGGCGCAGATCATCGACGTCGCAATTCCGAAGCGCAGTCTCCCGACGCTCGGCCTCGACGTCGCGATCATCGTCGCGTCGGCGCTCCTCGCCGCAGCGATCGGCGTCGGGCAGGGCTATCTCAACTCGCTCGTCGGCGAGGGAATCATGCGCGACATCCGTACGAACCTCGTTTCGCACCTTCACCGCATGCCGATCGCGTTCTTCACGGGAACGAAGACCGGCGAGATCATGAACCGGGTGAGCAACGACGTCGACAACATCGACAACGTCGTCACCGGAACGCTGACGTCCATCGTGACGAACATCGTGACGATCGGGACGACGCTCGTCGCGATGTTCGTCTGGAACTGGCGGCTCGCGCTTCTCTCGACGATCGTCGTGCCGCTCATGATTCTGCCGCTCGGACCGGTCGGCAGACGCATGTACAACGTGCGCCTGCAGACGCGCCGGCAGCGCGATGCAATCGAGTCCATCACGCAGGAGACGCTCTCGATCTCCGGCATCACGCTCATCAAATCGTTCGCACGCGAAGCCTACGAGCGAACGCGCTTCTATGCGGCCGGAACGACGCTTATGGATCTCGAGATCCGTCTCGCAATGGTCGGGCGGTGGTTCCTCGCCTCGATCGCTGCGATGGTCGTCGTCGGCCCCGTCATCGTCTGGCTCGGTGGCGGCTGGCTCGCGATCGAGCACGCGCTGCAGATCGGCGTGATCGTCGCCTTCGTGTCGTTCATTCAGGGCCGCCTCTACGGTCCGGCGGCGGCGCTCGCAGGCATTCAGGTGCAGATCGTCAGCGCGCTCGCCGTCTTCGAGCGAATCTTCGAGTATCTCGATATGAAGACGGAGGCGTACGAGCCCCCTGGCGCCACGGTTCTCCCGGCGATCCGCGGCGACGTCTCGTTCGAGAACGTGCGCTTCGGATACGACGACAGCCGCGCCATTCTCGACGGCGTTTCATTCGACGTGCACAGCGGCCAGGTCGCGGCCTTCGTCGGCCCGACCGGCGCTGGCAAGACGACGATCACCCAACTCGTTCCTCGCTTCTACGATCCCCAAGAGGGGCGCGTCTGCGTCGACGGTCACGACGTCCGCGACGTGACGCTCGATTCGCTGCGCAAAGACATCGGCATCGTGACGCAAGAGACGTACCTCTTTCACGACACGATCGAGAGCAATCTGCGCTACGGAAATCCAAACGCGACGCAGGCCGACATCGAGGCTGCCGCGGCGGCCGCGAACATCCACGACTTCATCGCATCGCTTCCGGCCGGGTACGCGACCGTCGTCGGCGAGCGCGGGCACAAACTCTCGGGCGGCGAGCGCCAGCGCCTCGCGATCGCGCGCGTCCTGTTGAAGGACCCGCGCATCCTCATTCTCGACGAGGCGACGAGCGCGCTCGATTCACACAGCGAGGCTGCTGTCCAAGCGGCGCTGGAACGCGTCATGCGCGGACGCACGACGCTCGCGATCGCGCACCGGCTTTCGACGATCCTCTCGGCGGACGTCATCTTCTACATCGAGTCCGGCCGCATCGCCGAAGCCGGCACGCACGCGGACCTTCTCGCGCGAAACGGTTCTTACGCGCAACTCTACCGCAGGCAGTTCCGAGAGAAGCCCGTCGTCTCCGCGTAAGCCTCGAGTCAGGCAGCCGCCGCTTTGCTCTCTACATCTCGGGATGGCTCGGGATCGTGAATCGCGCGGAATGGCACCGCCGTAGCGCCGAAGGCTCGGAATCGAGCAAGGGCTTACGGGCCTTACGGGCGCGCGGTCGCCAGCGGGGCCCCCGTTGCCTCTCTGACCGCGTCATCGCTTACGCCCGGCGCCGTTTCGCGCAAGACGAGCCCATCCGGCGTCACGTCGATGACCGCGAGATCCGTGATGATTCGGCTCACGACGCGCCGCCCCGTGAGCGGCAGCGAGCACTCGCGCACGATCTTGTGCGCGCCTCCTTTCGCGACGTGCTCCATCATCACGATGACGCGCTTCGCGCCATGGACGAGATCCATCGCGCCGCCCATGCCCTTGACCATCTTGCCGGGAATCATCCAGTTCGCGAGATCGCCGTGCTCGGAGACCTGCATCGCGCCGAGCACCGCGACGTCGATGTGCCCTCCGCGAATCATTCCGAACGAAAGCGAGGAATCGAAGAACGCCGCGCCGGGAAGGATCGTGACGGTCTCTTTGCCGGCGTTAATGAGGTCGGCGTCTTCCTCTCCCTCGTACGGATACGGTCCGATGCCGAGAATGCCGTTCTCGCTCTGGAGTACCACGGTCACGCCGGGCGGAACGTAGTTGGGAACGAGCGTCGGCAGCCCGATGCCGAGATTGACGTATTGACCGTCGCGAAGCTCGCGCGCGACTCGCGCCGCAAGATCCGTTCGCGTCAGCGCCATTTATGAACCCTCCCGCTTCTTCGTCGTCACGCGCTCGATACGCTTACCGTGCGCGCCGACCTGCACGACGCGCTGCACGAAGATGCCCGGAAGATGCACGTTCTCAGGCGGAATCTCTCCGGGTTCGACGAGCCGTTCGACCTCGGCAATCGTGATGCGTCCGGCCATGGCGCAGAGCGGATTGAAGTTGCGCGTCGCCTTCGCAAAGGTGAGATTCCCGTAGCGGTCGCCGACCGTTGCCCGCACGAGCGCGAAGTCGCAGACGATGCCGCGCTCGAGAACGTACTCACGACCGTCGAACGTGCGCACCTCTTTCGGAGGCGACGCGACGGCAACGCTGCCGTCGGGCGCGTGCCGCCACGGCAGGCCGCCCTCGCTCACCGCGGTCCCGACGCCGGCGGGCGTGTAGAATGCGGGGATTCCGCAACCGCCGGCGCGCAGCCGCTCGGCGAGCGTCCCCTGCGGAACGAGTTCGAGTTCGAGTTCGCCGCTGAGGTACTGCCGCTCGAACTCGCGATTCTCGCCGACGTACGACGACGTGGTGCGCGCGATGCGCTTGTGGTCGAGAAGGACGCCGAGGCCCCACCCGTCGACGCCGCAGTTGTTGCTGACGGTGACGAGATCCGTCGCCCCCTGCTCGAGCAGTGCCTGGATGAGATTGTGCGGTATGCCGCTCAGGCCGAAGCCCCCGACCGCGAGCGTCGCGCCGCTGGGAATGTCCGCGATGGCCTGCGCGGACGAACCGACGACCTTATCCATTTGAGAACCTCATCGGCGGCAAGGTACAGCGATTTGGAAACGAACCCTCTCGCCATGGCAACGAGCGCCCCCTCTACCGCGCACGAGCAGGACGATGCTCCGATCCTCGCCGCCGTGCGGCAGCTCGTTCGCGAGCGCGTCGCGCCACGAGCCGCCGCGATCGACGAGAGCGGCGAGTTTCCGATGGACCTCAAGAATCTCTTCGCGGAGAACGACCTCCTCGGCATTCCCATACCGGCCCAGTACGGTGGCCTCGGAGGCACCTTCCTGACATACGTAAAGGTCGTCGAGGAGATCGCCAAAGCGTGCGCCTCGAGCTCGCTCATCGTCGCGGTGCAAGAGCTCGGGATGCTTCCCATTCTCATCGCGGGAACACACGAGCAGAAGCGCGCGTACCTTCCGAGGCTCGCAAGCGGAGAGTGGATCGCCGCCTACGCGCTCACGGAGAGCACGAGCGGCTCCGATGCCGCCGGTTCGATGCGCACGCGCGCGGAGCGCCGCGGCGACACGTACGTGCTCAACGGAACGAAGATCTGGATCACGCACGGCGGGTTGGCCGACGTCGTCTGCGTCTTCGCGGTCACCGATCCGAGCAAGGGCCCTAAGGGCATCAGCGCGTTCATCGTCGAGAAAGGCTTCGCGGGTTTTCGCGTCGGCAAGAAGGAGCGCAAGATGGGAATTCGCGGCTCCCCGACGGTCGAGCTGAACTTCGACGACTGCGTCGTTCCGGCCGCGAATCTTCTTGGCGCGCAGGGCGAAGGGTTCAAAGTAGCAATGCAGGTGCTCGACAAGTCGCGGCCCGGCATCGCGGCGCAGGCCCTCGGAATCGCGACCGGAGCGCTGGAGTACGCGACGAACTACGCGCGCGAACGCGTCGCCTTCGGCAAGCCGATCGGGCAGCATCAGGGCGTCGGATTCATGCTCGCGGATATGAAGACCGAGGTCGAAGCCGCCCGGCTCCTCCTCTACGAGGCCGCGCGCAAGTGCGACGAAGGCGCCGCCGACGTCACGCTTTGGGCCGCGATCGCCAAGTTGAAGTGCGGTGACGTCGCGATGGCAGTCACCACCGATGCGGTCCAGATCCTCGGTGGTTTTGGGTACTCATCCGAGTATCCGGTCGAGCGTATGATGCGGGACGCGAAGATCACGCAGATCTACGAAGGGACGCAGCAGATCCAGCGACTGGTTATCTCGCGGGCCCTCGTCGGCAAGCCGAGCAAGGGAACGGCGCCCTAGGAGCGAACGACTCCCTCGCAATTTACGTTGCCGGAATGAATCTTTGCCCGAAAGGAGGTGTTCAGATTGAAGAAGACACTCGTATCGCTACTGGTCGCAGCGTCGCTCATGACCAGCGTAGCGATGGCCGCGGTCCCGCAGAAGCAGACGTCCTCGCACACGCATAGTGCAATGGCGGGAACGCATCATGTGGTCGTGCATCACGTAACGATGCATAACGTGGTCGTGCATCACGTCATGACGCATCACGTGGTCGTGCATCACGTAACGACGCATCACTCGGCGAAGCCGATGCCGAAGTCCAGTCACAAGCCCCACTAACGTAGGGCTTCGTTTTCATTCCATGCGCCGGCGCGGTTCTAGGACCGCGCCGGCTTCTTTACGATCTTCGCGCCGGTCGGGCAGTGCGGCAGAAGCGGGCAGACCGTGCAGCGCGGGCTGCGCGCCGTGCAGACCGCGCGGCCGTGAAGGATGAGCCAGTGCGTCGCCAAGCCCCATTTTTCTTTTGGAACGATCTTCACGAGATCGCGCTCGACGTCGAGCGGTGTCTTGCCGGCCGTGAGCCCCAAGCGATGGGCGACGCGAAAGACGTGCGTGTCGACGGCGAGCGCCGGCTCGTCGAAGGCATTCGCGAGCACGACGCTGGCGGTCTTGCGTCCGACGCCCGCGAGCGACTCCAGCGATTCGCGGTCTTTGGGAACGTCACCGTTGAAGCGCTCGACGATGTCGCGCGCCGCGGCGACGATGTTCGCGGATTTTGCTCGAAAGAA
>JBOHTS010000043.1:0-3832 GCA_050733755.1 Candidatus Tyrphobacter sp. | reverse complement strand
CGTCGAAGGCCAAGCCGGAGTGGAAAGCGATGACTCCTGATCGCCCTTGCGGGCGATGCGGCGCTTCACCACCAGCCAACGGCGGGAGACGCCGTATGGCTGGAGCACTGCGCCGCTTCGTGGTAGGAGCGCCGAATACGCGGGCGAAGCCGCTTCGTCATGTGTAGCGCTATCAAGCACGCTCGCGAGCGCGAAACTTCACCATGCGCGTGATGAGCGCGAGCGGCAGCGGCTCGTCGAAGCGGAATTGTACCGAACCCTTGGCCGACGTGTAGCGCGCGAGATCTTTTTTGAACGCGCGGATCCCCGACGCTCCTGGATAAAACCCCACGTGATTCGTGTGGGCCGCAAACCAGACGAGAACGCGCCGCTGTTTGTAGGCGGGAATTCCGTAGCTGATCGTCTCTTGCGCCTTCGGCGCTGCCTTTCGAATCGTCGCGCGCATCGTCCGCAAGAGTCGCCGCACGTTGCTGGGAAAGCACTCGATATATGCGGTCACTTCCGGCGATGAGGCACTCATCAGCGCAGGACGGTCTTCACCGCCGACTCGATCGCGGCGTGCGCCATCTCTCCGACCACGACGCGCTCGATCGTTCCGTTGCGCGCGATGAAGACGTGGACCGGCAGGCCGTTGATGTCGTAGAGGCGCTGCAGCGTACCGGAATCGACGACGATGGGATACGTGAGCGAGTATTTTGCGCGAAAGCGCTGGACGAGCGTCGCGTTCTCTTGCATGTCGACGCCCACGATGCGAAGACCGCGTTTGGCGTACTGCCGCTGCAGGCCCTGGATCCACGGCGCCTCGACGTTGCACGGCGGGCACCACGTTGCGAAGAAGTCCAAGTAGACCGGCGAGCCTCGCAGCGAAGCAAAGGAGAGCGTGCCGCCGGTTGAGAGGGGATCGCTCCACGGCGGAGCCTTGTCCCCCGGAATGGTGCCGACGTGCGACGACGATGCCGCGCAGGCCGCGAGTGCGAGCAACGTCACGAGCGCGATCGCCTTCCTCAAGGAAAACTCGGGTAGGCGACTGTTTGCCGATCTTCGCGCATCTGATCGACGAGCGCGGCGGCGCTGGAGAAAGCGCGCTGTTCGCGGATGAAACGCAGGCCGCGCAGCGCGATCTCCCGGCCGTAGATGGACTCCGCAAAATCGCGCAGCCAGGCTTCCACCGTACGCGCCGTGCCGCCGAAGTGCGGATTCGTTCCGATCGAGATCAACGCAGCGTAATCCCTTCCATCGTGTCGTGCGATGCCCGAGTAGACGCCGTCTTTGGGCAGGAGTTTCTCGCCGGTGCGCACGTTCGCCGTCGGAAACCCGAGGCCGAGGCCTCGTCCGGCGCCGAGTTCGACGACGCCCCGAAGCTCGTACTCTTCACCGAGCATTTCCTCCGCGCGCTCCATTTCGCCCTCCAAGACGAGCGCCCGGATGCGCGTCGAGCAGACGCGCTCGCCGTCGAGCGTCACGCTCGGCTCCGCGGCGACGGCAACGTCTCTGCCCTCGTAGTAGGCGCGCATTCCGGCAACGTCGCCGGCACGCTTGTGGCCGTAACGGAATGTCTCCCCGATCGCGACGCCACGAACGTGCAGCCGCTCCTCGAGCAACTGCAAGAACGCGGCAGGCTCCATCGTCGCGACGTGCTCGTCGAACGGCACGAAGAAACACTCTTCCACGCCGATCGCCGCAAAGCGATCGAGCCGTTCCTCGGAGGTGAACAGAAGCGGCGGCTCCGTTCCCGGACGCAAATACGAGGACGGATGATTCGAAAACGTCAGGACGCCGCTGCGCCAACCCGGTTTGCGCATGCGCAGCGCCGCGCGAACGATCTCTCGGTGACCGATGTGAAGGCCGTCGAAGAAGCCGATCGCGAGCGCCAGCGGACGATCCCTCTCGCGCTCGAGCGTTCGAAAAATCTTCACAGAAAGACTTTGCGCGGCGCGAGAAAGGCTCCGTGCGCCTCGCCCAAACCGACGAGCGCTCGCGACTCGTCGTGCACGAAGACGTGCTTGCCCGCCGCGCCCTCAGGTAACGGAACGATGCGCCCCGCGCGAAAGTCGACGACGCTGCGCAGATCGAGCACGATCGTCGGAAACGGAATGATGTGCTCCGGCGCGATGAGCGCGCCCGATGGGTCCGTCGCGATCTCGTCGAGCGTCTTTGCCTCTCCAAGCACGAACGGCCCGGAGGCCTCGCGCACGAGCGCCGCCATGTGCGCCGGCACGCCGATTGCATCGCCGAGGTCGGAAAAGAGCGTCCGGACGTACGTGCCCTCACCGCACGTCACGCGGATGCGGGCCGCGCGCTCCTCGACCCCGATGCAATCGAGCGAGTACACGACGACGCTGCGCGGCCGCCGCTGCACGACTCCTCCCTCGCGCGCGATGTCGTAGAGCCTGCGCCCGTTATGGTGCACCGCCGAAAACATCGGCGGCGTCTGCTCGATTCGTCCGCAAAACCGCGGCAACGCTCGCTCGAGAAGCTGCGGCCAACTCTCCGGAACCGGCGATTGTGCCGTCGTCTCGCCGTGCGCGTCCTGCGTGTTCGTCGCACGCCCCAGAGCGAGCACGCCCGCGTAGGCTTTGCGCCGATCCGTCAAGAGCGGAATGAGGCGAGTCGCCTTTCCGACAGCCACCGGAAGCACGCCCGCCACTTGGGGATCGAGCGTTCCGAGATGTCCAGCGGGAACGTGCCGATCGTTCGCGTAGACGCTGTAGATTCTGCGCACGCGCGCGACGACGTTCGCCGACGTCGGTCCCGCCGGCTTGAAGACGTTTACGAATCCGAGCATCGAGCCTTCAATCGTGTCGTCCCGAGCGCTTCGACCGCACTGCTTCCACTCGTGTCACCCCGAGCGTAGCGAACGCATGAGCGACGTCGAGGGGCGAGGGACGATCACAACCCTTGCGCGACGAGCGCATCGTCGACCGCTGCGACGGCCTGCGCGGGCGAACCGTCGTATTCGAGCCCCGATGCGCGAAAGTGTCCGCCGCCGCCCAGGCGCGCTGCAGCCGCCTGCACGTTCACGCGGCCCGTCGAACGGAGGCTCACGCGAAGCTCGCCGCCATACGCTTTGAAGAGTGCCGCGACTTCGACGCCTTCCTGCCCGAGGAGCACGTTGACCATATCCTCGGTGTCCTCGCCGTCCGCACCGCATGCCGAGAGCATCGCGTCATCGACGCACGACCAGCAGTAGCGTCCGCCGTGTCCGAACTCCATCGCGCCGACGACGCGGCCCAGGAGTTTCGTCGCAGCAACGCGCTTGTTTGCGAAGATCTCGCGCGTGATGCGCTCCTTGTCGGCGCCGGCGCGCATGAGCTCGGCCGCCAGCTCGAGCGCCTCCGGCGACGTGTTCGAGTGCATGAGCCCGCCGGTATCGGTCATGATCGTCGTAAGGATGCAGGTCGCGATCTCGGCGTCGATGGTCGCGCCGAGCCCGCGCAAAAGATGCATGACGCAGGTCCCCGTCGAGCACTCGGCGGGCAGGACGTAGTTGTAGGCGCCGAAATGACCGTTCCCGAGATGATGATCGATGTCGAGAACGTTCTCTTTTACGGGCGCCGGAAGAATCGTGCCGGCGCGCGCCATATCGCTCATGTCGCAAAAGGCGAAGAGCGCGTCGGCGGGTAGGTCGTCCGGTACGTTTGCGCTGACCTCATCCGCACGCGGAAGAAAGCGGAGATTTCGAGGCACGGGGTCCGCGTTGAAGTAGAGCACGTGCTTGCCCAGGCGCTGCAACGCGATCCCAAGCGCCAGACCCGCGCCCAGCGTATCGCCGTCCGGCTTGCGGTGGCTCACCATGACGAACGCGCTTAGCGCGCGAAGCGCGGCGACGACG
>JBOHTS010000042.1:0-33712 GCA_050733755.1 Candidatus Tyrphobacter sp. | reverse complement strand
CGCGGTAGATGCCCGGCGCCAGCCCCGAAATCGTAAAACCTCCGTGGGCGTCCGTGCTCGTGTTGCGCGTCATCGGGCCGCTCGCACGCACCGCGGCGCCTGCGACCGGCACGCCGGCGGCGTCGAGTACGCGCCCCTGGATTGCCGATGACTGGCTCTGTCCGAGCCCGGCGACCGGCAGGGCGAATAGCCCAAAAGCAACGATCAAGGCAGAGAGACGAAACATACGATTAACCTCACCTAAAGAACGAGCGGCCCGGAAGCCAGCTCGGTTCCCCGCCCAGGTGAGCGGTCCTCCATGCCCGCGGTCCGGCACCATCCGGCGACACCGTCCGGCTCTAGCCGCTCGCTGCCGCGCATGGTAGAATCGCTGCATCGTGGCAGCCGGTCGGCGTAGCGGCGTCATTGCGTTTGCCGTTCTTGCGATCGCTGCGTTCGCGGCGTTGCCGCGCGCGGCGTACGCGGCGCCGGCACCGCTGCGTCGTATGCGCGTCGAAACGCGCCGGCTCGCGCAGCGTTTGCCCGCGTCGGCAGGATTCGAAGTCCTCGACCTTTCGAGCGGCGACGTTGCCGGATATAACGCGCGCGTCTCGATGCCGGCCGCGTCGACGATCAAGGTTGCGGTCATGGCCGACGTCTTCAGGGACCTCGAGCTCGGGCGCTTTGCGCTCGACCGTCGCGTCACGCTGCAAGCGCGCGACAAAGACGACGGTTCGGGCGATCTCTGCTACGCGCCGGACGGAACCTCATATACCGTCTCCGACCTGCTTGCGCGAATGATCGACGTCAGCGACAATACCGCCGCGAACATGCTCATTCGCCTCGTCGGACGCCAAAACATCAATCGCTTCATGCGCTCGCTCGGCCTGCACCACACCCATCTCTACGCCTCGATCCGAACGCAGGGCTGGGCGATTCGCAACGAGCTTCGCACGTCGCCGGCGGACATGGTTCGCCTTCTCGCGCTCATGGCGCGCCGGCGGCTCGTCGACGAGTGGGCGTCGAACGAGATGATCTCGATTCTCGAGGACGACCAGTTCAACACGCTGCTCCCGCAGCCGCTTCCCGACGACGTGCTCGTCGCGCATAAGACCGGGAGCCTGTTCGATACGCTCAACGACGTCGGCATCGTTTATGTCGACGGTGCGCCCTACGTCATCGCCGTTCTCACGACCGCCCTTCCCTCGCAGGACGTCGGCCGTGCGTTCATTCACGCGCTCTCGCGCGACGTCTATCTCGGCGAGGTGCGCCTCGCGTCGTGGCGCTTCGCGAAGGGGCTGCCGTCGTTCGACGTCGGAACCGCGAACGACGTTCCGAACGCGCCCGACGTTCGCTACTGGGACAACGCCGCGACGGAATCCGACGTAACCGGCGGCGGTTAGGAGTCTGTCTAGGACGCCGCGCTCTCCATCTCTTCGGGCTCTTCTTTCGGACGAAAGAGCGCCTGCGCGACGAGCGTCGGAAGTATCGCCGTCAGGATCACGACGGTGACGAGCACGGTGTATTGGGTGCGGTCGATGTCGTGACGGGTGAGGCCGTAGAGGCCCGAGATCGTTCCAAAGGTAAGGCCCGTCACCATGAGCAGCGTCAAATGAACTACTCCATCTGCCGCTGCGCGGACAGGATGGAGTTTCGTGTCGCTCACGAGGCTGCCGCCTGGCGAGGCACCCGGCTCGGTTCCCGGCCGGCGTTGGCTAGCGCCCACAAGAGCATAATGCGCGCTGCGTTCCTATCGCGTCCGAGCACCATCCCGCACGCGGGCGCTTCACCACCAGCCAACGGCGGGAGACGCCGTATGGCTGGAGCACTGCGCCGCTTCGTGGTAGGCGCCCTCGAGTCGCGCCATTCGCGCGTCCATCATGCTCTGCACGAGAGTATATCACGACGAACCGAGGTATCGGCAAGGGTTATTGAGGCTCGCGCAGACGGGCCCGTTCCGATTTCTGCGCCGCTTCTCCGGCCGCGATGCCGAGCGGTCTGGTTTCGACGATCTCGTGCACCGAGAGCGGAAAGCGCGCGTCGTAGCCGCGTGGATTGCAGCGCGGGCAGCTTGCAGGACGCGCCGGAACGCGCCGACGCAACGTCTCGAAGGCGCACGCTTCGCAGCGCATGATATAGCGCTTTGCCGACTCGCGCTTTGGGCGAACGCGGCCGAGATCGTGATGGATCGAGTTCAGGCCGCACTCGCGCATCTTCTTTCGAAAGCGAACGCCGTGCCCGGTGTCCCGGAAGCGATCGTAGCACCACGCGTGCACCATCTCATGGAGAAGCGTCTCCTCGAGCGCCTCGGGGTGTCTGCGAAAGTGCTTGGGCGAGAGCTCGACGAGCAACGGCTTGCGCCCATACGTGATGCGGCCGGCGGAGTTCGAAAACCGCTCGTTGTAGGCGATCGCGCAATCGGGCGCCGCCCCTTCGAAGTAGCGGTTGTTCAGGTGGGCAAACAGCAGTTGCAGCTCTGCTTCCGACGGGAGCACGAATGAGTCCGTTCGCCGCGTGTCCAAACGCCTCATCGTGCCGCCTTCACGCAGTCTGCCGCCGCGCGTGTACCTGCCGATTCTCGTCGTCTTTGCCGTGCTCGTTCTCGGACTCGTCGGCTACTTCGTCGACGTCGGGTTCGGCTCGGGCGGCTCGGTCTTCGGCGCCGCGACGAGCGGCTCGCAGACCGCCCAGCAGCGCGTCGAGGGCGGGCCTCCGCCGGCAGTGATGCTTCAGTACGAAAGCCTCCTGCACAGGGTTGCCGAGCATCCCCGGGACGACGTCGCGCTAACGCAGCTGGGCGACATGAACCTAGCCGCCAATCGCTTTGCAGCAGCAATTCCATACTATCGGCGAGCGCTCGCGGCGAACCCGCGCAACGTTGCAGCGCAGGCCGGTCTCGCCGAGGCGCAAGAGGGCCTCGAGGGCCGCTGACCGTGCGCGTCTATATTTCGTGCGACATGGAGGGCACCGCCGGCGTCTGCTCCTTTGCGCAGTGCGACCCGGAGAACCGCCACGAGTATCCGGTCTATCGACGCTTCATGAGCGCAGAAGTCGCCGCTGCCGTGGAGGGCGCGCGGGCGGGCGGTGCGACCTCCTTCGTCGTCAACGACTCGCATTGGTCGATGCGAAACTTGCTCTGGGACGAGCTGCCGGACGACGTGCGAATCGTGAGCGGAGCGCCGAAGCCGCATTCGATGGGCGAAGGGCTCGACGCCGGAGCCGACGCGGTCTTCTTCACCGGTTACCACGCGAAGGCCGGGCATCGCGACGGCGTGCTCGCGCATACGTTCAGCGACGAGACGGTCTATCGCGTTCGCGTCAACGGCGTCGAGTGCAGCGAGGCGCTACTCGTCGGTGCGCTCGCCGGCGCGCACGGAATTCCCGTCGTTCTCGTCACCGGGGACGGCGCGATCGTCACGGAGACGCTCGTTGCCATGCCATGGGCCCGGGGCGTTGCGGTAAAAGATGCAATAGGCTTCAGCGCGGCCAGCTCGCAGACGCCGCGCGCGGCCTGCGCCGCAATTCGCGAAGGTGCGCGTGAAGCGATCGCACGCGTCGCCGCGGCGAAACCGTTCGTCTTCGAAGCGCCGTGCGAACTGCTCTTGGAGACGGTTTCAGCCGCCGCTGCCGACTTCATCGAGCTCATTCCCGGCTTCGAACGCATCGACGGCCGCACGGTTCGCTATCGCGCCGCCGACTACCCCACGCTCTATCGCGCCTATGTTGCCGCCGTTCGCCTCGGCGGAGCCGCGAACGCGCCCGCGTGAAGCTCTACATATCCGGCGATATGGAGGGCGTTGCGGGCGTCAGCGCGTGGCAGCAAGTCGACGCGCGAGGACCGCATCCGGAGTACGCGATCTTTCGCCGTTACTACACGAAAGAGATTGGCGCTGCCATCGACGGCGCGCGCGAAGCCGGTGCCGCCGAGATCGTCGTCAACGACTCGCACGGCCCAATGCGTAACCTGCTCCTCGACGAGTTGCCCGACGACGTCCGGGTCATCTTCGGCAATCGCAAGCCTCATTCGATGGTGCACGGCGCGGGCAGTGAGTTCGGCGGCGCATTCTTTATCGGCTATCACGGCGGTGCGGGCGCGCAGGACGCCGTGCTCTGCCACACGTATACGCCGTCGGTCGTCTACGAGGTTCGCGTGAACGGCATCGAGTGCAGCGAGGGAACGATCAACGCCGCGCTCCTGGGCGCTCTCGGCGTTCCGGTGCTCCTCGTCAGCGGCGACCGCACGACCGTCGAGAGCCTCCAGGCGCAGCTTCCGTGGGTGCGAGGCGCGATCGTGAAGGAGTCGATCGGCGCGTTCGCCGCAAACTCGCTCTCGCCGGCGAACGCACGCGCACTCATCGCGAAAGCGGCGCGCGACGCCGTCGCGAATGCGAGTGAGGTGAAGCCGTACATCATCGATCCGCCGCTCAATCTCGACCTCACGCTCGTGACCGCGGCGCAAGCGGATCTCGTGGCAACCATTCCCGGATTCGTTCGCACCGCAGGGCGAAGGGTCCGATTCGAACACGACGAGTTCGCCGTGCTCTTTCGCGCGTTCGTCGCCGCTTGGCGAATGGGCTCGCTCGCTCCTGGCTACGGTTCTCCGCGCCGATAGATGCCGAACTCTGCGACGTCGCGCGCAAAGATGAGATCGAGCGTCCAGTCGAACGCGACGCGAACCTTGCGGTCGAGCCCCGGCAGACGGGCGAGATAGTAGGTTCTCCAAAGGAACCACGCGAGGAAACCCGTGAGCACGAAGTCGCCCGGAAGCTGCGCAACGGCTCTGCGTGCGCCCAGCGACGCCATCATTCCAAGCGCGGTGAAACGAAACGGCGCCGTAGGCTCGCCGCGCACTGCGGCCGCGATGTTCTCCGCGACATGCGGGCCCTCGCGAATCGCGTGTTGGGCGGTCGCCGGATACGTTCCACCTCGACCGTTCGGAACCGCCGCGCAGTCGCCGAGAGCCCAAACGTTTGGGAATCCCTCGACGCGCAGATCCGCTCCGACCTCGATCGCACCGCGTTTCGTTCGCGGAAGCTGCGCCTGCGCGATCGCGGGCGCCGGCGCGATCCCAGCACTCCAGACGACGGTTGCGGACTCGATGCGCCTCGTGCTCGCCAAGGCGAGCCCCCGTGCATCGACGCTCGCGACGCCGTCGCCGACGATCACGTCGACGCCCCGCGAACTCAGATTACCCGCCGCGTAACGGCCCATTCGCGGCGGCAGTCCGGCAAGCAGCGCCGCGCTCGCCTCGACGAGCAGCACCTTGACGTCGCCGGGAACGATGCGCGGATAGAAGCGAAGCACGCTGCGAAAGAGTTCGACGATCTCTCCCGCCGCCTCGACGCCCGTGAACCCACCGCCGACGATCGCGACCGTCAGGAGCCGCCGACGCATGGATGGGTCCTGCGTTTCGTCGGCAGCCTCCAGAATCCAGACGAGGCGGTTGCGCAGCCGCGCCGCATCCTCGAGACTCTTGAGCGCAAACGTGTGCTCGCGGACGCCGGGGATGCCGAAGGTCGACGTCATCGAGCCGAGGGCGATGACGAGGTGCTCGTATCCGAGGCTCTCGCGTTCGCCGGTCAGTGCGTGACGAATCGTGACGCTGCGGGCATCCGCATCGATGCTTTCGACGTCGGCGAGATAGACGCTCGATCGACGCAGCTGCGAGCGAACGGGCGTCACGACGTGGCGCACTTCGAGGGCGCCGGCGCAGACTTCCGCAAGCATCGGCGTGAAGATGCTGAAGTTCTCGCGGCTGACGAGCGCCACGCTCGCCTCGCGGGGCCGCAAGAGCCGCTCCAGACGCGAAGCGACCGCGATGCCCGCGAAGCCGCCGCCGAGGATGAGCACGCGCGGCGTCGTAGCGTTCACCGGGTGGATTCTCCACCGGAGGGCAGCGGGAAAAAGGCCGGAGCCGGCGCGATCGTCGCGGCAATCGTTGCCTTTGCGCTGAAGTTCAAAGCACTCTTTGCGATCGTCGCGTCGAGCTGGTCGCTCATTCTGAGCCTCTGGCTATACGCGCTCGCGTTCGGCTGGCGATTCGGCGTCATCTTGATCCTCATCGTTCTCTTGCACGAGCTCGGACACTACGCTGCGTTTCGCGCGTACGGTCTGCCGGTGCGCCTTCCGGTCTTCATTCCCTTCTTCGGTGCGTTCACGGCCGGCGTCGCGCCCCACGATCCCGAGCAAGGAGCGTATATCGCGCTCGCCGGTCCTGTCGTCGGCTTTGCCGTCGCCGGGGCCTGCTACGCGCTCGGAGCCGCGACGAGCGACCATTTCTGGTACGCATGCGCATCCGTGAGCGCGTTCATGAACCTCTTCAATATGATTCCGTTTCCGCCGCTGGACGGAGGCCGCGTCGTCGGATCGGCTCGCGTCCTTACGGGCACCTCACGGTACGTTATTTTCGGATGGTACGCCGCCGTCGCGGCGGGCTTGGGGATCATGATGTGGCAAACCTACCTCGCGATCGGCATGACGCCGTAGCCGCTCATGACGAAGATTGCGGTAACGGGAGCGAACGGCACCATCGGCACGCGACTCTGCGCGGATCTCGCCGTCGACCACGACGTCGTGCGCATCGATCTTCGCAATGCCGACGTCGAGGCGGACGTGCGCGACCTCGACGCAATGGTGGGTGCGCTTGCGGGATGCGAGACCGTCATCCATCTTGCCGGCGTCGTCGAGGTCGAGGCAGACTGGGGGAGCGTCTACGGCACGAACATCGGCGGAACGTACAACGTCTACGAAGCCGCCCGGCGCAACGGCGTAAAGCGCATCGTCTTTGCAAGCTCCAATCACTGCGTGGGCATGTACGAGGCCGACGACGCGCCGCAGATCTACGAACCGGGTTTCGGAAGGACGCTGCGAACCGACGCGCCATACCGTCCCGACGGACTCTACGGCGTTTGGAAGGCATTCGGCGAAGCGCTCGGCCGGTACTACAGCGACCGCTACGGCATGCGGGTCGCCTGCGTTCGCATCGGATCGATCACGCGCGCCGACGATCCCCGCGACGAGAGCGTGCGCGCATCGAGCGGATGGCTATCGCTCACGGACGAGGAGAAGTTCAAGCGGTATGCGGCGACCTGGATGTCGCAGCGCGATTTCGCCCGGCTCGTGCGCGCCATTCTCGCAAGCGACGTTCCCTACGCCGTCGTCTACGGCGTCGGAGACAACGCGACGCGGTTCTGGGATCTCGAGCCGGGTCGCGCGATCTACGGCTTCTGGCCGCTGGACGGCGTGCGCGCTAGGGCGCGGCCAAAATCATAGCGATGCCCTGACCGACGCCGATGCACATCGTGCAGAGGGCTCGCTTTGCGCGTCCGTTCGCGACCTCGACCGACGCGGTGAGCGCCAAGCGCGCGCCGCTCATTCCGAGCGGATGACCCAGCGCGATCGCGCCGCCGTTGGGATTGATCCACGCGGCGTCGTCCGGAAGCCCGAACTCGCGGAGAACGGCGAGCGACTGGGCTGCAAAGGCTTCGTTCAACTCGATAAGATCGAAGCCGTCGAGCCGCTCGTTCGTTCGCGAAAGGAGCTTGCGCGTCGCGGCGACGGGACCCATGCCCATGATCCGCGGCTCGACGCCGGCGGTTGCCGACGCGACGACGCGCGCTCGCGGCGTCAAGGCGAACTTCTCGACGGCTGCCTCGCACGCGACGATCATCGCCGCGGCGCCGTCGTTGACGCCCGACGCATTGCCCGCCGTCACGCTTCCATGTTCGCGAAACGGCGTGCGAAGCGCCGCAAGACGCTGCAGCGACGTATCGGCGCGCGGATGCTCGTCGCGCTCGACGACGACACGCTCCTTACGCTGCGTCACCGGCACGCCGACGATCTCCTGCGCCATACGCCCCGATTCGATTGCCGCGATCGTTCGCCGATGCGATCGGAGCGCAAAGGCGTCCTGATCCTCGCGGCTTACGCCGAACTCCGCCGCGACGTTCTCCGCAGTTTCGGGCATGCTATCGATTCCGTACTGCGCCTTGAGAAGGGGGTTTACGAAGCGCCAGCCGATCGTCGTGTCGTAGATCGCTTGCTCGCGCGCAAAAGCGCTCGCCGATTTCGGTATGACGAACGGCGCGCGGCTCATCGACTCGACGCCGCCCGCGATCGCGAGATCGATCTCACCGGCGACGATCGCGCGCGCGACGATCGCGACGGCATCCATTCCGGAGCCGCAGAGACGATTGACCGTCGAACCGGGAACGCGCGGCGAAAGGCCGGCGAGAAGCGACGCCATGCGCGCGACGTTACGATTGTCCTCGCCCGCCTGATTCGCGCAGCCGAGGTAGACGTCGTCGAGTGCCTCCCAATCGACGCGCGTGTTGCGCTCCACGAGGGCGCGGATTGGAATGGCGGCGAGGTCGTCGGCGCGAACGCTCGCAAGGACGCCGCCGTACCGGCCGATCGGCGTCCGTACGCCGTCGCAGATGAATGCAGCCCTCACTCCGGCGCACCCAGCACGCTGCCGCGCACGGCGGCCGAATGCCCGCGAAAGATCGCGACGACGCGCTGGTCCTCGCCCGTAACCGACACGTCGTAGACGCCGAAGCGCCCGGAGAGGTTGCCTTCGCGCGCGACGGCGACGAGCACCTCTCCTTCCTTTGCAGGCGTGACGTACGTGATGGAGCAGTGCTGCGCGACGGTCGGCACGTCGCGCGAGTTGCACGCGAACGCAAACGCAGAGTCGGCGAGTGCGAAGACGGCGCCGCCGTGCGCGGTGAGGTGCCCGTTCATCATCTCGGGCAACACGCGCATCGAGACGCGGGCGTAGCCGGGGGCGGACTCCTCGATTCGCATACCGGCGGCGCGCGAGGCACGGTCGCGCTCGAAGAGCGCGTCGGCGCAGCGCTTCGCGAGGGCTGCCGGGTCACTCACCGCGAAAAGCCGGCGGGCGCTTACGCAAGAATGCCTCGACGCCTTCGCGGAAATCGCTCGTCGCGCCGAGCGTTCGTTGGAGATCGGCTTCGAAATCGAGCTGCTCGCCGATCGCGTTCGACCAGCCGGCCTCCATTGCGGTCTTCACCGCGCCGAGCGCTTTGGTCGGCGCGCTCGCGAGCACGCGCACGATGCGATCGCACTCCGCATCGAGCTCGGTATCGCCGGTGACCTTCCAGACGGCACCCCACTCGTACGCCTGCTGCGCATCGATGGGTTCGCCGAGCATCGCGACGGCGACCGCGCGCGCGTGACCGACGATTCGCGGCAGCATCCACGTCCCGGCAGAGTCCGGCAGCAACCCGATGCGCGCGAACGCCTCGATAAAACGCGCGTTGCGCGAGCAGACGACGATGTCGCATGCGAAAGCAAGGTTCGCTCCCGCGCCCGCCGCGACGCCCTGCACGCGAGCGACGACGGGTTTGGGCAGGTTGCGTATCGCGAGGACGAGGGGTTTGTAGTGGCGTTCGATCTGCGCTCCGAGATCGCTGCCGACGGCGACGGCCGGCTCGTCGAGATCTTGTCCGGCGCAGAACGCCCTGCCGGAACCCGCCAGAAGCACGACGCGAATCTCCGAATCGCGCTCCGCTCGCTCGAACGCCGCACGCAGGTCGTCGAGCATCTCGCCGGTGAGCGCGTTGAGACGCTCCGCACGATTCAGCGTCACCGCGAGAACACCGTCCGCTTTCGCGACGAGGATGGATTCGCTCATATCAGCTGCGCCGCGATCGCGTCGACGTCGAGTTCGACGGCGCGGGTGACCGGATGGCTCTGGCACATGAGGACGACGCCGCTGCGAACCTCGTAATCCTCCAGCGCAAAATGAACGTCCATGTCGACCTCACCCGAGACGAGCTGCGCCCTGCACGAGGAGCAGATTCCGCTCTTGCAGGAGTAGGGAAGATCGACGCCGCTGCGCAGGCCCGCATCGAGAATCGACTCCTCTCCCTTGCGCACGTCGAAGCCTCGCAGCGTTCCGTCGATGCGCACGCTCGCGTGCGCGAGGTTTTCGCCGCGGTGTTCTCCGCGCGGACGCACGGCACGCCCCGGTCGATCCGTTCGATCGGTCGTGAAGCGTTCCACGACGATACGCGAACGATCGAATCCGCGCTCGTCGAGCGCCGCGGTAACGCCTTCCATCATCGACTCCGGCCCGCAGAGGAAGACGGCGTCGATCTCGCCGAGATCGATCCAGCTCCGCAGGAGCGCTCGTACGCGATCGACGTCGATGCGCCCGTTGAAGAGATCGATCTCCTGCTTCTCGCGACTCGTTACGAAGAAGAGCGAGAAGCGATCGAGATAGCGATCCTTCAGCCGGAGCAGTTCCTCGCGAAACATCGTCGACGAAGAGGCGCGATTGCCGTAGACGAGCGTGACGTTGCTGCGGCGCTCGATGGCGAGCGTCGTCTCGATCAGCGAAAGCACCGGCGTGATGCCGCTTCCCGCCGCGAATGCGAGGTAATGCTTCTGCTGCGAAGGATCGAGCGGCAGGAAGAATCGTCCTTCGGGCGGGGCGACGTCGAGCGTCATGCCCGGGGCGAGCGTCGCATGCGCCCAGGCGGAAAACCGTCCGTCGTCGACGCGTTTGATCGCGACGCGAAGGCGATCGTCGAGCGGGCTGCTGCAGATCGAGTACGATCGCCGCTCGAGCGCGCCGTCGAACATCGTCCGAAGGGTGAGATACTGCCCCTGCGTGAACGCGAACTCGTTTCGCAACCCGGGCGGCACGTCGAACTCGACGGCGATTGCATCTCGCGTCTCCGCGCGCACGTCCTTGATCGTCAGCCGGTGGAACTTCATGCGATCAAAACGCCTTGACGTGCTCGAACGGCTCGCGGCACGACGAGCACGCGTAGAGCGCGGTGCACGGCGTCGGGCCGAACCGGCTGCGTTCTTGCGTTGCGAACGATCCGCAGTGCGGGCAACGCACCGCGACGACCGTAGGGCCGTCCTCGAGCCCTCGTACCGGCGGGGCGATACCGCTGCGCGCGAGGCGTTCGCGCCCGCGCGGCGTGATCCAGTCGGTCGTCCACGGCGGCGAAAGGCTCGTCTGCACGCGCACCTTCTCGATGCCGCCCCGCGAAAGCGCACGCAGAACGTCTTCTTCGATCGCGCGCATCGCCGGGCAGCCTGCGTACGTCGGGGTCAGCGTCACGACGACCGCGTCGCCGTCGCGCTGCACGCCGCGCACGATCCCGAGGTCGGTAATCGAGAGCATCGGCATCTCCGGATCGCGTACGTCGTCCAGGATGCGACGCACGAACGCGTGGCGGTCCCTCGACTCCGCAAGCACTTCGTGCTCGCGACGCTCGGGATGACACGGCTTTACCATACCGCATCCGGCATCGCGCGCGGCAGCACTTGCATCTCGGCGAGGATGTACCCGAGTACCTCTCCGTGGACGCCCTTCTTTCCGCCGCGCTGCATGAAGCAATCCGCCGGCACCGCGAGCGTCGCGAGCGCAAAATCCGCGCGCACGCGCGCGAACCACTCGTCGAGTAACGACGCGGGCAAGAAGCCGATCCCGGCTTGCGCCATCGACGTATCGATCTCGTCGCCGATGAAGAGCTCGCCGGTGAAGCGCCACAACTCGTCTGCAGCGCGCTGCGTGCGCTCGCGACTCTCCTGCGTTCCGTCGCCGAGCCGAACGAGCCAGTCCGCGCTGCGCCGCAGGTGGTAGGCGTTCTCCTTGCGCGTCTTCGCCGCGATGGCGGCGATTCGCGCGTCCTTCGACGCCGCGAGTGCGCGCAGCGCGAGCGACGCCCAGACATCGTAGAAGTATCCCCTTACCGTCGTCGCGGCGTAATCTCCGTTGCGCTGCTCGACGAGCAGGGCGCTGCGAAACTCTCTGCTACCGCGATGAAATGCGAGCCGGTCTTCATCGCGCCCCTTCCCCTCGAGTTCCCCGGCATACGCGAGCCAGAGGCGCGCCTCGCCGAAGAGATCGAGCGAGACGTTCGCAATCGCCACGTCCTCCTCCATCACCGGCGCGTGAGCGACCCAAGCGCCGAGCTGCTGCGCGAGCACGAGCGCGCTGTCGCCGAAACGCAGGACGTACTCGGCCCGATCGGCGTTCGAGACGCTCACAGATGTTCGACTCCTTCGGGAACGTGGTAGAAGGTCGGGTGGCGATACGACTTGTCTTCGGAGGGCTCGAAGAACGACTCGCCGTCCGACGGATCGATAGCGTGAACGTCCTGCGATCGCACGACCCAGATCGAGACGCCCTCGTTGCGGCGCGTGTAGAGATCGCGCGCGTTCTCGAGCGCCATCCGCTCGTCCGCCGCATGAAGGCTGCCGACGTGCTTGTGCGCGAGGCCGGCCTCGCTTCGCACGAAGATCTCCCACTGGGGCCACGCTTTATTCATGCCGCGCCCTCCTGCGAATGCTTCGACGCGTACGCGAGCGCCGCTTCGCGAACCCACGCGCCGTCGTTCCACGCATCGACCCGCGCGCGCAGGCGCTCTTCGTTGCACGGTCCGTCGCCTTTGATGACGCGATAGAACTCGTCCCAGTCGATCGGACCGATCTCGTAATGCTTCGTCGCCTCGTCCCAGCGAAGGTCGGCGTCGGGAATCCGAAGTCCGAGGCGATCCGCTTGCGGAACGGCCTGGTCGATGAACTTTTGGCGCAACTCGTCGTTCGTGAAGAGTTTGATCTTCCAGCGCAGCGACTGGGCGTTGTGCGTCGACTGCGAATCGGGCGGCCCGAACATCATCACCGACGGCCACCACCACCGGTCGAGCGCATCCTGCGCCATCTCGCGCTGCGCCGTCGTTCCGTGCGCGAGCGTCCACATGATGTCGAAGCCTTGCCGCTGATGAAAACTCTCCTCCTTGCAGATGCGAACCATCGCCCGAGCGTACGGACCGTAGGAACAGCGCGTGATGGGAATCTGGTTGATGATGGCGGCACCGTCGACGAGCCAGCCGATCGCTCCGACGTCGGCCCATGTGAGGGTCGGATAGTTGAAGATGCTCGAATACTTTGCCTTGCCGCAGTGAAGCGCTTCCACCATCTCGTCGCGCGACGTTCCCAGAGACTCCGCGGCACCGTAGAGGTAGAGCCCGTGCCCGGCCTCGTCCTGCACTTTGGCAAGAAGAATGACCTTTCGCTGGAGCGACGGCGCACGCGTGATCCAGTTTCCTTCGGGGAGCATTCCGACGATCTCGGAGTGCGCGTGCTGCGAGATCTGACGCAGCAGCGTCTTGCGATAGGCGTCGGGCATGTCGTCGGGCGGCTCGATCTTGAGCGAACGGTCGAGACGCGCGTTAAACGCCCTCTCGCGCTCGTCGCCGGGGTCGCTTCCGCCTTCGATGCCGTCGCTGATCGACGTGTACATCCGCGCCTCCCTACAGCGCCGCAGCGAGCGCGGGCACGTGCTCTCTCTTCGCGTTCATCGTGAGCAGGTCGTACTGCGCGACCGTCTCGCCGTCTTGATTGAAGATCGTTACCGACCAGCGAACCTCGCCGTACTCCGGTTTGCGCGGCGCCTTCGCTTTCACCGCCAGACGAACGCGGATGGAGTCGCCTGGATAGACCGGCTTGAGAAAGCGGAGCTCGTCGAGACCGTAGTTTGCGAGAACCGGCCCGAGTTCGGGCTTCACGAAGAGCCCCGCGGCAAATGAGAGGAGCAGATAGCCGTGCGCGACGCGGCCCTCGAAGAACGGACTCGCCTTCGCGGCGGCCTCGTCCATGTGCGCGTAGAAACCGTCGCCCGTGAAGCGCGCGAAGTGCTCGATGTCTTCGAGCGTCACCTCGCGCGCTTGCGTGTAGAACGTCTCCCCGACCTCGATATCTTCGAAGGGTATCTCGAACGGATGGCGCTCCAGCAGGCGCTCCGGCGCGCCCGGATTCCACTGGCCGGTGACCGTCGCGAGCCTGCGCGGAGATCCTTGCACGGCCGTGCGCTGCATATAGTGAAAGACGCCGCGAACGCCGCCCATCTCTTCGCCGCCGCCGGCGCGTCCGGGACCGCCGTGCACGAGCGGCGCGAGCGGCGAACCGTGTCCGGTCTGCTCCTTCGCGCAGTCGCGATCGACGATGAGAATGCGCCCGTGATACGAGGCGATGCCCAACGCGATCTCGTCGACGGCCTTCGTGTCGTAGCCGAAGATCGAAGCGACAAGACTTCCCTCGCCGCGGTTGGCGATCTCGATCGCTTCCTCAACGCTGCGATACGGCATGAGCGTCGTCACCGGGCCGAACGCCTCGACGCCGTGAACGCGGCGCGCATCGAGCGGACGCTCGCAGCGCAGAACGATCGGCGACAGAAACGCGCCGCTTCGATCGTCCGCGCCCGTGACGTCGACGTGCTCGAGGTTCCCGTAGACGATCGCGGCTTCGGTCTGCAGTTCGGCGACGCGATCGCGCACGTCGGCGCGCTGCCTGAGGCTCACGAGCGCCCCCATCGTCACGCCTTGCGAGCGCGGGCTGCCGACGACGACCTTCGCGAGGCGCTCCTGGAGTGCGCGCTGCACGTCGTCGATGAGGGCTTCGGGCACGATCGCACGACGAATGCAGGTGCAGCGCTGCCCCGCCTTGATCGTGACCTCGCGAAGGACCTCTTTGGTGAAGAGGTCGAACTCCGGCGTGCCAAAAGCGGCATCCGGCGCCAGTATCGCTGCGTTGAGCGAGTCGCGCTCGGCAATGAACCGAACGGCATTGCGAACGACGGCGGGCGTCGTTTGAAGATTCTCCGACGTCGAGCGCGAGCCGGTGAAGGATACGACGTCTTGCCCCGTGAGATGCGCGAGGAGATCGCCGATGCCTCCGGCGATGAACTGAACGCTTCCTTCGGGAAAGATCCCGCTGCGCACGATCTCGGCGAAGAGCGCGTGCGCGACGTACGCCGAGGGTGTCGCAGGCTTCGTGATGACGGGCACGCCGGCGACGATCGCGGGTGCGAGCTTCTCGAGCATCCCCCAGCAGGGAAAGTTGTACGCGTTGATGTGAACGGCGACGCCTTGGAGCGGCGTGAGGATGTGCCGGCCCGCGAACGTTCCGCCCTTCGAGAGCGGTTCCAGCGCGCCGTCGAGCGCGACGCTGGTATCGGGAAGCTCGCGCCGCGCTTTCGATGCGAACGAGAAGAGCGTCATGATGCCGCCGTCGACGTCGACGAAACAGTCTTTCGACGTCGCGCCGGTGTCGTAGGAGAGTTCGTACAGGCGCTCCTTACGCTCGGTCAGGTACAGCGCGAGGCGCTTGATCATCTCGGCGCGCTCGTGGAACGTGTGCCGCCGCAACGCCGGCCCGCCGGTCTTTCGAGCAAACTCGAGCGCTGCGGCGACGTCGATGCCGGAACTCGAGACCTGCGCGACGGTGCGGCCGTCGATCGCCGACGCGACGTCGATGAAGCCGTCCTCGGCCTCGAACCAGCGCCCCCCGACGTAACTCTGGAGCTTCACGTGCCCTCCATCCGTTCCCTACCGTTTGGTAGGCTGATACTATTGTACGCCGCCGCACGCGGCGCAGTCAATTTGGCGCGCGCGCACCCTCGAAGACGAACGCGCTGACCGCCCGCGCGATCTGCACGGCGGCGGTGCGGCCGCTCGGCCGGTACCATTCCGCGACGGAGTTCGAGAGGCCGAAGACGAGGCGCGTGAGGAGCGCGGCGTCGATGTCGCTGCGAACCGTGCCGTCCGCCTGCGCTTGCCGGACGAGCTGCGCGACCGCCGCGTCGAAAGCGCGCCTTCGATCGAGCGCGGCTCGCTCGGTGCGGGAGTTTCCACGAACCCGAAAGAGCACGCTCACCTCCGGAAGCATTCGCATCGTCACCTCGGCGACGCGGGGCACGATGAACTCGAGGCGATCGCGCGCAGGTCCCCGCGCGGCAGCGGGCTCGTCGAGAACGGCAAAGAGCGCCTCGAGCGCGCGCTCGAGCCCGTGACGCAGCAAGGCCTCTTTGCTTTCGACGTGGTGGTAGATGCTCGGCTTCGTGATGCCGGCAGCCTTTGCGATCTCGTCCATCGGCGTGGCGTCGAAGCCGCGTTTCGCGAAGAGCGCAAACGCAACGTCGGTCAAGGAGTCGATATCGTGCGGCCGTCGAGATTCGAGCAATCCGAACGGTCATCCGCCGCCGCGAGCGGGAGGACCTTTTTGGTGCGTCGCAACCTCACCTGGTGGAACCCTCCGCCGCGCAACTCGTCGAGCTTCTGCGCAACATGCTGCTGCAGCGCGCCGTCGACACGCGCGGTTTTCAGCTCAACCGGCAGGGAAAGATCGGCATCGCCATGGGATCCGAAGGACATGAGGCCGTCCAGGCGGGGGCGGGCATGGCCTTCCAACGCGGAAAGGATCTTCTCTACCCATATTATCGCAACACGGGAATCGCTCTGGGATGCGGCCTTCCGCTCGCCGACGTCTTTCGCTCGCAGTTCGCGCGAGCGACGGACACGACCGGCGGGCGCTCGATCATCAATCACTTCAGCGCAAAAGCGCGGGGAATCGCGTCGATCTCATCGATCATCGCTTCGCAATGCACGCACGCCGCCGGGGCTGCGTTCGCGCTGAAGTACCGCGGCGAAGGGGACCGAGCCGTGCTCTGTACCTTCGGCGATGGCGCGACGAGCGAAGGCGAGTGGCACGAAGCCGTGAACTTCGCCTCGATTCACAAGCTCCCGCTCATTCTGCTCTGTGAGAACAATCAGTGGGCGATCTCGACGCCGATCGGCAAGCAGATGGGTAACGCGCGGATCTCCGATCGTGCCGGCGGCTACGGACTAGAAGGCGTGCGCGTCGACGGATTCGATCCGGTTGCGGTCTACACTGCCGTCGCCCGCGCCCGAGAAAAGGCCGTCGCCGGCGGCGGCGCGACGCTCGTCGAAGCCGTCTGCTATCGCTTTCTCTCGCATACGACCGACGACGACGAACGCACGTACCGCACGCGCGAAGAGGTCGCGGCGGAGCGCGCGAAGGATCCGGTTCCGCGCTTCGAGCGACGCCTCATCGACGAAGGAGTCCTCAGCCCAGCCGAGATCGAAGCGATGCGAAAAGAGATCGCGCATACCGTCAACGCGACGACCGACGCCGTCGAGGAAGAGCCGCTTCCCGCGCCCGAAACGCTTTATACGAACGTCTACGCCGGCGCGACCGAACCCTGGGTTTAGGGGTGATCCCCCGCGTCGCCAGCGCGCAACACAGGCGTGTCATCCCGAGCGTTCGGACGATCGGGCGATCGGGCTTTGCGCTAAATGTCCACGTTCATGAAGTCGTCGAACGGCGTGATCTGGTTGGGGTGAAAGTTCTTGAGGTCGCGGTTGTAGATGTAGACGTCTTGGCGAACGTAGGTGACGATCGTCGGGTCGTCTTTCGCCAGTTGCGTGAAGAGCACCGCGTCGTCGGCGTTGCGCTGCGACTGGTCGTAGTGACTATAGAGATCGTGCATCGCCTTGTTCGCGATCGGGTTGCACCAGTGGAGATCGTTCTGCCCGAGCGGCGGTATTTGGTCGCAGCCGTAGACGAATGAGAAGTCTCCGATCGGATCGTCACCCCAGGCGAAGAGGCTCACGTCCCACTTGCCGCCATAGATGATCCCGCCCATCTGATACGGCGCGAAGAGCTGCGACGACTCGTAGCGCCGAACCGACATCGAGACGCCGATCTGCTTCCACCACTCTCCGATGAGCGCGAGCATGTTATCCGTGTCGGGGGTGCCGGCAGAGCTTGCGACGTCGAGCGCAAGGCGAACGCCGTTTTTCACGCGGATGCCGTCGGGACCGCGCTTCCAGCCGTCGGCGTCGAGCATCGCGTTCGCTTTTGCGATGTCGAACTGGACGAAGCGAATGTTCGGATCGTAATACGGTGCGGGCTTCGGCGCCGGCTCCTCTTCGAGCACACCGACGCCGTGCGCGATCTTCTGCAGCAGCGTCGCGCGATCGATCGCGAGCTCGAGCGCGTGGCGCACGATCGGATCACGCACCGCTGGCCGGCTCACGTTGAAGTCCATGTGGTTGTAGAAATACGCCGGCTGACGCAGATACGTGAAGTCGGGCCCGAGCTCACTGAAGCGCGCAAAGTAGGCGCCCGGTACCCCATTCCAGAGGTCGAGATCGTGCGCCTGGAGCTCCGTGAAGACGGTATTGCGATCCGGAATGATATCGAAGATGACTTTCTTGAGCTTCGGCTGGCCGCGGAAGTAGTACGGGTTGGGAACCATGACAACGTCTTGATTGCGGTTCCACGCTTGGTACATGAACGGCCCGGCGCCGACCGGAAGCGAGTCGAACGGCACGTTATTCATGTTCGGATACTGCGCGAGGATGTGCTTGGGGAGGATCGACGGGTTCGCATCGGCGCTTGAAAAGAAGACGACGACGAAGGGCGAGTAGGGCTTCGAGAGGTGGAGCACGACGGTGTACTTGTTCGGCTCGTCGATCCGTCTGATGAGGTTCCAGCCCGTGCGGCTCGCAACGTCGTTTGCCGGGTTCATGATCGCGTGAATCGACCAGACGACATCGTCGGCCTTGAGCGGCGTGCCGTCCGACCAGCGCACGCCGTGTCGCAGATGGTAGGTGATCGTCAAGCCGTCCGGGCTGACGCCGCCGTTCTCCTTCGTGGGCACGACGGTCGCGATCTCCGGAATTGGACGGTTGCTATGATCCCACTTCACGAGCCAGGCGGCGGTAAGCGATGACATGTAGCTGAGCGTCTGCTGTTGGCTCAGCGCGGGATTCAAAGAGCTTATGTCCTCTGCGGTTGCATACCGCAAGACGTGTGGAACGGTCCAGGCATTCTGCTGAACCGCCGCACCGACGGCGCTTGCCGCTCCCGTTGCGGTCGTCGTCGTGGTCGTCGTCGTGGTCCGCGTGCAGCCCGCGGCGACGGCGAGCAAAACGGCGGCGGCAATCGCAAAGCGCTTCATGGCGCCCCCTTCGAGTTTGAGGGCCTTACTCCCGCATCGCCTGCGGATCGAGGCCGCTGCGCTCGCAGAACGCAACGTACGCAGCCGGCGCGATCTCCGACGGCTTGATCTCGCTGCGCCCTCCCCAGAAGACGTTCGTGTAGGTGAAGTCGATGCCGGCCTCGCGCAGGTGCGCGTCGATTGCGGCCTTGTGTGCGAGCACGAGGTCCTTCTCCATCCCGTGCGCCACCGCCATGATGTTGACGCCGTGGAACTCCGGGCCGCCTTCGCGCCAGTAGCCGTGCGTGATCACATCGTGCCGACCGATCTCACGCCCGGCATCGACCTCGCGTCCTTGCGGAACCGCCCAGTGGAAGAGCGCGTTGTAGCGCGTCACGTGCTCGCCGCCCGCCGTCGCCTTCACGTGCTCGAGAAACGTCGAGAAGCGCCCGATGACCCCTTTGCTCTCGAGCTCTCGCGCGATGCGGTAAAACTCGCCGAGATCGACGCCCGCTTCGCGGGCGCGCGCGCGCCAGAGATCGCGCGCGATCTCCTCCGGCGAAAACTCGCGCTTGAGTGCGGTCAACACGCGCCATTGCAGCGGATCCAGCGTCACGAGCGCCGTGTAGATCGGGTCGGCGAGCGCGTCCGCGCGCGAGCCCGGCGCGAGCCCGCGTCTGCGCACGTGTCCGACGCCCAGCGCGAAGAGCATGCGCGCGGGCATCACGCGAAAACGCAGCGCACCGATGCGCCGCGCGAGAAACTCGGCGTGCTTGGCAAGCGAGAACCCTTGCGGCACCTTCAGCGTCGTCCAAAGACGATACGAGCTGCCCGGCGTTGCCGTTTCGGTCGTGCGAATGACGACGTGCCCCGAAAACGGATCGTCTTTCACCATGTACTCGAAGGCGGCGTCCAAGCACCCCGGCGGAACCTCCCACGCGCAGAGCGCACCCGCCGCGAGATTCGTCGCGAGCAGCGTCTGGCGAACGCGGCGGATCGTTCCCGCGCGAAGCATCGCGCCGATGCGCTCGAGCACCGTTTCGATGTCGACGCCGCTTCGCGCGGCGATCTCGCCGAATGGATCCTCTTGGAAGCCGGTGAGGCGATCTTCGGAGATCGCCAGAATCCCGGCGTTCACCGGATCGGAGACGTTCGCGGGGACCGTCGGGTTCACAGTCTCAGGTCTGACAACCCCGTCGCGTAGAGATAGTTCTGCTCGGCGTTGCGCACGCCGTAGAGCGCGGCGATGTCGTTGCTCTGCGCCGTCGCGAGGTTTGCTTCGGCCGTCACGAGATCGAGAATCGTGTCGACGCCGACTTTATAGCTCGCGCGAGCCGCCTGCATGCTCACCTCCGCGGCGGAGAGCGCGGCCTGTGCCTGCGTGAAGTTTGCGCGCGCGGAGAAGAGCTGCGCGAGGGACGAACGTACGTCGGACTCGACGGTGAGCCGGGTCTCCGCCAGCGACGCATTCGCTTCCTGAAGCGTGTACTTTGCGACCTCGATATTGTACCAGGTCTGTCCCTGATCGTAGATCGGAATCGAGATGCTCGCGCTCAAGCTTCGCGAAGGAATCCAGTGGCCGTCGTTTCCATACGGTTCCGGAAGCGCGGGAAACTGCCGCGCGGTCGAGTCGTTGAACTGCCCGGTGACCGTCGGAAAACGCGCGAGCTCGGCGTAACGAAGGTTCGATTGGTCCG
This sequence comes from Candidatus Tyrphobacter sp., assembly GCA_050733755.1. GTDB lineage: Bacteria > Vulcanimicrobiota > Vulcanimicrobiia > Vulcanimicrobiales > Vulcanimicrobiaceae > Tyrphobacter. Next base: position 13,252 of record JBOHTS010000042.1, on the reverse strand, counting down.
ACGTGACGGTGTACTGCGACGACTGGTAGTCGGGTCGCAGCAGAAGTGCTTGCGCGAGCGACTTCGCGTACGTCGGCGTCGCCGAGTACGTATCGGGACCCAGCGGTTCCGGAACGATCTGCGTGTCGGCATCGAGTCCCAGGAGCGTGGCAAACTGCGCCTGCGCGGTAATTGCGGCGCCCTGCGCCTGAACGAGAGAGCCGCGCGCCTGCGCCGCCTGAAACTCGGCTTGCGCGAGCGCCGAGAGCGCCGAGACGCCGTTGCGAATCTGCGCGCGCACGGCGTTCTCTTCGGTTTCGAACTCGCGGACGAGTTGCTCGTCGGCGGTGACGAGCGCTTCGTCCTGGAGGACCGCGTAGTAGTTCTGCGCGACGTCGTACGCGAGCGTGTCGAGTTCGCGCAGGAGCGTGCCGCGACCGGCGAGTTCCGACTCCTTCGCGGCTTTGATCGCCGCGATGACGCGTCCGCCGTCGAAGATGAGTTGCGAGACGGTGTAGCCCGCGCTCTCCTGCGTCGTGATCTGCGTCCCCGTCGTGCACGTTGCGGGGAAGAGCGTGTTGCAGCCGCGATTGTTCGTCACGCTGAACGACTTCTCCCAAAGGCCGTTCGCGCTGACCGCCGGAAAAAGCGCCTGCTCCTCGGCAGCGTATCGCGCGCGCAGCTCGCTGTAGACGGCGCGCTGACCGATGAAGTTCGGCGAGACCGCGATCGCGATGTCGATCGCCTGCGCGAGCGAGACATGCTGTGGAACGCCGGGATGCGGGACGAGCAGCTGCACGTCGGGAGCCGGAGGACCGTATGCGGGATACGGTAACGGCGAACTCGACGGCATGGTCGTCGGCGCGGGCGTCGGAACGGGAATCGGCTGCATCTGCGCCCGAGCGGCCAGTGGCAACACGAAGAGCAGCGCGGTCGCGCCGAACGGAATCGCTCTCATCACGATGTCGAGGACTGCGCTATCGCCACGGCGCTTCCATCACGAAGCGTGTCGGGCCGCGTCGTGACGACGAGCGTTCCCGGCCGCACGCGCGGGCTGGTAACCTGCGAAAGGGTGTCGGTTTGAAGGCCGACGCGCACCGCGACCTGCGAAGCGATACCGTTGTGAACGACATAGACGAAGCTTCCTCCATCGGTCTGGGCGACGGCTGAGCGCGGCACGACCGTGACGTTGCTGCGAGAGGCGCGCGTGACGACGACGCTCACGAGCATCCCCCCGCGAAGAAGATTGCCCGGATTTTGCAGGCTCAATCGCGCGAGGTAGGAGAGGGTGCCCGCGGTGGGCACCGCGTTGACCGTCGAGACGCGGCCGCGGAAGGTTCGCCCGGGAAGCGAGTCGCTCGTGAACGCGAGGAGCTTGCCCGGCGTGACGTACGCGAGGTCCGAATCGGGAACGTTCACGTTGATCCACACGATGTTTACGCGCGAAATTGCGAGAACGGGAGCGCTCGGCCCCGCCTGAGAGCCGGGGTCCATGAGCCGCTGCGTGATGACGCCGTCGTAGGGCGCGTAGAGATACGTCTGACCGATCTCCGTTTGCAGAAGGTGCATCTGCGCGAGGGCGCTCTGCGCGCTCGCAAGCGATGCTTTCACGTTCTCGCCGGCAACGACGTTATTCCGGACGCCGACTCGCGCGGTTTCGTAGGCGCTCTGCGCCTGCACGTACGCTGCACGCGCCGCTTCGACCGTCGACTGCGAAACGTATCCTTCGCGGTAGAGCGTGCTGTCTTGTTCGAAAATGAGACGCGCGTTCGCATATGCGGCTTGCGCCGTCGAAACGGCGGTCGTGTTCTGCGTCTGCGTCACCGGCAGACCAACGACCGCTCCGCGAGCCGTCGCCGACGCCTGCGAGTAGGCGGCTTGCGCCTGCGCGAACTGCGCGCGCAAGAGCGAGTCGTCGATGCGCGCGAGGAGCTGTCCGCGGCGTACGGGGTCGCCGACGTTCGCGTACATGGCGGTGATCGCCCCACTCTGCTGAAAGGCAAGGGACGACTGCTCGAGCGGCGCGATCTGTCCGTCGAGCGAGAGGTACGTCGCGATGTTCCGCCGCGTCGCGGCGGCGACGTCGACGTTGAGCGGCGCCGTGCGCTGCTGCGTGCCGCCGTGGCCGCACGCGGCAAGGACGACAGCCAACAGCGTCGCCGCGGCCAAACGGTGATGATGCATCGTTAACTATCCTGTTCTAAGCTCGGCGAGCCGTCCCCCACCTGGTCCGGCGGCTCGCTCTCGTCGGTCAGATTACTCCTCTGAGGCCGCAAATGATTCGCCCGTAGATGGGATGAGCAAGGGAAGCGCCCACCCTTGACGTATGGCTCTCTTCCGATGAACAGCAAGCTCGACATCGGTCGCACGCATAGCTTGCAGAGCCGTGTCGAGGAATGGATGACGGCCGATCGCGCCGGCAACAAAGGCGTCGACGTTCTGGCCACCTCCGTGCTGGTCCAGTTGATCGAGCAGGCCGCTGCCGATTGCTTGGCCCCGTTCTTAGAACAAGGGCAAGTCAGCGTAGGCACGCATGTGGACCTGGAACACCGCGAGCCGGTTCCGGTGGGCTTCATCGTGCGGGTCGAAGTCGAGGTCGTCAGCCTCGACGGGCCCCGCGTCACGTTTGCCGTGCGCGTCTTCGACGAGCAGGAAGCCGTCGCGGAGGGCAGTCACGAGCGGTACGTTATCGATCGTGCCAAATTTATGGCAAAGAGTCGCGAGAAGCTCTCCTAAAAAGGAGTCCCTAGCGGCCGGCCCCCTTAGCAGGGGGGCTTATCGGCCTCCCGAACTCCCCCCGCAAGGATTGCCCTTGGGGCGGCTCAGTGGTCGGCGCAGGCGAGGACCGGCGCGGCGGCTCGAGTTGCCGCTTCAATGTTGAAGTAACCGGGGGACAATCCGAGGTCCTCATCTTCTACCTAGGAGGAAGCTTTGAAGCGACTGAGCATCGGGGTCCTGACCGCGCTGCTCGCAGCAGGTCTTGGACTTAACGCGGTCGCCGCTCGCGCCTCTGCGACGCATGGAAACATTGGAACCAATGCGCTCGCACAGGCCGGGGACCAGGCACCGCCGCCCAACTTCGGCTCTCCGCCGTCGGGGCAAATTCCAATTCTCTACAACGATCATCACGTCTACTCGAAGCCCGACGTTCTCAAACAGGACCGCGTGCTCGCCGCACTCGTTCGCGGAAACACGGTCCTCATTCCGTTGCGTTCGATGTTCGAGCAGATGGGCGCAACCGTGAGCTACGACGCGGCGACGAGAACCGTCGACGTGAGCAAGGCCGGCGCCGACGTCAAGGTGACGATCGGCAAGCCCGAGGTCGTGATCAACGGCGAGACACGTCCGCTGGACGTTCCGCCGATCATGTATCACGGCATCGTTCTCGTTCCGGTCCGCGTGATCTCAGAGGGTATGGGAGCGTACGTGCAGTGGGTTCCGGATCGCCACATCGTGGTGGTTCGTTATCTCCCGGCAACGCCGCCGCCACCGCCCCCGCCACCGCCGACGGCTATGCCGCCGCCGCCACCGCCGCCCCCGCCGCCGCCCGCGGCCTATCACGATCTGTACGTTGCCGGTGACTACATCGTATCGCCGAAAGTGTACAACGAGTTCAGCCCGGGCAACTCGGGGAACAACAACGTCGGCGGCTTCTCATATCGTATCCACGGCGCAGCGGAGTTCGATCTCCTCGGCATCCCGTGGATGTTCGAAGGCGACTACCGTCAGATCAACTACCCGCACAACTTCGGCGCCGTAAACGTTATCGGCGGCGGAGGTTCGACGCTCGTCCCGGCCTTCACGGCCCGGGATTACGATCTCGATACGCGCCTCGGCATTCGCGTGCTGAGCCCGCGCATCTACATCGGCGTTGGATACATGTGGCGGACGAACAACTACGGCTACCCGCGCATGAACAACTGGGGCTTCGGCATCTCAAAACTGCCGGACCTCGACCATCCGTGGTCGTTCTACGGAAGCGCATGGTACTACCCGAACGTCAAGGGGAACTACGGTGCGTTCGCGTTGTCGTACAACTACCTGAAGTACGACATCGGCTTTGCGTACTCGATCCTCGGGACCCCGATCATGCTCGAGGGCGGATGGCAAGGCGAACGAGGCTACCCGCAAGATTCCGCACCGATCGGCACCATTCAGAATGGTCCGTACTTCGGCGTCGGTATCAAGTTGTAAACCTCGCAGACCAGACGAAACCAAAGAAGCCCCCGGAGCGATCCGGGGGCTTCCGATTTTCGCGCGCTGCGGCGAACGTCACGTCGGCATCGGAACGGGGGATTCGGTCTCCATCGGCACCGGCGGTTCGGTCTCCGTTGGCACGGGCAACTCGGTCGGCAGCGGCGTCGGGGTCGCAGCGGGCACGCACGGCGGAACCATAATGACGACGCTGGGCTGACCGGGCGGCGTCGGAGTCGGCGACTGAGTCGGTACCGGTGCGACCGTCGGCTGCGGCGTCGGAGGGATCCAGCGGCCGCGATAGTCGGGGGGTCGCGTGGGCAGCGGCGTCGGACAGATCTGCGCGACGGCAAACCAGTGCTCCGTGAAGCCGCGCGCAAGATCGGCGTGGACGATCTTCCAGAAGTACGTCGAGCGATAGACGCTTAGAATGTGCTGCATGTACGACCATGCGAGCTGCTGCTCGTCGATCGTGTAGATCTTGCGCAGAGCCTCGAACATGAGGAAATAGCTTCGCGCGAGCTGAGGATCACCGGGATAGCGGTGCTCCCACTGACGAAGAGCCTCGTCGGCAAACCCGATCTTCGAGATGAGCCGAGGATCGGTGGTGTACGCACCGGCCTCGATCGCGACGTCGCGCGCGGTGTTATCGATTCCGAGATAGCTCATCTTCATGCGTCCGAAGTACTCGTCCCCGGGAGCGGAACGATGGTACTCGAAGCACTGCAGACGCTGCCACCGGCTCGGCATTTTCGCGCACGGGTCGATGGTGCGATGCGACGGTGGCACCCGATGCTCGTGCCGCACAGGCGCGTTTGCGGCCGCGGCGAGCGCGCCGGCGCTTGCGACAAAAAGAAAGACGATGACGCGCATGGATCGATGCATGAGCGGCCTTTCTTCGGGCCGGCCCGCGGGGACCTGCGTACGTTCGAGCAGAAGGCACGACGGATGAAGCGCTCTCTCCGCGTCGCCGCGCTGCAACTGCGCGCGCATGACCGCAGTGACTTCCGCGATGCGTTCGAACCGATTCTCCGGCGCGTGGAACGCATCGCCTCGCAAGCCGACCTGATCGTGCTTCCGGAAGCGACGATGCCGGCATACGTACTCGGCGACGGCGGGGGCGACGAGTCGGCGGTCGAGCGCGCGATCGATCGGCTGCGAGCGTGCGCCAAGGAGTTCGCGGTCGTCATCGTCGCCGGCGCGGCGGTTCGCGACGGCGGCAAGTTCTACAATGCCGGCATCGTCATCGACCGCGACGGCACGATCGCCGGACGAGCGGAGAAGATCTTTCTCTGGCACTTCGATCGCCGCTGGTTCGAAGGCGGGAGGCGCATCGCGCCGGTGCAAACCTCGGCCGGCGTCTTTGGCGTGCTCATCTGCGCCGACGGCAGGATGCCGGGCATCTCGCGCGCGCTCGTCGACGCCGGAGCCGAGATTCTTCTCATGCCGACGGCATGGGTCTCGAGCGGGCGAGATCCGTCGGTGCTCGAGAACGTGCAGGCCGATCTTCTCGGGCGCATGCGCGCGTACGAGAACGGCGTGCCGTTCGTCGCGGCCAACAAGTGCGGCGTCGAGCGCGACATGGTGCTCTACTGCGGGAAGAGTCAGATCGTATCGCAGGACGGCGAGATCGTCGCGATGGCCGGCGAGCGCGACGACGAGGACCTCGTGCAAACGCTGACGATCGGCGAGCCCAAGCCGCATCGCTCGCAGCTCGCGCAGCCGCCGCAACGCGACGCTCCCGTTTCGGGCACGCTGCGCATCGCGATCAGCGCGGCACCGCTTCCAAACGACGCATTGCAGCGTCTGGAGATTCTCGAGACCCCCTTTGCGATCGCGCCCGGCGAGCCGGAGCGTTTGGCCGCGCTCGACCGCGTCGTACCGGTCGCCGAGATCGACGATGCGACGATGCTCGACCCCGCAGGGCTCGTGCCGTTCCGGCGCGCCGGCTACCGTCTCGCTCTCTGGCGCACGAAGTGCGATGCATGGACCCAGCGCATCGCCCGCGCTCGCGCCGGCGAGCTGCGCATGTACGTCGTCGTCATCGATTCGACCGCCGGATGCGCGTTCGCGGTCGATCCGCAGTCTGCCGTGATCTGCGGGACCTTCAACGATTACCGCATCGCATCGTGCACGCTCGATCTCGCAAAGGCCGCGCAGACGCTCGTCGCTCCGGGTACGGACATCGCGCAAGGACTCGAGCGCGTCGAGGCGCTAACGCGATGACTCGGGCGATCGCAACGGCGTGGATGCTCGCCTTGCTCGTGCAGCACCCCATGGCGGTCGGACGCTTTGCAAGCACGGCGAGAGTGTTGCTGCCCGGGAGCAGACTGCCTCTGGTTCTCGCGGGCGGAACGAGCGTATCGCACGCCGTCGTCATCGGCGGCGGCACGATCGAAGGAACGCAGTACGTCGTGCCGAGCGATATGCAGCCTTCGGCGGTAACGCTCGTCGCATCCGCGGGCGGCATGCTCGCGATAAAGCATCTGCAAATCGCATCGCCGCCCGCGCGAGAAGCGATTGCGGTCGCGACGTACGAAGACGGCATAACGTTTGCCGATCCGCGAACGTTCGCTCCGCTCGGAACCCTCGCAACGGGAGGCGCCCCCAGCGATATCGCATCATTCGGCACGAGCGTCGTGACAACGGACACCGATGGAGACGCGCTGACGGTTGCGGCGCTGCAGCCGTGGCGCGTCGGCGCCGTCGCCGGGGTGCCGTTTGGCGACGAGATCGCCGCGGACCCGCCGCTGCACGCGTACTTCGTCACCGAACGCCAACTCGACGGGAAGGGCGGCGTCGCACGCATCGCCGGAAGCGACGTCCGCAGCGTCGTCACCGGATTGACCGCGGAAGGGATCGCCATCGACACGCACCGTCAGCGCGTCTACGTCGCGGACGTCAACGATGACGCCGTGACCGCCCTCGACGCCCGCTCGATGCGCGTGCTCTTTCGAATTCACGACGTGCCGCGCGCGTTCTCGCTCGCGCTCTCAGCGGACTTCTCGCGCCTCTTCGTCGTCTCCAACGAAGGGCGCGGAACGCCGTTTGGCATCGCCGGACGCGTGACGGAGTTCGGCGTAACGGGCGCGCGACGCGTTCTCGCGCGAAGCGCACCGCTCGACTTTCCCGTCGGCGTCGTCTACGACCGGCGCGACGGTACGCTTCTCGTCACGGACGAGCAGGCGAATGCCGTCTACGTGCTCGACCCCAGAACGCTGGCGCAGCGACGCGCGCCGCTGCGCACCTGTAAGACACCGTGGAAACCTGCAATCGACGACGGCAGCGACCGGCTCTTCGTTCCCTGCGCCGGAAGCGACGAGGTTGACGTGTTCGACGCGCGAACTCTTGCGCGCGTGCGCGGCGCTCCATTTCGAACCGGAGGCTACCCGCTGGCGGTCGCGGTCCTGCGGCCGTGATTCGGGCGCTCCTCGCACTCTGCGTTGTCACCCTCGCGCCCATCGCGGCTCTCGGCGCCGAACTTCCCGCGCATCTCGATCTTGCCGCGCCGTTTCCCGCGGTCACGTTCCAGTCCGCGCAGATCGAGCACGTCGCTGCGGGCATCGACTACGCCGACTACGAAATCTTGAGCGCGGACGGTCCGATCTCCGTTCACGTCCTTGCCGCTGCTTTGAATAACCCGGACGTTCGCGCGGGTGCCGTCTTGTCAAGCGATACGATCGTGTCCGGCGGCGAGACCGTCAGCTCGATGGCGCAGCGTACCGGCGCGGTCGGCGGCATCAACGGCGACTACTTCGACATCGGCCGCACGAACAGCCCCACGAACATCGTCGTTCGCGGCGGCCAACTCTTACGCACTCCGCGAAAGCGCTACGCGCTCGCGCTGCTGCGCTCCGGCGGCGCGCATTTTGCCGAGTTCACATTCGCGGGCACCGTGCAGATGGGCACGCAGAGCCTGTCGCTGGGCGGCGTCAACACGATGCCGACGCCTGACGACGCGATCACGCTCATCACGCCGGACTTCGGGGAAGTTCCGCCGCAAGCCGGCGTGACGCTCGCCGGACTTACGCTCGCGAGCGGGAGCGAACCATTTGGAACGTACCGGGTCACCGCCTTCACGCAGAGCATCGACGGCTCGGCGCCGCCGGGTTACTATCTCGCGGTGAACTCGCAGGAGGCAGCGGCGCTGCCGAACATCGGCGACACCGTCGCTGCGAGCGGGACGCTTTCTCCGATTCCGTTGAGGGAACTTTACGCGGCGATCGGCGGAGGTCCGCTCATCCTCTATAACGGCGCATGGTTCGACGATCCGGACGGCCCTAGCGGCGGCGAGTTCGATCGCCGGATTCCCTGCTCGGGCGTCGCGATTCAGAGCGACGGAACGCTTCTTCTCATCGAAGTCGACGGCCGGCAAGAAGAACGCAGCATCGGGCTCACGCGCCCACAGTTCGCCGCGCTCATGATCGCGCTCGGCGCGAACAACGGAATGGCGCTCGACGGCGGCGGCTCGTCGGAGATGGCGGCGCGTCTACTCGGAGAGCGGCAAGCGCAGCTTGCGAGCGCGCCATCCGACGGGAGCGAACGGCGCGTCGCGGACGGCATCTTTCTCTACGACGATGCGCCCGCAGGGCCGGCGTCGAGCATCGCCGCATCTCCGCAAGCAATCCACGCGCTTTCGGGCGCCGAGATCGACGTTCACACCGATGAAGTCGACGCGAGCGAACGGCCCGTCGAATCGAGCGAACCGATCGTCGCAAGCGTCGAGCCTGCAACGCTGGGAACGCTTTCCGACGGACGCTTCGTCGCCGCCAAGCCGGGTGACGGCCGTATCCTTCTTACGTCGGGAAACCTGCGAACGCAGATACCGGTGGAGGTCGTCGCGGAGCCGGCGCACGTCGTTCTTCTCCCGTCGAGCGCGAGCATCGATGCGAACGGCTCTCTTTTGGTGCAGGCTCGCGCCTTCGACGATCTCGGCAACGCGCTCGCGCTTCCGGCGCACCTTCACTGGATGGCGACGAACGGCACGATCGACGACCGCGGACACTTCGTCGCCGGCAAGCGCTCCGGTGACGTCGCACTCGTTATCGGCGGTCGTACCACGTCGATGCATGTCGTCGTCGGAATGCGCGAACTCTCGCTGCTCGGGGTCGCAAGCCTTCGTTTCATGAGCATCCCGCAGGGCGGCGCGGGGAGCGCGCAGCCGGACCCGTCGTGCGCCGACTGTATTCGCCTCGTCTACTATCTCGGCGCCGACGAACGCGCAGCATATGCAATCGTGGAGCGTGTGCTTCCGCAAGGTACCGTCGGACTCTCGTTCGACATCGACGGCGACGCCAGCGGCGCCGAGCTTCGGATCGCGCTGCGCAATGCAACCGACGGACAGGTTCTCGTCACCGCGCGTGTGCTCGATTCTACCGGAAAGCAGCACGTCGTCGTACGCTTTCCCCCCGGCATCGTGAAGCCGGTACGTCTCGTCGGTTTCTACGTCATCGCGACGCGGGCGCAACCAAATCCAAGCGGAGCGGTCGTCATCGGAAACGTGCGCGCCATGCTGGCGGGAACGCAATGAGCGCGCAGGCCGCAGCGCGCATCCTCGACACTGCGGCGGCGCGCGGCGCGCAGTTTGCCGACGTCCGCTTCGAGACGTCCCGCAGCGAGCGGATCGAGGTTCGTAACGGAGTCGTCGCGGCGCTCGCCGACGCGACCTCGATTGGCTACGGCGTGCGCGCGCTCGTCGACGGGTCCTGGGGTTTCGCGGCGAGCGACGATCCCAGCGACGCAGCGCTCGACGGAGCGGCCGCGCGGGCCTGCGCGATTGCGCGGGCCGGAGCGAGCGTCGCTCGACACGCGATCGGCTTTGCGCCGCCACGCGCCTACCGCGAGCGTTACGAGACGCCGGTCGTTCGCGATCCCGGCAGCGTTCCGCTCGGACAGCGAGTCGCACTGCTCCTGGAAGCGGAGCGGCTGCTTCACGCGGGCGGAGATATCGCCGTCGGCCGCGCGTGGATCGATCTCTGGACGACGACGAAGACGCTCTATGGGTCGAACGGAACGGAAATCGAGCAGCGGATCGTGCAGACGGGCTGCGGCATCGAAGCTATGGCCGTCGGCGACGGCGACGCGCAGACGCGCACGTTTCCAGGCGACATCGGCCTCTACCAAGCCGGCGGCTGGGAGATCGTCGAAAAGGCGCGCTTGAAAGAAAACGCGCAGCGGATCGGCGAGGAAGCGATCGCGCTCCTGCGCGCGCCGCAGTGTCCGAGCGGCACGTACGATCTCATCCTCGGCGGGTCGCAAATGTCGTTGCAGATTCACGAATCGTGCGGCCATCCGGCCGAACTCGACCGCGTGCTGGGCTGGGAGGCGAACTTCTCGGGCACGAGTTTTCTCGAGGTCGATCAGCTCGGCCGACTTCGCTACGGCTCGCCGAAGGTGACGATCGTCGTCGACAACACGATGCCGCTGGGGATGGCGACGTGCGGATACGACGACGAGGGGACGAAGTCGGCGGTCTCCGACATCGTGCGCGACGGCATCTTGAGCGGTTACGAGATGAGCAACGATACGGCCCGAACGATCGGGCGCGAGTCGAACGCCTGCGTGCGCGCGCAGAGCTGGGCGTACGCTCCCATGATCCGCATGTGCAATCTCAGCCTTCTTCCCGGCGACGTTCCGTTCGATCGCCTCTTCGACGACGTTGCCGACGGAATTTATATGGAGAGCAACCGCTCTTGGTCGATCGACGACCGGCGGCTGAACTTTCAGTTCGGCTGCGAGATCGGATGGGAGATCAAAAACGGAAAACGCGGCAGGATGCTCAAGAATCCAACGTACTCCGGCATGACGCCGCAGTTTTGGAACTCGTGCGACGCGGTCGCGGATGCCGCGTCGTGGTTCGCGTGGGGCACGCCGAACTGCGGCAAGGGCGAACCGATGCAGGTCGGCAGAACGACGCAAGCAGCGACGCCGGCGCGTTTTCGAGGCGTCGCCATCGGGGCCGGCTATCGTGGATAGCGCGCAGCGCGAACGCTTGGCGCGCGAGATTCTCCAGCGCTCTCGGGCCGACGAAACCGAAGTCCTCGTCGCATCGAGCGATAGCGCGCTCACGCGCTTTACGCATGAGGCATCGAATCAGAACGTCGCATCCGATGCAACGGAAGTGTCGGTTCGAGCGATCGTCGGTGGACGCACCGGCGTCGCGAGCGCGAGCGCGTTCGACGCGCCCGGGCTGGAGACGCTTGCGCGCCAAGCGACGACGATGGCGCGTCTCGCTCCGGCCGATCCACACCAGCCTCGCCTCCCTGCTGGCAAACCGTCCGTAGCGCCCGCAGGCTCTTTTTTCCCCGCGACCGCTTCCGCTTCGCCCGAAGTCCGTGCGCGGATGTGCGACGCGCTCTTCTCGGCAGCGGAGAGCGGCGGATGCTGGAGCGCCGGTTTCGTCTCGACCTCGTCGTTCGGCATTACCGTAGCGAATACGAGCGGCGCGCTCTCGTCCTTCGATGGAACCGACGGCGGAATCAACGTGAAGATGATCGCCGGCTCCTCGAGCGGTTGGGCGGAGATGCATTGCAGCGACGTCGGCGAGATCGACGCTAGTGCGGTCGCGTCCCGCGCGGTGCGCAAGGCGAACGACGGCGCCGAGCCGCAGAGCGTCGAACCCGGCGCGTGGACCGTTATCCTGGAACCTGCCGCCTTCGGCGAGATGCTCGCGTATCTCATGGGGCACTTCTCCGCGCAGCGGTACGACGAAGGCTCGTCGTTCTGCAGCGATGGACTCGATCGAACGTACCTCGGCGAGAACGTGACGATCGAGGACGACTATGCGAACCCGCTCGCGCCCTCGATGCCCTTCGATTTCGAGGGCTATCCGACGCAACGCGTGACGCTCGTCGATTGCGGCGTCGTCAAGAACGTCGTTACCGATAGTTACTATGCGAGCAAACTCGGCCGCGCCAATACGGGCCACGCGCTTCCGGCCCCGAACGCCGCAGGTCCGCAGCCGCTGCACGTCGTGGTCGCCCCCGGCGACGTTTCCGTCGAAGAACTCGTCGCGCAGACGCAGCGCGGACTGCTCGTCACGCGCTTTTGGTACATTCGGACCGTCGACGAGAAGCACGCGATCATTACCGGCATGACGCGCGATGGAACCTTTCTCGTCGAAAACGGCCGCGTCACGCGCGGCGTTCGCAACCTTCGTTTCAACGTGAGCATCCTCGAGGCGCTGCGTCGTTGCACGTTTTCACGCCAGCGACTACGCACCTCGAGCTACGGCTACGGGATCGTCGTCCCCGCGGCGCGCATCGAGAGGTTTACGTTCACGAGCGTGACGGAGTTCTAGGCTGCAATGATACAACACGAAGCGCGCGCACAACGCATTCGGAAACTTCGCGCCCGCGGGGTTCCTCGGGCTCTGTAAGACGACGCGGCCTCCAGAGGAATGCTGGCCTCATGTCGGGTCGGAATTCAGGCTACTCGACGTATTAAGGGCCGTTATTGTGTATACCAGGCGCCATTCCGAAGAGAAACCCAAATGCACTGGTAAGGATCACAAGAATCGCAAAAGTAAGCGGCGTGATCACTCCTCTCAACATTCGAGTCACAAGGACGACGACAAGCGCGAAAGATAGGGCCAGGGGCGCGAAGAGTACACCGCCTATCATCGCGACCGGAATATCTTGCACGCAGTCCGGGCCGGGCCAACAAAAGGCAGCAAGAGCCTCGCAGGTCCACCCGGAAACCGCGCAAACGAAGATCGCCAGGATCGTAACCCATGGGGATTGCCTCAGCTTCGGGGTCTTACGATCGACCTCGTCACGTCCGGGCTTCCCACCCTCCGTGTTTTTCAAGACCCGACCCGCCCGCATTTCTGCGGGCCGTATTCCCCCCGACGTTCCTCCATTCCGTCCCGCCTATCTAATACAAGGGCAGAGTACATTGGCACCGTGGTCTCGGCCCCGTCATGAGGCCGGCGATTCCTGTGGAGGTCGCGTAGTTTCGTAGGTCGCGAGAAACTCCTCGGGTGTGCGGTAGCCGAGCGCACTATGCGCGTGCGTCGTGTTGTACCGATGCATCCACGCATAACCGGTTGCTTGCGCTTCGATCAGGGTTCGGAACCAGC
>JBOHTS010000041.1:0-80666 GCA_050733755.1 Candidatus Tyrphobacter sp. | reverse complement strand
GCGCATTATGCTCTTGTGGGCGCTAGCCCACGCCGGCCGGGAACCGAGCCGGGTGCCTCGCCAGGCGGCAGCCTCGTGAGCGACACGAAACTCCATCCTGTCCGCAGCGGCAGATGGAGTAGTTCATCTCGGTCGCACCGTCGACAAAGTTCGCGCCTCCCTGCCGGGCGGGAATCTCGGCTCGTTCATCGTCGGAAGCGATAACGTGCCGACGACGATGAGTACTCACCTGCTGCACGTGCTGAAGACCACCGAGGAAGAGTTCCGCGAGGTCGTGCGCAGCGCGGCGAGCGAGGACGATGTCTTCGCGTGGGTACGCAGTCGCGCGACGCCCGAGAAGATCGCGCGCTGGAACGCGTGGATCGACGGCTTTCGCCTCAAGGATTTACCGGCAGAGAACGTCGCGTTCTTCGATCTCAGTAATCCGGCGACGCGCGATCTTTCGCGCGACGCACGAGTTATCGACGCGCTCGACCTCGAAGACGAAGCGACGCTATCGGCTTAAGAGCGGGCTCTCATGCTTGCGACCGTCGACGCGCAGAGCGTACGGGCTTCGGCGACGTCGACCGCGCCGCGGCGAACGTAGAGTTTGCGCCAGTAGGCGTTCCCGCTGAGCTTCGCGATCAAGTCCGACGCAACGCGCGCGTCGACGAGTCCGGCGGGAGTGCCGACCCAGACCGTCGGCTTCGATCCGTCTCCGATCATCGGCAGCCGATGCATCACTTGCGACTGCGAATCGGCCCAGACGCTCTGCGCTCCATAGCGCTCGCGCAGCATTCGTTCGCAGGCTTCGAAGGCGCGCAGGTCGCGCTCGGCGTTGAACTCCGCGGCGAGGACGTAGACCACAACGCGTTCGCGCAGGGCCTCTGCGGCCTCGCTGCGCGCGCCGCTCAGCTCGTTGAGCACGCGAAAATCATCCCATCGAAGGAACTCCTCGATGTCGTCGAGCACGCGCGGGTCGGGCCAGATCTCTTCGAGCGCTTCGTGAAGCACGTGCTCGAAGAGCCGCGTTGTGTGGTGGAAGTAGACGGAGGCGAACATCATGTACCGCGCGGTGACGAACGACTCGAGGGCGACGACCCCGCGCATGTCGATTCCGAGCACCGGCGAGCCGTTGCGTTCGAAGACGCGCAGCGACGCGAGAAGCTGCTCTGCGTCGAAGCGTCCGCTGTGCACGCCCGTGAAATAGGCGTCGCGTTGGAGGTAGTCCATACGATCCGCGTCGAGATTCGGGCCGCTGGTGAGCTCGCGCAGCACCGGAAAGCGCGTCGCCGGGTCGCCGAGGATGAGCGCGAGCACGTCGTCCGGATCGACGTCGAGCGCTTCGACCGCGCGTCGAAGGTCCGGTAGTTGCAGAAGCGCGCGCGTACGCTCTTCGTGGCGTATGCCGAGCACCGCTTCGCACGCATGGCTGAACGGACCATGGCCGATATCGTGGAGAAGCAATGCCGCGCGGACGAGGCGACGCTGGTACGAGATATCCGCTTGCCCGCAAACGAGCATCGCATCGTTGCGAGCGACCGCGTCGAAGGCGCGGGTGCCCACCGCAAGCGCGCCGAGCGCGTGCGTGAAACGCGAATGTTCCGCCGAGGGGAAGGCGAGATAGGCGAGACCGAGCTGACGCAGGCGCCGCAGGCGCTGCAGTTGCGGCAGGTCGAGGAGCCGCGCTTCGGCGTCGTCCAACTCGATGAAGCGGTGGACGGGGTCGAAGATTCGCTTCACGGGTGGGACATTCGCGCAGGCGACCGAATCTCCGGTACGGCTCATCATGCGCTTCGACCAATCCGTTCTCGCCGAGATCCACGCGCGCACCGACATCGCGGCGTTCATCGGCGAGTATGTACCGCTGCGTAAACGCGGCAACGATTTCGTCGGCCTTTGCCCCTTTCACAACGAACGGACGCCGTCGTTTCACGTTCACGCCGACCGCGGCTTCTTCAAGTGTTTCGGCTGCGGTGCGGCAGGCGACGTCATCGCGTTCGTCGAGAAGCGCGAGGGCATTGCGTTCGTCGAGGCGGTGCGAATGCTCGCGCAGCGTGCGGGCGTGCAGATCGAGCCGGAGTCGCCGCAGGCGGCGCGCGTTCGAAGCGAGCGCGAAACGATCTTCGAGGCGAACCGTATCGCGGCCGCGTTCTTCGTCCGCGTGCTCGAGAGCGGCACCGGAGCGGCGGCTTCGGCCTACCTTGCAGGGCGCGGCCTCACGCACGAGACGATCGAGCGATTCGGTCTGGGATACGCGCCGAACGTCTGGGACGCGCTGAGCGCAGAGCTTCAAAAGTCCGGCATCGACCTTCGCATCGCTGCGAAGGCGGGGCTCGTCAAACCGAAGGAGAGCGGCGGCTTCTACGATTTCTACCGCGACCGGGTGATGATTCCGACGCGCGCGCCGACCGGCGAGATCATCGCATTCGGCGGCAGAGCGCTCGGCGACGCCGAGCCGAAGTATCTCAACACGACGACGACGCCCGTCTACACGAAGGGCCGCCATCTCTTCGCGCTCGACGTTGCTCGGCGAGCCGGACAAAAAGAAGGTGCGTTCATCGTCGTCGAGGGCTACCTCGATTGCATTGCGCTCCACCAGGCGGGCTTCGAGAACGCCGTCGCTTCGCTGGGTACGTCGTTCACGCAAGAGCAGGCAAACGAGTTGCGCAGGTACGCCGAGCACGTCTTTCTCTGCTTCGACGGCGACGCGGCGGGCAGTTCGGCTGCAACCAAAGCTGTGGATATCGCGTCTAAGGTGCTGGAGCACGCCGGAACGAGCGTCCGCGTCGTGCTTCTGCCGCTAGGCGCGGATCCCGATTCCTACGTCCGCGAGCACGGAAGCCAAGGCTTGCGCGCATGCTTGGACGCGGCGAAGCCGGCGATCGAGTTCCGGCTCGATCCGGAGATCGACCGGCTGCGCGACGGGTTCTCGTCGCCGGCGGCGATCGCACGAAAGGCCGAGACGCTCATACGCACGCTGACGCGTCGAGAGGAGTGGGACCGCTGGCGCGTCTACGTTGCCGGACGCCTGAAGGTGAGCGCCGACGACCTTCGAAATAGCCGGTTCCTCGCGAATACGGCGAACTTCGCACCGCGCGGCGACGTTATGGGAACACGATATGCCCCAATGCGTTCTACCGCGGCGGTGCCGCTCTCGTTCGAACGCGACGTCGTCTCGATCGCGCTCGAGGAGCCATCGGTCGCTGCGGAGTTCGGCGATCGCATCGCGCCGTCGATCTTCCGCAACGAGCAGTTCCGCCGCATTTACGAGCGCATTCTCGAGCATCGCCACGAGCTTGCGACGACCGCGGACGTGATGGCGCTCTTTGCAGGGGACGAGGTGTCCACGAGCATCCTCGCGGCCGAGGGAAGCCGCGATCGCAGCCCGACGGCCCGTTTTGCGGGAACGGACCAGCGGCGCGCGCACCTCGAGCGCATCGTCGAGCGCGTCGAGCGCGAGGAGGCCGAGGCGCGATATCGAGAGCTGCGGCAACGTATTGACGAAGCCTTTACCGCCGGAGAGCCGATTCCGGACGAGCTCCGTAAAGAATCCGAGACGCTCGTGTCGAAATTAAGGAACGTGAGAGCCTGAAGAAATTGGATAGAAAGGAGGTGAGAGAAAAAAGTATGCAGCGCAAGAAGGGCACAACCGCTACGGTCGTACCGCCGCCGGCTCCACAGCCGCCGCCGGCCACGATCGAGGAGGCCAAGAAGCGACTGATCGCCCATGGCAAGGCGAACGGTTCGCTGACATACGAGCAGATCAACGCGATGTTCGAGGCGCTCGACGACATTACGCCGGAGCAGATCGAAGAGCTGTACGAAGAGTTTCTTAGCCAAGGCATCGAGATCGTCGACGACCAGAAGGACGAGAAGCCGGAGGCTGAGGCGGAAGAAGAAGAGGAACCAGTTGCCGAGGAGTTGTCGCTCGACGATCCGGTTCGGATGTATCTCAAGGAGATCGGCCGCGTTCCGCTCCTTTCGATGGAAGAAGAAAAGGCCTTCGCGATGCGCATCGAGGCCGGCGAACTCGAGACGAGTAAGAACGGGACTGCGGACAACGCGATCATCGCCGACGGCGAGGAGGCGAAACGCCAGCTCACCGAAGCGAACCTCAGGCTCGTCGTCTCGATTGCAAAGAAGTACGTCGGGCGCGGCATGCTCCTTTTGGATCTTATCCAGGAGGGAAACCTCGGGCTCATCCGCGCGGTCGAAAAGTTCGATTATCGCAAGGGCTACAAGTTCTCGACCTATGCGACGTGGTGGATTCGTCAGGCGATCACGCGCGCGCTCGCCGATCAAGCGCGCACGATCCGCATTCCCGTGCACATGGTCGAGACGATCAATCGCCTCGTGAAGATTTCGCGCCAGCTCCTTCAGGAGCTCGGACGCGAGCCGCTGGTGGAGGAGATCGCCGCGAAGATGGGACTGAGCGCCGAGAAGGTTCGCGAGGTCATGAAGATCTCGCAGGAGCCGATCTCGCTCGAGACGCCGATCGGCGAGGAAGAGGATTCACACCTCGGCGATTTCATCGAGGACCAGGAAGCGGTGGCGCCTGCGGAAGCGGCGTCGGTGATGCTCCTCAAAGAGAAGATGGCGGACGTGCTCCAAAACCTCACGGAGCGCGAACGCAAGGTGCTCGTGCTGCGCTTCGGGCTCGAAGACGGCCATCAACGCACGCTCGAAGAGGTCGGGCAAGAGTTCGGCGTTACTCGCGAGCGTATCCGGCAGATCGAAGCGAAGGCGCTACGCAAGCTGCGCCACCCGTCGCGCGGCAAAGCGCTCAAAGACTACTGGACGAACGAATAGGCGTACGCGCCCGCGTGACCTGACGAAGAGCAGCGTTGCCGCCGAAACGAGCGCACCGCTGCTCTTCGCGTCATCGTGCCTGCCCCGCGACGTTACATGGAGTGCGAGGCAGAGACCGTCGGGTGAACGAGCGGGTTCTTGTCGGCGAAGGCGCCGTTGGGGTTCGGCTTCACCCAGACGATGAGATCCCAGACCGCGGGGAAGGTGAAGATGTGCGCGACTTGCGACGCGGAGTGCACGCGCCCCATCTTCACGAGCGTCGAAGCCTGGGGATGCGCGAGGCTGCCGCCCGCCTTGACGAATGCCGCCGCGCTCATCCCGTGCTCGAAGCCCGTGACGCCGTGCGCGCCGACGAGCACGTAGTGCACGTGCTCTTCGAAGTACTGCCAGCGTCCCGGAAGAACGCCCCAGAGGTGCGGCGGCTTGCCCGCGACGTACGGTTCGGAGAAATCCGCTCCGAGAAGATTACCGTGAACGTCGTACCAGAGTTGGCTGGGATGATTCCAATCCGCCGACGTCCAGTGAAGGTTCGCGTAACTGATCGCGCCGGTGTTGTCCTCGTTCGTGTACCGGAAGTAGCCCGCCGCCTCGGCGGCGGCCGGTGTCGGATACTTGCGAGAGAGCGTCTGCTGGATATGCGAGATGAAGGCGAGCTCGCTGTGCACGGGCTTGGGCGAGAGCGATGGACCCGGCTTGGGCGCCGACATCGCGCCGAGCAATGCGGCGGCGAGCGTAAATGACACGAGTGCTCCGAGAGAGCGTTTCACGGGATTCCCTCCTTAAACGATTGCGAGGTGTAAAAAAACCGCCGCCGCCCACCCTAAAAAGGGCCGGCGGCGGCACGTAGGCTTCGACGGCAGCCGCGGCTGCTACGCCATTAGCTGGCGCGCTCCTCCGCTTCCGCTGCGAGCGCGGCGCGTTTGCCCTCTTCAATGAGCTGCTTGACGCGCTGCCCGCCCTTCTGACCGATCCGCTCATAGAAATCCGGGCCGTAGCGATCGCGTGTCGCCTCGCCGCCCTTCTTCCCACCTTTCTTGCCGATCTGCTCGTAGAACGTGTGGCCATGAGCCTGCTTGGTAGCAAGACCGCCCTTTCGGCCGATCTGCTCGTAGAACTCAGGACCGTACTTTCTCTTCACGGTCTCGCCGCCTTTTTGCCCGGCTTCCCGGACCGAAAGGCCGCTCTTCGGGCTCGCTGTGTCTGATGTCATGGTTTCCGTACCTGCTTTTTGTAGCCGTAGCGCCCAGGGGAGGGGGGAACGGCGGAGCTCCAATATCTAGAACGTAAGTTCGGGGTGGTTTGTTTGCTCTGGGGGAGATATTGATGGTTCGCGCGCTCGGGCTGCCTCTGCGCCTAAGCACCGCTATCGGAGCATGCGCCCTGCTCCTTGGGATAGGCTGGGCGCCCCAAGGAATCGGCCCGGTCCTTCGGGCGGAGCAGGCGCGCGCCGTTACGCCGGCGCTCTTGGCCGCCCTGCGATCCTCAAACGAGCTTCTCGCGGTCAGGGCCGCCTTGGCCCTCGGGCGGACCAAGCAGCTTGCCGCCGAGCCGCCGCTCGCCAGGCACCTGCATGACCCCAGGGCGGCCGTCCGTGCCATGGCGATCTACGGCCTAGGCCTGATCGCCAGCGGCCGCGAGCAGGACGCGATCGCCTCGGCTCTTCGCGACCGCAGCGGCGCCGTGCGCGTTGCCGCGCTCGACGCAGCCGACAGGTACGCAGCCGCCAAGGTCCTCTCGCAACCGGACCTGCGCGTCCTGCGCGCCGAGATCGAAGGCGTGCTCGCTTCGGATCGCAATTCGCTGGTTCGAGGCCGCGCCGCCGCCACGCTCGTCTCGTTCGAGGGGCCCGGATCCGACGCGGCGACCGCAGCGGCGCTCGTCCGTGCCGTCGCACACGACTCGGCGAGCAACGTGCGTGAAGACGCGATGTGGTGCATCTATCGCGGCTACGCAAAGGCGGCGCCGAATCGCTTTCTTGTGGCCGAGTTGCGCGATCGCGATGAGATCGTTCGCATCGAAGCGGTGCACGCAATCGGAAAGCGCGCGGACGCAGCCGATGCCGCGTACGTTACGCCGCTCTTGCGCGACCCGTCGTGGCGCGTACAGGAGCAGGCCTCGGAGACGCTGCGTCTTCTGCGCGGCGAGCCGCTCACGCAGCACTGGACGAAGATTCCATCCTGGGTGCACGTTCCGCCGCGCGTGCCCGACCCGCTCGCGTCGCGTCCGGCGCTGGCGAGAACGGCCGTACGCGGCGGACGCCGGGCGCCGTCGGTTGCCCAGGTGCTCGGCGACGCGAGCCTTTGGAACGTGCGCCTCGATCCAACGACGGCTGCAGAAATGACCGGCCCGGCGCACGGAATGCACCCGCGCGTGCGCATCGTCACGACGCAAGGAAACATCTATGTCGTGCTCTTTGCGGAGTGGGCGCCGTTCACGGTCGAGAACTTCTTGAATCTCGCAAATCGTGGATACTACGACGGCAACCGCTGGTTTCGTATCGTGCCCGATTTCGTCGTGCAGACGGGAGATCGCAACGACAACGGCAACGGTGACGCCGGCTACGGCATTCGCGCGGAAGAGAATCCGATTCCGCAGGAGAGTTACGTGATCTCGATGGGATTGAACTACACGAGCGGTGCGAACGCGCACGCCATTCGCGACTCCGCCGGCGCGCAGTACTACATCACGCTATCCCCGCAGCTCCACCTGGACCGCGACTTCACGGTCTTCGGGCGCGTCACGTCGGGCTTCGGCGTGCTCGGCAGGCTGAGCGAGTCCGATCGCGTTCTGCGAATAGAGCGCGTTGCGGGGCAGCGGCTGTGAGGCGCGCGCTCGCAGCGCTCGCGCTATCGGCCGTCGCCGGCTGCGCGGCGCAAACGGCGCAGTACTCCGGCTACGCGACGCGTTCGTCCTCGATTTTGGGGATTTCGTCGATCGTCGTCCAGACGCGCGGGGCCGACGTCTGGCTGCGCCCCGGAAAAGTAACGACCGTGAAGGCTACGGCCTATGCAACGGGCAGCGAGATCGCCTCGACGCGGTATCTCCGCCTGACGCGGGACGGCCGCGTGATGCGCGTCTCCTGGTCGAGCGGCGGCGGTATCTGTTTTGGCATCTGCGAAATGCGCCTGACGATCTCGTATCCTCGCTCGATTCCCGCGAGTGACCGGCAGCGACGGGCCGCTGAATCTGCGAACCTCCAGCGGCGACGTGCATCTTTCGCAAGCGCGCCGAGCCATCGACGCGCAGACGAGCTCGGGAGACATCGCCGTGGAGATCCCGTCCGGCTGGAGCGGCTCGCACATCGCGCTGACCGCAGGCTCGGGTGACGTGCGGCTGAATCTGCCGGCGAACTTTCGCGGCGTCTTGAGCGAG
Source organism: Candidatus Tyrphobacter sp. (assembly GCA_050733755.1). Taxonomy (GTDB): domain Bacteria; phylum Vulcanimicrobiota; class Vulcanimicrobiia; order Vulcanimicrobiales; family Vulcanimicrobiaceae; genus Tyrphobacter. Next base: position 72,503 of record JBOHTS010000041.1, on the reverse strand, counting down.
CATTCGAACTTCGGCGACATACGCGGTCCGTCGATTCCGCCCGGACCGGCGCGGGTAACGATTTCAACCGGCTTCGGCGACATCTCCGTCGATCGCGAGTAGAGCGCTCACGCGCGTGAATCGAGGAGGATCGTCACCGGTCCCTCGTTGACGAGGCAGACGTCCATGTCGGCGCCGAACTCGCCGTACGCAACGGGCAGGCCAAGCGCCGCCAGTTCCTTGCCGGTTCGATCGTACAGAGCGCTCGCGAGCGGTTCCTTCGCCGCGGCGATGAACGACGGCCGCCGTCCCTTGCGCGCGTCGCCGTAGAGGGTGAACTGCGAGACGAGCAGCACCGAGCCTCCGGCGTCGATGACGGAGCGATTCATGAGCCCGGCCTCGTCGCGAAAGATCCGCAGATGCGCGATCTTCTCCGCCATCCAGCGCGCGTCGCGCTCCTCGTCGACCTCTGCGACTCCGAGAAGAACCGCAGCCCCGCGCTCGATGCGGCCGGTGATGCGGCCGGCGACGGCGACGCTCGCTTGGCTTACGCGTTGAATCACGGCGCGCATGCTCCTAGCGGCCGAAGATCGACGAGAGCGCGAAGAGAAGGTTCTCGCGCCGCTCGGCGACGCGCCGGTAGAAATAGCCGGCCCAATGCGTTCCAAACGGAACGTAGACTCGCATGCGATACCCTTTGGCGACGAGCTCGCGCTGGAGCGTCGGACGGCAGCCGTAGAGCATTTGAAACTCGAACGCCGTCTTTTCGATTTTTTCCGCAGCGGTCAGCGCCTCGATCTCGGCGAGGAGGCGGCGATCGTGCGTGGCGATGCCGGGATACGTTCCCCCGAGGAGGAGTTGCTTTGCAAGAGGGAGATACTGCGCGCGAATCTCGTCCATCGACGCGAGCGCGATTGCCGGCGGTTCTTTGTAGGCACCCTTGCACAGACGAACGCGCGCGCGAAGCGCGAGCGCGCGCTGCACGTCGCCGGGGGTGCGCTTGAGGTAGGCTTGGAGAACGATGCCGACGTTATCGCGCTGCGAGAACGCTTCCTCGAAGAGATCGAGCGTCGTCTGGGTGAGCGCGCTGCCCTCCATATCGATTCGCACGAACGGGTCCGGATTCGTGCGCGCCCGCTCGAGTATCTCCAAAAGGTTCGAGAGCGCGAGCTTGCGATCGACGAGGACGCCGATCGCCGTGAGTTTCACGGAGACGTTCGAGGCGATGCCGGAGTCGCGAATTGCGTCGAGCATCCCGATATAGGTGCGCGTCGTCTTCTCGGCGGTCCCGCGGTCGGAGACGTCCTCGCCGAGAAAGTCGAGCGAGGCGGTCATGCCCCGTGCGTTCAGCGCGCGGACGGCGGCGATCGCCGCCTCGATCGTCGTTCCGGCGACGAAGCGCCGCGCGAGGACGGAGAGCATCGGCACCCTTCATGCGACGTGGCGCCGAAGAATCCATTGCAGCGCCAGCACGATGGCGGCGAGGACGATGAATCCGTAGCAGAGGGCGAGTGCCGCGTGAACGCCGGATGCCGAGAGCGTAACGTACAGCGCGATCGGCAGCGAGGACGGGTGGTACGCGACGATGCTCGTCGCCCCGTACTCACCGATCGCCCGCAGCCAGGCGAACGCGACGCCGGCGGCGATGTTGGTCGCCGCGGCGGGGAGCGCGATGCGCGTGAAGATCCGCCACTCGTTCGCGCCGAGCGTGCGCGCGGCATCGGCGTAGATGGGGTTGAGCACGGCAAATGCCGCTGCCGACGCGATCGCGACGAAGGAGCCGGAGACGAAGAACTCAGCCGCGACGACGCCGAGGAAGGTGTCGGCGAACGGACCGCGCCCTACCAGCGAGAGAAGCATGACGCCCGAGGCTACCGGTGGAAACGCGAGCGGGAGTGCGAGGAGAAAGATCGCAGCCGCGCGCACGTGCGGCGACGCGCGCGAGAGCGCGTAGCCCGCAGGCACGCCGAGGAGCGTTGCGAGCGCCGTCGATGAAAACGACGCGAGCAGCGATACGGCGACGGCACTACGAATCGGCAGTGCCGAGAACGCCGCAACGACGTCGCGCGGTGAGACCGAGACGAGCACGCGCAGGATCGGCAGCGCGAGCGCGACTGCCAGGAGCGCTAAGAACGCCGGAAAGAGCAGGCTGCGTGCGTCCCCTCTCATCACCGAAAGTTTACCAAAGTGTTGCCACAAGCGCGAGGCCCGCCGCAGCCTCCGGCGAATGGCGGCGACGTGGAGCAGGAGCTACGCTGGCGCGTACTCGTCGCCGACGACGATCCCGCGATTCGCACGCTCATCGAGACGGTGCTGCGCCGGGGGCCATACGAGATCACGAGCTGTGCCGATGGAGAAAGCGCATTGCGAACCTTCGACTCCAACGGCCCATTCGACGTCGTCATTTGCGACTTCATGCTGCCGGGCATCTCGGGGCTCGACCTCATCGAACGCTTGCGGGCGCACGAACGCGGCAAGGTTCCGATTCTCATGGTCAGCGGCCATACGACGCTCGTCATGGATCGCGCAAAACTCGCGGGCGCGGACGTGTTTCTCAACAAACCGTTCACGCTCTCGCAGTTGCGCTCCGCCGTCGCGTCGCTCGTCGCGACGCGCTCGCCAATCGTATAACGCGCGCAGTGTCCGACGCGGCGATCCGATGACGGTTGCCGCAGCGTGTAAGGCCATGGCGATCGCGATTGCCTTGGCGGTCGACGCTTTTGCGGTGAGCGTGGGCGCCGGCGTGCGCGGCGTCTCGACCGGCAAGCGCATCCGCATCGGCGGCGCATTCGCGTTCTCCGAGGTCGCGATGACATGCATCGGTGCGGCCATCGGGGCGGCTGCGGGCCACGTCATCGGCGCCGTCGCGGGATACTTCGGATTCGGCGTGCTCGTTCTGCTCGGGGTTGCGATGAGCGTGGACAGCCTGCGGGTGCACCCGGCGCGCGCTCCGGTGGACCTTTCCCGCGGCTGGGGTCTCGCCGTCGCCTCGCTCTCGATCAGCCTCGACGCCCTCGGCGTCGGATTCTCGATTCTCTACATAAGCGTACCGCCGGTGGCGACGCTCGTTGCGATCGTGATCTGCTCCGTTGCCGCGACGAGTCTCGGCCTCACGCTCGGCAGACGGCTAGGGGAGCGCGTCAAAGAACGCGCCGAACTCGCCGGCGGCGTGCTACTCGCCTTGACCGGCATCGCGTTTGCGCTGCTCAAGGCGCTTCACGCGGCATAGCGGAAGTACGCAACCGTGAACGTGGGCGACGCGATGCTGGACCTCGCCTTGGCGAGCGGAGCGCGCAGCGTTGCCGTCGTCGGCATGGGAAAGAACGTCGGAAAGACCGTCACGTTGCGCGCGCTGTACGAGGCGGCGACCGCGCGTGGTCTGCGAGCCGGGGTCGTGAGCGCCGGTCGCGACGGCGAGGCGATCGACGCGATCGATCGCAACCCGAAACCGCGCCTGCACCTCCTTGCGGGAACGTGGATTGCGAGCGCCGTGCGGACGACGCAGCCGCTGGAGGAGTCCGCGCTGCCGCTGGGCCAGCGCATCGAAACGGCATGCGGCCCGCTCGTCGTCGGACGAGTCGTGCACGCCGACGACTACGAGCTCGTCGGCCCACCGACGGCACAAGGGCTGCGCGTCGCCGTCGACGCACTCGCGCCGCACTGCGACATCGTGCTCGTCGACGGTTCGATCGACCGGCTCGCGACGATCGAGGGCCCGCAGGCGCTCGTCCTAGCGTGCGGTGCGGCCGCCGCGCCGACGATCGATGACGCCGTCGATAGCGTGCGCGACGTCGTCGAGCGCTTGCAGATGCCGGCGCCGCAGCGCGGCGAGCCATCGCTGCGCATCGACGGGGCGCTGCAAGACGACCGTGTGCGCGCGCTCGTTATGGCGAAAGAGAGGCGCCAGATCGTCGTGCACTCGCCGGCAGCGATCGTGCTCTCCCCGAAGGTGTGGGCGCAGGCGCGAGAGCACCTGCGTCTTCGCGCGGCGCAGCCGGTGCGCGTCCTCGCGGTGACCGTCGCTCCCGAATACGCGCGCAGGAGTTTCGAACCGGCGGCGTTCCTCGATCGCGTTGCAAGGGAGACGGGACTGCCGGCGTACGACGTCGTTGCGGGGACGCAAGCCGACCCATCGAAGGCCATCGCGTGGACCCGCTGATCGTCACCTGCGCGCCGATCGGCGCCGAAGTGATGCCCGAGCAGACGCCGCATCTTCCGGTCACGATGGCGAAACTCGCACAGACCGCAGAGGCGATTCGTTCGGCGGGCGCGTCGATCGTGCACGTGCACTGCCGGGAGGACGACGGACGCAACACGCACTCGATCGAGCGCTTCGAGGAGGCGTTCGAGGCGATTCGATCGCGCAGCGATCTCATCGTGCAGTTCTCTACGGGCGGCGCGATCGGCATGTCGCCGCAGGAGCGCGCGGCACCGCTTGCGTTGCGTCCCGAGATGGCGACGCTCACCTGCGGCACGGTCAACTTCGGCGACGAGATCTTCGAGAATCCGTTTCCGCTCATGCGCTCGCTCCTGGTGCGGATGAACGAGTTCGGCGTTCGACCGGAACTGGAGATCTTCGACAAGGGACACCTTGCGAACGCGCGGCGCCTCGCGCGCGAAGGCGTTCTCGAGCTTCCGCAGCACGTCGATTTCGTGCTCGGCGTTCCGGGCGGCCTCGAGGCGACGGTGCAGAACCTCGCCGATCTCGTCGACGACCTTCCGGCGGGATGCACGTGGTCCGTCGCCGGCATCGGCCGCGCGCAGTTGCCGATGGCGATGGCGGCGATCGCGATGGGCGGACACGTGCGTGTCGGGTTGGAGGACAACCTCTACTATGCCAAGGGGCGCCTCGCACGCAACGAGGAGCTGGTCGAGCGCGTCGTTCGCATCGCGCGCGAAGCGGGACGCGACGTCGCGCAGCCCGACGACGCGAGGAGCATGCTCCGTCTTGCGCGTAACGACGCAGGAAGAAATCCAAAAGGAGCGCGCGTCTGCTAAACTACGTCATTCGGAGAACGCTGCAAGCGATTCCGCTCCTCATCCTTATTTCGATCATCCTCTTCGTGATCATCAACAAGGCACCGGGCGGACCGCTCGCGCCCTATCTCAGCAATCCGCACATAACGCCGGCCGACATCCATCGTCTCGAGCTGAACATGGGACTCATCCCGCCCAAGGGCGTCCCGGATTGGGTCTGGATGATCGTGCGGTACTTTCGCTGGCTCGGGCACGTGCTGCACGGCGATCTCGGTTGGTCGACGAGCAATGCGGAGCCCGTCGCGCAGGCGATTCTCCAGCGATTCGGCGCGACGTTCGAGCTCATGGGAACCTCGCTCGTCGTCGCGCTGGCGATCGGGCTGCTCGCCGGCATCTTCTCTGCGGTGCTCCCGTACTCGCTCTGGGATTACGTCATCACGACCTTCGCGTTCTTCGGGCAGTCGATGCCGGTCTTTTGGTTCGCGCTCATGCTTCAGCTCGGCCTCGCCGTGCACGGCATTCCGCTGCCCGGCGGATACCAGATTCAGCTTCCGTCTGCCGGCATCGCGAGCAGCGACACGTTTAACTTCGGCGATCGAATCGAGCATCTCGTCTTGCCGACGATCGCACTTTCGTTTCTCACGCTCGCGCTCTACAGCCGCTTCACCCGATCGTCGATGCTCGAGGTCCTGGGCGCGGACTACATCCGGACGGCGGCTGCAAAGGGCCTGCCCTTCGGCACGATTCTCTTCAAGCACGGGTTGAAGAACGCGCTCATCCCCGTCGTCACGGTCGTCGCGATCTCACTTCCGTCGCTCATCGCAGGTGCGGTCGTGACGGAGACGATCTTCGCATGGCCGGGAATGGGGAGGCTCTTCATTACGGCACTCCAGCAGGGCGACATGGCGCTCCTCATGGGGTACCTCTGCTTGGTTTCGGTGCTCGTCGTCTTCTGCAATCTCCTCGCCGACGTCGCGTACGCGTGGCTCGACCCACGCGTAAAGTACGAGTAGAACCGACATGGCAGTTGCAGCGCTATCGCAGCTCAACGATCCCGACGACGTCACCTACGTCAAAGTAACGTTTTGGCGGCGCTTTCGCAGGCATCGCCTCGCGCTCGTCTCCGCGTGCGTCCTGCTCTGCATGGTGCTCGGCGCGATCTTCGCGGGCCCCCTCGGGCGCCTTGCGGGCTTTGCCGACCCGAACGCGATCGACGAGGTGCACTGGCTGGGCAACGCGTTGCCTCCGTGCTTTCAGAGCACCGTCCAGTGCGCGCATCATATTCTCGGAACCGACGAGGTCGGACGCGATCTCTTCACGCGCCTGCTCTTCGGAGCGCGTATATCGCTGACGCTCGCGGTCACGGCCGTGCTCATGGAGGTGACGATCGGCACGGTGCTGGGCGCGTTCGCCGGGTACTACGGCGGATGGATCGATTACGTGCTCATGCGCATCACCGACGTCTTTCTCTCGATCCCCATTCTGCCGCTCTTGCTGGTTCTCACCGGCATCGTCGCGGCGACGTCGACGAAGGCGGCGTTGAACTTCGGTACGATTCTCGTCATCATCGGCATCCTGTCGTGGCCGTCGGTCGCCAGGCTCGTGCGCGCCTCTTTCTTGACACTGCGCGAGCGGGAGTTTGCCGAGGCGGCACGCGCGGTGGGGAATCGCGACGGCCGCATCATCTTCCGGCATCTGCTCCCCAACGCCGTCGCGCCGATCGTCGTGCAGGCGACGCTCGACGTCGCGAACATCATCATCCTCGAGTCCACCCTGGACTTTCTCGGATTTGGGATTCAGCCGCCGACGGCGTCCTGGGGCAACATGCTCGTGAGCGCTCAGACGAACGTCGAGCAGGCATGGTGGGCGGCGGTCTTCCCGGGCCTGTGCATCCTCGTGACGACCCTGGCGATCAACTTCATCGGGGACGGCCTGCGCGACGCTCTTGACCCGAACATGAAGTAACGGTAGAGTCTCTAAGGCTTCGGCTGGGGAACGGGTTTTCTCTAGCGATGGTTTGCGGCGGTAGGGCGTCGCTCTTTAGCGGAGGAACGTCGGACCGAGGAGCGGAGCCAGGACGGCGGGAGCGACGAGGCCGGCGAGCACGAGCGAGTCATGGACGACGAGCGAGGAGCGGTTCCGACGCAAAGAGCGACGCCCGTACGTCGCAAGCCCGAGTGTCCGTGCGCAAGTGGCGAAATTGGTAGACGCACTAGCTTGAGGGGCTAGCGCCCGCAAGGGCATGCTGGTTCGAGTCCAGTCTTGCGCATTGAAACACGCTGGGGCCGTCGGTAGTAAGCCTCAACCAGAAGGAGCGAGAGAACTTCCTCGTGTGGCTGACCCGCTTTGCACTATCGAGGCCCACCGTCACCTGGGTTATCTTCGGCACGCTCGTCGTCTTCGGGTTGGTCTCCTATATCATGCTCGGCCGAAGCTCGAACCCGCCGAACACCGACTACCCGCTCGTCATCGTCTACGCGAGTTACCCGGGCGCTTCGCCGCAAGACATGGAGCGCATGGTCATCAAGCCGATCGAAGACCAGATGAACGGGATCGAGTACCTCGACCAGCTCACGGCGACCGCGCAAGAGGGTACGGCGGTCGTCGGCGTTCAGTTCAACGTCGGAACGAATCTCGATCTCGCGGCGGTCGAGGTGCAGCGCCGCGTCGACACCGCTCGCATCTACATGCCCACCGACATGGATCCGCCCGAGGTCGACAAGGCCGGCACTTCCGAGCCGCCGCTGCTCGATATCGCCGTCAGTTCCGCGTCGCTCACGCAGCCGCAGATCGCCGATCTCCTCAACGCGCAGGTCACGCCGATCGTCGAAGGGGACCCCGACGTGCAGTCGGTCGACGTCTACGGCGCCGCGACGCGCGAGTTCCACGTCGAGCCGAACCCCGCCGCCCTCGACGCCACCGGCGCGACGCTCGAAGACATCTTCAACGCGGTCTCCTATAACAACCTGAACGTGCCGGGCGGCATTCTCACGCAGCCGACGCGCGAGGGAACCGTTGCGATTCACGCCTACATCAACCAGGCAAGCGATCTTCTCGGCATCCCGCTCTCGCCGACGACCGTCCTACAGTATCCGGTCAAAGCGTTGAAGATCGGCGACGTCGCCCAAGCGTACGACAGCCACATCGAGATGCGCAGCATCTCCTCGTACAACGGCCGTCCGCGCGTCTACATGGCGATCAATCCGACCCTCGACGCCGATCAAATCCGAGCGACGCAGGGGCTGCGGACGCGGCTGAAAACCATCCAGGCGCAGTTTCCGCAGCTGCACTTCAACGAGATCGACGCGCCTGCAGATTATACGGCGAAGATGCTCACCGGCGTCGGTCAGTCGCTCGTTGAAGGCATCATCCTCACGGCGATCGTCATGCTCTTGTTCCTGCACGCATGGCGCAACGCCGTCGTCGTCTTCCTCGCGATTCCCAGCTCGATTCTTTCGACCTTCATCCTCATGAAGATCTTCGGGTTCCACATCGATTCGATGTCGATGATGGGGCTCTCGCTCATCATCGGAATACTCGTCGACGATTCGATCGTCGTTCTCGAGAACATCACGCGCCATCGAGACATGGGCGAGGATCCGATGAACGCGGCGATCAACGGGCGCACCGAGATCGGCGCGGCGGCGATCGCGATCACGATGGTCGACGTGATCGTCTTCCTGCCCATTGCGTTCCTCTCCGGAATCGTCGGCGCCTATCTGCGCGAGTATGCCGTCGTCGTCGTCACGGCGACGCTGTTCTCGCTCTTCGTATCGTTCACGCTCACACCGCTGCTCGCGGCGAAGTGGAGCGTCGTGAAGCGCTCCGAGGCGACGCCCCGCTGGCTTCTCGCGCTCGACAACCGGCGGGTCGACGTGGCGCTTCTCGCGCTCGCGGTCGTGATGTTCGCCGTCGGGACGCTCACCGGATGGGTGCTTCTGAGCGCGCTAGGGATCTTCATCGTCGCGCTGCTCATTCTCAACGCGTTCGTTCACCGGTACGAGGCGATTGTGAACGCCTATCACACGAAGTTCCTGCCGTTTGCGCTGCGTCACGGCGCATTCGTCGTCTTCGTCTGCGTCGCGCTGCTCTTGAACTCGTTCACGCTTTTGGCTGGCGGCATGGCGACGATAACCGTCGACGCGCTGCTGCTCGTCGTCTGCGCCGTGACGCACGTCTCGGGTGCGCTCCTGCGAAGGCATCTTCCGGCTCCGCACCTGGCGCAGTGGTACCAAGCGCTGCCGCGCTTCGTGCGCTCGATCGGCAGCAACAAGCGCGTCGCGGTCGCGACGTTCTGCCTGCCGGTCGTGCTCGCGATCGCAATGCTTCCGCTGGGTGCCGTGAGCACGAGCCCCTTCCCGGCGCAGCAGACCGGCGAGATTAGCATGACCGTCACGTATCCGCCCGGAACGCCGATCGCGGTCACGAATCGCTTCGTCTCGCATCTGGAGGCGGCGATCATGCGCATCGACGGCGTGAAGTCCGTGAGCGCGACGGTGGGGCGCAAGCCGTCGGGCTTTAGCAGCGTGACGGGAGGAAACTACGCGCAGCTCTCGGCGGCAATGCGCGAGGATCGCATCAAGCAGACGAACGCGACGATCGCGAAGATTCGCAGGCTCGGATACCTCGTGCCCGGCGCGGAGTTCGACGTCGCGGGCGACAGCGGCGGCGGGGGCGGAGGTTCCGATATCCAGTATGCGGTGACCGGTCCCGATGCCGCGATCGGTCCTGCAGCCGAGAAACTCGCGGCCTACATTCGCTCGCTCCCCGGCACCGTCAACGTGCAGACGAGTGCGGAATCGGGCGCGCCGCGCCTCAACGTCGACGTCGATCGTGCGAAGTGCGAGATCTTGGGCGTCAGTCCCGCGGATGTCGCGCAGGTCGCGCGGATCGCCGTCGACGGCGCCGTCGCGACGCGCGTTCGGACGCCGACGGGCCTCGTCGACGTGCGGGTGCAGTTCCCGCTCGCCGATCGCGAGAACGTCGCGCAGCTCGAGAACGTAAAGGTTCGCTCCAACGACGGATCGCTCGTTCCGATCGGCGACGTCGCGAGCTTCACGTGGACGACGGCACCGACGAAGATCGAACGCTTGAACCGCCAGCGCGTCGTCAACGTGTACGGCGACCTGCTTCCCGGCTACTCGCTCGGTCAAGTCGAAGGGCCGCTCCAGAAGAAGCTTGCGCAGCCGGGCTTCCTTCCGGCGGGCGTCGCGCTCGTCTCGCAGGGCAACTCGAAGCTCATGAGCGAGGCGTTCCTCGACATGGGCATTGCGCTCGTCGCGTCGTTCGCGCTCGTCTACGTCCTCATGGTCATTCTCTACGGATCGTTCCTCGAGCCGTTCATCGTCATGTGCTCGGTGCCGCTGGCGATTATCGGCGCGCTGATCTTCTTGGCGCTCATGGCGCGCCTGGAGCCGCAGCAAGGACAGTCGCTCAACATCGTCTCGGTGCTGGGCGTCATCATGCTCTTCGGACTTGTTGCGAAGAACGGCATCCTCCTGGTCGACTACTCGAATACGATGCGCAAGCGCGGCCTGCGCGTTCACGACGCCGTCCTCCAGGCCGCGGCCATCCGGTTCCGTCCGATCGTCATGACGACGGCGGCGATGATCTTCGGCATGCTTCCTCTTGCGCTCGGCTACGCGGAGGGCGGTGAGTGGCGCCAGGCAATCGGCACCGTGATCATCGGCGGCTTGCTGAGCAGCCTCATCCTCACGCTCTTCTTGGTTCCGATGCTCTACAACACGTGGATGGGTGCGCTCGAACGGCGCGCCGATCGGCACGCGGTGCAGACGGAGATGGAGCCCGTCCCAAGCTAGGAGGCGCTTCGCGGTTTCGACCGCCGGTTTTGGGAAGAATGGCGCCGCTATGAAATTTACCGCATTCTTCGTCCTCGCGTCCTTCGCGGGCGCGTTCCTTGGTTGGCCTGCCGTAGCATTCGCGCAGCAGACGCCGACGGTGAGCATCGACGGCTCGCCGATGTCCTTCTCCGATCAGCCTCCGGTCGAGCGTGCCGGTCGCATCTACGTTCCGATGCGAGCGATCTTTCAGCGCTTGGGCGCGATGGTCGTCTATCAAAACGGAACGATCAACGCAACGCGCGGACGGCGCACGATCTCGCTGCAGATCGGTTCGCCGACCGCGATGATCGACGGTCAGAACGTGACGCTCGATTCGCCGCCGTTCGAGATCGCCGGCAGAACCCTCGTGCCGCTGCGATTCGTCTCGCAGGCGCTGGGCGCTCACGTCGGGTGGAACGAGTCGCAGATGACCGCCTATATCCAGACGACCGGGATGGGCGCGGGCTCCGCGTACAATCCCAGCCGCGGATACAACCCCGGGTACAACCCCGGCTACGGGCATCGCGCCCTCTTGAGCATGCGTTCGCCGACCGGCAACGTCTCGCAGCGCTATCCGCGAATCAGCGCGTCCTTCCGCGAACCGCTGCGTACCGACAGCGTCGTCGTGCGTCTCGACGGCCGCAACGTTACCGACAACGCGCGCGTTTGGTCGACCGGCTTCGCGCTCAACCCGCGCCTTCGCTTGAGCCCCGGCTCGCATAGCGTCACCGTAGCAGGCATGGCCGACAACGGCAGCCGCGTCTACGGGCAGTGGGACTTCACGGTCACAGCGTACTAGGCGGCGCTAGGCAACGGCTGCATCACCCGAGCAAGACGCTCCCGCGGCTTGTTCGGGTGAAGGTTGCCGCCGGGGGCTGCAGCAAGGGGGCGGTCGTGGGATCGATTGGTTCCTCGCTCGATGGGGAACGAACCAGAGGATGATCAAACAAGCATTTCTCGGCGCGGCGTGCTTTGCGTTCCTCGCCTCGCTAACGACCGCGATAGGTACCGCCCAGAGCGCAGTCCCGCCGTATCACCCCGGAACGTCTCACCAGCAGCCCGGTCCGGCATGGGCGGACCGCGGGCACGCGCTCATCCATCGTCCCTATCCGTGGGGCTCCGTGTCGCGGCCCTATCCGCTCGTGAGCGCGTCGTTCCGTCGGCCCATGGAAGCGCAGAGCATACGCGTCACGCTCGACGGGTTCAACGTGACGAAAATCGCTCGCGTGACGGCGATGGGCTTCGAGTTCACACCGGCGTTTCCACTGCATGCCGGCGTGCACGTCGTGCGCATCAGCGGGGAGACGCAAAACGGGAACGCGATCTCCGACGGCTGGGATTTTACCGTAACCCCGTAAAAGAGCGGCTCATGCGTTCGCGCAGAGCCCTCGTCACCGCTGCCGCCTCGGGACTAGCAGCCGGAATCGCCGCCGCACTCGCGCGCGACGATTTCGCGCGGGTTGCGATCACGTACCGAACGACGCCGCCGCAGGCAACGCTCGCGGCTATCCGCAGCGCAGGCGCGGAGGCGAGTGCATACCGCGTGGACTTCTCTCGGGCGCAGCCGGAGGTCGCCGCTGCGCTCGATGAGATCGTCGCGAGCGCCGGTCCCTTCGACACCCTCGTTCACTGCGTGGGCCCAATCGTCGTCAAGCGCTTTGCGAGTCTCGACGCGGACGAGTGCCGCGAGATGATCGCCGGAAATCTCGAGAGCGCCATCATCGCCGCGCGAGCCGTCTTACCGGCGATGCGGGAGGCTCGCTTCGGAAGGATCGTCTTCTTCGGCGCGAACGGCTCCTCGGAGACGCGGCCGGCGCGCGGGTTCACGGTCTACGGCGCCGCGAAGAGCGGCGTCACCGCGTTCGCGCGCGCCCTCGCGCTCGAGGAGGCGCGCTCCGCGATTACGGTCAACGTCGTCGAACCAGGCCATATTCGCGATACGTCGTTGACGAGAGAGCGGGCCGCGACGCTTCCGGCTGAGAACCCGCGAGGGCGCCCCGGCTCCTTCGAGGATGTCGCCGACGTCGTGCGCTTTCTCGCCGCACGGGAGCGCGACTTCGTCACCGGAGCCGTCGTCGGCGTCACCGGAGGGTTGTTCGAGGCGGACGAGCGAAACGCGTCATCGTCATGATCTCGAGCGAACCGCGGCGCGCATTTGCGCTTCCCGGCGCCATGCCCGCGTATGGACCTGACAAGAGCGTACGCGTCGAGCATATCGACCTTTATCTCGCGCCGGAGATCGAAGCGGCGGCGCTCGAGGCTCGCTGCACGACGACCGTGCGCGCGCTCGACGAGAGCGTCGAGCGGCTCGTCTTCGACGCCGTCGATCTGCACGTCCATAGCGTCCGGCGCGACGGCAAGGATCAGCGCTCGCACTCGCGCGGCGACCATCTCGAGGTGATGCTCGAGCCGCCGCTTCGCGCGGGAGAGCAGACGACGCTCGAGGTGTGCTACCGCGTCGAGCATCCTCGCAGCGGCCTGTTCTTCGTTCGCTCGACGCAGCTCGCGCCGCGCACGCCGCACGTGTGGACGCAGTGCCAAGACACGAACGCGCGTTTCTGGCTGCCGTGCTTCGACTATCCTCACGAGAAGCAGACGACGTCGGCGACGATCGTCGTTCCGAAGGGAACGTTCGCGCTCTCCAACGGCGAGCTCGTCGAACGGACGGATGACGGCGACCGGACGATCTTCCGATACCGCCAAGACGTGCCGCACAGCACGTATCTCATCACGATGGTTGCGGGGCCGTTCGTCGAGATCGCGCAAGGTACTGCGGGCGCACGCCGCGTCCCGGTCTATGCGTACGTTCTTCCCGGCCGCGAAGGCGACGGGAAGCGCGCCTTCGGCAATACGCCGGCGATGATCGACTTCTTCGAGCGCCGCATCGGTACGCCGTATCCGTACGCACGCTATTCGCAGATTGCGGTGAGCGACTTCATTTTCGGCGGGATGGAGAACACGTCGGCGACGACGCAGACCGAGCGCACGCTCCACGACGAGCGCGCCCATCGCGACTTCTCGAGCGATCCGCTCGTCGCGCACGAGCTCGCGCACCAGTGGTTCGGCGATCTTCTCACGTGCCGAGACTGGTCGCACGCCTGGCTCAACGAGGGATTCGCGACGTACTTCGAGTGTCTCTGGCGCGAAGAGAGCCTCGGCTACGACGAGTACCTCTACGACGTCTTCACGAGCCTGGAACGCTATCTCGACGAAGACCGCCTGCGCTATCGTCGGTCCATCGTCTGCAATCGCTATCGGGACCCGATCGAGATCTTCGACCGCCACCTCTACCAAAAGGGCGCATCCGTGCTGCACATGCTGCGCGGGGAGCTCGGCGACGATCGTTTTTTTCGATCGATTGCGAGATACGTCGAGCAGAATGCGCAGCGCAACGTGGAGACGATCGATCTCATTCGCGCGATCGAGGAAGCGACCGGTCGTAACGTTCGCGGCTTCTTCGATCGTTGGATATTCGGTGCCGGTCACCCCGAAGTCGAGTATCGGATCGCATGGGACGCCCAGCGCAAGGTTGCGACGCTCACGATCGATCAGAAGCAGAGCGGCAGCGCGGAGCCGTTCGCGCCGTTCGACGTCGAGGTCGGATTCGTTCCCGCAGCGTGGGCGCTCGCGCCGAACCGGCGCGGTGCGCTTGCGGGCGAGCGCCGCGTGCGCGTCCACGTCGAGCGGCCTTGCGAGACGGTCGCGGTCGCGCTCGAGCAAGAGCCGGCGGTCGTGCGCGTCGATCCCGGAGCGTACCTCGTCGGAAGCGTTACGTATCGCCTTGGCAGCGAACGCGCGGCCGCCGTCCTGCGCTGCGATCCGAACCCGATCGCTCGCATTCGCGCGGCGCGAGAGCTCGCGGGCGATGGTTCGCGCACGGCGCGCGAAGCGCTGGCGGACGCCTTCGCGCGCGACCCGTTCTGGGGCGTTATCGCGGAGGCCGCGCGCGCGATCGGCGCGACGCGAGCACCGTGGGCGAGCGAGATGCTGCTCGCGACGCTGCGACACGAGCATCCGAAGGTTCGTCGCGCGGCGGCGGCGGCGCTTGGCAACTTTCGCGACGCGCACGTCGCGGACGCGCTGATCGCCTGCATCGAGAAGGAGCGCTCGTACTTCGTGCTTGCCGACGCCTGCACGTCGCTCGGAAAGACGCGCGACGCTCGTGCGAGAGCGATTCTCGAACGCATCGTGGGCGAGTCGACGTGGAACGGCACGGTCGAAGCGGGCGCCGCGCTTGGGCTTGCCGAGCTCGCCGACGCACGCGCACTCCCGGCAATCGTCGGCGCCGCGTCGCCGCAGCGCGACGAAGGGCTTCGCTGCGCGGCCGCGGCCGCGATGGCGCGCGCGGCGTCGCTGCTCGAATCGCAGCGGACGACGCTCGTCGACGCGGTCGAGCATCTCATCGACGACCCCTTGCTCCTCGTCTCGATTGCAGCGGTCGACGCTGCGGCGATGATGGAGGACCCGCGCCTGCTGCCCGCGCTCGACAAGGTCGCGCTCGCGGGCGCAGACGGGCGCGCTCGGCGCCACGCCGCCGAAGCCGCGACGCGCATTCGAGAAGGAAAGAGCACGCCCGCCGCACTGACGCAGATGCGGTCGGACCTCGACGAGTTACGTGAAGAGCAGCAGAGACTTCGAGAGTCGATCGAGTCGATGGCGCCGCGCTCGTAAGCGCAGGCGCGGCGCCGCAATCGCGGCGGCGACGCTCGTCGTCCTCGCCGGCGCGCTCGCCCTCATTGCCGAGCACACGCCGAGACCGCCGGCAGCGGTGGCGGCGGCGGTCGTCACGCCGCAGCCGCTTGCAACCCTGCCCCCGCGCCCGTGGACGCGGGCGCAGATTTCCGCTCTGCGCGCGCGCGTCGGAGCCGCGCTCGCTCCAGCACTCGCCGGCGCTGCCCACTGGTCGTTGTGCGTCATATCGCAGGGCGGCGAGTTGCTCTACGCCGTCCATGCGAAGACCGGCGTCAAGCCCGCGTCGGTCGAGAAGCTCATCGTCGCGTCGACCGCGCTCGACGTGCTCGGTGCGACGTATCGCTATCACACCGCGATCGCGGCATCGCGGCCCGTGAGCCCCGACGGCACGCTCACCGGGAATCTTTGGCTGATCGGCTCCGGGGACCCGTCGCTTCGCAGCACCGATCTCGCCGCGGCCGCACGCGATCTGCGGCGAGAGGGACTCTCTTTTATCGACGGCAGCGTCGTCGTGGACGCGTCGGCGTTCCGGGGCCCCGAGATCAATCCGTTCTGGAATCCCGACGACGCGAACGAAGACTATCAAGCGCCGGTGAGCGCGATTTCGCTCGATGAAGACACCGTCGAGTTCGACGCAACCGGAACGACGCCGGGATCGCTTGCCGACGTCCGCATGAATCCTTGGAGCGGTGCGCTGCACGCGATCGGCGGCGTCACGACCGTTGCGGCCGACGACGATGCGGACGCGATCGTCGCGGCGCTGCGCGAGCCGAATCACTTCGATCTCTCGGGTACCGTTCCGGCAGGGCAGACGCAGAAGGAGTGGGTTCCGGTGCACGGCATAGCGCACTACGCAGGTGCCGTCATGACGCAGATGCTCGTGCGGCGCGGCATCGAAACGGCGCGAGCGCCGGCGACGGGCGTCGCCCCAACGTCGCGTGTCACGCTTTGGAACCA
Organism: Candidatus Tyrphobacter sp.; assembly: GCA_050733755.1. GTDB lineage: Bacteria > Vulcanimicrobiota > Vulcanimicrobiia > Vulcanimicrobiales > Vulcanimicrobiaceae > Tyrphobacter. The sequence continues at coordinate 56,058 of JBOHTS010000041.1, read as the reverse complement.
TCCTTCGGCGTCGCTGGCCGCGCTCGAGCGGCACATGCTCTATATCTCGGACAACCATTATGCCGATCAACTGCTTCGCACGCTTGGCCTCGCCGTGGCCGGCATCGGCGACGACGTTCACGGCTTGGTCGCGGAGCGTCGCGACCTGCGCGCGCGAGGGATCTCCACCGCCGGCCTCCATCTCGTCGACGGAAGCGGCCTCGCCGAGGCGAATCGCGTCTCGGCGCTGACACTTGCGCAGATCCTCGTGCGAGCACTCGCCTTGCCTCGGGAGCGGGGATTCTACGACTTGCTGCCCCAGGGCGGACGAAGCGGAACGCTCGAGGGGTATCGGTTCGGAGCCGCGCTCGGGCGCGTGCGAGCGAAGACCGGCCACCTTAGGGGCGTGGCTGCCCTTGCCGGATATGTCGTATCGCGCAGGCACGGAATCGTGTCATTTGCATTGATGATCGACGGTTCGCCGGGCGATCCCGACGGCGCGATGGTGCATGCCGTCGACGCGATCTCGGAGTTTTAAGCAGTACGAATGGCTCAGACCAGCATCGGATTTACCCTCGTCATGCGCATCGATCTGCCGAACACACCCGGCGCGTTCGGCACGCTCGCGAACGCCGTCGGCGATGCCGGGGGAGTCATCGTCGCCGTCGACATGCACGGCGTCACGAAGAGCCGCGTCGTTCGCGACGTAACGATCAACGTGAACTCGGACCTCATTGCGGCCGACGTTCGCCGCGCGGTGGAAGGGCTCGACGACGCGAAGATCGTGACGGTCTCGGACTCGACCTTTCTCGCTCACATCGGCGGCAAGATTTCCGTGCAGCCGAAGTTCCCCGTGAAGTCGCGCCAGGATCTTTCGATGGTCTACACGCCGGGCGTCGCACGCGTCTCGATGGCAATTGCCGCCGACCCCTCAAAGGCATTCGCGCTCTCGATCAAGCGGAATACCGTCGCAATCGTTACCGACGGCTCGGCCGTCCTCGGCTTGGGAAGCATCGGTCCCCTTGGAGCGCTTCCGGTCATGGAAGGCAAGGCGGTCCTCTTCAAGCAGTTTGCGGGCATCGATGCCTTTCCGCTCTGCCTCGACACGACGGAGGTCGACGCGATCGTCGAGACCGTTCGCCACATCGCGCCGGTCTTCGGAGGGATCAATCTCGAAGACATCTCCGCGCCGCGCTGTTTCGAGATCGAGCGCCGCCTCGTCGAAGCGCTCGACATCCCGGTCATGCACGACGATCAGCACGGAACCGCCGTCGTCATCCTCGCCGGACTCATCAACGCCGCGAAGGTCGTCGGGAAGCAGCTCAAGGACATGCAGGTCGTCGTGACCGGAAGCGGCGCGGCCGGAACGGCGACGATAAAAATGCTTCTCGGCGCCGGCGTGCGTGACGTCATCGCCGTCGATCGTCACGGGGCGCTCAATCGCGACGAGCGGTACGACGACCCGCATTGGCGGTGGCTTTCGGAGAATACGAATCGAGAGAATCGCCGCGGGCCGCTCGCGGCGGTGCTGCGCGGCGCCGACGTCTTCATCGGCGTCTCGGCTCCAGGCATTCTGCGCGCGCAAGACGTTGCGACGATGGCACGGGATCCGATCGTCTTTGCGATGGCGAATCCAACGCCCGAGATCATGCCCGACGCGGCCGCCCCGGTGGCCGCGGTCATCGCAACGGGGCGGTCGGACTTTCCGAATCAGGTGAACAACCTGCTCTCCTTTCCGGGCATCTTTCGCGGTGCGCTCGACGTGCGCGCGCGGCGCATCACCGACGGCATGAAGCTCGCCGCGGCCTACGCGATCGCTTCGATCGTCGGCGACGACGAGCGCAGCGCGGAGTACATCATCCCAAGCGTCTTCGACCATCGCGTTGTGGACGCGGTCGCCAAGGCCGTCGCCGCGGCCGCAGCGGAGGAAGGCGTCGCCCGCCGTTCGCTGAACGTTTCCGTGGCAGATGGCAGCTCGGATTCTAGTAATCGAGGATGACGAAGAGGTCGCTCGGCTCGAACGCGCCTTCCTCGAGCGCTCGGGCCACGAGGTTCGGCATGCCGCAACCGGGGCGGACGGCCTCGACCTCGCGGAATCGTTCCGGCCCGACGTCGTCGTTCTCGACGTAGGATTGCCGGATATCTCCGGCCTCGACGTCTGTACGTCGCTTTCGAACTCGAACAACGCATTCGTCCTCATGGTGAGCGGCCATTCGCGCGAGCAGGACGTTCTTCTCGGACTCGGTCTCGGCGCCGACGACTACATCACCAAACCGTTCTCCGGAAACGAACTCGTTGCGCGCGTCGCGTCGTTTCTGCGTCGCCGCGAGCGGTTGCTGAGCCGCAGGGAGAGCGAAACGCAGCTCGAGTTCGGCGACGCAAAACTCGATCGGAACTTTCACTCGCTCGTTCGCGACGGGAAGAGCGTCGCGCTCACCGCACTCGAGTTTCGGCTCCTCTGGTTCTTGGCCGAGGCCGAAGGAAGACTTTTGACGCGCGCGCAAATTCTCGAGCACGTCTGGAACGACACCTCCGGCGTACCGACGCGGGTCGTCGACGTCCACGTCGCAGCGCTGAGAAAGAAGATTGCCGAAGTCGATGCCCCGCTCGACGTCTCGAGCGTCCGCGGCATCGGGTACCGTCTCGACAAGAAATAGGATGCATCGCAGACTCTACGCTCTCGCGGCGGCAGCGGCCGCCGTTTTCATCGGCGCCGCCCCGCGTCACGTCCCGCTCACCGTCTATCGCGCCCCATCCGGAACGCGCGCCGCGGGTGCATCGGCGCAGCGCCCGACGGCGGCGATCCTGCCGGACGGGCGCATCACGGCACCGGTTGGGAAGACGATCTTCATCGGGACGAATCCGGCCGGCATCGCGCTGACGCCGGACGGAGCGTATGCGATCGTCGCCGATACGGAGGCAGGTTCGCCGAACACGCCTCAGATCGCGGGGCAGACGCTCGTCGCTGGGTACGCGCTCGTCGTCGTCGACACGAGACGGATGCAGATCGTTAGTGCCTATCGCGCCGACGGCGCGGAGTTCTCCGGCGGCGTCGTCGCGCTCGCGGATCCGCGCAATCCCGCGCAGACGATCGTGCTTGCCTCCGACGCCGCGCACGACCTCGTGCGCGTCTTCGACCTCTCAGGCTCCGGCACGCTCGCGCCCGAACCCAACATCGCGCTTCCGCTTGCGTCCTCTCCCGGCTACGCGCGCGATCGGCACGCCGGACCGACGGCGATGGTGCTCGCTCCGGACGGCAAGAACGCGTACGTCGTTGAAAGCGCCGGCGATATCGTTGCGGCCATCGACATCGCGTCGAGAACCGCACTCGGCGGCGCCGCCGTCGGTTTCGCCCCGAGCAGCGTCGCCGCATCGGCGCAGCGCGTCTACGTTACCGATGCGGGCCTCTCCGCATACTCGGTGCTCTCACCGCCCGCGACTGCGCCGCGCTTCGCCGCGCCGGACATCGACCCGCGCTTCGCCTCGTCGCTCGCAACGGTTCCCGTCACCGGCGACGGCCTGAACGGCGATCCGCAGTCGACCTCGTTTCTGCAACTGGACCGCGTTCCCGACGGAACGCACGACGTGGGAGGGATTCTGCCCAGCGCGATCGCGCTGCGCGCGGACGGAGCGTACGCGTACGTCGCGCTCTCGAACGTCGACCGCGTCGCAATCGTCGAGACCTCGGGCTCGCCGCGCGTCGTCGGAGGGCTCGACCTGCGCCTCTTCCCAAACGCTCCGTATGGGACGCAGCCGACTGCAGAGGCGCTCGCGGCCAACGGCTCGCGCCTCTACGTTGCGCTTGGCGGTCTCAACGCCGTTGCCGTTCTCGACGCGCACGATGCGCGCAGGCTCCATCGCCTGGGGCTCATTCCGACGGGCTGGTATCCTTCGGCGCTCGCCCTCTCGCACGACGGTCAAACGCTCTACGTCACCGATGCGAAGGGCGTCCGTGGCTGGGGCATGCTGCAACGCGTCGAGATCGCGCACCTTCCCCTGGGCCCCGTTACGCTCTCGGCACTGCGCTATAACCGCAGTGCGGCATACGCACGGCGCGATGCGCTCGTGCCCCCTCTTCGTTCGATGCGCCGATCTAGCGCAATCGAGCACGTCGTCTATGTCTCGGCAGGTATCGACGGTTACGATGCCGTCCTCGGCGATCTCACGGGCGATGGCGGCAATCCGCACGGCAACGGTGCGCCCTCGTACGTGCTCTACGGAGCGAGCGTTACGCCGAACCTTCACGCGCTCGCGCGCGAGTTCTCCCTTGCCGACAATCTTTACGCCGGAAGCGACGCCTCCTCGACGCTCCAGCTCGCGACCGCAGCGACGGTGACGTGGCCCGTTGCCGGCGGTGCGAATCCGCAGGACCCCGAGTCCTATCCGCGGGCGGGATACATGTTCAACGCGCTCCTGCGCGCGCACGAAACGTTTCGCGATTACGGTGCGCTGCTCGACGTCTCCGGGTACCGGGATGGTTTGTACTCGCTGGACGTTCCGGCGCTTGCGGCGCTCGCCGGAAACGTCGACCTCGCCTATGCGAGTTGGAATCCCGCCGTGAGCGATGCCGCGCGCGCAGCCGAGTTTGTGCGGGACTACGGCGCGCTTGCCGGTGCGAATCGCGTTCCCGATTTTTCGTACGTGTGGCTTCCGACGTTGCCGGGCACCCAGGCGAAGACCGATCGAGCGCTCGGAGAGATCGTCGACGCAATCTCGCACACACCGCAGTGGGCGTCGACGGCGATCTTCATCGTGCCCGACTCGTTCGAGCTCCGTCGCGACCACGTCGACGGCTCGCGCATCTACGCGATCGTCGTCTCGCCGTACGCGCGGCGCGGCTTCGTCGATTCGGACCACCTCTGGGTTCCCAGCGTCGTAAAGACGGAGGAGGAGATCCTCGGTCTGCCGCCGCTGGCGACCGACGACCTCCTGGCAACCGATCTCGCCGCGTGCTTCACGGATAAGCCGGACGCGGCGCCATACGGCGCCGTGCCGTAGGCTCCGATTACCTCGGCTTCGAAGAGCGCAGCAATGACCACTTCTGCCGTCTCATTCGGTCCTCGGCTCGTCGGGTCGCCCGCCGGAACCCTGCGCGCCGCCCTCGTCGCACGTCCCTCCGTTCGTATCGAGCGCGCCTCGCCGCTCATCGGCGAACCGGGTGCCATCTTCGGTCGCGCGATCGAACAGTTCGACGTGCTCGTGCGCACGCTGCGGTATTTCGAGGTCGCCGTGACGGTCGTGGAAGCGGGTGAAGAAGACCCGCTCGCGTGCGCGGTTGCAGACGATGCAGTACTCTTCGAGAGCGGAGCGACGCTCATGCGTCCGGCGCGAATGTCGCGGCGCAACGAACCGGAGCGCCTCGCGGCGAAGTTCGCCGCAATCGACGTTCCGCTCGGGGGCCGCATCAGCGCGCCCGGTCTGCTCGACGGCGGCGACATCCTGCTCGTCGACGACCTCGCGTTCGTCGGTGTCGGAGCGAGCGGCAACGAGGTCGGACGCGCCGGTTTCGCGCAGATCGCGCGCGCTGGAGGTTTCGAGGTTCGCTACGTTACCCTCGCACCCGGCGTGAGGTCGCTGCGCAGCGTTGCGGGGCTGCTCGGCTCACGAACCGTCGCGCTTGCGACCGAGAAGGCCGACGCGGCACCGTTCGACGGCCTCGAGATCGTCGCAATCGAGCGTGGTGAGGAATCAGCGGCAGGCGTCGTCACGCTCGGTGACCGGCACGTCATCGCCGACGTGCGCTATCGCACGGCGCTGCGCGCGATGCGGCGCGTGGGCATCGAGGTCGAAGGCCTCGATCTCTACGAGTTCGAGAAGATCGGCATCACGCCGTCGATGCTCGTGCTGCCGCTCGCGCGAGCCTAAGGCACCGAGACTCGGTCTCTATGCGCGTCGCGGTCCTTTCGGACATTCACGGAAATCTCGTCGGGCTGGATGCGTGCCTGTCGGATATCGTCGCGCAGGGCGGTGCCGACGCGGTCGTCGCTGCCGGGGATCTCTGCCTGGACGGTCCGCGGCCAAAGAAGGTGCTTGCGCGCCTCGACGAGGTCGGCGCCCAGTGCGTGCGCGGAAACACCGATCGTGCGATCGCGGACGACGACGAATCGCTCGACGCGGCGGAGCGCGCGCAGGTCGCGTGGACGCGCAAGCAGCTCGGCGAGAAATGGCGGGGCTGGCTTCGCGCTCTTCCGTTTTCGCTGCGTATCGGCGATCCGGGCAACGAGTTGCTCGTCGTCCATGCGAATCCGAGCAACGACACCGAACAACTCTGGCCCGATGCGGAGGATGCCGACCTCGAGCGCCTCATAGGCGACGAACGCGCCGCCGCGATTGCCTTCGGACATCTGCACCTTCCCTACGTCCGTCTCTGGCGCGGGCGCATGCTCGTCGACGTTGCCTCCGCCGGACTTCCGAAGGACGGCGACGCTCGGGCCTGTTATGCGCTCTTCACGGAGCGCGCGGGCGGGTGGGAGGTCAAGCACCGGCGCGTGACGTTCGACGTAAAAAAAGTCGCGACGCAGCTCGCGGATTCGAGCATTCCCGAGAGCGGCGAACTCATCTCCACGCTTCGCCGCCACCGCTATAAGCGCTTGAAAGGATATATCCCGTAAACGGCGCTCCCGCCATCGAAATCGAACATCTCACGAAACGCTACGGAGACTTCGTCGCCGTCGACGATATTTCGCTATACGTCGAACGCGCGGATTTCTTCGGATTTCTCGGGCGCAACGGCGCCGGAAAGACGACGACGATCAACGCGATCGTCGGCCTCGCACGACGCAGCGCGGGCACGGTTCGCATCTTCGGGTACGACAACGAGCGCGAGTGGCGCGAGGCACGGCGCTACGTCGGCGTCGCGCCGCAAGAGTTCAACTTCGATCGGTACCTGTCGATTCGCGACATCCTCATCTTCGCGGCGGGGTACTATGGCCTGCGCGGCAAGGCGGTCGCCGCGCGCGCCGACGAGCTCCTCGAGCGCTTCGGGCTTGCGAGTCGCGCGCGACTGGAGTACACGAAGATTTCCGGCGGTCAAAAGCGCCGTCTCACGCTCGCACGAGCGCTCATCCACGGACCGAAACTCTTGATACTCGACGAGCCGACGGCCGGCGTCGACGTGGAGCAGCGGCTCGAACTCTGGGACCTGCTTCGGGCGCTCAATGCCGACGGCCTCACGATCTTTCTCACGACGCACTATCTCGAGGAAGCGGAGGAGCTCTGCAAGCGGATCGCGATCATTCGCGACGGCCGGATCATCACGCAAGCGGCGACCGAAGAACTCGTGCGCGAAGGGGAGCGGCTCCAAGACGTCTTCCTCGAACTCGTTCGCCAATGACGGTGAATCTCGTCGGGCTTTCGACGCTCACGCGGCGGGAACTTGTACGCAGCGCGAAGATCATCAACCAGGTCGTCTGGCCCCCGATCATCACGACGCTGCTCTACGTCTTCGTCTTCGGCGTGGCGATCGGAAGCCGAATCCCCCACGTGCAAGGCGTCTCGTACGCGCAGTTCCTCATTCCCGGCCTCATCATGCTCCAGACGATCGACTCGTCCTACGGCGAGTGCTCGAGCTCGATCTTCCAAGGCCGCTTCATGAACCACATCCAGGAACTGCTCATCGCGCCGATGTCTGCCGGCGAAATCGTCGCCGGGTTCGTCCTGGGGAGCCTCGCGCGCGCGCTCATCATCGCCGGGCTCATCACGGTGCTCGGAGCGCTGCTCGTGCACACGCTTCCGCGCGACTGGATCATGGACGTCGGCATCCTCGTGCTCGTCTCGGTGCTCTTCTCCGCGCTCGGCATCGTCTTCGGCCTGCTCGCCGAAAAGTTCGATCACCTCGCGGCGCTCACGACCTTCATCATCACGCCGCTCACCTTCGTCGGCGGCGTCTTCACGTCCGCGCGCATGCTTCCGCAGCCGCTGCGCACGCTCGAGCTAGCGAATCCGATCTTCTACACCATCGATGCCTTTCGCCGAAGTTACACGGGGCAGAGTTTTTTGCCCCCGGCGTACTCGATCGGCGCGATCGCAGTCCTGTGCGCGATCGCGCTCGCAATCGCGCTGCGAATGACCGCGCTGGGCGTCAAGTTACGAACGTGAACGCAGGCGAGAGCTCTCAAGGACTCTGGACGTCGAGCTCGTTGCGATAGACCGTAGAACCGACGCGCTTTTCGACGGAGAACGTGCCCGAGACGGTCGTCGACGCACCGTCTGCGATGGAGGCGTTGCCGAACTCGAAGACTCGAATGCAGCTCGCATCGAAGCAGAGATCGAATGTCGTATAGGCGTTTCCGCGATGCGAGACCCGGTGCACGATGCGGTGCACCGTTCCCGCTACCGTTACCGTGTGACCGTCGTACGCCGACCCGTGCGCGAGAAGTTCCGCCGGCGAGAGGGACGCTTGCGCGAGCGCGCCGGCGCCGCACATAGCATACGCGAGAAGAACGAGCGAGAGCAGCTTCATGATAGAGACCTCATGGGAAGAATGGGTTGTGCGCGCGCTCCTGCGCGACCGTCGTGGGAGGACCGTGCCCCGGCATGACGACGGTTTCGGCGGGGAGCGTAAAGAGCTTGCTGCGTATCGAGTTGAGAATGTCGCCGTAGGTCGAGACGTCGCCGTACGCGCCTCCGACGCTTCCGGCAAAGAGCGTGTCGCCCGTGAACACCGTCGATTGGAAGACGTACGACGACGAACCGTCGGTGTGTCCGGGCGTGTGAATCATGCGAATTCGTGTGCCGTCGCCGAAGGGAAGCTCCTCTCCGTCGCGCACGAGCGTCGCTTTTGCAGCGAGCGAGCCGATGGCATGCGCATCGAGGCGATGGATGACGATCTTCGCGGCCGGAAACGCGGCCGCGACCTCAGCCGTCGCATCGCAGTGATCGGCATGTTTGTGCGTGATGAGGATGTATTCGAGCGCGTACGCTCCATCGCGAAGCACGCGCAGGAGGTTCTCCGGAACGCCCGCAGGGTCGACGAGCGCACTGCGCTTCGCGCCGTCGATGAAGAAGACGTACCCGTTGCTCGGATGCGGGTGTTGCGCGTGGCGTGCGACGCGGTGCGCGTCGGTGGGCGCCGGGTACCATCGGGAGGCTGCCGCATCGGCGAGACGCTCCGGCACGAGGCGAAGCGCTGCTGCGAGCACGCGAACCTGGGCGTCGTCGGGAACGCCGCGGTCTACGCTCCATGCCCCGATCTGCGCGGCATCGATGCCGGTCGCGCGCGCGAGCGCGTCCGGCGCGCTGCCGGTTCCGCGCATCGCCTTCTTGAGAATGTCGCCGAAGGTGTCCTCGAGCGGCAGGTCCATCTCGCCAACTTCGCTGCAACCGGAACGCGTACCGCTGCGGTCGAACGGATACGCAATGGAACGCGTCGTCATCCTGGGCTCCGGTCCCGCAGGCCTCACCGCGGCGATCTATGCCGCTCGTGCAAATCTTCACCCAATCGTGCTTGCCGGCGGCCTGTACGGCGGCCAGCTCATGCTGACGACGGAGGTCGAGAACTATCCGGGCTTTTCGGCGGGGATTCTCGGCCCCGATCTCATGACGACGTTTCGCGAGCAGGCGGAGCGGTTCGGCGCGCGCATCGTCGACGTCGACGCGACGAGCGTCGATTTTTCAGGCAGGCCGCTCGTCGCACGGACCGGCGACGAATCGTACGAAGGCAAGACCGTCATCGTTGCGACCGGAGCGAGTGCGCGCTGGCTCGGCGTCCCGGGCGAGGAGCGCTTGCGCGGGCGCGGGGTTTCGACGTGCGCCACGTGCGACGGCGCGTTCTTCAAAGAGAAGCACATCGTCGTTGCCGGCGGCGGCGATTCGGCGATGGAGGAGGCGCTCTTTCTCACGCGATTCGGCCGCCGCGTAACGGTGATCCATCGCCGCGAGACGCTGCGCGCGAGCAAGATCATGGCCGAGCGCGCGCACGCGAATCCGAAGATCGACTTCGTCTGGAATACCGTCGTCGAACGCGTCATCGGCGAGGAGCGCCTCACCGGACTTCGGCTGCGCAACCTCCGCGACGATAGCCTCTACGACTTCGACTGCGACGCGCTGTTCGTTGCGATCGGTCACACGCCGAATACGGCGGTCTTCCGCGGCGTTCTCGATCTCGATGAAGCCGGCTACGTCCGGTCGCCGGACGGGACCTCGACGAACGTCGAGGGCGTCTTCGTTGCGGGCGACGTGTACGATCGTAAATACCGGCAGGCGGTTACCGCCGCAGCCAGCGGCTGCAAGGCCGCGATGGACGCCGAGCGCTACCTCGAAGCGCTCGAGTTCTCGCCTCCGCCGATCAGCATCAAGCGATAGACGTACGAATCGCCGCTGTAGCCGAGGCCGCGATCGTCGTCGGTGCGGCGCCGAATCCGTTCGAAGCCCAGCGACTCCGCGACCCCGATCGAAGCCTCGTTTTTCGTCGCGATCTCGGCGACCGCTCGCTGCGAGCCGTGCGCGGATCGAGCGTGATCGAGGACGGCCGCCAGTGCTTCGCGCGCGTATCCGTGATGGCGAAACGGCAGGAAAACCGCGTACGCGACGTAGACGATCGTGCCGGCGTACGTCGCCTGCGCCTCCCCAACGGGGCCGCCGTCGGGCTCGATGCAGACCCAGTTCTCCCAGCGTTCGAGCGCGCCGAGATACGGCATCTCGTGCGTCCAGCGCTCGTACCGCTGGCGCAGCGCCTCGAGCGTCGGCGGACGGAGAGCGGGAAAGAACTCCCACATCCGCTCGTCATCGATAAACGGCCACGTCGTCTTCGCGTGCTCCGGCGCGGCAGGTACGAGCACGAGGCGCTCGCTGCGCAGGCTATGGCGGGCGGCGTTCGCCTCCACCTACGTTTCGATCTCGCGCGTGACGGCGCCGAGCTGCGATGCCATTGCGCTCGCCGCGGCGCCCACCTTGCCGCCGTCGTTCGTCGCAAGCGCGGCGCTCAAGAGAGGAAGCGGGACGGCGGCGTAGCCGTTTCTTCCATAGCAAAGCGCGTCGAGACGCGCGACGGCATCGAGCATGACGCCGTCGCTGGGATGTGACGACGCTGCGCGAACGGCAAACGCGTCGATTGCGGTGCGCAGCGGCGCGAGCGCGCCGGAGTATTGCGCCGGAACGCTCGCGACGTCGTCTCGCATGGTGTCGGCGTACGAGACGAGGTGATAGAGGGAACGAAGAGGTTCGTCGGCGAGACGATAGGCTTCGAGCGCGAGCAACTGCGCGAGCGCGCGGTGATTGACGAATCCGGGGTCAGCCTCGGTCTGCGCGTAACGGAGATCGTCGAAGGCGGAGTGATAGACGCCGAAGGGTCCGGCGAATCCGCCGTCGACGATCGGTACTCCCGCGTCGTAGAGAAACGGCTCGAAATCCGAACCGCCGCCCGGTGCTTCGACAACGACGCCTCCGCGCTGCGCCTGCCAGCGTGCCTTTAACGTTGCATGAGGCCGCCGTGGATCGGGAACGTTCGCCGTCGCTGCGACGACGAACGAGCTCAACGCCGCGGCGGCGGAGGCGACGAAGAACTGCCCGCTTTCGCTCTCGTCGACGTTGATGTACGCGACGCAGCCCGAGCGCAGTCGGTCGCGATGCATGCGAACGTACGCGGTCGATCCGAGCTCGCCGATCTCTTCGCCGTCCCATCCGGCGATGACGATCGAACGACGCGGCCGCCAGCCGGTTCGCGCGAGCGCGCCGAGTGCCCGCGCCGTTTCGAGCAGCGTCGAGACGCCGTCGCCGTTATCGGTGACGCCGTAGACCCACGCGTCTCGATGCCCTCCAAGAACGACCTCTTGTGACGGATGCGTTCCACTCAGAACGCCGACGGTGTTCCAGAGCCGTCGCCATACGAACGGCTCGTCGACACTCATGCGAATCGGAGCGTGCGTGCGCAGCAAGCGCTGCGCGTTCCAGGCGCTCACGGGAAGCACTGGAATCGTGATTCCGCCACCCAGGCTGCCTCTCTGGACCGATCCGAGCGGCCGGTACGGCCCGTTCGGGTACGTCGGTTTGCCGCTCGCCGGCGCGTTGTAGAAGATGACGCCCGCCGCGCCGTTGCGTTGCGCGCGAGCAGCGAGGAGGCCGCGAAACTCGGCGCCGTATCGAACGAGCGCGATCTTCCCGCGAACGCTTTCGTGCCTGGCCGAGAGCGCTCGATAGTCCGCATCGAGACCGTTGCCGACGTCGACGAGCGCAGCCGTGACCGTTCCCGATCCGCTCCATCCGTTGAAGGGAATGCCGGCGTCAGGTCGCGAGCCATCCGGGTCGACCGGGATCGGCCGTTCCCGCAGATCGAGCCGCACGACCGGATGCGAGAGAATTTCGACGGAGATGCGGCGCAGCACCGGTACGCGCGCTGCGAAGGATTCGATCGTCGTGCGAAATCCGAAGGCTCGCAGGCGCTGCGCCATCCACACCGCAAGGCGCTCGTCGCCCGGCGTTCCGGCGTAATGCATCTCTCCGTCGATGAACCGCGAACTGGCGACGGCACCCGATGCGGAGGGGACTGAAAGGAGCGTCCGCACCGGGTCGGCGTTCGCGGGAAGGCCGCGCAGCGGTGCGAGCGAGAGGAGAACGACCACGGCGGCGGCCTTTTTCACGAAATGCTCCCTTGCAAAGCGGCGTCGATGATCTGGAGGAGAGAACGCGCAGTTGCGTCGAGATCCTGCGCGTAGACCTTCGGATGCGTGAGGTAGAACAGCGCCATGACGCGCAGAAGGAATCGATGGCGTGCGGCGTTCGGCAGGTTCGCAAAGAGCGCCGCAGCACAGCGAGCGAGGTACTCGACGCGCTCGAGCAGTTGCCCCCGGCTCGAGTAGAACGAGACGAAGTTGAGGTCGCCGTGCACGCGGTCTTCGTGCTGGTCGATGAATGAGTCGAGGAGAACGTGGAGAGCGCTCACCGCGGGGAAGTAGGCGCCGTACGCCGATGCGATCGAGGAACGCCGATCGTCGAAGAGCATGAAGAGCGGCGCGTAGACCGCAAACTGCGATCCCGCCGCCGCCGCAAACTCGAACCACTCGATCCCCTCGTAGCGTCGTCCGCGGCGCTCGTACCACATTTTGCACGCCTCCTCCCGTTGCCCGGGCGGTAGGTGAACGAACGTCTGCATGTCGCCGTACAGGCTCGCCGCTTGCGCGAAGAGGGGCATGAGGAGATCGTGATCGCTCAGGCGGGCAAGCGCGCGCTGCACGCGGCGAACGAGCGTGACGAGATAATCGCCGTCGTCCCCGGGCGGCCCGAGATCGTAGTACGAGCCGGGCTTCGCATTCGGATCGAGCGCATCGGCGATCGCACGATGGAGCATCGGGTATGCGGCCGGGCCGACGCCCGGATGCCGGTCGCAGAGGTTGTCGAGGTAATCGTAGATCGTCTCGAGCGGCGCGACGATCTCGACGTAATGCTCGGCGGGAGCGGGGTTGAGAAACGTTGCGAGAATGCAAGCGCCCGCGACGTGATAGCTCTTCGCGTCGATCGAACTCAATGCTTGGGCTCGCAAGCGGTCGTCGGGAATCGTCTTTGCAAGCTGGCGAATATTGCGGAGCGCTCGCTTGGCGCGCGGTACGACGCGGCGCAGAAAATGAACGAGCGCGTCGGCGCTCGAGAGTCCGCCGCCGGCGAGAAAGGAGAGCCGGGCGCCGCTCGTGACGACGCGACGCATCGTCCAGCCGATCTCCGAGAGCACTCAGGCGGCCCGTTAGATTCCCGCGATGAAGCGCCCGGCGTTCAAGATGCCGTGCGGGTCGAACGACGCTTTGAGCGCGCGCATGCGGGCGAGCGCGGGCGGATCGCTGCCCCACGCTGCCAGCGCCGGGCGAATCGCGTGTTCGCCGGCGACGATCGAGACGCGGCGCTCCGCCTGGTGGATCGCGTCGTCGAGCACCTGAAACTTCAACGCGAGGTCGCGCGTTTCGAGCCGGCTCGCGCGGACGATGACGTCGCCGTTCATCGCGTCGGCGATCGTGTCGGCGTCGAGCGCGAAACGGCGCACGAGATCGCGCGCGGCCAGCGAACGACTCTCGACGCTATCCGGAAGGCCGGAGATTCGGTACGTGATCGATCGGTCGGCGACATTTGCGATGTACGCATCGACGGCGGCCTCGAATGCATCGCGGGCGCGCGCGTCGATCACCTCCGTCTGTGGAACTCCGGCGCGCCCGAGCGCCGAGCGGAGATCGCGCGACGCCCGTTCCAAGAGCTCGTCGCTCCCCTCGAGGAGGATGAAGAGCCGCCCTTGCGCACCGGCCTCGCCCGAGATCTCCTTTTCAAAGCCGTCGATCCACAGCGCCGCAGACGGCTCGACCGCAAGCGCGCGCACCTGCGCGAACGCGCGCGCTCGCGTTCCGTCCGGGAGCGGCGCGAGAAAGACGCGCGCTGCGGAGGGGAGCGGCAACGTCTTGAAGTTCGCCTGCACGAGCACGCCGAGTGTCCCAAACGATCCCACGTAGAGACGGCTCAAGTCGTATCCGGCGACGTTCTTCACGACCCTGCCGCCCGCGCGCGCGAGCGTTCCGTCGGCGAGCACGATCGACGATCCGACGATGAGATCGCGCGGACGCCCGTAACGATGGCGTCGAGGGCCGAGCCATCCCGCAGCGAGCGTTCCTCCGACGGTTGCGCGCCCGGGCTTGGGTGCATCGAAGGGAACGAACTGCCCGTCACGCTTGAGGCGGCTTGCCAGCGACTTCAGCGTTACGCCCGCTTGAACGCAGACGGTAAGATCGGCGGCAGCGTACGCGACGATCTTCTTGAGCGCGGTCGTTGCGAGCACTTCTTGGCCGCTTGGCGGAGCGCCCATCCCCGCGAGCGTCTCGCCGCCTGCGACGTCGATCTTCGTTCCGGCGTCGTTGGAGCGGGCGAGGAACGCTTGGAGCTCGTGCGTGTTTTGCGGAACGGTGCGCTGCTTCTCCGGCGTGGTCATGCGGGTGCGCTCACCTCGGCACAGCGCGTGCCGCCTGGAAGAATCTTCTCCGGATTGAGACAGCGCGTGGGATCGAAGACGTCGCGCAGGCGTGCCATCGTCGCGAGATCCTCGGTGCTGTAGACGCGCGTCATCGCATCGCGCTTCTCGTACCCGATGCCGTGCTCTCCGGAGATCGTTCCGCCGAGATCGATCGCGGCGTTCAAGATCGCGGTTCCCGTCGCGAGAACGCTGCGGACTTGGCGCCGGTCGCGTTTATCGTAGACGAGAAGCGGATGGAGATTCCCGTCGCCCGCATGAAAGACGTTTCCGACGACGAGGTCGTTCTCTTTTGCCGCCACCTCCACGGCGTGCAGCGCCTGCGGCAGCGCGCTGCGCGGCACGGTGACGTCCTGCGTGTAGTAGTTTGGCGCGATGCGTCCGATCGCGCCGACGGCGCCTTTTCGCCCGGCCCACAGTGCGTCGCGCTCCGCTTGCGAACGCGCCGACCGCCACGACAGCGCGCCGTGCTTGCGCGCGATCGATTCGAGCGACGCTTCGCAGCCATCCATCTCATCTTCGAATCCCGCGTTTTCGATGAGGAGCACGGCGGCTGCGTCCGTCGGATATCCGGCCGAGAACGCCGCCTCTACGGCCTTCACGATGACGGCATCCATCATCTCGAGCGCCGTCGGAATGATGCCGGCTCCGACGATCGCCGAGACGGCCTCGGAGGCGGCCTCGATGCTCGCAAACGATGCGAGCCAGACGCGCGTCGCTTCGGGAAGGCGCAAGAGCCGGACCCATGCGGAGGTGACGATGCCCAGCGTTCCCTCGCTTCCAACGAGTGCCGCGGTGAGGTCGTATCCCTGATCGTCGACGTCGGTCGTGAAGACGTCACCGTTTTCGTCGACGATCTCCAGCGCGAGGACGTGATTGACCGTCGTCCCATACGAGAGACAGTGCGGGCCTCCGGCGTTCGTCGCGATGTTTCCGCCGAGCGTCGAGCTGCGCTGCGAGGCCGGGTCCGGTGCGTAGAAGAGTTCCGCGCCGGCGACCTGCTGCGAGAGGTGGAGGTTGACGAGACCGGGCTGCACGCGCGCACGACGATTCGCAGCGTCGAGTTCGAGAAGACGGTGCATGCGTGCGAACGAGAGGATGACGCCGCCGCCCTTCATCGAGACGGCGCCCCCGCAGAGTCCGGTTCCGGCGCCGCGCGCCACGATCGGCTCGCCGCACGCGCGCGCGATCTTCACGGCGGCACTCACTTGACGCGCGTCCGATGGAATCGCGACGGCCGACGGGAGCCGCCCTTCGCTGTACGCGTCGAACGAATAGACCGCGAGATCTTCGGGCTCGTCCTTGACGTTCTCCGCGCCCAGCGCATCGCGCAGGCGCCGTACGAGTTCGCTCACGAGTACAGCAAGAAGCGTTCGCGCAGCGGGAGAAACTGCGAGAGGCCGCCTTGCCACGACGCAACGATTTCGTCGGCGCTTCGTCCGCTCAGGAGTTGCGCGCGAACGCTGTCTGTTCCCCAATCGAGATCGATGGCGCGAACGTTCTCTGTGGAGATCGCGCTTGGCTCGAGGGTGCGCGCGCAGACGAGAAGCTCGACGGCCGTTCGTACCGCGAAGAAATCGGCCGGATCGAACAGGTCGAGACGAACGCCGGAGAACGAGCGCCCGGCATTCGCGCCTTTCGATGGCGACCAATCGGAGGGCACGAACTCGACCCCGGAGATTTGGCGCTCGCTCAAAGCGCTCGCGAAGGCCCGCGCATCGAGGTGGGGCGCTCCCGCGTAGAAGAAGGGCTCCGGCGTTCCGACGCCGTTGTTGAGGCCGAGGCTGTCGATAAGCCCGGTGCAGAGATAGACGAACGACGTCTGCCAGGTGGGGACGTTCGGCGACGTGCGGATCCAACGCAGATGCGTCTGCGGCCAGATCGTCGAGCGCTTCCAGCCTTCCATCGCAACGACGCGCAGACGTGCGCCGATGCCGAAGTGCGCGTTGAAGAGGCCGGCCAGTTCGCCGACGGTCATTCCGTGACGCATCGCGATCGGATAGAGTCCGATGAACGACGAGAACTGCGCCTGCAGAACCGGCCCCTCGACGATCGCGCCGCCGACGGGGTTCGGCCGGTCGAGAACCCAGAACTCGATGCCGTGCGCCGCCGCGCTCTGCATCGCCATCGCCATCGTCGAGATGAACGTGTACGCTCGCGAGCCGACGTCTTGGATGTCGAAGAGCAGAACGTCCAGGCCGGCGAGCATCTTCGACGACGGATGCCGATCCGGACCGTAGAGGCTGTAGACGGGGAGACCCGTGCGCTCGTCCGTGTACGATTCGACGAACGCGCCTGCCGGGCGATCGCCGTGCAGCCCGTGCTCGGGTGAGAAGAGTGCTCGAACGCGCAGGCCCGCCGCGCGAGCGGCATCGACGACGCCGACGCCCGCGGAGTTGACGCCGGTTTGATTCGTGATGATGCCGACGCTCGCGCTTGCAAGTTCGGCGCGATGGCGCGCGAGGAGATCGTCGCCGAGCAGCGGCGCGTCGCTCGACGCTCGCACCGCCGCCGGCAACGCCGACGCGGCCAGCGTCGCGGCGATCGAGCCGATGAACGGTGCCCTGCGCATGGAGCCTGTGAGATTCTCCTAGAGGAAGCGTGGTTCCGCCGCGGCGGCGAGCCCGGCATCGTGAGCGCGTCCCAGGAGCACTCGTACCGCCGCGACTCCCTCCTCGCCGAGGTCGTCCGTGAACTCGTTGACGTAGAGTGCGATGTGCTTGCGCATCACCTGCTCGCTCATCTCGAAGGCGTGCTCGCGAACGTATCCGAAGATTTCGCTCTCATGCCCGCGTGCGAAGCGCAGGCTGGCCCGAATCGCGTCGGCGATCTGCAGCGAACGCTGCGAACCGAGATCGTCGCGCGCGAGGATCGCGCCCAGCGGTATCGGAAGCCCCGTCGTCGACTCCCACCACCGCCCAAGATCGATTGCCGATCGTAGTCCGCGCTCTTGATACGTGAAGCGCGATTCGTGAATGATGAGACCGGCATCGACGCGACCGGCAGCGACCGCCTCGACGATACGATCGAAACGCATCTCGACCGGGACGACGGCGTCGATGCCCATTGCATGGAGCGCGAGGCGGAGCAGCAGATATGCCGTCGTGCGCGCTCCCGGGATCGCGACGCGCTTGCCTGCAAGGGACTCGAGGCCGCCTCGATGCTGCTCGCGCACGACGGCGAGCGGACCGCATCCGCGTCCGAGCGCGCCGCCGCAGCGCAAGACGCGGTAACGGCTCACGAGCGGCGGAATCGCTCCGTAGCTTATCTTGGTCACCTCGTACTCGCCTCGCTGCGCCGCATCGTTGAGGGCCTCCACGTCGGCGAGGACGACGCGAACGTGCGGCCGGCCCGCAAGGAGACCGTTCGCAAGCGCTGCGAAGACGTACGTGTCGTTGGGACATGGCGAGTACGCGAGGGTGTCGGTCATCGCTCCAGCACCGCGCGCAGGACCGCTGCGAGACCGCGGACGCCGGCGGCAAAGTCCCATTGCGAGCGCGAGCGCTCGCACGCGTAGTTCGAAATCCCGCGCACCTCGACGGCTGGCACGCCGGCGAGTGCGGCGGCTCTGAGGACGGCGAAGCCCTCCATGGATTCGATCTGCGCTCCCAGCGAGAGCATTCGTTGCGCCGTTGCATCGGTCGCCGTTACGCGCGCAGACGTGACCCCACGAACGCTGCGAAAGCCGCGCGCGACGAGTCGATTGACGCAATCCACATCGGATGTCGCGTGCTGCACGAGCGACCTCTCCGCGGGCAGCGAAAGGGCGTCGCCGTTCTCGGCGTTCAACTCGAGCGTCTCCTGCGCGACCACGACTCCGCTGCCGATCTCCAAATCGCGATCGTACGCGCCCGCAACGCCCGCGCTGACGACCAACTCGTACGCGCTGCGGGCGAGTGCGCGAGCGACGTGCGCGGCGGCTTCGACCGGCCCGATGCCGGTGACGAGAATCTCGCAACCATCCGCCGACGCACGCGCGATCTCCGCCTTCGTAGCGCTGACGACGAGGATCACGGAGCGCCGATGAACTTGTGCGTCTGCAGCGAGAGGCGAAAGCGTGCGGGATGCGCCTTCGCATACGCGAGTGCGATCTCCACGTTGCGCGGTTTGTTGCCCTCGGGCTGAAGAAGAATGCTCTCCAGATGAGGAAAGAGCGCGACGTGCTCTTCGGGAACGCGCGTATCGACGATGAGCTTGGCCTCGTTCGCGCGCGCCGCCATGCGCGCGTCGACGCGCTCCTTGGGCGAGACGCAGAGCCAGACGTCCTCGGGAAGTGCGACGGCGATCGTTCCGTTCGATTCGACGTGCACGCGTCGTCCATCCGCGCGCAGAGCCGCGATGAGCGCGACCGATGCGCTCTGCGCGAGCGGCTCTCCGCCGGTGAGGACGACCATCGGACACTCCGGCGCAGCGTCGCGCACGGCGCCGAGAATCTGCTCGATGCTCATGAGCCGTTTGAGTGCGTAATCGGTATCGCAGAAGTCGCACGAAAGATTGCAGCCCGCCAAACGGACGAAGACTGCGGGCGTTCCCGTCCACGTGCCCTCGCCCTGGACGCTGTAGAAGATCTCTGCTATTTGGAGCATTATGACATGGGAGTGTCGTCGCGGCGCAGCACGGCGCAGGCGTCGGGCGTTTCCCACAAGACAATCTCTTCGAGCGAAGTAAGAAGCGGTTCCAGTCGCCGCCAAATCCAGAGAACGATCTCCTCCGCCGTCGGGTTATCGATCGTCTCGTTCAACGTGCGATGATCGAGTTCGTCGAGCACGTGCGTGCGCACGACGTCGTCGAGCGAGTCGAAGTCCTCGACCATGCCGCGCGCCGGTCCGTCGCGATGGAGCGGCCCGGCTATTGCGACCTCGAGGCGGTACGAATGGCCGTGCATGCGCGCGCATTTTCCCGGATGGTTCGGCAGCGAATGCGCGGCTTCAAAGGTAAAGCGTTTGCGAATTTCCATCGATGCGTTACGGTGTGGCGACGGTGCGCTAGGAGCCTGTCGGATCATGGCAGATCTCCCTCTTCGTACCGGCTTTTGCCCGCATACGTCGTTGGTCATCGGTCACAACGCTACGGCGTTGCTCCCTCTTTGCGCCTCGTCTCCGAACAAAATGCGGCATGAATCCGAAAATGGCCATAACCCGACAAGCTCCTAGATCGAACCGTCCGGGCCCATTGCCTCCAAGCGCGCTTTGAGATCGGCGAGGAATCCGCTGGCCGTATAGCCGTCGAGAACGCGATGATCGAGCGACAGGCAGCAGTTCATCATCTGGCGGATTGCGATTGCATCGCCCTCGACGACGACGGGGCGCTTGACGGCCGCCTCCATGGTCACGATGCCGGCTTGGCCGCCGTTGATGATCGGGGCCGAGAGAATCGATCCGTTCGCGCCGTTGTTGTTGACGGTGAACGTTCCGCCTGCGAGATCGTCGACGCCGAGCCTGTTTTTGCGCGCCTTGTCGATGAGTTGACCCGCGGCCACGCCGAGTGCTTCGATCGTCAGGCGATCTGCGTCGCGCACGACGGGGACGACGAGATTTGCCGGCAGTCCGATCGCGATTCCAACGTTGATCTCTTTGAGAACCTGGATGCCGTCGTCCGTGAAACGTGCGTTCGCAAGAGGGAAGGCGCGGAGCGACTGAACGACCGCGCGGATGAAGAAGGGCAGGAGCGTGAGTTTGAAGCCGGTTTCGCGTTCGAAGCGCGCCTTCTCTCTGATACGCCATTTCCAAAGGTTCGTGACGTCGACCTCGACCATCGACCACGCATGCGGCGCGTTCTGCTTGCTCTCGACCATGCGCTGCGCGATGAGCCGACGCGCTTGATTGAGCGCAATGACCGTTCCCGGAATCGGCTCGGCGTACGTCGATGTACCCTTCGGCATTGTCGGCGCGCCGGTCGCGGCAACGTTCGTGCCCACGGCCGTTAGGACGTCTCGTGCGGTCACGCGGCCTCCGCTTCCGGTACCGCGCAGGGAGCGAACGTCCACGTTATGTTCGCGCGCGAGCCGGCGAACGGCGGGCGACGCACTCTTGGGCGCGGCGTCGGCGGGCTTTCCATTCGGACGCTGCGCTTGCGCCGCTACAGGAGCGGCATTCGTCTCGACCTTCGACGGAGCGCTTGCGGAAGCGCCGGCTTCTTCGATGACGGCGATCGCCGTACCGGTCGCGACCGTCTCGCCTTCCTTCACGAGAAGTTCGCGGAGCACGCCGCTCACGGGCGCGGGCACCTCGGCGTTCACCTTATCGGTGGAGACTTCGACGAAGGGCTCGTACTTCTCGACGCTATCGCCGGGTCTCTTGAGCCACTGCGCGACCGTCCCTTCCGTGACGGTCTCGCCGAGCTGGGGCATCGTGATCGTCGTCGGCATTGCTGCTAGAACCGCACGAGGTCGCGCATGGCGTCGGCCATCTTCGCGGGCGACGACATGAACTCGCGTTCGAGCGTCTCCGCGTAGCCCATTGCGGGAACGTCGGGAGCGCAGTGTCGGCGGATCGGCGCGTCGAGATTGAAGAGCGCCTCTTCGGCGACCATCGCGCTGATCTCCGCGCCGACTCCGCCAAACTTATTATCCTCGTGCACGACGAGCAACTTGCGCGTCTTCTCGACGCTTTGGAGGATCGCACCGCGGTCCATCGGGCGAATCGAGCGAAGGTCGATGACTTCCACCGACATGCCCTCGCCGTCGAGCGTCTTCGCCGCTTCGAGCGCCCAGTGAACGTACAAGCCGTACGAGACCACCGTGAGCTGCGTGCCCTCCTTGAGCACCTTCGCTTTTCCGATGGGAATCGTGTAGTGGCCGCTGGGAACCTCGCCTTTGATGAGGCGGTACGTCTTCTTGTGCTCGAGGAAGAGCACCGGATCTGGGTCGTCGATCGCGGCGTTGAGCAGGCCTTTGACGTCGGCGGGAAAGGCCGGTACGACGATCTTCAGTCCGGGAACGTGATAGAAGAGCGCTTCGACGGAGACCGAGTGCGAGAGCGCACCGCGTACGCCGCCGCCGTACGGCGTGCGGATGACGAGCGGACACGTGTACTCGCCGTTGCTGCGATAGCGCGTCTTCGCCGCCTCGCCGACGATTTGGTTGAACGATGGATAGATGAAATCGGCGAACTGAATCTCCGCGACCGGACGCAGGCCCTCCATCGCCATTCCGATCGCGATGCCGACGATCGACGCTTCTGCGATCGGCGTGTCGATGATGCGCTCGGAACCGAACTCGTCGATGAAATCCTTCGTGATGAGAAAGACGTTACCGCGCGCGCCGACGTCCTCGCCGAGAATGACGACGCGATCGTCGGCCTTCAGGGCTTCGTAGAGCGTCGCGCGCACGGCCTCGACGTTGTTCATGACCGAAGAGGAGGCGGTCGTCTCCGACGTCGTCATTGCCACGGCTGCCACGCTCCTTCGTAGACGTTCGTGTAGAGATACTCGGCTTGCGGGAAAGGCATCGCCTCGGCGCGGTCGGTCGCCTCGTTCGTCTCGTCGAGGACGGACTTCTTCATCGTCGCAACGTCGCTCTCGCTCATGACGCCGGCGTGCGCGAGCGCCGCTGCGAAGCGCGGCAGTGGATCGTTCTTACGCGCCTCGATGACCTCGCCTTTCGTGCGATACGTCATGTCGTTGTCGTCGGTCGAGTGGGCGAGGAAGCGATAACACATCCCTTCGAGCAGCGTCGGGCCGCCGCCCGAGCGCGCGCGCTCCATCGCTTCGCTCACGCACGCGTACGTTTCGACGGGATCGAACCCATCGAAACGCCGAGCCGGAATCCCGTACCCGGCTGCGCGCTTCCAAATCTCCGGCTGACCCATCTGCTTTTCGAGCGGTGTCGAAATCGCCCAATAGTTATTCTCGACGAGAAAGACGATCGGGAGTTTGTGCACCGCGGCGAAGTTGACCGATTCGTGCCACTCGCCTTCGCTCGTCGTCCCGTCCCCGCAGGTGCAGAGGACGGCGCGCCCGCTCTCCTTTCGGTACGCGATCGCGTACGCGGCGCCGACGGCATGCGGGATGTGCGTCGCGAGAATCGAGGAGAAGGAGAGGATGCCGAGGCTCTTGCTCGAGTAGTGGTTCGGGAACTGGCGGCCGCCGTTGTGGTCGGCCTCGCGTGCGAAGATCGAGAGCATGATCTCATACGGAGTGAGGCCGACTCCCAGGCACAGTCCGAGGTCGCGGTAGTACGGCGCGAGGAGGTCGGTCCCCCGCCTGAAAGCGAGGGCGGCGCCGGCTTGAATCGCCTCGTGCCCCTCGCTGCCGAGCGCAAACGGCACCTTTCCCTGCCGGTTCAACTGGAAACCGCGGTTGTCGAGCTGTCGCTGCAAGAGCATATTCCGAAGAAGCGAGCGCATCTGGTCGTCGCTAATTTCGCGCCGGTCGAGCGCGGGGGTCGTCTTCACTGCCACGCCGAGGCTTTCGCCGCTTCGAAGGGTGGGCCCCCGCGGCTGCGAACCCCTCGGCCATGGAGCGGGTGCACGGTCGCTGGTTTATCGCGTTCGGCGTCCTTACGGTTCTTTTTTGTGCCTGGACTACCCGTGCTTTCGCACTGACCGAGTACTGCCCGGCGAGTATCGACGACTACGAACCCGCGAGCACGGCGTGTCGCTGTGAGCCAAGCGCGCTTTGGGGCTTTCGGCTTTCCTCGCTGGGAGCGCGCAGTGTTACGGGAACGATCGAGGCGCAGACCGACGCCGGTTGGTTCCTTTTTGCATTTCCGCAGACCGCCGTAACGGCGCATCCGCTGAAATACAGCTCGTCAATCTCAACGTTCGTGCGCACCGAGTACCTATCGGCGCCATTGTACGTGCGATTTCCGAAACCAGTGCGCTCGATACGCTGGTGGGTCGAGTGGGCAACTGCGAGCGGCGATGTAGCGTTCGGCTGGGACCAGCGCGGCGCAGTGCACTGTCAACCCAATGCAGGACTTGGCACGAATGACAGTCACGGTTCGGCTGGAACCACTCGGCTGACGCCGCTTCCCGACCTGTTCGCGACACCGCCCTACGGGACAGCTCTAAGCATCGCTTCCGCTATTCCGGCGCCGGAGGGATGGACGGCGTGTGCGCAACCATTTGTTCCAGCGCGGGTCGTCGGCAACGCGCCTGGCACAACGTCCATCGGCTTCGACGCCGGCCTGGTACCCACGGCAGGGGTAGAAGTGGCCGTTGCAGCGGATGGCCATCTTGACGATGCGTGGATAGCTTTCCCGTCCGGCCGCCTCGTACTCGATAGAAAGGCGCTAAACATCGCGCGTGCATCCCGATACGTCGGTGGAACAGCCCTTTGCCAGCCGGCTCTGGGCCGATACCTTTTCGTTGTCACGTTCGACTGATTGCTGGCCTGCGTCGACTGGGGTCGTCGCATTTCGTCGACATTTTCACGCGCATCCGGAACTGTCGTTTCAAGAACGCGAGACTGCAGCGTTCATCGAGAGCAAACTCCGCGAGTGCGACTTCGACGAGATACGCACCGGCGTCGCAACGACCGGCATTCTCGCAAGGCTCAAAGGCGGCAAGCCCGGTCCGGTGACGCTTCTGCGGGCGGACATGGACGCGTTGCCGGTGCAGGAACTCGGCACGGCGGAGTATCGCTCGCAGCGCGACGGCGTCATGCACGCGTGCGGTCACGACGGTCACATGGCGATACTCCTTAGCGCAGCGCGCGAGCTCGCGCGGCGACGCGACGAGGTCAGCGGCACGCTCGTTTTCTGTTTTCAGCCCGGTGAAGAGGGCTATGGCGGTAACAAGGTGATGATCGAGCAGGGAGCGCTCGAGAATCCGCGCGTCGATCGCGTCTTCGCGCTCCATCTCTACAGCGGCCTCGACGTTGGGAAGGTTGGAATTCGCGATGGAGCCTTCTTTGCGGCATCGGACCAAATCGCGATAACGATCGAAGGACGCGGAGGTCACGGCGCCATGCCGCAGTTCTCTTCGGACCCGATCGTCGGCGCCGCGCAGTTTATCTCGATGCTCCAAACCCTGGTAAGCCGAGAGGTCGCGCCGCGCGAGCCGGCCGTGGTGACGATCGGAAAGATTACCGGCGGAACGACGCACAACGTCATTCCCGATCGCGTCGAGATGCTTGGAACCGTTCGCACCCTCGATGAGCGCGTGCGCCGCGAGATGCCGGAACGACTCGAGCGGATGCTGAATGGTCTCGACGGTGCTATGCGCTTGAAGCACGAACTGCGCTACGAGTGGGGATACCCCGCCGTCGTCAACGACGCGCGTATGAATGACGTCGTGCGTGCCGTGGCGCGCCGCGTCGCCGGTGACGGCAACGTCGTCGACCCGCACGAGGTCGTGATGTGGGCCGAGGACATGGCGTACATGCAGCAGGAGCGTCCCGGAGCCTACTTCGTCGTCGGCGTTCGGGGATCGGAACGTGGAATCGAGCCGCAGCACAGCGCGCGCTACGATATCGACGAACGTGCGCTGCGCGTTGGGGTCGCGATGATGACCGGTATCGCGCTGGGAACGCCGTCCTAGCGTGAACGACGAACACCGCAGGTACGTCATCGTTGGAAACGGTTTTGCCGGAACGACGTGCGCGGAGCAACTGCGCAAGCACGATCCCGCCTGCGAGATCACGCTCTTCGGCGACGAACCCTATCCGCTCTACAATCGCATCTCGCTGCCGCCGATGCTGCGAAAACAGTTGCCGGAGGCGAAGGTTATGATTCGCAGCGTGGCCTGGCACGAAGAGCATCGCATCGAACTCCGGCTTCGCACGAGCGTGACGCGCGTGAACGTCGACGAGCGAGCGATCGAGGCCGATGGAACGTCGTATCCGTACGATGCGCTGCTTCTCGCGACGGGCGGGCGGCCGAACCTCTGCGACGTGCCCGGCGCAAAAGACGCCGCGAACCTCTTCCCGTTCCAGTACCTCGACGACACGCGCGCGATCTCAGAGTATCTCGAGCACAGCAAGGCCGCCGTCGCGATCGGCGGCTCGTACATTGCGTACGAACTCGCCGAGGCGTTCGCGGTGCGCGGCGTCGAGACGCATTGGCTCGTTCGCGGACCCCGCACGCTGCATCGCGTCCTCGATGAGATCGCGGCGGAACTCGTCGCGGAAGCGGGACGAGAGCAGCACGTTCACATTCATTTCGGCGAGCAAGTCGAGTCGTTCGCGCGCGATAACGGCGTCGTGAGAAAGCTGCGCACGCAAAATGGGCTGGAGATCGCCGCCGATTGCTTCGCCGCCGGTCTCGGACTCACGATGAATACGGAGTTTCTCGAAGGCAGCGGGATCGAGACGAGTAAGAACGGCATCCTTTGCGACGATCACCTTGAGACGAACGTTCCCGGCGTCTTTGCCGCCGGCGACGTCGCCGACTTCTTCGATCCGATTCTCGAGATTCGCTACCGGATGGGAACGTGGAACAATGCCGGCGCCCACGGCAAGGTCGCGGCGGTAAACATGATGGGCGGCAGCGAAAAATACCACGACGTTCCGGAATATTCGTCGTTGCTCTTCAAATCGCAGACGATCACGCAGTTCGGACTCTCGCCCGAACTCCGTAACGATCTCGAAATGGTCCAACGCGTCGACAACGAGAAGAAGTGGTATCGCTCGCTGTTCTTCTGGCAAGATCGCCTCGTTGGGGGCATCATGATGGGCAAAGGCAACCGCGCGGGCAAGCGCAAGTACGTCGAGGCAATCAAGTCGAAGCAGCCGTTCTCAAAGCACGAATGGAAGTCGATGCTCGACTGGACGGCGTAGGACTCGTTCGGCCCGCTCAGGGCGCGTGGGATGACGGGGAGAGCGCCCGCTCCAGGCAGCCGGCAAAGGCGTCGACGTCTTCGGGCTGCGTCGCCCAATGCGTCATCCATCGGACCTCCGGCAACGCTTCGTCGAAGGTGTAGAAGAAGAACGCAGCCCGCGCGCGTTCGATCGCGGCGCGATCCATCGTCGCGAAGATCGCATTGCAGGCTACGGGGCGCGTGATCTCGATGCCGCGGATGTCCTTCACGCGCTCGTGGAGCTGGCTCGTCATCGCGTTCGCATGCGATGCGTAGCGCAACCAGAGGTCTCCGTCGAGCAGCGCCTCGAACTGCGCCGCGACGTAGCGCATCTTCGACGCAAGCTGCATCGCCTGCTTGCGCACGAAAAGCGGCGCCTCCGAGCCGGCGACGCCACCGAAAAGACAGATCGCCTCGCCGAAGAGCAGGCCGTTCTTCGTGCCGCCGAACGTCAGCGCGTCGACGCCGAGATCGACGGTGAGCGCGCGCGGCGTCGCGTGCAGCGTGGCGGCGGCGTTTGCGATGCGCGCGCCGTCGACGTGGACGAGCAGGCCGCGTTCGTGCGCGAACGCGCAGAGCGCGGCGATTTCGTCGCGTTCGTAAAGCCCGCCGTATTCGGTCGACTGCGAAATCGATATGACGCGCGGCTGCGGATGGTGCTCCTCGTGTCCGGCGCGAAGATGCGGCTCGAGGTCTCGTGGAGCGATCTTTCCGTCGGCGGACTGGACCGGAATGACCTTGCAGCCGCAAAAGCGTTCGAGCGCGCCGCACTCGTCGGTTTGCAAATGCGCGCTCGCAGGGCAGAGCACTGCCTCCCACGGCTGAAGCATCGTGCTGAGCGCGACGACGTTCGCACCCGTTCCGTTGAAGGTGAAGTAGACGTCGGTTTGAGGGCCGAAGTGGCGGCGAAATCGCTCGATCGCCTTCGCGGTCCACGAGTCGGCGCCGTATCCCGTCGCGTCGCCTTGGTTGGCGCGCACGAGCGCATCGAGAATCTCCGGCGCTACCGGTGCCGCGTTGTCGCTTGCGAAGCTTCGTCGCGCTCTGGAAGCACTCATACCGTCACGGTCGTGCCGCGGCGCGCCGCCTGCGCGCTCCAGCCGAACTCCGCCTTCGCGAGCGCCGCAAGCGCCGCTGCCGAGTCGGGCTCGCCGTGAACTGCATAGAGATGCGGCTTGGTCGGACAGGACGAGAACCAGCGGCGCAAGTCGCCGCCGTCGGCGTGACCGCTGAATCCGCCGACCGTCATGACGTGCGCGCGCACGGGCAATGCGTCTCCGTAAATGCGCACCGACTTCGCCCCATTCATGAGCGCCGATCCAAGCGTGCCGCGGCTCTGATACCCCACGAACATGATCGTCGCGTCGGCCTGCGCGATGTGATTGTGAAGGTGATGGAGCACGCGACCGCCGGATGCCATGCCGCTTGCGGACACGATGAGATGCGGCCCCTGCAGCTCGTTGAGTGCCTTCGATTCTTGCGTCGTTACGGCCATCGAGAAATCGCGGACGCCGAACGGTGCGGTGGCGGATGCGTTTGCGACCGGACGATGTGCGTCGGGAAAGCGGGTGAAAAGATCGTCGACGCGCTCGGCCATCGGGCTGTCGAGATGAACGGGCAGCGTCGCAATCGCCTGCTCGCGTTCCTGGAGCGTTGCGATCGCAAGAAGCAGATCTTGCGTGCGCTCGACGGCGAAGGCCGGCATGACCATCGTTCCGCGGCGCTCGATCCCCGCAAGGAGCGCCGACTTCAGCTCTTCGAGCGGGTCGGCCGGGTGCGAGCGCGCGGCGTACGTCGATTCGCAGACGAGCGCGTCGGCCGGGCCGAGCGCTTGCGGATCGTAGAGAAGAGGCCGGCCGTACCTTCCGAGATCGCCGGAGAAGACGATCCGTCTCTCTTCGGTTTCGACCACGGCGAAGGCGGAGCCGATGACGTGTCCCGCGTTGCGGTACGTTGCACGAATGCCGGATGCGATTTCGAACGGTGCGTCGAGCGCCATCGGCCGCACGAGACGCATCGTGTGCGCGACGTCGCGCTCGTCGTAATAAGGCGGCGGAGCGTCGCGCTCGTGTTCGAAGCCGCGTCGCGAGAGGTGCTGCTGCAAGTGCGCCGCGTCGTCGAGGACGATCTGCATGAGCGCTTGCGTCGCGGGCGTTGCGTAGATCGGGCCGGAGAATCCGTCGCGAACCAGGCGCGGAAGGTAGCCGATGTGGTCTAAGTGGCCGTGCGTGATGACGACGGCGTCGACGTCGTCGGGCTCGACGGGCAGAGGTGCTTCGTTGAGCGCGGCGATGTCCTTCGTTCCCTGGAAGAGCCCGCAATCGACGAATATCCGCTTGCCCGCGGCATGCAAAAGGTGCTTGCTGCCCGTTACCGTTCCGGCAGCGCCGATGAAGGTGATCTCAGGCACGGACGTTCAGCGCGACGGAGCTGGGCATCGCATTCTTGAGGTAGAGGTCGAGGCAGCGATCGACGAGCGTCTCGGGGCTCGAATCCGTGACGATGACCGAGCCCGTCTCCTTGTCGACGAGGCTTTGAACCACGTCGATACGGTCGGAGATGCCCCCGGAATCGTGGAGCACGCCGATGAGCTTTCCTTCGTCGTACGCGATGCAGAACTCGCCGAGCGTGCCGCTGCGACCGCCGACGAAGAGGACGAAGTCGGAACTGTGAATGTTGTGCGTCTCGCGGCCCATGAGGCCCGACCCGGTGAAGACGATCGCGGTGTACGGGCTGATCGGCGAGTGGTAGAGATCGACGTGCTCCTCGCGCGTCAGCGCCGGCGAGACCCCAAGGCTTGCTCCGCCGGCCTCGTCTGCTCCGAGCACGGCCGCATGCGGCAGACCGGGGCAGGCACCCGTGACGATCGTGCAGTCGCGCTCGGCGATGCGCTTTCCCAAACGTCGCGCAAGTTCGAGTTGGGCCGAGGTAATGCTCCCGCCGGCGGAGCCCATGACGCCTACCTGGATCTTCATGGCAAGCCGAATACGGCGGTAAGGCGGCAGGTCCCCGCGAAGTCTACGGCATGCCCGAACGCGAGCGCCTCGAAGTCGATGTGCTTTTTGTCGGAGCCGGTCCAGCGAGCCTCGCGGGCGCGATCGCGCTTGCGCAGCGCGCGAAAGAGCACGGCCGCGAGCTCGAGATCGTCGTCATCGAGAAGGCGGCGGAGATTTGGAATCACGCGATCTCCGGCGCGGTGCTCGACCCGCGGGCACTGCACGAACTCGTTCCATCGTGGTTGCAGAGCGCGCCGGTCGAGTCGGCGGTAACGAGCGACGAGCTTTGGTATCTCACGCACGACGCGCACCTGCGCGCTCCGTTTACGCCGCCGTCGCTGAACAATCACGGCAAGTACGTCGTCTCTCTCCAGCGCCTCGTGAAGTGGCTTGCCTCGCGCGCGGAAGAATCCGGCGTCCAAATCTTTGCATCGTTTCCGGGGCGGGAGTTGCTGTGGGAAGACACGCGCGTCGTCGGCGTGCGCACGGGCGACAGAGGCCTCGATCGCGATGGAAACCGCAAGGCGAACTACGAACCGGGAGCGGACCTCGTCGCAAAGATCGTCGTTCTCGGCGAAGGCCCGCTCGGGACGCTCGCAAAGCAAGCGATTGCGCGTCTCCATCTCGACGAGGGGCGCGAACCGATGGTCTATGCCGTCGGCGTCAAGGAACTGTGGCAGTGTCCGCCGGGAAGCGTCGCGGCGGGAAGCGTGACGCACACGCTGGGCTATCCTCTGCCCCCGCAGACGTTCGGAGGCGCCTTCGTCTACGGGATGACGAACGACGTTCTCGACATCGGCATGGTGACGGGTCTGGACTATCGCGATCCGACGACCGATCCGCACAACATGCTCCAGCGCCTCAAAGAGCATCCGGCGATCGCTGCGATGCTGCGCGGCGCGAAGCTCGTTCGGTACGGCGCGAAAGCAATTCCTGAAGGCGGCCTCTTTGCGATGCCGCGCTCGTACGCTGACGGCTTGCTGCTCGTCGGCGACTCCGGCGGCTTTCTCAACGGCATGCGCCTGAAGGGAATACACCTCGCAATGAAGTCCGGCATGCTCGCCGCACAGACCGCGTGGGATGCAATCGAGGCGCAGCGGTACGACGCCGAGATGCTTTCGGGATACGAGCGCCGCTTTCGAGATTCGTGGGCGTTTGCGGAGATGCGTAGCGCACGCAACTTCCATCAAGGATTCGAACGCGGACTCTTTCCCGGATTGGTCAATGCGGGCCTCGCGACGGTGAGCGGCGGGCGAGGGTTCGGCGTCGTAGACCGCCTTGCGGGAAAGCCCGGCTACGCGATGATGGAGAAGCGCGGGCCGACGCCGCCGGTCGCGCCGCGCGCGACGATCGACAACGTGCTGACGTTTGACAGGCTCACCGATGTCTATAACTCGGGCACGATGCACGACGAAAATCAGCCGTGTCACCTCCACGTGCAGACCGATATCTGTCGCGAACGGTGCACGCTCGAGTACGGGAACCCGTGCAAGTACTACTGTCCGGCAGCCGTCTACGAACCGCTGTTCACGATCCGCGACGGCCACGCGGAGGGGCGCTTGCAGATCAACTTCACGAACTGCGTTCACTGCAAGACCTGCGACATCGTCGATCCGTATCAGGCAATTACATGGGTTCCGCCCGAGGGCGGCGGCGGCCCGGTCTACACGGGGATGTGAACGTGCGCGTGAGCGTCAACGGCAGAGAACGCGAGGTTCCCGACGAGGCGACGATCGCCGATCTTCTCGGCGGGCTCGATGCCTCGCAGAGCGGCATTGCGATCGCCTGCAACGATCGCGTCGTTCGGTGTGCGGCATTTGCCGAGCATCGGCTCGCTCCAGGTGACCGCGTCGAGATCATCAAAGCGGTAGCCGGAGGGTAAGGGGCATGGACGGCACGTTACGAATCGGCACGCACGAGTTTACCTCTCGTCTCATCGTCGGGACCGGGAAGTATCCTTCGCTTGAGATCATGAAGGCGGCGCACGCCGCGAGCGGTGCGCAGATCGTAACGGTCGCGATCCGTAGGATCAACCTCGACGATGCGAGCGGCGGAACGCTGCTCGACCATATCGACCGCTCGAAATATACGCTGTTGCCGAACACCGCGGGCTGCTTTACGGCGAAGGACGCGGTGCTCACGGCGCGGCTCGCGCGCGAGCTGCTCGAAACCGATCTCGTGAAGCTCGAGGTCATCGGCGACGCGCAGACGCTCCATCCCGATCCCCGCGGCACGCTCGCCGCGGCGCAGGAGCTCGTCGCCGACGGCTTCACCGTTCTTCCGTACGTCGGCGACGACCCCGTCGTCTGCAAACAGCTCGAGGAGGTGGGCTGCGCGGCGGTCATGCCGCTCGCCGCGCCGATCGGCAGCGGCCTCGGCGTCTGCAACCCGTACTCGATCCAAATCATCAAAGAGCGCGCATCCGTACCGGTCATCGTCGATGCGGGCGTCGGGACCGCGTCCGATGCGGCGATCGCAATGGAACTCGGCGTCGACGCGCTCTTGATGAACACCGGCATCGCGGCCGCGCGCGATCCGGCGCTCATGGCCAGCGCGATGCGTCACGCCGTCGAAGCCGGGCGGCTCGCGTACCTCGCCGGGCGAATGCGCAAGCGCCTCTATGCGAACGCTTCCTCGCCCATGCGCGACCTCATCGCAACGAGTTAGCGGCGCTTCGCGCGCAGGAACCAGTGAACGGCGTTGCGCAGCGGCGTCGTCGGATGCGCCCAGCCCCCGGCAATCGCGTCTGCGGCGCATTGTTCGAGCGACTCGATCTCGAAGTACGCGGCGAGGATGGCGCGCAGTCGCGTCTCCTCGTAGAACACGTGCGGAACGCCGGCTTCGTCGCCGGACTCCGCAGCAAACGTGTATGCCGCCGTCTGCGTCCCAACCCCGTACCGGCGGTCTTTCGTCGACGCAAAGACGGCGTGAAAGGGCCCTTCGGCGCGAAGCACGCTCGCGAGCGCGTCGATTCTGCGAGCGATGGTCTGCGGCGTGCCGTGGAGCAGGGCGTGCGTCACGATCGCGGCATCGAAGGGTCCGCCGGCGCTCGTCAGAGCGGCTGCGTCTCTCGCATCCTCGTCGCTCATGGCGACGACGTGAAAGCCGAGCGCGCGCAGGGCGTCCGTATTCCGGCCGGTCCCACTCCCGAAGTCGAGCACGCGCGCTCCGGGAGCGAGGCGGGTTGCAAGCGCCTCGGCGAGCGGATGAGCAGGCACTTCCGCGAGTATACCGCGAATGCCGGGCGATATGCTCCGTGAAGGCGATAAACTTCCCGCGATAAGCGTCGAGGACGACGTCGGCAAGCGCGTCAAGGTGCGCGACCTTCTCGACGACCGGCTCGTGCTCTACTTCTATCCGAAAGACGATACCCCGGGCTGCACGAACGAAGCGTCGCAGTTCCGAGACCTGCTCTCGCAGTTCAAGCGTAAGAAGGTCCGCGTCGCCGGCGTCAGCCGCGACTCCGTTGCGTCGCATCGCGCGTTCAAGAAGAAGTATTCGCTGACGTTTCCGCTGCTCTCCGACGTCGACTCCGCGCTCTGCGACGCGTTCGGCGTCATCGTCGAGAAAGTGAACTACGGCAAGAAGTACAAGGGCATCCAGCGCTCGACGTTTCTCATCGATGCGAAGGGAAAGATAGCGAAGGTGTGGCCGAAGGTGACCGCCGACGGCCACGCACAAGAGGTGCTCGAGTATCTCAAGGCGCCGCCGGAGCGCGACGCCTAGTCGTCGAGGTCCGCGAAGACCTCCGCGACGTCAAACGCGAGCCACG
The DNA here is from genome assembly GCA_050733755.1 of Candidatus Tyrphobacter sp. GTDB lineage: Bacteria > Vulcanimicrobiota > Vulcanimicrobiia > Vulcanimicrobiales > Vulcanimicrobiaceae > Tyrphobacter. The sequence goes on along the minus strand of JBOHTS010000041.1, from coordinate 22,638 downwards.
GGAAGCGCGCGTCGCTGAAAGCGTCGTCCGAATGCAGCGTGCGAACCCCGGTTGCGTCGTGGACGTCGATCGACCGTGCAGCCGGATCCACGTCGAGCACGAGCGCGGCGCCGGTATTCAAATACCGGGCCACCTTACGCCTGCGCAGTTCGGCGTTCTCGTGCGGCGAGCGAATCTCGACGACAACGTCCGGCGCGCACGGCGGCTCCTGGCGATCCTGCGGGGACAAGGCGTTCCATCGCTCGTTCGTGAGGAACGACACATCCGGCACGAGGACGCTCTCGCTCGAGTCGACCGCGCCGACTCGGCAGTGAAGTTCCGGCAGGCATTTGCCTAAGCCTGAGCCGAGTCGATAGAGCAACCGGACGAATGCGCCCTGCACGAAAGCATGTGAAGCCTTGGGGCTCATCTTGCGGCACGGGCGCCCGTCGAGGTACTCGATGGCCGGCTTGTCGATAGTTGCCTGCATCGTCGCACGCCATTCTATCACGCGCCGCTCATACGACGTCTAGTCTCGTCGCGCAAAAAAAGGCCGACCGAAAGGGAATGTCGCCCACGACGATCTTGCGGGGCTTGTCGTCGTGCGAGACGCAATCGCCTACCGGGTACTCATGCTATCAAGGGCGTCGAAGGTGCCGCTCGGCGTGACCGGACTCCAGACGCGCGCGACGAGCGAGAGGCGGCGCACTAGCTGCCTGCATCTCCGTCGCGTTTGCACGGTCTTGCGTCGGCCCTTCGACTTCGGCGCTACGCGCCTACGCTCAGGGTGACACCGTCAGCGGCGCGGACCTAAATCGGAGCCTCGCTAATTCTCCGGCTGTGCTCTTCCGCGGGGCAACGAGAATTGAATGAGCGCGCGCACCGGAGCGAGACCGCGGCTGATGACCGCGCAGGCCGTGACGCGCAGACCGAGTTCTTCGAGACGCGCTTTTGCCGCGAGCAGCTCGCCGCCGTTGCTGACGATGTCTTCGAGCAGAAGCACGTGCGCGCCGCGCTCGTACGGTCCTTCGACGTACTCGTTCGGGAATGCACCGTAGCCCTTGGGCTTCTTGCGCACGACGATCATTGGAATCCCGGAGAGTTGCGAGACCGCCGTTGCGACGATCGCGCCGCCGAGCTCCGTTCCGCCGACGAAATCGGGGCTCGTCTCGGCGATGAGCGGCGTGAAGAGCCGTGCGATGCGACGCAGAATGTGGGGGTCGCTGAAGAGCTGAAACTTATCGATATAGTAGTCGCTGCGAACGCCGCCCGCGAGGACGTAGTCGCCTCGCGTGAGCGCTCGGTCGAAGATGATCTTGCGAAGCCAGACGAGCTCCGGAAGCGGCCCGACCGGCTGGTCCGGCGATCCTAAATGCTCCATTGCCATGCGTTCCAGGCTTCCTCCACGGGGTTCGGGTCGAAACCTTTGAAATCGTCGCTGATCGGTTCCTGATAGCGGTCCCACCACAAGAACAACTCCGGGACGTCGTCGTGGAGGAGCTGCTGCGTGCGTGCGTAGGCGCTCTTGCGCGTAGCGCGATCGAAGTGCATCAGCGCGTCGGTCTCCGCAGCGTCCATCGCCGCGCTGCAGTAGCGATCGTAGTTGTAACCGCCTGGCGGAACGTTCTTGCACATGTACTGCGAACTGTCGTCCGGATCGATGCCGGCGAACCAGCCCGCAAGGCTGAGGTCGAACTTTCCAAGCTGGAGGATCCCGCCCTCTCCCGCCGGCGCAAAGAGAACGTCGCCCGCGAAGTCCTTCACCTGCGTGTCGATGCCGGCCTGGCGAAGCTGCTCCTGCACGATCACCGACTCTTTGCGCCGCGTGACGTTCGAGCTATCGGTCACCTCGACGAGCACGAGCGGTTGGCCGTTCTTCTCCATGATACCGTTTGGGCCAGGACGAAAGCCCGCCTGCTCGAGAAGCGCGCGAGCCTTCGCGACGTCGTGAGGATACGAGCGAACGTTCGGATCGAACGCCCACATCCAGTCGGGGATGTCTTCCGTCGCTTCGTGCTCTTGACCGAACGTGAGCGTCGCGACGAGTTGCTCCTTGTCGATGGCGTATGCGATCGCTCGGCGAACGCGCACGTCGCGCAGGAACGGCCGCGCGTCGTTCAACTGAATATCTTCGTAGCCATTGACTTTCATCCAGGCGATGTGGCTGCCGGGAAGCCGGCTGACCTCGGGATACGTCTCGATCGACGCCTGAAAGATCCAATCGATTGCGTGCGTCTGCAGAAGGTTCACCGACGTATTCTCGTCGGGAACGATCTTCAGTTCGATCCGTTGCAGCTTCGGCATTCCCATGAAAAAGTGGTCGTTGCGTACGAGGGTGATGTGATCGCCGTGCGACCACTCGCCGAACCGAAACGGGCCGTCGCTCACGTTCGGTTCGGCGTTGAACGGAATCTCGTTGATATTCGGATACGTGTCGAGCACGTGTGCGGGCGCGACCGGATACGGCTGGTCGCTCGGCGCGAAGAACGTGTTGACGAACGGCGCGAAGCGTTCTTTGAGATGGACGACGACCGTGTACGGATCGGGCGTGTCGATCGAGCGAATCTCATCGTAGCCATGGCGTGAAATGATGTTGTTCTGCGGATTCATGATCGCTTGCCACGACCATTTCACGTCGCGGCTCGTAACCGGCACGCCGTCGGTCCAGTACGCGTTCCTGCGAAGATGGTAGGTAATCGTCAGGCCGTCCTTCGAGATACCGCCGTTGTCCGGCGTCGGGACCTGCGCCGCGAGCATCGGCACCGGTTCGCCGCGATCGTTAGCCGAGATGAGCGGCTCGAAGAGCAGGCTCGCCACCAGGACGTCGGTCGTGTTCGAGTTCAAGAGAGGATTGAGGTTTTTGAGGTCTTGCTGGATTGCGATGCGCAGCACGCCGGGAATCGTCCCGGGATTTCCGCCGGCTTGGCCGCCCGTGGTTCGCGTGCATCCGGCGAGCGCACATGCGAGCGCGCAGAGAGTTAGGACGCGCTTCATACCGCCGCTTTCGGGCCGACGGCATTCCCAGGCACTGCGTCGTACCGTTCGTGGCGCCAGGAGAAGGTGCCCAGGCCTTGCGTTCCCGTGCGCAGCTCCGTAATGTAGCGCGACATCTCGACCTGCGGAACGTCCGCCTCGACCTCGTCGAAGCCGCTGCGCAGCGCCGGCTTCATGCCGAGAATCTGGCCCCGTTTGCCCGTCAGCTGCTGAATGACCGTCGAGGTGTAGGCCGATGGAACGACGACGTTCACGCGAACGATCGGCTCGAGCACGACCGGTCTGCACTTCGGAAGTGCGTCGCGCACGCCCATGCCGGCCGCCGTCTTGAACGACTGCTCGCTCGAGTCGACATCGTGGTACTGCCCGTCGTAGAGCGTCACGTGAATGTCGGTGACGGGATGGCCGCTCGGCCCGTGAAGGAGCGCCTCTCGCACGCCCTTCTCGACGGCCGGAATGAACTGACGCGGGACGACGCCGCCGACGATCTTCTCATCGAAACTTACGCCCGAACCGCTCGGGCGAGGCTCGAACCGCAGCCAGACGTCGCCGAACTGGCCGTGTCCTCCGGTCTGGTGCTTGTACCGGGAATGGACTTCCGTGGACGCGGTGATCGTCTCCGTGTATGGGATCGCAGGCGCAGCGGTCTCCACTTCGACTTTGTACTTTCGTGCCAGGCGTTCGACGGCGATCGTGACGTGCTGCTCTCCAAATCCGAGAAGGAGAAGCTCGTTCGTGAACTCGGCGCGGCCGAGCGATAGCGAGGGATCCTCGTCGACGATCCTGGCGAGCATCTGCGAGATCTTCGCCTCGTCGATGCGCTCCTTCGGCTTGATCGCCGTGGCGAAGACCGGCTCGGCGTGCGCGACGAGCGGAAGCGCTATCTTGTGCCCGTTCATCGTCAGCGTATCGCCGGTTGCTACGGACTCCAGCCGCGCGACCGCGGCGACGGCGCCGGGCCCGGCTTGTGCGATTGGCTCCTGTTTTTTCCCCAGCAGGCGGTAAAGGCCGCCGGAGCGCACCTTCTCGCCGCCGCGGCTCATGTCGGTGAGCGTTGCATCGGAGCGCATCGTTCCCGCAATAACGCGCAGGATCGAGAGCTTCCCCGACTGCGGATGGACGGACGTCTTGATGACGCGCGCGACGAAAGGCGCGGAAGGGTCCGGCTCGATCGGGCGACCCTCGGCATCGAGCTGGGGACGCTCGGCCGGCGACGGAAACCAACGCTCGATCGCGCGTACGAGCGCGGCGACCCCGGTCCCGCTCGCTCCGGATGCGACGAGTACCGGGACGATCTGATCGTGCGCGCACTCAGCGCAGAGATCGCGCTCGACCTCGTCGAGCGGCGGCTCTTTGCCTTCGAGCAGCTCCTCCATGAGCGTATCGTCGAAATCGGCCATCGCTTCGAGCAGCACGCCGCGCGATCGCTGGGCGGAAGCGGTAAGCGACGAAGGGATGTCTGCGGACGTTTCGCTTCCGTTCTCATAGGTGAAGGCCCGCATCTGTGCGAGGTCGATCAAGCCGCTGAAGGCCTCCGCGCTGCCGATCGGAAGCTGCTCCGCTACGACGTGCCGTCCGTAGGCAGCCTGCAGAGCCTCGAGCGTCTTGTCGAAGTCCGCGCCCGGCCGATCGAGCTTGTTGACGACGAAGAGGTGCGGCAGCGCAGCCGCCTCGAGGGCGTCGACGAGAGCGCGCGTCTGGACGACGCGCGCGGGATCGGCCTCGAGGACGACGACGGCAGCGTCGACGCCGTAGAGCGCCATCCGCGTCTCCTCGAAGAAGTCGACGAACCCAGGGCAGTCGACGATCGAGAGATCGATCTCGTCCGCGTCGCAGTGGGCGAACCCGACGGTCGTGCTCTGCGCGTGCGCGATGTCTTCGGGCTCGTGGTCGGTAACCGTCGTCCCTTCGGAGATGGACCCGCGGCGCGCGACGGCGCCGCAGTGTGCGAGCACGGCCTCGACGAGCGTCGTCTTGCCCGCATGATGGGGTCCGACGAACGCGACGTTACGCAGGCGCGAGATTTCGGCCATCGATGGCTCCCCCTACAGCGCCGATCAGCGGCGGCGCTTACCCGACTTCTTCTTGTCCGCTATGCTCGAGTGGCGCCTGCGCGAGACGCCGGCCTTCTTCTTGTGCGCGGCCTTCTGCGCGAGCCCCTTCGGTTTCGCCGCGCGCCGCACCGCCACTTTCCGATTCGCCGCCTTCTTGGCCGGGCTCGCTTTCGGTGCACTCTTCTTGCGCGCAGTACTCTTCTTGGCGCTGACGCGTTTGCGAGGCTGCGCCTTCTTCGAGGGCTTCGAAGCCTTGGCGGCGCGAGCTTTCGAAGACGACGCGGCCGACTCGCTGCTGCGCTTCGCAGTGTTTCCTTTAGCGGGAGGCTTTCTGCCGGCGGCAGTCTTCCTCTTCGGGCTCGAAGTTCGCGTCGCTCTCGCTCCGCCCACCCGGGCGGCTCGCACGCTCTCGGACTCCTCGGGAAGTCCGAGCTCGGCGCGTCCGAAACCACTGATGCTGCTTCCTGGAATGCGCGGGCGTTCCGGACGCCGGCGCGCCTTCTCCAGATGCTCTCGCGTCGCTCGCAGCGCGACGCGTGGGAGGCGCCCGTTCACCGGAAAGGCGAGTTCGTTGATCCCGCAATCGTCGAGCAGCTTGAGCACGACGTCGAACGCACTGCCCTGGTCCTTCGGGCTGTGGGCGTCGGACCCGATCGCGATCCGAACGCCTTTCGCTTTCGCCTTTTTCAGCAAGCGGCGATAGGCGTCGAGATACTTTTTGCGCTGCTCGTCGGTGTGATCGCGGTACAGGAAGCGCGTGTTCAGTTCGATCGCAAGTCCGCGGCGCTGGCACGCCGCGACGAGCTTGTTCTCGTACTCGTCGAGCTTCTTGGTCTCGGGCCAGTGCCCGAAGATGGCGGGCGCGTAGAAGTGCCCCACGATCTGCCCCGGAAGCTTCTCGATCTCGTCGAGGAGTTTCGTAACGTACATCTGCCAGGTCTTCGCGGTGCCGACGACGTCGAAGAACTCCACGAACTCCGGATTGTCGAACGGCCATTGCCAGTCCGCGCCCTTCTCGGGGTGTTCGACGGACAGAAAATGCACGGAGCGAATGATCCCGTCGGGGTGCATCGCATCGACGATGTTCTGCGCGTCGGGACGAGCCCGCGGGTCGGTATCGCTCTCGACGCCGATCGAAAAGCGCATCCCCCTGCGCAGACCCTCCGAGACGACGCGCGCGTGCGCGACCTCGACGTCGGCGGCCTCGGCGGCCCCGTGAACGTCGCCGGCCTCGGCAAGCTTGAGCGCACGGCGCAGCGTGTTCACCGCCCCTGGGTCCTCGAAGGTCAAGAAGTTCACATGGTCGCTGACCATGAGGAAGCGCGGCCATCCGCGCTGGCAGGCAAAGAAGAACCAAAGGAAGAGCATCCGCGGAGAGTACGCGATGGGGCGTTCCTCGGCGAACGGGCGATGCTCGCCCTTGGCGTGCCCGTGCACGTCCGGTATTGCGCGAATCCGTGGGTCGCTCATCGACTCCGCGCAGAGTTAGGTATTACGCGGGCCGATACCCTTCCATTTCCAAGAGCCGGCGCTTCATCTCCAGGCCGTAGTAGTAGTTGTGCAGGGCGCCCGAGGAGTCCACGACGCGATGGCACGGGAAGAATAGCGCGAGTGGATTTCGAGCCATAACGCGCCCGACCGCGCGCGCGGCGTTCGGGCGGCCGATCTGGGCAGCGACCCACGCGTACGAGCGAACCTCTCCCGGCGGAATCGTCGCAGCCGCTCTAAGAGCGGCTTGCTCGAACGGCGTCAGGTCGCTGATGTCCACGATCTCGTCGTCGATCCGCCACGTTGCGAAGAAACGGTCGAGCGTGTCGTGAAGCCACCGCGGCAACTCTCCGCGAACCACGGGCCGGCGAAGACGCTCCTCGACCCGGTGCCGTACGGCCTCGAAACCGCCCCCCGTATCGAAGCCGAGATAGACGACGCGCTGCCCGCGCAGGCCGATGTAGAGACGCCCGACGGGCGCCCGCGCCGATCCGAGGACGACGGGATCGCTTCGAAGGCGGTCTCGGAGCATCGCGACGTGCTCGAGAACCCTTCGCGTGAGATCGTAGGACGGCTCCGGGTAGGAGAGGCACGAAAGGCAGAGCGCGACGGACTCGCACTCTTCGTAGCATTGCCGGCAGTCCGGACAGGCGCGAAGGTGCGTCCTAAGCTCGGTTCTCAGCGCGCGGGCGCAGCCGCCGTGGACTTCGTCCCAGAGTGCTTCGATATCACGACATCGCATTTGTAGATGTTCCTCGTGGTGTATAACGCCCGACTTGCGGGCCCAGGATGCGGCGAAGGACGCGCACCGCCCGGTGAACGTGCGACTTCACCGTCCCGATGGGTTGATGAAGGATTTCGGCGATCTCCGGATGGCTGCGGCCTTCGATGAAGCGCAGCGTCGCGGCGGCCCGCAGGTGCATCGGCAGCGCGAGAAGCGCCTGCTCGACCGCAGCGACGTCGGCATTCTGCTCGACGACGGCCTCCGGGCCAAGCGCGGCATTGGCGTTGGAAGCGGAGCGCAGCAGCGCGTCTGGGTCTGGAAGCGCATCGAGCGCCACGCTCTGCGGCCGCTTGGTACGCAGCCGGTTCCGCGTGACGTTTAGCGCGATCGTGTAGAGCCAGGGTTGGAGGCGGAGCTCACGACGCTGCTGTACCGGCATCTTTCCGAGGGCGCGATAGGCGCGAACGAACGCGTCCTGCACGATCTCCTCAGCGTCCTCGCGATTGCCCGTCATGCGGAGCGCGAAACCGTAGAGCCGGCGCTGATACTGCTCGACGATGCGATCGAAGTTCTCGACGCTTGCCTCGAGGCTGCCGCCCTTCCGTTTGGCTGCAGGGCGTTCATGACGAACGGCTGGTGACACGAAGGCTCCTCGAAGCAGCGGTGCGAGCGCGCTCATCCTTGGCTAGAACTGCGCCCTTGCTGCGCGAAGTTTCACGCCGGCTCTGGAGGTTCCCGCGGCTGCCCGGGGAAGCACCATCCATGACGCAACACCGGATTTCGCCGGAGGTTGTCCCCTCGCCCGAGCTGCACGCGCAGCCGGGCGCTTTTTTTGGGGAGACCTCGTTCGATGCTTACACGATGTGCAGTTTTCTGCCCGATCTCGACTCTTCTCGAGCGATCCCGCTCGTCGTCATCGGCTACCGCGCGCACGAGGATCCATGGTTCGTCTGGCTGGTTCCGCAGGAGGGGGTGCGCGCCCAAGGGCTGACGAGCGATCCGTATTACGCGCGCGTTCTAGCCGACCCGCGCGGCTACTTCCGCAAGAAACTCGAGAAGTATATCGGTGAGACGCACTCGGTGCGGCGCGGGATCGAGATGCTCGTCGACTGTCATCAGAACCACCTCGCATTTACGCCGCTCACGGAGCTGCGAGCGGCGCAGGTCCACCCGCTGGAGGTTCAGCTCGTCGGAAGCTTTTAGAGTATTTTGATCGAGCGATTGTAGACGATCCGCACCGGCGTTGCGGCGCGGTGCATGGCGAGCGCACCTTCGATCGTCAAGCGCGCGTCGAGCGCGAGGAGCAGCGCTTCGCGCGTTCCATAATAGGCCGTTCCGTCGAGGTGAATCCGCCCCCGAATCGTCGCGGTAACCCGTCCCGGCACCGGGCCGTCGATCGTTCCTTGCGCTTGAAACTGCACGCCGACCACCGGCCGGCCCTGGAGCGTCCCCGAGATGCCCGGTCGCAGCGCTCCGCGCAGGTCTCCGCCGCCGACGGGCGAGGCGGCCGTGAAAGGAACGGCCTCGTGCAGGCTCTGGAGATCGGCAACCGTCGCTGCGTCGAGACGAATCGCAAACGGCTGATTGAGAACGGTGAGAAAATCCGGGTCTTCGTCGGCGCGATCCTCGAAGACGCCGTTGGCGAGGAGATCTTGGACGAACCTCGCATGCTCCGGCGTTCGTACGCCTCCGGCGTCGCGCGTGCAGTCTGCTTGCGCGACGAACCGAATTGCCGAGCCTTGCGGTGAGAGCGTGAGCGACTGCGTCCCGGTGTAGAGGATATGCGTCGGCGGTGCCGTTCCAACGGCGTAAACGTCGTCGCCCGTCGTGCGATAACGCAGCTCGGCCGGTGCGCGCGTCGCGAGCGACGCGAGGGCAACCAGCCCACCGATTGCGAGAGCGCTTCGAAGGAGTAAGGGCCCCACGGGTCTCATCATACAACGAAATGCTGCATCGCGCGCACGTTCGCGCCATCCTGTTGCTCGCGGCGATATTCGCGTGCGCGGCAACCACGATTCGTACGGATACCGCGAAGCTCGCCGCGATCTATGCGAATGCGTCCAAAGAAGCGTACAGCCGCCACGTCGTGCTCGAGGCCGATGGAACGACGTTCGTCTCGAGCGGCGACATCGACATGGAATGGCTGCGCGACTCGAGCGCGGTTCTCTACGCCGAGGTCCCCGAAGCGGTGACGAAGCCGGCAGCGCGGGCGATGCTGCGAGGTGCGATCGCACGTCAGGGACGCTACATCGCAATCGATCCGTACGCGAACGCGTTCACGGACGATTACCACGTTGCGGAGCGCAAGTTCGAAGTGGACTCGCTCCTCTATCCGATCCGTCTGGCGTTTCACTATTGGCGGGTCACCGGCGACCGTTCGATCTTCACGCCGGCGCTGCGGCACTCGTACGCGCTGATTCTCCGGGTGCTGCGCACGGAGCAGCACCACCGCACGCGTTCGCACTACCGGAACTCGTCGATGATCGGCGGGGACGATGGCATGCCCTTCGCGTACACGGGCATGATCTGGACTGGGTTCCGCCCGTCCGACGACCCGGCCCAGTTCCCCTTCAACATCCCGCAGAACATGTTTGCGGTCGTCGAACTGCGCCAACTCTCCGAGATCGAGAAGCAGGTCTACCACGACGAGCGCCAAGCGGCGGAGGCGTGGGGGTTGAGCGTCCAGGTACATCGGGGAATCGAGAAGTACGGCATCGTGTTCGTGCCGCACTACGGGCTCATCTATGCGTACGAGGTCGACGGCCTCGGCCACGCCAACCTCATGGACGACGCGAACGTTCCGTCGCTGCTCTCGGCTCCGTACATCGGGTATCTCAACGTCCACGACTCGATCTACCAGGCGACCCGGCGCTTCGTTCTCTCGAGCAACGATCCGTATTACTACAGCGGAAAATACGCGGCAGGCATCGGCAGCGCGCACACGCCGCGCGGTTACGTCTGGCCTCTTGCGCTCATCATGGAGGCGCTCACGAGCACCGATCCCGCGGAGAAGGCGAGGGTCTTAGGCTATCTCGCCGTGTCGGATACCGGCGACCACGTGCTCCACGAGTCGTTCGATCCGAACGATCCGAAGCATTATACGAGGGCCGATTTCGCTTGGCCGAACGCGTTGTTCACCGAACTGCGCGTTCCACAACTCGGGGGCTGAGGAAGAAGCGCACGTCGGCGGTCTCGCCGCAGACCACGACGGCCTCGGGATCGATAAAACTGCGGCCGTCGACGTTGACGGTGTAATCGCCCGCTCGAAGACCGCGAAGCGTGCGGTGGAGGCTGCGCGAGAGTTTGTCCGGGGGCGCGAGATCGCCGATCGCCTCGCGCACCGCCAGCGCGAGCAACTCGTGCAAGCGCAGCGGTGTCGCCCATGCGAAGACTCCCGCCCCGCCGGAAGCGACGGCTCCAAGGTCGAGCGGAATCCTCACGCGGATCACGCAGGCGTCTTATGCGTCCTGCGAGGAGCCGCCTGCCGCGGTCGCAAAGAGGATATTTCGGCATGCGCTACACGCCGCGCCGCCGCAGAGGCGACGAAGAGCAGCACGAAGGCGGAGGCCTCCCCGTCATTCCGCTCGTCGTCATCGTCGTCTTCGCAGGCCTCCTGCTCGGCGGTCTTCTCGCGCACTTTCTGGGGAGCGCAAGCGCTGGGCGTTCGCCGTCGAGCCCCCCGTTCGCGAGCGCCGTGCCGATTCCAACGTTGGTTCCGTCGCCGACGCCGTTCGTTCGGCATCGCAGCACGCCGGCGCCTCGAACGACGGTCTCGCCGACGCCGAAACCGAAGCCTACGCCGACGCCGTTCGTGCTCTTTCTTCCGACGCCGAAAGCGAGCCCTTCGCCGCCGAAGGCGTCGCCGCCAAATGCCGCTCCTACCATCGCGCCGACAGCCGCTGCGCGCCCGACGATCGCGGCGCCGCGACCCACAGCGAGAGTGGAGCCCAAACGTCTTCCGGTCGTCATCACCGCTCCGCCGGCCACGCCGCAGCCAACCGCTGCGCCGAGTGCGCCCCGCGTGCCGCTCGTGCGCGGAATGGCTACCGGAGATCCCGCCGACGTCGTGCGCGCCTATCTTGCCGCGCTTTCGCGCGGCAACGACGCGAAGGCGGAGCGCTACCTCGAATCCGGCGAGCCGGCGGAACCGTTCATGCGCGACGCGCGCGTCATCGACATCCAATCATCAGACAACGGCGACGGAACGTATCTCGTAAGCGCCGACGTTCGCGCTCGCACCGGACGCTATCGGGTCACCTTTACCGTGGCCGCGCTGCCGCAAGGCATGGTGATCACCGACCACTTCTACGTGAAGCCGCATTAGAAGCGCTATTCTTCGTCGGGCCATTTTGCGAGCGTGCCGATCGCAGCGCTCTTGAGCACGCGTAGGCCGAGCATCGCACACTTCATTCGCGTCGGGCTGATGCCGATCCCGACGTTGTCGAGCACCGTTTCCTTCGTAAGCTTCGCGACCTCGACGAGCGGCATGCCGATCACGGACTCCGTCAGCATAGACGCGGAGGCTTGGCTGATCGCGCAGCCCTTGCCTGCGAAGCGAACGTCGCGCACGATGCCGGCGCCGTCGACGAGCAGGTCCATGCGGATGCGGTCGCCGCAGAGCGGATTAAAGTCCTCCGCGCTGACCGTCGGCGATTCCAAACGGCCGAAGTTGCGCGGGTTGCGGTAGTGGTCGAGGATGTAGTCCCTGTAGAAGTCGTCCACGTCGGCCGCCTTATAGCTTGAAAATGCCGGCGGCCTTCGAGAGACCGGCAACGAGGGCGTCGACGTCCTCTTCGTCGTTGTAGAGGTAGAACGACGCGCGCGCGGTCGCGAGCCAGCCCATCTTCTCCATGAGCGGCATCGTGCAATGATGGCCGGCACGAATACAGACGCCTTCGGTATCGAGGATCGAGGCAACGTCGTGCGCGTGCACGTCGCCAAGGTTGAAGGAGAGAACGCCGCCGATCCGCGCGGGATCTTTCGGCCCATAGATCGCAAGCCCGCGTTCCTGCAGAGAGGAGAGACGCTCGAGCGCGTAGCCGGTCAAGCGCATCTCGTGCTCGCGAATCCACTGCAACCCGATGTCGGCGAGAACGTCGACGGCCACGCCGAACGCTATGGCTCCTGCGATGTTGCTCGTGCCGGCTTCGAACTTCCACGGCGGGTCGTTGAACGTCGTTTCGTCGTAGGAGACGGTTCGGATCATGTCGCCGCCGGCGAGAAACGGCGGCATCGCTTCGAGGATACTGCGGCGTCCGTAGAGCGCGCCGATCCCCGTGGGAGCGAGCATCTTGTGCCCGGAGAACGCGTAGAAGTCGCAGTCGAGCGCGGCGACGTCGACCTGGAGGTGCGGCGCCGCTTGCGCGCCGTCGACGACGACGAGCGCGCCGGCGGCGCGCGCTGCCGGAACGATACGCTCTAGCGGCGCGATCGTCCCGAGCGTGTTTCCGACGTGCGCGACGGAGAGGACCTTGCAGCCGTCCAAGAGGCGGTCGAGGTCGTCGAGAACGAGCTCGCCGCGTTCGTCGACGGGAATGAACCGCAGCGTCGCTCCCGTGCGCCGCGCGAGAAGCTGCCAGGGCACGAGGTTCGAGTGGTGCTCCATCTCGGTAAGCAGAATCGCGTCGCCGCGCTTGACGTTGGCGTCGCCCCATGCGTACGCGACGAGGTTGATCGCTTCGGTTGCGTTTCTCGTCCAAACGAGTTCGTCGGGAGCGCAGTTGACGAACGCCGCGACGCGGGCGCGCGCCGATTCGAACGCATCGGTCGCATGTGCGGCGATCTCATAGACGCCGCGATGGATGTTCGCGTTGTACTTGCGGTAGTATTCGTCGAGCGCTTGAATCACCGCGCGCGGCTTCTGAGAGGTCGCCGCGGAGTCGAGGTAGACGAGCCGTTTGCCCCGCGACGTTGGATGGTCGAAGATCGGGAAAACCTTGCGGATCTCGGCAGCGGTACGCTCCGGAAGGCGAATCATCGCTGCCGAACCTTTGCCTCGATCGCCGCGCGGAGTTCTTCACGCAGAAGCGCTGGGAACTGCTCGATGGCGGTCTCGAAGAACCCCAGCGTGACCATGCGCTCCGCTTCGAGCGGATCGATGCCGCGCGTCGTCATGTAGAAGATCGTCTCCGCATCGAGCGCGCCGACCGTTGCGCCGTGGTACGCGCGAACGTCGTTCGCGGCGATCTCGAGCGCGGGCACCGAATCGATGTGTGCGCCCGCCGAGAGAATGAGGGCGTCGTCGCGCAGCGATGCGTCGCTCTTCTGGGCATGCGCGGCGATACGGATGTTGCCGATGTACCGCGCTTGCCCGTGGCCGGTCGCCGCCGAGCGCACCGTCGTAAGCGAACGCGCACCGCCGACGCCGTGGTCGACCGTCGAGCGGACGTCGACGTGTTGGCGGTCGGCGGGAAAGAAGACCTCGGCGATGCGGATGTCCGCTCCGCCCCCGGCGACTGCGGCATCGATTTCGGCGATGACGAGTGCGCCGCCGATCTCCGCGCCCGCAAGGGTGACGACGGCGCCGGCCCCCGCGAGCGCGCTGCGCGTCGCGACGACCGTCGCGTCGGCGGCGGAATGCTGATAGGCCGCAAGCGTCACGTCGCTGCTCTCGTCGGCGACGATCTCGGTGACGCCGCACGCGAGCGCGCCCGCGGCGGCCTCTACGCGTTCGATCACGGAGGCGCGCGCGCCGCGGTGCGCGTAGATGCACGTATACGGAAAGATCGCCTCGCCGTGGCGCGCGGCATACGTGATGAGGATCGGCGCTTCGACGTCGATGTCGGCGGGAATCTCGACGAAACCGTACCGGTTGGCGAAAGCGTTCGCGAGCGCGCCGAACTTCGAGCGAATCGCGCCCGCGCTGCCGAGCACCGCGGGTGGAGTTCCGAGGAGCACGCGCGGGTCCTCGCACGAGACGACGACCGAACCGGCATGCGGGTCAATCGCGCGTTCGTGCAGCGCAAGCGCGTCGAGATCGACCCTCCAATAGCGATTGGGACGTTCGCGCTGCAGAGCGAGCCCGAGATAGCGCTCGAACGCCGCCTGCCGCTGCTGCGAGCCGAAGAGTTCGTCGGAGAACGCCTCTAGGCGCTGCGGCGCCGCGAGGCTCTCGCTAAGCAACGGCTCCGCTCTGGGAGCGCACTGCATCATACCCCTCGCGTTCGATGCGATCGGCCAGGCTTGCGTCACCGGTGCTCGCGATGCGACCGTCGAGCATCACCTCAACGACGTCCGGCCGAATGTATCGCAGGATGCGCGGATAGTGGGTGATGACGAGCAGGCCGGTATCGCCTCCGAGATCGCTGGTCTTCAGCGCTGCGATCGATTCTCCGATCTGCTTGAGCGCGTCGACGTCGAGCCCGGAATCGGTCTCGTCGAGGATCGCGAAACGCGGTGCCAGCACCGCCATCTGGAGCATCTCGAGGCGCTTTTTTTCGCCGCCAGAGAAGCCGTCGTTGAGGTATCGCCCGAGGAACGAGGCGTCGATGCCGAGCGTCTCCATCTTTTCGAGCAGGAGCGCGCGGAACTTCGACGGGGTGAGGTCGCCGGGACGCACGGCTTGCCGCGCGGCAAAAAGAAAGTTCGCAACCTTTACCCCTGGGATTGCGGCGGGGTATTGAAACGATAGAAAGAGTCCGGCCTTGGCGCGCTTGTCGGGCGACATCGCGAGAACGTCCTCGCCGTCGAGCGTGACGCTTCCCGAGGTTACCTTGTAGTGCGGGTGTCCCGCGATTGCAAGCGCGAGCGTCGTCTTTCCGCTGCCGTTGGGCCCCATGAGCGCATGAACGCTCGACGCCTGGACGGTCAGGTCGATGCCCTTGAGAATCTCTTTTCCGCCGACCTCGCAACGAAGGCCCGAGATCCGGAGGCCGCGCTCTGAGCTCATGCCAGTATGGTAGCGAAGCGGCCTTCAGAAAGTCAAGGATAAACTTTACTATCTGCCGCCTCGGTGCTAGGATAGGGGCAAGAATGCAGGGAGAACGTTTCTTCAGCACCACGCGCGGGCGGATCGTCTCGGAGCTGCGACGGCGCGGGTCGGCATCCGCGACCGAGCTGGCGCAGGCCTTCTCGCTCTCGCCGAATGCGGTTCGCCAGCAACTCGTCGTCCTCGAGCGGGACGGTCTCGTGGTGGAACGGCCGGTGCGGCGCGGTCCGACGAAACCGACCCTGGAGTTCTCGCTGACGAAGGAGGCCGACGCGCTCTTTCCCCAGCGGTACGATCGTCTGCTCTCGTCGGTCCTGCGTGAAGTGCGCCGACAGTACGGCGACTCCGCCGTTGGAAAGATATTCTCGTCAATCTCGGAGCGCGCGGTCTCCCGCGCGAAGCGTTCGGTGTCGGCCAAACAACCCGAGCAGCGCGTCGCGCAGCTGACGGAGATGCTCCAGCACGACGGCGTTCTCGCCGAGTACAGCCTCATCGACGGTGGCTATGCGCTTGTCGAGCACAACTGTCCGTACTCCGAAGTGGCAAAGGAACATCCCGAAATGTGCGAGGTCGTCCACCATATGATCGACGAAACCGTCGGCGGACATCTCGAGCAGACGGAGTCGTTGGCGAACGGCGGCAAGGAATGTCGTTTTGAAATTACCGCCGTGCCCGCGGCGGCGAAAGGATAGCATGGATTTTCCAAAGTTTCAGCGGCTCGTCGCGGAGCGGCCCGGATTTCGCACGATGGAGAACCCGACCGCGAGCGGTGAGTACTTCAGCGACTCGTGCGGCGATATGTACAACGTCTTTCTGCGCGTCGGTCCGGGTGCCGTGATCGAGGACATTACGTACTTTACGACGGGCTGCGGATTTGGGACGGCGACGTGCAGCCTCGTCACCGAGATCGCGCGCGGCAAAACGCTGCAAGAGGCCGAAGCGATCGGCGAGCAAGAAGTGATGGACGCTCTCGGCGGTTATCCCGAGAAGAAGAAGGATTATCCCGGACGCACGCTCGAGGCGCTTCGCCTGGCGATCGCCGATTATCGCGAAAAGGTTGCCCGCGGCGAAGTGCCCGATTACGCTGCGATGCCCGCGGAGCCCCGCGCTACGCCGCCTCCTGCACCCGAGGCGCCGCAGACTGGCGGCGACGGCAAAGTCCTTATCAAACTGCATTAGGAAGCAGCGCGCGGGCGCGGACGTCGTAGCGCGTCTTCCCTTCGAGCGGCACCGACTCGAAGAGCGTGATTCCCTCGACGTTCGTGCCGAACGGCGCGACGTCGACAATCGGCAACACGATGCGTGCGTCGCGAGGAATGCGCGCGAGCGTGACGTGGGGAACGACGTCGTGGTCGATACGGTAGCCGAGCCGTTCGCACGCTTCGCGAACGTCCGCGGCAAGCGCGCAATACGCGTCGTCGACGCCGCGCGAACCGGCAAAGACGATGCGCGGCCTGCGCTCGTGCGGAAAGGCGCCGACGCGTTCGATCGTGATGGCGAACGGCGCGTGACGCCCGGCAACGTCTCGTACGCACGAGTCGATTGGTGACGCGTCGTCGACGTTTCCAAGAAACGCCAGCGTCATATGATAGTTCGGGGCCTCGACGAAGCGCGCTCGCAAGCCACTCGCCTCCAGACGCGTAGCGATCTCGGCGCATGCCGCGCGTGCATGCTCGTTGAGTTCAATTCCGATGAATAGCCTCACGCCGATCCCTCCACTCCACTCACTTCGTTCGCTACGCTCGGGATGACACGGCGTACGTTCGCACGCTCGGGATGACAAGCGATGCGCGCTATGCTCGTGACAGATACGGATTCGTTCTTCGTTCGGTGCCGATCGTCGTCGAAGGGCCGTGTCCTGGAATCACCGGCGTTGCATCGTCGAAGACGAGAAGCCTGCGCCGGATGGAGTCGACGATATCCTCCATCGACGTTCCGCCGAGGTCCCAGCGACCGATGGAACCGGCGAAGAGCGTGTCGCCGGTGAAGAGCCGCGTGCCGCCGTTCGAGTCGAGCGCGAAGCAGACGCTCCCGGGCGTATGCCCCGGGGTGTGAATGACCGAAAGCGTCACATCGCCCGCGACGATGCTCGCGCCGTCGTGCAGTTCTCCATCCAGCGCAACGACTGCCGGCGCGGCCGCGAGGCCGAGCCACCGCGCTTGAAGCGGAAGGCTGTCGTAGAGCGGCAAATCCGCGGAGTGCAGCAGCGCTTTTGCGCTCGTCGCTTCGCGCAGTCGTCCGGCATCGCCGATGTGGTCGATGTGCGCGTGCGTGTGAACGAGATACCGCGCGCGCAGATTATGGCGCTGCAGGCGCTCGAGCACGTCGTCGACGCCGTCGCCCCCGTCGATGACGATCGCTTCTCCGTTCTCGTCGCCCACGATCGTGCAGTTGCAGGCAAGCGCGCCGACCGCAAAGGTCTCGACGATCACGCAATACGGGCGCCGACGCCCGTTCCGTCCCCGAGCGGAAGGATCGTCGCCGAGAGATTTGGATGCGAAAGGAAGTACTCGTTGAACTCGCGCAGCGCGCGCGTATCGTCGGAGTCGCTCGCACTGGGCTGCGCGGCAACGCGTCCGCTCCACAGGCAGTTGTCGACGATGACGAGACCGGAGCGCTTAAGGCACGGGATGGCGAGGTCGAGATATTTGCAGTACCCGGTCTTGTCGGCATCGATGAACACGATGTCGAGATTTCGCTGCGGGAACGTCTCCAAGACCTCGATCGCCCGCTGGTTGATGATGGCGATCGAGTCGCCCTCACCGGCTCGTTCGAAGAAGGAGCGCGCGATCTCGGTGCGTTCGCGATCGACGTCGATCGTCCAAATCGTTCCGGCGGGCGGCTGCGCGAGCGCCATCCAGAGCGTCGAGTAGCCGTACGCCGTCCCGATCTCGAGGATGCGGTTCGCCTGCATCGCGTGAACCAGCGTCGCGAGAAAGCGTCCGGTCTCTCGCGAGACGATAGGGATCCCGTCTTTGTGTCCGCGCGCTTCGAGCTCCAGCAGGAGCGGACTCGGCGGCGGATGGACAGCGTCCAGATAGGTAAGATCGTCGCTCATCGTGCAGTCATTCGCTCCGCGGAAAGGACGACGTTGCGCAGGAGCGAGACATTCGTCACGGGGCCGACTCCCCCCGGCACCGGAGTGATCGCGCCGGCGACTCCGCTCGCGCTCTCGTAATCGACGTCGCCCACGAGACGATCGCCGACGAGCGTCGTCCCGACGTCGATAACCGTCGCGCCAGGCGCGATGTCGTCGCCGCCGATGAGACCGGGTACGCCCGTCGCGGTGACGACGATCTCGGCTAAACGCACGTACGGCTGAAGCGATGAGGAGGCTTGATGCAGCACGGTGACCGTTGCGTCCTGCGCGAGCATGAGGAGCGCGACCGGACCTCCGACGACCGCAGAACGTCCGATCATAGCGGCCCTTCGTCCGCGCAGCGGCCAGTGCGGACTGCGCTCGAGCAGGAGCATCACCGCGGCGGGCGTCGCCGGAACGAAGAGCGCGCTGCGGCCGAAGGCAAGAGTCCCCTCGTTTGAAGGATGCGCGCCGTCGACGTCCTTGTGCTGCGGAATGGCGTCTGCGATTTCGCGAATGGGAAGCCCCAGCGGCAGGGGCTGTCCGAGCATGACGCCGTGAACCGCATCGTCGTTTTCGTACGATGCCAAACGCGCGCGCACCGTTCGCACGCTCGCGCCGCTGCCGAGATCTTCGACGCCGACGGCGATCCCGATGCGATCGGCGGTACGCAAGAGATTGCGGACGTAGGCGAAGCTCGCCGAATCTTCGCCGGCAAGAAGAATCGCGAGCCGAGGATGAGTTCCGCGCTCGCGCAGCGCATGGATACGAGTAGACAGCTCGGTGCGAAGTTCGTCTGCGACGGCTCTACCGTCGAGTATTCGAGCGGGCACGCCTGCGCTTTCTCTGCAAAAGGAGCGACCCCTGGACTCTACGACAAAGCGCTTTCCGTGGGCATGGGCGTTCGCTGTCGTGCTCGCCCTCATCGTCGCAATCGTGGTTTGGCAGACGTTTGGAAAGAGCGCGCGCGGAGCCGGGCCCACGAGCCTGCAGGGCGAGCCGGCGCCGGTGATCGCGCTGCGCGACGACGACGGCGCACCCGTCTCGCTCGACCAATATCGCAATAAAGTTGTTCTCATGAATCTTTGGGCGACCTGGTGTCCGCCGTGCCGCGAAGAGCTTCCCGACCTCCAGCGTCTCTACGCGCAGGATCGTCGTCGCGGCCTCGTCGTCATCGGCGTCGATCAGGGTGAGTCTGCCGATCGAGCGCGCGCGTTCGCGCAGGCGCTGGGGTTGCGTTTTCCGATCTGGATCGACGCGAATCAAGCGTACGGAAGAGCGTACGACGCCCTCGGCTTTCCCACGACGGTGATCGTCGATCGCACGGGACGCGTCGCGCGCGGATTCGACGGCGCGTTGACGTTCGACGAGATGCGTGCGGCCGTGGCGCCGTTGCTGTCGCGAGGGTGAAGCGCCTCGTCGCGCCGGTCGTAATCATCGCAGGGGCCGTGCTGCTCCAGACTGCGATGCCGCAGCGTTCGCTCTGGCACGAAGGCTGGTATAGCGTCTTTCTCGCGTTCTGCCTCGTCTATCTCGTCGTCTGCGTTCGCGCGGTCGTGCGCGCGAATGCGCGCGATAAGGCCCGTCCCATCGTCGTCGGATGCGGTGCGGGCCTCCTCGCGTTTGCGGGCATCGCAAGCGGGCTCTTAGCGCCCGATCCGCAGCTCGTCGTCGGCGCACCCGGTACCTCAGTCGGCGTTGCGGGTTTAGGAACGATCGCTTTTCCGCCACTTGGCGGCGCATCGACGCACGTCGCCGGCGCGTACGCGCTAAAGATCGGCGCGCAGAGGTACACGTGGTCGTTCGTGCTTCGCGACGAACCGCGAAGCGTCGTTACCGTCGATGCGTTCGACGGTACGGGAGGCCATTTAACGGTGACGCAGCCGACGGGAAGCCTCTTCTCGTCGCCCGTGCTGCTCATGGAGCAGCGTCAGCGGATATCCGGCTTGGATCTTCCGTTCGATTCGTTCTCTCTGCCCGCGGTGCACCGCATCGTCAAAGTCGTGCTCTTCAGCGCAAATCAGGCGGCGCTTCTTCGCGGGATCGGCGCGAATCCCGCAGTGCTGTTTGCAGTCGACGACGATACCGATCGCCCGCTGCCGCACGCAATAGCGCTCGGGCGCAGCGGCCAGCGCGTCGACGTCGGCGGTCTTGCTCTACGCGGGAGCGTCGAGTCGTACCCGGCGGTCGCTGTCCTTGCGATCCCGCCGCTCGTCGCGCTCGCCGCGGGCCTCGCGATGATCGCCGCCGGCTTTTTGCTTCGATCTTTCCCCGCGAGCGAGCGCGCTACGGAAGGCTCGATTTAGTTGATGCTATCAAACACCTGGCCCGCGACAGCTCGCGATTCTCTAACGGCCGCGAGCGACTGTCTACTTCTCCTTGGTTTAACATCGCGAACATCAGTTCGCGGTCGGGTCAGGTGGGTCAATTTTCAACCGGCGGGGTGGGTCAATTTTACTCCGGCGCTAACACCGCGACCTTGAACTCGGCGAGGTAATCGAAACGTTCCACCGCAAATCGCGTGGGAACTACGGGCGTCCGCGCATCCAGGTTGATTTGCGCGAACAAGCGGGTATCTTCGTCAGCGATAAGCGCGTTGCACGCCTGATGCGCGAGCGAGGTCTTGTCGGCGCCACACGGCGGAAATTCGTGGTGACCACGGTCCGCGACGCGCAAGCGGTGTCCAAGTCAGACCTCGTCGAGCGGAACTTCACCGCCGATGCTCCCGATCGGCTTTGGGTCGCGGATATCACCTACATCCCGACGCTTGCCGGGTTCTTGTTCTTGGCCGTCGTCCTTGACGTCTTCAGCCGTCGCGTCGTCGGTTGGGCCATGGCTCGGCACATGCGCGCGGAACTCGTCGTCGATGCGCTCGACATGGCAATCAAACAGCGACGCCCAAAGGGCGTCATCCACCATTCCGACCACGGCAGCCAGTACACGTCGATCGCCTTTAGCAACCGTTGTGATGAAGCCGGCGTTCGTCCGTCGATGGGAACGGTTGGTGATTGCTACGACAACGCGATGGCCGAGAGCTTCAACGCGACGCTGGAGTGCGAACTGCTCGTGAAGAGCCGTTTTGCGACGCGCCGCCAAGCGATGCTGGCGACCTTCGAGTTCATCGAAGGGTACTACAATACGTACCGGCGCCATTCGGCGCTAGGCTACCTCAACAAAACGCCGAAAGAGTTTGCCGCGGCGGCGCAGAATACGTCTCAAAGCCGACTTTCTAGCGAAGAGGCCGGTCTACGAACTGGGTGAGGCGCACAGGCAGCGTAATCCAAATCAGCAACTGTCCGCTAAAGCGGGCCAACATCAGTCGACATTAGCGAGCAGCACCTCCCGGATCGAGCAGCAGATACAACAAGGGCAGTTCGACGACATCACTGAGATGATAGGAGCCATGGATCCCGGCACGTATTCAACGCCGTCCTCCGAGCCCGGCTGGGAGCAGCAACTAAATCAAATGCCCACTTGCCCGCTACAGATTTGCCAGGAGGCCAACTAAAAATGAGTTGCCAGCAGCGATCACGCAAGGGATTTCGCCCGGAGGCCGTCCGATTGCGTACCTTGGGATACGGCAGGGAGCCGTCGAAAAGCCGCCTCAATTACACCTCGGCGATCGAGACGTCTTCGTACGGCTGATGCGTATCCTTCTAGCGTGGCTGCTCGTTACGGTAGCTAGGAGGCGAAGATGAAGTACGCGTCTGCCCTGCTTACTTTTCTCATACCATTATCCGCAATAGTAAGCGCCCAGCCCTCTCGGATTATCGTCGCGCAACCGCAGAGCCCCGTTGCCCTTCACGCGTGTTCGGTCATATTCACGGGGGACCGGGACCGCCGCGTCGTCGGATGGACAAACTATCACGCGATTACTGCCGATGGCACTGTTGCCAACCTCTATACGGTGTTTGAGAACAGAGCAGGCGAAACCATCAAGGCTGTTGTTTTCAGGTTTGATGGGTACGACGCTTCCGATAGGCTGGTTTGGACGATGTTTCCGGAAATGAACGGCGTGTTCTCCAGGGGCGTTACCATTGACAACGGCGGGCGGTTAATGTGGGAGGCGTGGATTCGAAGTAGTGCGACGCACTTTCGCTGTTCGGTGCAAGCCGTGCGCTTCGCCGACAACGCGCAATGGGCGTCCGACCCGGCGATCCATTTAAGTTGTTCTCCAAGCTTCAATGGACGCTATTCCCTGTACGGATGTGGGCTGGCATTTGGGTCGCTGATCTTTAGAGCTTGCAGCGTCTTACCGTAAGATGAGGGCGACGACTCGAGCGGTGGTGGAGGATCGGGGGACAGTGATGGCGTGCCCGGGGCCGGCTCCTATTCAATAACACACTGAGGAGACTGCTTAGTGTCGACTTTACGATTCCCCGCTGCATGGCTC
>JBOHTS010000040.1:0-1128 GCA_050733755.1 Candidatus Tyrphobacter sp. | reverse complement strand
CATCAAGACGGCGGATTGGATCGTCGATCTCGGCCCCGAGGGCGGCGACGCCGGCGGCGAACTCGTCGCGCAAGGCACACCGGAAGAGATCGCCAAAGCGCGGCAGAGCTACACCGGCCATTATCTGAAACCGGTGTTGGAGCGGCGCCCGGCCGGCAAACAAGCGGCGGAATAGATTGCCTTCCGAACCTATGCGAAAATCACAATGGCCGATAGCAAATCTCTATAGAACAGCCCGACATCCACGCAAATGAACGGTCGTTCATGGGGCAAACGCATCCATATCGACCGTGATATGCATGAAATGCATATCAGAACGGCACGCTGGGGGCTGTTCGTCTGCGACGCGGTGAATTAAATTGTGCCATCTGCCGGTTCGCCTCGCGCCCATGCCCTCGTTGGCGCGAGCGTCCGAGCGCCGTGTAGAGGCAGTCCCCCGCGCCTCTCGCGCATTCAAGACGCCCGCCGACGTTCCTCCCTCGGCGGGCGTCTTACTTTTCGCGGTTGCTGCTTGCGTTCACTTCGCGCCGGCCTTCACGAGCTTATAAGTGATCGCGTCGATCAACGCCTGGAACGAGGCGTCAATGATATTCGCCGAGACACCGACCGTCGACCAATGTTCGCCGCCGCCGTCGCGGAATTCGATCAGCACGCGCGTCACCGCGTCCGTGCCGCCCTGGAAGACGCGGACGCGATAGTCGACGAGTTCGAGGTCCTCGATCAACGGCTGATATTTGCCGAGATCCTTGCGCAGCGCGAGATCGAGCGCGTTGACCGGCCCGTTGCCTTCGGCGACAGAGGTCGAAGATTCGCCATCGATGCGGATTTTTACGACCGCTTCCGAGACGGTCGCGAGTTCGCCTTTCGCGTTACGGCGACGCTCGACGTTGACGCCAAAACGTTCGACTTCGAAATACTCCGGCACCGTGCCGAGACTGCGCCGCGCCAAGAGTTCGAACGAAGCGTCGGCGCCCTCGAAAGCATAGAGATGCGCTTCTTTCTCCTTCACCTCTTCGAGGAGGCGGGCGAGGCGCGGGTCGTCCTTTTCCAGATGCACGCCGAGACGCTCCAGCTCCGCCAAGATGTTGGACTTGCCGGCATAGCCCGAAACGAGCAGGCGGCGGCGAT
>JBOHTS010000039.1:0-1187 GCA_050733755.1 Candidatus Tyrphobacter sp. | reverse complement strand
ACAGCGGAGGGTGGAGGATGGAAGCACCTGAGGCAACGGTTGGCGTCGCTGCGGACGGCATCGATCTGCGCCACGAGCTTGCCGACACGCACGTCGCCGAAGTGCTCGATCTGCTCGACAACGAGCTCGTCGGGCTTGCGCCGGTCAAGACCCGCATTCGACAGATCGCCGCGCTGCTGCTCGTCGACCGGGTGCGCCGGCGCATGGGGCTTACGTCCGAGACGCCGACGCTGCACATGAGCTTCACCGGCAATCCCGGCACCGGCAAGACCACTGTTGCGCTACGCATGGCCGAGATCCTTCATAAGATCGGCTACGTCCGCCGCGGCCATCTCGTTTCCGTCACCCGCGACGACCTGGTCGGCCAATATATCGGCCACACCGCGCCGAAGACGCGCGAAGTCATCAAGAAGGCGATGGGCGGCGTACTGTTCATCGACGAGGCCTATTATCTCTATCGGCCGGAGAACGAGCGCGACTACGGCCAGGAGGCGATCGAGATTCTCCTTCAGGTGATGGAGAACCAGCGCGACGATCTCGTCGTGATTTTTGCCGGCTACGCCGAGCGGATGGAGCGTTTCTTCCGTTCCAATCCGGGGTTTCGGTCGCGCATCGCCCATCATATCGATTTTCCCGACTACACAGACAAAGAATTGATGGCGATCGCCGAAAAAATGCTCGCCGCGCAGAACTACCGTTTCGACGCGACCGGCGCGAAGGCGTTCCGCGACTATATCGTGGCACGGCGCAAGCAGCCGCATTTCGCCAACGCACGCTCGATCCGCAACGCCCTCGACCGCATGCGGTTGCGCCAGGCAAACCGGCATTTCGAACACCCGGGCCTCGTCTCGCTCGAGGATTTGATGACGATCGACGCCGCCGACGTGCGCGCGAGCCGGGTGTTCGAGATCGATCAGCAGGGCGGCAAGAAGGACTAACCGCGCGTCCTAGGCCCCGTGCTTCGAGACGCACGCTTCGCGCGCTCCTTAGCATAAGGGTTGTATGTATTGGGCAGCCGTCTCGACGGGCGAGCGTGTTCTAGCGCGCGCCGACGCGCGTTGACTGGCTACGCCGAGCGGCGCGATCCGCCGCGCCCCTCGAAAAGCCAGCTCGCGACGATGCTGCTCAACAGGAACAGCAGCCCGATGAGGCCGATGGCGAGCGGCGCGACGCCGACACCTGTCACT
>JBOHTS010000038.1:0-1221 GCA_050733755.1 Candidatus Tyrphobacter sp. | reverse complement strand
CTTTCCGGTATGCTGCGCTCGCTTACGACACTCGCTGCCGTCGCCGCGATCTTCGCGCTTTCCGGTGCCGCAGCGCCGACGACCTCGATCTGGCTGCCGACGGGATGGCGCATCTCGAAGCCGACCGGCATCGTTCACACCGTCGGACTCTTCCCACAAGGCATCGCACTCTCACCCAACGGCAGCCGCCTCGCCGTCGTCGATTCCGGCGATGCCCCGCCCGCGCTCCTAATCCTCGACGCACGTACGCTGGCGCAGCGGCTCAGCATCGCGCTTGCCGGGGCGTTCGGGAGACCCGTTTGGCTCGACGGATCGCACGTGCTCGTCGCCGGCGCAAACGACGACTGCATCGAGAACGTCGACGTTTCGAACGGCACCGTTTCGCGCATCGCCGTTGCCAAGGGCTCCTGGCCGGCGCAGGTCGCGATCTCGCCGGATCGCAAGTATGCAGCGGTCAGCGACGATTTCACGTCGAGTCTCACCATCGTGGCACTGCGTTCCGGCGCACTTCTGCGGACGGTTCGCGTCGGAATCCATCCGGACGACGTCGTATTCGCACGCGACGGCTCTTTCGTCTACGTCGCGCTGCGAGGAGAACGTCGCGTCGCTGCGGTGAAGGTTAGCGACGGCGCCGTGCGCTTCATCGACGTCGGCTTGCATCCGGCGGCACTCGCACTCTCCAAAGATGGTTCGCTGCTGTACGTCGCCGAGAGCGATGACGACGCCCTCGGCATCGTAGACCTGCGCTCCCGGCGCCGCATCGCAGACGTCGATCTTTCGCTGCACGCCGGCCGCACGAGCGGATACGGCGCATCGCCGAACGCAATTGCGATCGGCGCGCGCAACGTCTACGTGAGCCTCGGTCAGGAGAACGCGATCGCCGTCGTTCGAGACAGGCGTCTGCTCGGGCGAATGCCCGTGGGCTGGTATCCGTCGGGAGTCGCGCTCGCGGCAAACGGCAGGCTCTACGTGAGCGACGCGGACGGCGAGTCGAGCCCGGCGAATCCGAACTACGATCCCTACGGGCGCGGTCCGCACGTCGGCTACACCGGCGCAAGCCTGCGCGGCTCGATCAGAATCCTCAACGCGCATGCGCTCGACACCGCGCAGGTTATCCAGAATGCGTCGCAGGACTGGATGGCGCCAGCGCACACCATCGTTCGGCCGGACGGACCCATCACGCACGTCATCTATATCATCAAGGAGAACCGAACATACGAT
>JBOHTS010000037.1:0-6374 GCA_050733755.1 Candidatus Tyrphobacter sp. | reverse complement strand
CCCCTTCACCCTCCGGAAGTCCGCAACAAGCGCAACGAGCGCCACAAGGCCATCAAACCGACGGAGCAGCGAGCACGGAAGCGCCACACGACCACAACGAGCCGCAACACGGCAGCGGCCAGTCCGGAGTCGTTGCGGCCAATGATCCGCAACAGGCGGACGAAGCGCAACGCGGAAACCCGCATGAAATAAGGGATGTTGCGGATGTTGCGCTCGTTGCGCCCCCCGCGGAAGGGCCAGACGAAGTAGAGGTCGCCGAGGTCGAGCTATGATAGCCGTCGAGGTTCTGCGACGTTCACGCGAGAGGGGCTTAACGATCGACGCTCGCGGTAACGATCAGCTCGTCATTCGCGGCCCCGCCGCCGCCGTTGAGGAGATGAAGCCGGAGCTCGCCGCGCACAAGCTGGAGATCATCGAGGAGCTTCGCCGACGCTCCGAAACGCAACGCCACGACAATGACCCTTGCTCCTGCGAGAGCTTCGGCCAACACTACGATGCCGGGGGCTCTTTCGACGGTTGGAAAGCAAAACTCGACCGCGACCGCGAGGCGCGCCTTAGCGAGTGGCGCGTCGACTTCGAAAACGACGTGCCGCACAGCGCCTCGGTGATCTCGGCGACCTTACGAGTCGAAACGCCATTGACCACCATCTCCATGAGTCCCAGCACGAAGGCCTGCTCACCGCGCCGATAGCGCGAAAAGATGTCGCTCGAGAAGCCACCTTCCCGAGTCTGCGGAACGCGCAACGTCAGCGGACCGACTCGCGTGTAGAGCGGGCGCTCGCGATAACCGTTGCGGTACCCGGAGCGCTCGTCGGTGCGCTCATAGCGATCGGCACCCACATGCTCGGTAACCTACGCCTCGAGCACCTGCTGGATCACGCTCTCCACGAGCTGAGCCAGAGCGTTCGGGCGCTGCAGGAGGTCTGGCATCATCGACTCGGATAGGGTAACATCGTAATCAGCCACCGTTTCGTCCTTTCGGTTGAGAAGTTTGCACAAATCAATCTTCCGAACCGAAACGGTGGCTCCTCGCCACCGGTCTTTTACAGCATTTTAAGGGACGTCATCATTATTCTCGTCGTCTGCGTCGCATTTTGTCTATCGCTGGCATCGCTGCTGTTCGGTTTCGCACCCTTGCTTTGGACAATCCACGTATACGGCTCTCTCGTCGCGGTTCTATTCATGAGCGCCGCAGCGCTGGACGGACTGAGCATTGCGGCGTTGCGGTACAACCTCGTGCACGATCCCACTCGAGTACAACGAATTCTACTTGAACGTCGGTTACACATACATGATCCAGCTGCGACTGTGTTCCTCTGCGACGAAGCCCATCTATCGCAAGTCGCAAGAGGCTCAAAAAGCAATACCAGGGTGACGAAGCTCGCCTTACGTGGGCGGTGGCTCGGTTACGTGCAAGGCTACCGGAATCGGCGCGGGACTCCTCGCGTGAGTTCTAGCCGCCGAAGAGCGGAGCCCACAGCGACGAGCCGAGGGCGAAGCTGACGACCAGCGAGGCGGCTGCGAGCATGAGGCAGAGCCGCAGGTGGAGGCTGCGCCGGAAGGCGATCGCACCGACGGCGATCGCGGCTACGTAGACGATCGCGCGGGCTTCCGTCGGCGCGCCGACGCCCGCGAAGACCGACCACAAGAAGAAGCCGCCGCCGGCTCCGCAGAGCAAAGCAAGAAGCGCCGCAGCGACCCAAATGACCGCGTCGGCCGGATCGAACGCCCTTCGACCGTGCACCACCTTGCTATTCTGCGGCTTCAACCTTCAGGGCGCCTTAGACGAGCGTTAGGTCCCATCGCCGCTCTGGTCGAAAGCGCGATAGAGTGCTTGGCGAGATTCGGATCTCACTTCGCGCGATGCGAAACAATGCGGAGGCCCTTGCCCGCCTCGTCGGCGCGCAGCGCGCCGCTTTCGTGCTCAAGAGCAACGCGTACGGTCATGGGATTGCAAAAACTGGACTCGCGCTGGAACCGTTCGCGCGCTATCTCTGCGTCTACTGCGTCGAGGAAGCCGCCGCGCTGCGCGACGCCGGCGTACGCGGACCCATCCTCGTGCTCGGGCCCGTGCCGCCGGACTCGCTCGACGCTGCGCTCGCCGCAGACGCGGAGATCGCGCTCTGGGACACGCGCAGTTTCTTTCGCGACGCGGCCGCAGCGGCGCGCAAGCGCTCGACGACGCTTCGCGTTCACGTCAAAGTCAACACCGGACTCAACCGCTTCGGCTTGGAGCCGGCCGACGTCGTCGATGCGATCGAAGACTACTTGCGCGTGCCGGAGGTGCGCATTGCAGGGATTTTCTCGCATCTCTCATCCGCGGAAGAGATCGACTCGCCGTACACGATGGAGCAGCTCGCGCGTTTCGAGCGCGCGGTCGCGCAGAGCGAGCCGGTCATGAAGAGACGCGCCGCGGAGCCGCTGCGACACATCGCGGCATCCGCAGCGGCGATGCTCTGGCCGCAGACCCGCCTCGACCTCTGCCGCTTCGGCATCGCGCTCTACGGGCTCTGGCCATCGGCGGCGACGCGCGAAGCGATGGGGAAAGAGGCCCTCGCGCTCGAGCCGGCGCTCTCGATGCACTCTTCGCTCGTGGTGACGCGCACGATCGCAGCCGGCGAGCCGGTCGGTTACGGAAACACGTTCGTCGCGCAGGCGCCGACGGCGATCGGCGTCGTGCCGCTCGGCTACGCCGACGGCATCCCACGCGCGCTTGGAAATCGCGGTGCATTTCTCGTCGAAGGCGTGCGCTGCCCGATCGTCGGTCGGGTCGCGATGAATACGACGACGCTCGACGTCTCGGCGGCGGCCGCCGCGCGCGCGGGAAGCGCCGTTACCCTCATCGGCAAACAAGAAGAAGAGCGGGTCGGCGCCGACGACTGGGCGCAATGGGCGCAGACGATCGCTTACGAGATCGTCGCGCGGCTGCCCGAGAGCCTTCCCCGGAAATACCTCGGCGACTAAGGGTTACGCGACCGCTTCGATCGCGTCTCTGAGTTCGATCGTGCCCTTGTAGAGCGCGCTCCCGACGATGCACGAATCGACGGCGGGAATCTCCGCCGCGCGTAGCGCTCGCAGGTCCTCCAGCGTTCTCGCACCGCCGCTTGCCGTCACCGTCACGGGTGCGGCGCCCGCGACGGCACGCAGCGCGGCGAGATCGTATCCGAGCCCCATACCATCGTGGCGAATCTCGGTGAAGATGACGCGCGTCACGCCCCACTGCGTGACCCGACGCACGAGCGCGTCGCGATCGACGGGCGTGCGCTCCGTCCAGCCGTGCGTCGCGATCTCGCTGCCGCGCGCGTCGATCGCGGCGATAACGCGCGCACCGAGGCTTCCGATGATGTTGCGCGCCGCGCGCTCTTCCTCGACGAGCACCGTTCCAAGGATGACCTCGCTCGCGCCGGTCTCGAGCCTCGCGCGCGCCGTCTCGAGCGTCCGAATGCCCCCGCCGGTCTGCACCGGCACGGGTGCGGCCGCGCAGATGCGCTCGAGCGCGCGTGCGTTCTCGCCCGAGCCGAATGCACCGTCGAGATCGACGACGTGCAGACGCTGCGCGCCCGCGTCGACGAATCGCTGTGCGCGCGCGACCGGGTCGCGGTCGTAGACGGTCGCCGTCGACATGTCCCCCGCCTCCATGCGAACGCAGACCCCGCCCGCAAGGTCGATGGCCGGAATGACGATCATCGCGCCCTCTTCGCCAGCGCGATGAAGTTGTCCAGCACCATCGCACCCGTCCGCTGGCTCTTCTCGGGATGGAACTGCGTTCCCATGACGTTTCCCGCCGCTACGACCGCTGCGAACCGCTGACCGTGCGTCGTCGCGGCGACCGTTTCGACTCCGACCGGCGCGCAATACGAATGGAGAAAGTAGACGTACGCGCCGTCTTCGATTCCCTCGACGAGCGGATGCAGCGCGACGATCTCGAGCCGATTCCAGCCGACGTGCGGAACGCGCGGCGCGCCGGTGAAGCGATCCACTCGGCCATGCAGGACGCCGAATCCGCTTTCGCCCCCGAACTCCGTCGAAGACTCGAAGAGAAGCTGCATCCCCACGCAGATACCGAGCAGCGCGCGTCCGCTATCGATCACGTCTTTGAGTGCGGCGTCGAGGCCACGCTCGCGAAGCGCTTGCATCGTCGCTCCGAAGGCACCGTCACCGGGAAGAATGACCGCATCCGCGCCGCGCACCTCCCGCGGATCGCTCGCGAACGTCGCGCGCACGCCGCGCCGCCCGAGCGAAGCGAGCAGCGACCCAACGTTCCCGCCGCCGTAGTCGACGACGGCGACCGAGCCGCGCGCTATTCGAGAACACCCTTCGTGGACGGAACCTCGTCGCCGGAGATCGCTTTCGCTTGTGAGAACGCACGCGCGAATGCCTTGAACGCGGCCTCGCAGAGATGGTGCGCGACGTGGCCGTTCATCTGCACGAGATGGAGCGTCATCTTTGCGTTGTCGGTCAGCGCGCGGAAGAACTCGCCGACCATCTCGGTGGGCATCTCACCGAGGTCCTCGCGCAGGAACGAGATGCGGAAGTTCAAGTACGCGCGGCCGGCAAGATCGACGCTCGCCGCGACGAGCGCGTCGTCGAGCGGCACCATAACCGACCCGTATCGCGCGACGCCGCGCTTGTCGCCGAGCGCTTCGTGAATCGCGCTGCCCAGCGCAATGCCGACGTCCTCGATGAGGTGGTGGTTGTCCATGCCGTCGCCCTTGGCGGCGATCCGCAGGCCGATGCCGGCGTGCTTGGCGAGCGCTTCAAGCATGTGATCGAAGAAGTCGACCCCCGTCGAAATCTGCGTCGAACCCCCGTCGAGTTCGACCGTCATCTCAATAGCCGTCTCCTTCGTCTTACGCGAGATCGTCGCGCGCCGCTGCGATGCCATCCAGCGCGCTTCAAGGATGACCCGCTCTCCCCTTCGCGAAAGCGTCCGTCATGGAGCCACTCGACCTTACGAAGCATCCGCCGCGAAGTCCGAGCGTTCGCCTCGCCGGTCTCATCATGCTGCCGCGCACGATCGACAAGCTGCGCGCGTCCTTGCCGGGCGGAAACGTCGGACCGTATTATATTCGGGGCTTTTCGGCGATCATGCTCGAGCAGCTCGGCATCGAGGAATCGGCTCTTCGCGACGCCGTTGCCAACGCAAAGACCGACGACGAGGTGGCGGATTGGGTGAGAGCGCACAGCGACCCGTCGAAGTACGACGAGATCAACGCGTTTCTCCGTAAGCGGCGCATCGCCGATCGCGTCGACGATCCCGATTTCATGGCGCGTTATCCGTCGATTACCGCTCTCTCACTTCCGCACGAGATGCCGCTGATCGACATGCTCGAGCACGACGACCGCTTTATGTTCGAGAGTCGTTAGGGAACGCCCGGGCTAGAGCAATCGCCGGCATGCTCGGGGCCCGCGCTCGCGAGAGATTACGACGGAATCTCGGGTCGCGTCACCGACCTACCGGCGGGCCAGCCAATGGCACATGTGCGAGTGCTCCTCTCTCGTGCAACGGTGGTACGGCCCGGTGACTACAGGGTGATGTATCTTCACACCGGCGCGGCTTCTTTTCGAAGGCGGCGCTCCAGCAGGGACGCTACGTCGTGAAGACGCGCATCCCCGGGCTCACCAATGGTTGCGCGGTCGATGACGTCATCGGCGGCAAAACGGCGCGCGTGCACGTCAAAGTAGGATATAGCTCCATTACGTGTTCGGGGCCGCGCCGCCTCCCGGCGATGGCCGATCCAAACGGCAGCGGAGATCTCTACATCAGGTAGAGCCTCGGCGATCTAACCGCTCATGGCACGGGTGCCCGCAGGAGCGTGTTCTTGCGGGCGCCCGCCACGGATCACCGCCTACGGACGTCCGTTCAGTGCTCGGGTTTTCCCTTGATGATGAAGTCGAACGTGGGGTGTCTAAGTCGATGAAGACAAGATGAATCGCCGTGCTCAGTATGAAGGTCGCGAGAGCCGGCATGACCTCTCGCGCCGTCCGGGAGATCCGCAACGGCGCGGAGCGACGGCGCCAAGGCGATACGCAGGACGATCCTTATAGATGGCTCTCATTTCGGCCCTATCAGAGCCCGCAACAACAGGACGACGAGGCTCGTGACGAACGCCAGCAGTGCGAGCCCTACGCCGAGGCCTTTCATTGCGGTTGATTTTGCGTTCCTAAAGATCAGTATGTTGAGCAATAGGAGCACGAAGGTCTCAGTCGCGAGAAGCTCGGCGAACGTGACGCTAGTCATCGCCCATTAGTATTTATTAGACTTCTTTGTTCTGGCTACCGTCTATCGAGCGCGAAGGCGACGAGGCGCCCGACCATGGCCTCGTACGTGATTCCGGCGGCCGCGCAGGCGTCGGGCAGCAGGCTCGTCGGCG
>JBOHTS010000036.1:0-9970 GCA_050733755.1 Candidatus Tyrphobacter sp. | reverse complement strand
CATTCGGGACGCTCCGGTTAGGCATCCAGGCGATAGGGGGCTCTCGCTTCCGCGCAAGGACCCCCGCTTCAAAAAGTACCTAGAAGCTCGGAAGTAGGAGCCCCGGATTCAAAATGGACCACTACCCTGGGGGCCTATACCCTTGACTTTGACGATGAGGCGGCGTATAAGCGCGCGCTTGAAATGGTGGAGCACTACCTGACCCTGCGAAGGCCGGCGGGGCTGCCTCATTCCATCATCATCGAAAACGAGAAGGGCGAACGGGTCGGCTTCAATCCTGAATACTATGTCAGTCACAGGACGGGGAATCTCGCGGATTGGGAGCCGCCAAAGTGGTCGCTTCCAGAACAGGGCGCTCAACCGCCGGAACGAGAGCATTAGGCCGCTTGTTGGCAGTGCTCCCTTTTGAGGGAGGGGTATGTAGAGTGCCGAAGTTCGGTTCATGAAAACGGCAAGTAAGGCCCTTATCGCCTTACCGTGCGGATTCTTAGCGGCGGCCGTAGTAGCGGCTGTCAATCTCACGGTCGGTCTTTGGTTCTGGCATTGGGTGCCGGTTTATTGGTTCACGACCGTCGCCCCCGACGGACAATCGAGTTACACGTATCCGCTCGCCGCTAACATTGCGACTTGGTTCTATTACATCGTGGTCGTAACGCCTAGCACCATCTACGGCTTACGCGGCGGTTGGGGTTGGGGCTGGAAAATCCTAGATCAGGACCAACCCGCTTAGGCTGCTGCTTCGCCTCGCATGAGGTCCGGCAGGTTCGCAAGATCATGCAGCGTCCAGATGCGATCCGTGAGGTTCGACGCAATGGCGGGCGTCGTCTTGAGCGTCGAATGAACGCGGCAGAAGTTATAGTGCATATAATGCAACGCGAGCGCGCATTGCAGGTTCGCCATCTTCTTCGAGAAGCCGTTGGTCAAGCGCGTGAAGCGGCGCATCGACATACGCATGGTAAGGTTCTGCCGCTCGATATGCGACGTTGAAATATACCGTTCGTCCGGCACGCCGAGAACGCGGATTAGACGGCGTTCGATGACCTTCGGCGGGCTGTAGCGCGTCTCGACTGTTTCCATATCGCGCCCGTAGGTCTTCACGTCCATCCCGTAGTCAGCGCGCTTGCCAAAGTACCGCTGTATCTGCTCCTTGTAGCACCCAAAGCCATCCGTTGAAATCTGCACGATGGTCTTGACGCGGCCGGATAGGTCCTCCATGAAGCGACGAGCAAAACGCGGAGTGCGCTTACCGAGCGTCCACGTTATGACGAGCTTGCGCTGCGAATCCATCGCGGTCCAGGTCCACATGTCGCCAATGGTTTCGCGCTTCTTAGCAGGCTTGATATTCGATTCTTTGGCCTTGCAGAACGTCCATATCTCATCGCATTGGATCAGCATGACGCTGAGGTCGCGGACGTTCTCGTCGTGGTACAGCTCGCACGCAGCGCCTACGTCCTCAAGGAGCTTCTGAACGGTGTCCTTGGAAACGCCGACCATGCGCGCCGTGGCCCGGATCGAGTTTCCCTCGACCAGGGCGGAGAGGACGCGGACTCGGAGTTCGAGCGGCAGGCGGTTCATGACCGCTCAAGCATAACACAGCCTGCAGTAACGGTCAAGCATCTAATGCTAGCGCCCTTAGTCGGCGCGTTTCTTTAGGATGTATCCGTACTTCTTCAGGTCAGCTTGGCGCCAGGCGTCGTACCGTTTCCTGAACGCCTCGTCCTTGAGCGCAAGCGACATGAATATTCCCTCGCCGTCTTCGCCCAGAATGCGCTCGTAGCTGGACGTGTACTCTTGCCAAGTAAAAGGCTTTCCGCCCATTAGTACCGCCAATAGCGCACGGTGCCTCACGCGCGAAAGAGTCGCCTCGTTTAGGAGACTATTGATGATCTCCCCCAGGTTCTTGAAGTCTTCCGACGCGGAATCTCCGCTTTCGACTTCGAGGACTCCGGGCTCCGTGGGCGCGGCGGGTTCGCCGGACATATCTATTGCCTCACGCAACTAGTTTAGCGGCCGTATCGTCGCAAGTGCCAGACAAGAAAGTCGTGAATCCTTCGAGTCCATTCTTATACGAGACTATGTCAGCCGTATGAGCCATGGTGATCTGGTTAGGCCACTTAAACCCTTCGCACGGAGTAAACAGGTGCTCAAGATCGACATCGTATCCGAGCGCGAGCGCGAACCTGCGCAACGTGCCTATGCCGCACCTGTCGTAGGCTCCATTCTCAAGCTTGGCGATATAGCCCTGAGTGACTCCCGTATCCTCGGCCAGTTGTGCCTGCGTCAGGCCAGCGTCGTTGCGAAGCTCGGTCATCTTGTCGCACAGATCAAGTTCGATCTCGGCAGTACGGATCGACTCCGCATGTTCGGGGCTTTCCCGATACTCGCGGATCGTATCCAATACCGTCTTGTTGGCAGGCTTGCCCATGTCCTTAAACCTCCTAGAGCCTAGATGCAACCCTTGCGATTAGGGCGTAACGCCTTCTTAGAAGGCGGTCGCCCTCGCGATCGTTGCTCTTCACGAACCCTCCAATGCACCATAACTCCGTTTTCCCATAGACAAACAACAGCCTTAGACCGCCCTCCGGTAGGTCGCTTTTCTTCTCCCAGATACCATCGACGTGCGTTTTCTTGAGTCGCAGCTGGGAGCGCGGAACCATCGAAAGTCTCTCCAGAATGACTAGTGCCTTCGCACGCGGGCCGATGGGCAGCGACTTCACATCGTCCTCCGCATCATGGCTCTCGATACGAAGCCACGCGACCGGGCGAGCGCCTTCGGGCAAACGGCCTCCAACCTCACTATATTACCTATGGGTAATACTTGTTACTACAACCGTAGGGTCCTCGTCAAGTAGGGCTATTGGCCCAAAGCGCTGCTTTACCGTTTCTTCTTCCAGCGGGCCCGGGCGGCGGCTCTTGCGATCTCGGTGCGCTCCTCGGCTGTGAGCGCCTTGGCCC
This sequence comes from Candidatus Tyrphobacter sp., assembly GCA_050733755.1. Classification (GTDB taxonomy): domain Bacteria; phylum Vulcanimicrobiota; class Vulcanimicrobiia; order Vulcanimicrobiales; family Vulcanimicrobiaceae; genus Tyrphobacter. The sequence goes on along the minus strand of JBOHTS010000036.1, from coordinate 7,015 downwards.
GCGCTTTCCCGCCAACCTTACCCCCTTTACGCCCCAGCGCGACCGCGTGGGGGTTCTTCTTGGCCTTAGGGCGCTTCGTACCCGAAGGCTCCTCGTCCGTAGACGCGGCCACGATCCGAGCCGCGAGGACGTTCGGATCGAAAGAGCGTGGCTTGCTTGAGCGTTTTGGCATCGTAGCCCCAGAGTAGCATGGTTTCGAGGGCGATTGCTAGGCGCAAATTCAAACTAGGACAGTACCCGAGAAGCGGCTCTCGAGCGTGCCGCTCAAGGACGGTGGGGCTTCGCTCGGACGACGTACGTCGAGCCGTTGCCATAGCCGTACTCGAGGATGAAGTAGTCGTCGGGCTCGAGGTTAGTCTCCACGGCGGGCTCCACGTAGAATCCGCAGCCTTGGCCGGGCGGGAAGTCGTACTGATTTCCATCGGCCTGGAAGCTAAAGGTGTACGTATCGCCGTTGGGTCCGCTCTGTTCGATATCGATGTTGGCGCAGTTCGCGTCTCCCGCGACGAGCTTTTGCGGATTACCAGGATCGTAGTTCGGCAGCGTAACGACCACGGTTCCTGTGAAGTAGAACCCCGGAAGCGTCACCTGATCGCTGTTGGCTCCTTCGGTTAGCGTTCCCGACGACGTAGCAGGTTGGCCCGCATTGGAGCCGCCGTCGTACGTGCCCGTCGCCTGATACGTGCCGCACACGGTGAGGTGCGAAGGATCGGTCTCGCAACCGGCGAGCGGCGTCGGCGTTGCCGTCGGAACGGGCGTCGGCGTTGCCGTCGGAGCGGGCGTCGGCGTTGCCGTCGGAAGGGGCGTCGGCGTTGCGGTGGGCTTTGCGGTTGGTGAAGCGGTTGCCGCCGGCGTCGCGGTTGGCGAGGGCGTAGGCGTCGCGAGAACCGTCCCGTGCGGATACACCGTGAGAAGCACGGAGACGTTCTGATTCCCAATCGGGACGTTGACGCTGTCCAGCGTCGCCGTGCCGTTTGCGTTGACCGTCAGCGTAAAGTTCTCGACGTCGGTGAAATCGTTGCCGCCGAGTACTCTTTGCGTGACGGTAACCGGATACGTTCCCGGCGGGACGCTCGCCGGAAACGTGAAGGTAACGCCCGTCAGTCCGATCGCCGTCGTCGACTGCGTGCTCAGCTGGATCTGGAGGAGCGGCGGCGGCGCCGTCGGCTGCGCGTCGGCCTGCGCCGCCACCCCGCGACTGGCGCTTTGCACGACGATCTCGAGCGTCGCGTCGGCGCCCGTCGCGACCTCGATCGTGAGCGGGCATCCCGCTGCAACCTGCGGGACGGGGCCGATCGAAAGAGAGCCGCCGACACCACCCGCTGCCGGCATTGGCGCCGTTTCACTCGCCACGTCCGCGTTCACGCACGCGGTTGCAAGGGCCGCCGGCAGCGAGGCCGACCTAGGCGTTCCGGGGAGCGTTGCTCGCGTTGCGGAGCACGCGACGAACGCGGCAGCAAGCGCAAGGGCGGCAAAGGGCAGCATCTCTCGTCTCATACTTCCGAAGAATAGGCGGAGCCCGAGCCTGCGGGTATGGGGGTAAACCCGTATCGACCGTTCGAAGAACCGGCGATGATCGAGCCGTCGCGGCGCGCGCGACGATTCTTTGCGCGCGAAGACGAGCTTGCAGCGCTGGCAACGCATCGGCGCATGGCTGCGCGCGCTTCCGGATCCGCCGTCGTCATCACCGGCGAGGCCGGCATCGGCAAGTCGAGCCTCGTGCAGCGCTTTCTCGACGGCGTTCCGGCGGGTCGGACTCCACGCGTCATCCGCACGGAGTGCCTCGCATATGCGGCGCGTACGCTAGGCCCGTGGCGCGCCGTCATCTCCGCGCTCGCAGCGTCCGCAGGCGAGGCCGGTGTGGGCGACGTCGCCGCGCAGGCCGTTGCGTATCTCGCACCGGGACAGACGCGCACCCCGCGCGACGATAGCCTTGGTAAAGCCGGACTCTTCGCCGCGATATCGCGGTTCTTGTGGGACGCAACGTCGAGGCGCGCGGCGATCGTTGCGATCGAAGATTTACAGTGGGCCGACCGAGCGACGCTCGAACTTCTCGCGTACCTCGCCGCGCGCGTCCGTACGATGCGGCTCTTCATCGTCGCAACGCTCCGCGACGGCGAACCGCTTTCGGAGGGCGCGCAAGCGACGATCGAGCGTCTTCGCCGCGAACCGGCGACCTCGTTCTTGATGCTGAAGCCTCTGTCGGGCGCGCAGATGCGCGCGCTCGTGCTCGAGAACGACGCATCGCGGGAGTTGACCGAAGGCGCGATCGCGCAGCTCGTGAGCCGTGCCGAGGGCAATCCGCTCTTCGCCGAAGAGATCTTGCGCGACGTTCGCGCGCGGGCCGGATGCCGTGCAACTCGTGCCGAGATCGATCGACGCGCTCGTCGACGAGACTCGCCGGCGCTTGCCCGACTCCGCACAGCGCGTCTTGCAGCAGGCCGCGGTCCTTGGCGAACGCGTCGATCCCGCGCTCCTCGCCCGCGTCATCGAAGAGCCGCCGAGTTTGGTGATCGGCGCGCTGGCCGCGGCGCGCGACGCCGGCCTGCTCGTAGAGTTGCGCGATCGCCCCCTGCCGCTGCGCTTTCGGCACGCGCTCACGCGAGAGGCGATCCTGCGGGGAATGCTCGATGCGCAGTGCGCCCTGACGCACGAGAGAGCGGCAATCGTTCTCGAAAGCGTTTGCGAGGACGACCGCAACGTCGAGGCGCTCGCGTATCACTGGTGGGAAGCGGGTAATCGCGCGAAGGTGCGCGAGTACAGCGAGCGAGCGGGGGATACGGCCTTCGCCCTCACCTCGTACGACGACGCGAGGCTCCACTTCGAGCGTGCGCTCGACGTGGCGTCATCGAACGAGGGGCGAGCGTCGCTGCTCTGCAAGATCGGACACGCCGAGCGCGCCGCCGGGCGTTCTGCACGCGCGACCGAACGGTACGCGACCGCGTTCGATCTCTTTCGCGCACTGGGAGACGAAAACGGCGCGGCCGGCGTCGTCCCGTTCCTCGCGGTCGAGCGCAGCAACGCAGGCGAGAGCTTTGCCAAAGTGGCGCGCTTCTTAGCCGACGCGCAAGCGTCGTTCGGCCGGCGCGTCGACGGCGTGCTTCTCGCGCGGCTGCGCATCGTGCGCGCGCAGTTTCTCGTCTTCGCCGGCGAGATCGATGCCGCACTCGCTGCGATCGAGGACGTCGACCTTCGGCTTCCGCTTCCGCCGCAGTTGCGGACCGTCTTCTGGACCGTTCGCATGGTCGTCTACTACCGGCGAAACGAGACCGCGCTCTGCTTGCAGGCCGCCGATGCCTCGGCGGACGTTCGCGTCGCGACGGACGCGTCGTCGCGAATCAACGTCGCAACCTGCGCGTTCGGCTTGGGAGCGACGAAGCGCGCCAGGGACGAGATCGATGAAGCCGTCGACGTCGCGCGCCGCTGGCGCTTCGGAACGGCGCTCGCGCACGCGCTGTTCGTGCGCGCCTACATCGCGTACGTCTGCGGACGCGCGATCGACGCGCGCCGCGACGTCGACGAAGCGCTCGAGCTGGAAATCGAATCGATTCGTGCGGAGGCGACCTTCGTCGCGCCACTCGTGGCGTTGGCGCGCGGCGACGTCCACGCGGCGACGCGAACGTTCGACGCGGACCGCGCGGAGAGAGAAAGCGGCGACGCGTCGTCGGATCAATGGCAAAAGATCAGCGCGGTGTCCGCGCTTCTCGCGCACGCCGGCGGCCACCGCGAACGCGCTCGCGAGATCGCGCTCGAAGGCGTCGCGACGCTCTCCGGATCGTACGCCGCTGCGGCGACGCTTCCGATCGCCGCTTCGCTCGTCGACGCCGGCGACGAAGGGGCGATCGTCGAGGCCGCGTTGCGCGTCTTCGGCGAAACGACGCGTCCGGCAGCCGCAACGATGGCGCTCGTGCGTGCCATCTTCGCCGCGCGTCGCGGCGACGCGGCAACGGCGCTGCGCCTCGGCACCGGCGCCCGCGCCGCATACGACGACATCGGATGGAATCTTCTCGCGGCGATCGCCGTGCTGTGCGAAGGAGAGGTTGAAAGCGCGCGCGCGCGGTTCGACGCGATGGGTGCTCCCGGTGAATGGCGGCGGTGGAGCGCGCTGCTCTCGGGCGGTCGCGCTCCGGCAGCGCCGAGGTCGTTGCTCTCGCCGCGGGAACGAGCCGTGGCGGAGCTCGTAGCCGACGGCGCTTCGAATGCGAGCATCGCGCTACGGTGCGGCATCAGCAGAAAGACCGTCGAGAAGCACGTCGCGTCGATATTCGAAAAGCTCGGGGTTCGCTCGAGAGCGCAGGTTGGCGCTTTCGTCGCAACGCAGCGAGCGGGCGTCGAGTAGGGTCCGTCTCTTGTACCGGACACGCTTGCCCAGCTCGTGCGGCGGTGCTTGACGCCCGGCGGGCCCGGCCGCTATACTTGCGCAGCCCAACAGGAGTTCTCTTTGCGATATGAAGCGGACGTACCAACCGCATAACCGCCGCCGCAAGCGGGTTCATGGCTTCCTCGAGCGGATGCGGACGAAGAACGGACGCCGAGTTCTGGCGCGCCGGCGCAAGAAGGGCCGTCATCGCCTGACGGTCTGATGCGGTCCTACGCGACCCTCCGCCGCCGCTCGGAGTTCGCGGTCGTGCGCCGGAGGGGCAAGATTCTCTCCCGCCCGACGCTCGCGTTGTACCTCGCCCCCTTTCGAGGGGAGCGGCGATGGCGCGCGGGGATCACGGTGACGACGGCAGTCGGAAAGGCCGTCGTACGGAACGCCGTCCGCCGCAGAATCGGCTCCGCGCTGCACGAGCTGCTCCTTCGCGCGCAGCCGCGGACGTTGCTCGTCGTCGCGAAGCCGGCGGCCGCGACCGCCGATTTTCAGCGGCTTCGCAGCGATTTGCGCTCTGCGCTCGAAGCACTCTCCTCACCCCGATGATACGCAGCTTCCTCGTGGCGCTCATACGCCTGTACCAAACGTTGGTCTCTCCGCTCTTGCCGCCGGCCTGCCGCTTCTATCCAAGCTGCTCGCAATACGCGCTCGATGCCATCGCCGTTCACGGCGTCGCTGCGGGCGTTTGGCTCGCGGTGCGCAGGCTCGCGCGCTGCCATCCCTGGCATCCGGGCGGCGTCGATCCCGTCCCGGCGCCGCAACGCTCGCTGCAGGCGCGCGGAGAGGTTCGCTAGACGTTGCATCTGCTGCTCGCCTCGTGGCTCGATCCGTTCGTCGCATTCATCTGGCTGGTCGTCGAACACATCAACGCCGTCATCGGAAATCTCGGCTGGAGCTTGGTCATCCTCGCCGCGCTCATTCGCGGCGCGTTTTGGGCACTGAACGTCAAGCAGTTCAAGGCGATGCTCTCGATGCAGCGCGTCGCGCCGAAGATCAAGGCGATCCAGGAGCGCTACAAGGGCGATCAGCAGCGCATCCAGCAAGAGACGATGGCGCTCTATCGCGAGGCGGGCGTCAATCCGCTCGCCGGCTGCCTGCCGATGCTCGTGCAGCTCCCGATCCTCTACAGCGTCTATTGGGTGATCGCTCTCAACGACACGATCACGAAGACGGTCCACAATCACCCCGTCCCCAACTCCGTCTGCCGAAGTGCCTCGATGCCGGATTGGTTCTCAACCTTTCCGCTGCACCATCTCCTCCATCCGATCTGCTTCGACAAACAGACGTTTCTTTGGGTGAATCCCACGTTTGCCGCGCATCTTCCGCACATCATCGGCGCGAATCTCGCGGGAGCAGACGTCATCCTGCTCGCGCTCTACGCCGGCTCGATGTACTTCAGCATGCGTTACGCGAGCGTTCCTTCGACCGACGCTCAGCAGGCGCAGATGCAGCGGATGATGGCGATGTTCTCACCGCTGCTGCTCGCGTACTTCGGGTGGCGGTCGCAGTGGCCGTCGGCGATGATCCTCTACTGGTTCGCGTACAACGCGTTCACGATGGCGCAGCAAATGTACATGCTTCGGCGCTACCACCAGCCGCTGGCGATGCTCGACTCCGAGCACGTTGCCGGAGACGACGGCGCGGGCAGGCAGGCGGCGCTTGGGAACGGCGCGTCCAAGCGCCCCGCGGCGATCGCGCAGGATGGCGCAGCAACCAACGGAAGCGAAAGCCCAGACGCGCAGGGAACGCTCGCAACGCGAAAACGACGACGTAAGAGAAAGAGAAAGCGATGATCTACGAAGACGACTACGAGTACGAAGAGCAACCGTCATACGTGCGCGACCGGCAGATTCCCGGCCGCACGCCGGGACGCGGCGGAGGCGGCCGCCGGACGCGACCGCGACGCTCGCAGGCGCGGGGCGTTCCCGAATCGGCCGCGCCCGCGCGCGATCTTCTCAAGGAGATCCTCGACCGCATGGGGGTTGCGCCGGCCGAGATCGGGTTCATCGAACGCGAAGAGGGCGAGTATCTCGAGGTGAGCGGCCCGGATCTCGCCGCGCTGATCGGTCGTCGCGGCAACACGCTCGAAGCGCTCAACTCGGTCTTCAACAACATTATTAATGCCGGCACGCGCACGAACCGGCGTTACTATACGATCGACGCCGAAGGCTACCGCGCGGAGCGCGCCGATCGCTTGAAAGATCTCGCACGCGCAACGCAGGAGCGCTGCGTTCGCGAAGGTAAGGCGCAGCGTCTGGAGCCGATGCTCCCGTCGGAGCGCAAGATCGTCCACCTCGCGCTGGCAGAGAACGACTCCGTGCGCACGGAATCCGAGGGCGAGGAACCCGAGCGCCGCGTTGTCGTATTCCCGACGGGCTCCTAGAGGCGCCGCAGCCTCCGTGCGAACGATTTACCGCTATCGCAAGAGTTCCCCGTGGCCCGGGTTGATCGCGCTGCTCGCAAGCGGTGCCGTCTGGGTTTGGGCGCTCTTTGCGGCGCTTACGAACGCGGGGGCTTGGATGTCGGCCTTTCGGATCGCGGGCGGAGCGACGATCGCGTTCGTGTTTCTCGCGACGATTTTCTCGTCGATGACGATCGTCGTCGGCGACGAGCGCATCGCGTGGTGGTTCGGCCTCGGCTTTC
>JBOHTS010000035.1:0-53659 GCA_050733755.1 Candidatus Tyrphobacter sp. | reverse complement strand
GGGTTATGGCACGTATCCGTCTTCGGGCTGCTTTTTGCCAGGATACTGCGTTGCTCGTCGGTCACGAAGCTACGGCTTCGCTCCCTCTTCGCGCCTCGTCTCCGAACAAAACTCGGCACCGAATCCGAAATGGCCATAACCCGACACGCTCCTCTAGGTTCGAGCGATCTCGCCGAAGCGGCCGGCGTGCAGATCCTCGAACGCCTGAGCGATCTCGTCGCGGGTATTCATGACGAACGGGCCGTAGCGCGCCACGGGTTCGTGCAGGGGCATCCCTGCGATGAGCAACGCGTCGAAGCCGCTATCGCCTGCCTCGACGTGGATCGTCGCTGGCGCGTCTTCGAGTAACGCGACATGATGCGCGCCGACGGCGCTGCCTTCAACCACCGCCGAGCCTGCGATCGCGTGCACGACCGCGTTCGATCCCGCCGCGACCTCGAACGCCGCATCGGTACCGGAACGCAGGCGCAGATGAATCATCGTCGTCGGAACGAGCGTATCGACCGGCGACGGTCGGCCCTCGAACGCGCCGGCGATGACGCGCACCCAGCGCCCGTCGCTCTCGACGACCGGGAGCTGCGACGACGCATACTCTTGGTAGCGCGGCTGCATCATTTTGCGTTCGTGCGGCAAGTTCACCCAAATCTGGAAGCCGTGCATGAGGCCTCCGTCGCGCACCATCTCGCGCGCCGGCATCTCCGAGTGAATGACGCCGGCCCCGGCCGTCATCCACTGCACGTCGCCGGCGCGAATGACGCCCGTATGGCCGTGCGAGTCCTCGTGCTCCATCGCTCCGTCGATGATGTACGTCACCGTTTCGAAGCCTCGGTGCGGATGGTCGGGCGCGCCGATCGCTTCCCCGGGTGCGTAGTGCACGGGACCCATCTCGTCGACGAGCAGGATGGGATCGAAGTACGAGAGATCGGCAACGGGAAACGGCCGGCGAACGACAAAGCCGCCGCCCTCGGTCATCTCCTGCGCGGGAACGACGCGGGCGCCCGCGGCTAGCTTCCTTGGCGCCAGCGCACGGCCCAGTCGTCCGAGCGCGTGCGAAGTGCGTATCCATACACGCGAAGATCCGGCCATAGCGCGGCGAGCGGCTCGCGTATGCCGCTGCAGACGAGAATCGGAACGTTGTTTTCGTACGACATCGCATACGGACTTCTGAAGACTGCCGCCACGCGAACGCGCGCGAAAATGCGACGGGCCTTGGCCGGATCCGCATTCACCTCGATGACCGTGTTGCCGGTGTAGCCTCTCGGGCCCCACAGCCAGAAGTTGTTGTTTCCGCTGATCGCGCGCGGGAGCCCGAAGGCGGATCCGTAGACGTCGATCGCACTCGCCTCGCCGAAGTTGCTCGCAAAGATTGCGACGTGCGGACGCTCCGATGCCGGGAGCGTTTCGTAGACCGAAGCGATCTTTGCGACCATCTGCGGCCAGCCGAGCATGTCCGCGTAGTATTGAATCGGCACGGTCTTGCGCGGGTCGGACGGAAGGCCGAAGTCGACGTGGAGAACGCGCCCGACCGCGTTTTGGTACGCGATGTAGTTCTTCAGCGGCAGGACGGGAAGGACGAACGGAACCGCGGGGATCGAGATCGCCAGCGCTCCGGCGGCGATCGCGCAGCGCACGCTCGTGCGCGACTTCGTCCACTGCTCGATAACCGTCGCGCCCGCGGCGATGAGGTACGGATAGATCGCAGCCGGGTAGTAGTTCTTCGCATTGAGGGCCGCCATCGACGCGATCACGATCGCGTACGCCCATGCGAGCCACCGCGTCTGCTGCGAGCGGGCCAAAACGACGAGCCCAGCGATCCAGACGATGGAGAAAAGCGGATTCATAATGAGAATCTGCTGGAGAATGAACGGCGGCCCGTTTACGACGAACTGCGCGCTGTCGTTTTGCAGGACGACGAGCATCGGAAAGTGATGCGTTGCCTGCCAAAGGAAGTCGGGCATGACGATGGCCGCGCCAAGGGCACAGCCGGCCGCAAACCACCACGAACGCAGAATGCGCCGCGCCGGCGTGAGGAGAAGCCCGGCGATCGCCGCGACGACGAAGAACGCGACGCTATATTTGCTCCACGCGGCGATACCCACGGTTGCGCCGACGGCGAGCCAGAGTTTGGACGAGCCGCCCTTGACGATGCGAAGCATGAGCAGCGCGATGAGCGGCCAAAGCGCGATCTCGAGCATGTCCGGCGTGAGACGCATCTCGTTAGCCGCAAGAACGGGCGCGAGCGTGACGACGATCGCCGTGAGGATCTCCGCGAAGACTCCGCCGCCGAGTTCCTCGGCGAAGAGACACGCGACATAGGCGGCGAGGCCAGCGCAGAGCGCGGGAATGAGCCGTAAGAGAAAGAGCGACTGGCCGAAGCTTTGCGAGAGCGCGGCGAGCAGCGGCGTTAGCGGGGGCTGATCGACGTAGCCGAGCGCCGGATGGCGGCCGCAGACGATGAAGTAGAGCTCGTCCCGGAAGAAGCCGTAGTGAGGGTTGCCCCAGGCGTGCAGAGCCGTTGCGAGCACTGCTGCCCCTATAGGGACCCAGGTTCGAGCCTTCACGCCCGTATGGATACCCGAGGACGTGCCCTCATACCCGCCAACGGCAAGCCGGCCCCCGGCCGGCGACGCTTACGCCCTTACTGTGGGGTGGCTACGAAGGAGTACGGCGTCACCCGGCCGCTGCGCCTGGCGGAGCCCACGATCTTACCGTCGCGAAAGCGGCCGTTGAACGTCCAGCGATCGCTCGTTCCGATATTGAGCCAGATGCTGTCTCCCGTTCGGCCTCCGACGATCGGCACGAAGCTCGGCAATCCCGCGGGATGGTAGAAGCCGCGGACGACGCCGTCTGCGCGATAGCGGAGCTCCATCGTCGCGGTGAACGGATATGCATGCGTGATGTCGTTCCAAATGCGCACATCGAAGTGCTGGCTCGGTTCCTGCGCCGCAACGGCTCCATACGATCCCACGGCGATGACGAGCGCGGCGAACAGCGACAGTGCAAGCGATCGTTTCATTTCATTCCTCTTCCTAGTGAACTCGAGGTAGTGCGTTGTCGTTGGGTATCGGACGTCCTATGAAACTGTAGAGGGCACGGCCGAATGCCCGGAAAGCACGGCCTTCGATCTTTCCGTCGGCTCCGAGCGTTCCGTTTACTTGTACTCCTTGAACGCCGCCGATCGAAAGCTGGATTTTGCTGCCCGAAACCGATCCGAAGACCGGCCGAACTCCGCCGTCGGTGGGGTGGTAGTAGCCTCTGATGGAGCCGTCGGCGCTCACGGTAAGGTCCATCGTTGCCGAGACGGGGAAACCGCCGTCCGGATATCGATAGAGCTCGGTGTAGTAATGGTTGGCGACGGGCTGCGCCTGTGCGAGCGCGCCGCAGGTGAGCCCCAACAGCGCTAGAGCCGCTACCGCTTCGATCGGCCAGCCTCTTTTCATGATGCCATTATAACGCGCTCCGGGACCCCGGAGTTACGGTCTCGTCCCTATGGAATCGACTCGAAACCGGCATAGGGCACGAGCGCTGCGGGAACGGCGACGCTCCCATCGGCCCGCTGGAAGTTTTCGAAAATGGCGACGAGCGTGCGGCCGACGGCTAGCGCGGAGCCGTTGAGCGTGTGAAGCGGCTCCGGCTTGCTCTGCCCGTCTCGTCGCAGACGCAGCGCCGCCCTTCGCGCTTGGAAATCGGTGCAGTTCGAACAGGAGCTGATCTCGCGGTACTGCTTTGCGCTTGGAAGCCAAACCTCGACGTCGTAGGTCTTCGCGGCGTTGAATCCGACGTCGCCCGCACAGAGCGCGACGACGCGATGCGGGAGCTGCAGTTCTTGCAGAAGCGCCTCCGCATCGCGCGTGAGCGACTCGAGTGAGTGCAGGGAAGCGCGAGGATCGGCGAGCCAGACGAGCTCGACCTTCTCGAACTGATGCTGGCGGACGAGACCGCGCGTATCCTTTCCCGCAGCGCCGGCCTCTTTGCGAAAGCATGGGGTGAAAGCAACGTACTTGCGCGGCAGGCTCGAAGCATCGAGGATCTCACCGCCGTGAAGCGCCGTGAGCGGTACCTCGGCCGTCGGAATGAAAAAAAGCCCGGCGCCGTCGTCGCGAAACATGTCGTCGGCAAACTTGCTCAGCTGACCGGTGGACCACATCGTTTCGCGCGTGACGAGATACGGCGGGGCGATCTCCGTGTATCCGCGCTGCGCAGCGCGATCGAGAAAGTACGCTGCGAGCGCGCGCGCGAGCCGCGCACCCTTTCCCATGAGAATCGAGAACCGGCTTCCCGAGAGGCGCGCCGCGCGCTCGAAATCGAGGACGCCGAGACGCTCGCCGAGCTCGAAGTGCGCCTTCGCCGTAAACGGAAACTGCGCCGGCTCCCCCCACCTTCGAAGGACGACGTTCTCACTCGCATCGCGGCCGTCGGGAACGCTCTCGTCGAGGATGTTTGGAAGTTGTTCGAGCAGGGCACGCAGCGGCGACCCGTCGGCATCGGGCGCGAGGGCGCGCGAGCGCTCCTGCGCGAGTGCGACGCGCTGCGCGAGCCGCTCGAGCTGCGGCCGGCGGTCCCGCGTCGCGGCAGATTTGTCGGCGGAGCGTGCGATTTCGGCCGAGAGCGATTTGCGCTCGGATTGCGCGCCTTCGCACTCCGCGAGCGCGGAGCGGTACTCCGCGTCGAGACGCAGAACCTCGTCAACCACCGACGGATCGAGCCCGCGACGGCGAAGCGAGTGCCGAATGCGGTCCGGATCGCGGCGTATCACGACGATGTCGAGCATGACGAGGTCTTTCGACGAAGAGCGTTTGCTCCCGCCGGCGCAGGCGCTGGAGCGATTCTTCGCGGGCGTCGCGATCGCGGATCCGCCCGAGGAGCGCGTTTCGCTGACGCAAGCGCGAGCGCGCGTTCTCGCGTGCGAAGTCGATGCGGATGCCGAGTATCCCAGCACGCGTAGAAGCGCGATGGACGGCTTCGCCGTCGCCGCCGCCTCGACGCCCGGACGCCTTCGAGTGACCGGCGACGTTCGAATGGGAGAGCGCTTTCACGGTACCGTAGCGGCGGGAGAAGCCGTCCGCATTCCTACCGGCGGCGTCATCCCGCAGGGCGCGGACGCGGTCGTGCCCATCGAATCGGCGAGCGTACGAAACGGAACCGTCTGCATCGAGGAGCCGGTCATCGCAGGTGCAGACGTGATCGAACGGGGTTCGGACATGCGCGCGGGCGAGCGGCTTCTCCGCAAGGGACGACGCATCGGCGCGCCGGAGCTCGCCGTGCTCGCGACGCTCGGCGTTGCGTCCGTTCCCGTCTTCGCACGTCCGATCGTCAGCGTGATCTCCAGCGGAGACGAGATCGTCGAGCCGCAGCAGCCTTTGCGCGGCGGCGAGGTGCGCGATGCGAATCGGTACGCGCTCGCTGCGGCGCTGGAATCGATCGGCGCGCGCGTGCGCCACACGCCGATCGTTCGCGACGTCGAGGGCGCGCTCGAAGACGCGCTCAAAGAGGCGCTCGATGAAGGCGACGCCGCCGTCGTGACCGGCGGGTCGTCCGTCGGCGAACGCGATTACACTCCGGCCGCCGTCGCATCGCTCGGCGAGCCGGGAGTCGTCGTTCACGGGCTTCGCGTTCGCCCGGGGCGGCCGACGCTGCTCGCGGCCGCGGGCGGGAAGCCGATCGTGGGGCTTCCCGGCAATCCGCTCTCCGCGCTCATGATGTTCGAGACGATCGGTGCGCCGATCGTCGCCGCGCTCTGCGGAACGCAGATTGCGTACGACGAGATCGAGGCGCGCTTGGAGGCTGCAATCGCCCCGCGCGCCGGCTGGACCTGGTACGTTCCCGTCGCGCTTTCGCAGCGCGGCGCGCAGCCGCTTCCGCTCCATTCGTTTGCAACGAGCATTGCGGCGCGCGCGAGCGGATACGTCGTCGCCGAGCGCGCGTTCGCAGCAGGCGAGCGAGTCGCCGTTCGGCGATTCCTCTGCGGGGGCGCCCGGCCATGAAGGCGACGCGCGTGGTCGAGGGTCTGCCCGCGAACACACCCTTCATCGGGCCGGAGCGGCTCATGCGCGAGCGCGGCCTACCCGAGCTCGTGCGTCTCGGCGCGAACGAGAGCGCGTTCGGGCCGTCGCCGCGAGCCGTTGCGGCGATGGCGGAGCAGCTCGACCGGCTCGCATGGTACGGCGATCCGGACTCGTACGATCTGCGCGAGGCGCTCGCGGCGCGGCATCGCTGCAGCGTGGAGCAGATTCTCGTCGGCAGCGGCATCGACGATCTCATGGGGCTCTGCGTGCGCGCCTTCATGGAGATCGGCGGCGTCGCGGTGGCCGCTCGCGGAACGTATCCGACCTTCGCCTATCACGTTGCGGGGTACGGTGGACGCCTTGAGACGGTGCCGTATGCGCTCGATGGAACCGTAGACCTCGACGCGCTCGCAGATCTCGCGCAGCGTGTCCGCCCATCGATCGTGTATCTCGCGAACCCGGACAACCCGAGCGGTGCGTTTCTCGGACGCGATCGGATCGCGTCGCTCTACGAATCCCTGCCGGCAGGTACGCTGTTGCTTCTCGACGAGGCCTACGCCGATTTTGCGCCGACGGACGACCTTCTCGAAGCGCGCTTCGAAGACCGTCTCGTCCGCGTTCGGACGTTCTCGAAGGCTTACGGCCTCGCGGGCGCGCGCATCGGCTACGCGCTCGCGACCCAGCGCAACAACGAACGCTTCGAACGCATACGGCTGCAGTACGGCGTCAATCGCAACGCGCAGATCGGCGCGCTCGCCGCGCTCGAAGACGAGGAGCATCTCGTATGGGTCAAAGCCGAGGTTGCGGCGGCGAGCGAAGCATATTACGCGCTCGCTGCCGAGCTCGGCACGAGCGCGATCCCGTCGAGGACGAACTTCGTCTGCATCGACATGGGCGACGCCGATCGCGCGAGAGCGACCGTGAGCGCACTGCTCGAGCGCGGCGTCTGGATTCGTAAGCCCGGCGTCGCCCCGCTCGACCGGTACATTCGCGTCAGCGCGGGAACGCCGGAGATGCGCGCGGCCTTCGCTCGCGCGCTTCGCGAGATCGCCGCACCGCGCGAGCACGTCGTGCCGTGAGATACGCGATCCTCTCGGACATCCACGCGAATCTCGAATCGCTCGAGGCCGCGCTCGCGCACGTCTTGCCCGACGACGTCGTCGTGTCGCTCGGCGACAACGTCGGATACGGTCCGAACCCGAACGAGTGCCTCGCGATCGTTCAGAAGCGCACCGCGCACGCGGTTCTAGGCAATCACGATCTCGCCGCGATCGAGAACTTCGGAATCGAATACTTCAACGATGCGGCGGCCGAGGCGATTCGCTGGACGCAGGGCGTTCTCGACGTTTCCGGGCGGCAGTGGCTCAACGCGCTCGGATACGAACTGCGCTTTCCGGAGTTTCTCTTCGTCCACGGCGCACCGGTGCGCTACTTCGAATACATCCTCGATAAGCGGCGAGCTGCGGCTGCGTTCGCTGCGACGGATGCGCCGATCATCTTCGTCGGCCACACGCACATCGCGCAGCACTGGGTACAGGATCGCAAAGGGAGCATCGGGCATCGTCACGCGCAGCACGGCGGCGAGCTCGTCATGGACCCGCAAAAGCGCTACATCATCGACGTCGGTAGCGTCGGCCAGCCGCGCGATGCGAACCCCAACGCCTGCTTCGTCCTCTTCGAGCCGCCGCACCGCGTGCAATGGGTGCGCTACGCGTATCCGATCGCGCAGGTACAGAAGAAGATCCGCGACGCGAAACTGCCGGCGTATTTGGCGGAGCGCCTCGCCGGGGGCCGATGAGCGCGAAGACGAACGTGCCGATCGACGACGGGCGCTGCTTTGCGTGCGGCCCTCAAAATCCGATCGGCCTGCGCCTGGAGTTCGAGGATCTCGGCGACGAAGGCGTGCGCGCTCGGACGGCGCTCGCATCCGAGTTCCAAGGGTGGCGAGGCATCGCGCACGGCGGCATCGCGATCTCGCTGCTCGACGAGGCGATGGCGCACGCGGCGGGCTTTGCCGGACATCGCGGCGTGACCGCGTCGATGAGCGTGCGCTTTCGTCGGGCGGTGCCGCTCGAGAGACCGCTCGAGATTCGTGGGCGCGTCGCCTGGCGGCGCGGACGGGTGCTCGGCCTCGAAGCAGACGTATACGATGGCGACGGAAAGCTGTTGCTTCACGGCGAGGGCCATTTCGTTTCGCAGGGAGCGGTTGGCGATGCGGTCGATCGCCGCAACCCGCCGCCGTGACGATGGTGCGGCCGTGAAGATGAAGCAAGCGCGGGCAGAGAGCGCGCAGGCGGCGCGCGCGCACCGCTCGCCGACGCTGGAGAACCGGCGCGCGCGTCACGAGTACGAGATCATGGAATCGCTCGAATCCGGCATCGCGCTGCGCGGTACCGAGGTAAAGTCCGTGCGCGATGGCGGCGCCTCCATCGCGGAAGCCTACGTGCGCTTTCGCGACGGCCAAGCCTGGCTCGTCGGTATGCATATTCCGCCGTATAAGCAGGGGAGTTTCTCGAACGTCGACCCCGGGCGCGCGCGCAAACTGCTCCTCCATCGCGAGCAAATAGCGCGCCTTCGTCAGCGCGTGCAGGAGAAGGGCCTGACCGTCGTGCCGCTCCGCCTCTACTTTACGCGTGGGATGGTGAAGGTGCAGATCGGACTCGCGCGCGGAAAGAAGTTGTGGGACAAACGCGCGGGCATCGCAAAACGCGAGGTCGAGCGCGAGATCGCGCGTCACACCAGGGCGCGATGACGGCAGCGATACCGCGCGAGCGCGATTCCGCTCGGCGACGCATCCTCGTCGTCGCGCTCCTCGTCGTCGCGTTCGGGTACTTGTGGGTGCCGGACGGGCGGCGTTTCTTCGGCCATCCGCTCGGAGATGTCGGCATTGCGCTCGACCAGGCGAACGTGACGGGCGTTTGCAACGACAGGTCACACATGGTAACCTATAGTCATCATGCATGACCATTTTAGCCTTGCCGAGGCAAAGGCCAAGCTCTCCGCGCTTATCGATCGCGTCGAGCGAGGCGAGGAGATCGAGATTCACCGCCGAGGACGCCCCGTTGCCCGGATCGTGCCGGCACGTCCGTCGTACGAGGCGGTTGCTCTGCGGGCTCGCGCTCTGCGCAATCGTACGAAGGGCAGCGTCCTCGTAAAGGGGGAGACGTGGCGGTCGCTCGCGCACGAAGGGCACCGCAAATAACGTGGAAGCGGCGATCGTTCTCGACGCGAGCGTCGCCTTGTCATGGGTTCTCGCCGACGCACGTCACGATGCCGCCGAGCCGGCCGTCAAAAGAGCCTTCGATTCGGTTGCTCACGTTCCGGTTCTGTGGCTCTATGAAGTTCAAAGCGTTCTCGCGCATGCGGTAAGCATGGAGCGTTTGAAACTCGACGACGCGAGGGAGGCGTGCGAGACCCTCGCGTCCATTCCGCTGCGCTTTCACTCGCCCCAAGGCGTCGGGCGGGAGTTCGCGCTAGCGGTGCAGGGCGGATTGACGGCATACGATGCGTCGTACCTCTGTATCGCGCGAGATCTCCAACTCGCTCTTGCGACCTTCGACGAGCCGCTTCGCAAGGCGGCGCACACCCTCGGCATTGCGCTCTTTTAGATGAGAGGCGTGCATCGCGAGCGCGCGGTCGAACGGGCCGTCGTGCAGAGCGGCGCGATCCGGCCCGGCGAATGCGTCGTCGTTGCGTGCAGCGGAGGCCCAGACTCCGTTGCGCTTGCCGCAATCCTCGCAGCGGCCGCGCGACGATTGAAGCTGCGGCTCTCGCTCGCGCACGTCAATCACGGCGTTCGGGCGTCGGCGTGGCAAGACGAGTGCGTCGCGATGCGCATCGCCGCGAGTCTGGGTTTGGATCTCGACGTCGTCGCAGTACCGCAGGGTGACGCTGCGAGCGAGGAGACGCTTCGCGATCGCCGATACGAAATCTTAACCGGCATCGCCGTCGAACGCTCGGCGAGTGCCGTCGTCACGGCGCACCATGCCGAAGATCAGACGGAGACGGTGCTCCTGGCGCTCTTTCGCGGCAGCGGGCCGGCTGGGCTCGCCGGCATGCCGTCCCGGCGCAGTCTGGCACGGGGCGTAGGGCTCGCACGCCCGCTTCTGCGCGTCGGCGAGGCCGATTTGCGGTATTACTGCCATGTGAACGGCCTGCCGTACGCGGTCGATCCAACGAACGACGCCGGCCGTCTGCGCCGCAACGCCGTCCGAAGTGCGCTGCAGAGCCTGCGCGGCGCCTTCCCGGGCCTGGACTTGGCCGTAGCGCGAGCCGCGGAGGTCGTCGGTGGGGAACGCACGCACTCACCCCGGGCGGCGCTTCGCAAGCGGGTGCGCGAGGTCATCGCGGCCGAGGCGAGCCTCGCCGATGTGGACTTCGAGCACGTCGAGTCTGCCGTGCGAGCGATGGAATCCGGCCGCGACGGCCGATTCTTTATAAAGAAGGGACTCACGCTGCGCATCGAGCGCACGGGACGGAAGGAGAAGCGGACGGCCCGCAAACGTAGATGAAGACTCTGACGACGTACGACGGAACGATCGCGCGCGAGATCTACTCGGCGGCGCAGATCGCCGAGAGCATCTCCGGGCTGGCGAGGCGGATCGCGGCCGATTTTGCCGGGCAACCGTTGCTGCTGCTCGGCGTGTTGAAGGGGGCGCTTTATGTCGTCACGGACCTCGCCCGCCGGATCGCAGACGTCCCCGGTGGGCCCAGCGAGATCGTCATCGACTACATCTGCGTCTCGAGCTATGGCAACGAAGCGCGGTCGAGCGGCGAGGTACGTCTGCTGAAGGATACCGCCGAGACGGTCACCGGCCGCAACGTCGTCATCGTCGAAGACATCGTCGACAACGGGCTCACGCTCGAATATCTCACCGCGCTCATGGCCGCACGGGAACCGGCCGCGCTGCGAACCTGCGTCCTCTTCGACAAGCCGTACCGCCGCCGGGTGGACGTACGCCTCGACTATACCGGCTTGCCTTGCCCGGACGAGTTCGTCGTAGGGTACGGGCTCGACTATCAGGAACTCTTCCGGAACCTTCCCTATCTGGCGCAGTTACGCCCGTGGGTCTTTCAGTCTGAGTAAACGCACGTGAGCAAACATCTTCGTTCCGTCCTCCTCATCATCGCCGTCTTCGTCCTCGTGTTCGTCGTGGTCTCGCACATCGTCGCGACGACCGACGACAACGCGCATCTCGAATACGGCGCGTTCTACCAGCGGCTGGAAGCCGGACAGGTCCAGTCGTTCCACGCGGTCGGGACGCAAGCGAGCGGCGCGCTGACGAACGGGACCAAGTACGTCGTCTCGGTCCCGAATACCGACACGTCCTTCGTGCAGGACGTCATGCACCACGTTCACAGCGGTGCCGTTAGCTTTGAGCAGCCGGCAAACACGGGTATCGTATCTTCGTTGATCTATATCGCCCCGGTCGTGCTGATGGCTCTGCTCTTCCTCTTCCTCTTCCGACAGGCGCAGTCCGGAGGGAGCCAAGCGCTCTCGTTCGGACGGTCGCGCGCGAAAATGCTTTCGGAGAATCGTCCGAAGGTTACGTTTGCCGACGTCGCGGGTGTGGACGAGGCGAAGGAGGAGCTCGGGGAGATCGTCGACTTCCTCAAGTATCCCAAGAAGTATCAAGCGCTGGGCGCTCGCATCCCCAAGGGCGTCTTGCTGCTCGGCCCGCCGGGTTCCGGAAAGACGCTGCTGGCACGCGCGATCGCCGGAGAGGCCGGCGTTCCGTTTCTCTCGATCTCGGGCTCCGACTTCGTCGAGATGTTCGTCGGCGTCGGCGCTTCGCGCGTTCGCGATCTCTTCGATCAGGCGAAGAAGTCGGCGCCGTGCATCATCTTCATCGACGAGATCGACGCGGTCGGCAGGCAGCGCGGTGCCGGCCTGGGCGGAGGGCACGACGAGCGCGAGCAGACGCTCAACCAACTTCTTGTTGAGATGGATGGATTCGACCAGAATGCCGGCGTCATCCTCATCGCTGCGACGAACCGGCCCGACGTGCTCGATCCGGCGCTGCTGCGTCCGGGGCGCTTCGACCGGCAGATCGTCGTCGATCGCGCCGACATGAAAGGACGCCAGAAGATTCTGGAAGTTCACGCGCGCAATAAGCCCCTTGCGAAGGCGGTCGAGCTCGAGACGCTCGCGCGCCGGACGCCCGGCTTCTCGGGCGCCGACCTCGAGAATCTCCTGAACGAGGCCGCGCTTTTGGCCGCGCGCCGGAACAAAAACACGATCGAGATGAACGACTGCGACGAGGCGATCGACCGCGTCATGGTCGGCCCCGAACGCAAGTCCGTGGTCATGACGCAGAAAGAAAAGGAAATCACCGCGTACCACGAGTCCGGTCACGCGATCGTCGGCGGTCTCATCGACAAGTCCGATCCGGTGCACAAGGTGACGATCATTCCGCGAGGCATGGCGATGGGCATTACGTGGTCGCTTCCGGAAGACGACCGTCACAGCCGAACGAAAGACGAGCTTCTCGCGCAGATCACGATGTCGCTGGGCGGGCGTCTCTCGGAGGAGATCAAGTTCGGCGACGTCACGACCGGCGCGTCGAACGACTTCGAGAAGGCTACGGAGCTCGCGCGCGCGATGGTGACGCAGTACGGCATGAGCGACCTCGGACCGATTCAGTACGGGCGTGGAAACCGGCAGGTCTTTCTTGGCCGTGACTTCGGAGAGGAACGAAACTACTCCGAGCAGATCGCTTCGAAGATCGACTCTGAAGTGCGGCGGATCATCGAGACGTGCTACGAGCACGGGAAGCAGATTCTGAACGACAACTGGCAGAAGGTCGAACGAATGGTCGGATCGCTTCTCGAGTACGAGACCGTCGACGCAGAAGAAGTGCGCGCGATTCTCTCGGGGAAGCCGTACAACCGGGCGGATACGACGGACGCCCCGCCTCCGCCGGGTCCGCCGGAACGCAAGGAAGAGCCCAAGCGCACGGACGGCCAGCGCATCAAGCCGAAGATTTCGCCGGAGCCTGCGTGACCCCACTGCTCGCAGCCGCGGCGCTCGCAGCAATCGTGCAGAGCGGGCAGTTGCCGCATGGCGGCACGTACGCAATCCATGCCGATCCCGCCTCTCCGACCGCCGCGGTCGACCTATGGTTCCGCGCTCCCGATAGCGGCTACGACTCGTCGGTACCAGGTCTCGCGCGAGTTGCCGCGACCGCGGCCGCGGCTGCGAAACTCGAAAGCGGGAGAAGCTTGGCGGAGATCGTCGCGCAGAGCGGCGGGCGGCTCTCCATCGAGGTTTTCCCCGACATCGTCGGCATCGATGTCGTCGTGCCGCCTGCGGACGCGCGCGTCATCGTGGCATCGGTGACGGCGGCGTATTTTGCGCCGTCGCTCGACGACGCGGCGCTGACGACTGCAAAGACCGACGCGGCGGTGTTTGCCGTGCAGCAGCAGTACGAGACGGGCGCGCTGGAACAAGCGCTGCTCTTTACGGAGCTCTTCGCGAGCGGACCCGCGCACGAACCGCCGATTCCGCTCTCGCCTCCGGACGTCGCGCAGATCACGCTGACGCAGGCGGCGGATTTTGCAAAGCGCGCGTTTCGCGCGAGCAATGCATTCTTGTCGCTCGCGGGCGCGGTCGACGAGAGCGATCTCTCGGTCGTCACGAACGGCGACGATGCGGCTGCCCCAGACGAGCCGTTTACGAGCACGCTCGCGGCGTCGCCGCAGCCGATCGCGCGCGCCGGCGCGGTCGCGGGCATCGGCATCGCGTGGGCCGGGCCGCCGATCGCAGACGAACGAGCGGCAACGGCGCTCGATTTCATCGGCGACTACCTCTTTCGGCAGCAGACGGGAACCGTCGCACGTGAGCTCGAGCGTGAAGGTGACGTCGCGATCGGCGGTCAGTTCATCACGCTCCACGATCCCGGCGTCATGATCGTCACCCTTCAAGGAAGCGACGACGCTGCGATGCAGACGCGCGTTCTCTCCGCGATCTCCGCAATGGAGCAGCCGTTGCCGACGGCAACGTTCGATGCGGCGCTCCAGGCGTTTCTCTACCACCTGGCAGAGCAGACGCAGACGGCGCAAGAAGTTGCCGGGGATATCGGCTGGTACTCTGCGGAGGGTGCGCCGGCGTACGCGCCCAGCGGAAGGGAGTACGAGCGCGTCGCGCGCTCGCTCGATCCGCAGTTCGTCGCCTCTATCGCTCGGCGCTATCTGAGCGCCACGCCGGCGATCGTTCACATCACCGCCACGCACGCCACCGGCGGCGCGTCGTGAGACGCGCGCTCGCACTTCTCGCCTTGACGTTCTCGCTCGCGCCTGCACTTGCGCGCGCGCACGTCCCGGTGGCTTCGAACGTAAGCGGCGTCGCGACGATCGTCCAAGGCGATCCTTCGGCGGCCCTCGCCGGTGTCGAGATTGCGATCCCCGCCGGACTCGATCGCGAGCGCTTGAACGAGAGCGGCCTTGCCGCGCTCACCGCCGCGACGATCGAGCGCACGCCGGTCGACGGCGTTCCGCTCGACGAGGCGATCGAGGCAAAAGGCGGCTCCGTTCGCTTCGCGGTCGATCCGAGCGACGTGCGCTTCTACGTGGAAGCGCTCGCGGCGAACGCGAACGCCGTCGTCGCGCTCTTCGCTCGCGCGCTTGCCGCTCCCGACTTCTCTGTTGTGACGATGGACCGCGCGCGCCGGCATCTCGTGCGCGAGATCGCCGCGCAGCAGAGCGAGCCGCTCTCCGTCGGAATTCAGATGCTCGATCTCGCGCGGGCGAGCGGAAACAACGTCGGCCTGCCCAGTTTCGGGACGCCCGCCTCCCTCGCGTCGCTCGGACCGAACGGTGCGGCGGCATTCTACCGCGCCTATTATCGCCGCGGCGGCGCCACCCTCAGCCTCGTCGGCCGCACGGACGCGATCGACGCGCAGACGCTTGCGTCCGTCGTGCGACCGCTCGCGCCTGGGCGCAGCAGCGTCGTCGACACCGGCCTGCGGCCGCTCGCCGCGAGCGGCCGTCACGAGCTCGTCGCGCGGCGCGGCGTCAGCGCACCTTGGCTGGTCGTCTCGTTCGGCGCTCCGTCGGTGAAGAGTGCGGATTACGGTCCGATGCTCGTGCTCGATGCGTTCCTAGAACGCACGCTCGGCGACATCGTGCAGGTCCCGGGAACGATCGAACCGTCGGCGAGTTCGCAGGCGGTCGGTGCTCTCTACGACTTCGGTGCGACCCAACCCGCACTCGTCATGTACGTGGACGGCGGAGTCGGCGAGCCGGATCGGACCTTTGGAACGGCGCTTTCGGTCGTGAACATCCTCGCGCAAACGCGGCTGCAAGGCTCGATCGACGGGTTCAAGCGGATCGCTGCGAGCAACTTTCTCATCGGCGCCCAAACGCTCGAAGAGCGCGCTCGCCTCGCCGCGATGTTCGTGCGCGATACCGGCTCGCCCGACTATCTCGGTGCGACGCTGCGAGCGATACACGCAACGACGCCCGCGGACCTCCAGCGCGTCGCGCGACGGTATTTGACTCGGCCGACGATCGCGCTCGTCTTGCCGCGCGCAACGTCGTAGGTTCGCGAAGACTGAGCGCCTTCGAGCGCGTCGCGCTCGTCCACGATTATCTCAACCAGCGAGGCGGGGCCGAACGCGTCTTCGCGCATATTGCCGCCGCCTGGCCGGAGGCTCCCGTCTTCACCGCGCTCTACGACGAGCGCGCATGCGGCGATCTCGTCGCGCCGCAGCGCGTCGTCGTCGGTTCGCTCGCGCACGTTCCAGGAGCGAATCGCGCCTTTCGCTATCTCGCGCCCTTCTATCCGTCGGCCTTCGAGCGCTTTCGCTTCGACGGATACGACACGATCGTCAGCTCGACGACCGCATGGGCGAAGGGCGTCGTCGTGCCGCCCGGCGCGGTGCACGTCTGTTATGTGAACGCAGTAAGCCGCTTTTTGTCGGCGTACGACGCGTACGTCGGCGGGTTCGGCTTTGGGTACGTCGCACGGCCCTTCGTACGGCGCCTTGCCGCATGGGATCGCGTTGCGGCGATGCGGCCGACGATTCTCGTCGCGAACTCGCGCAACGTTGCGGAGCGTATCGCCGTGCAGTACGGCCGCGACGCACTCGTTCTCCATTGTCCCGTCGATCTCGCACGCTTCTCGCCGGGCACCGGCGCGGGCAACTACTTCATCGTCGCATCGCGCCTGCTGCCGTACAAACGCATCGAGATTGCCGTTGCGGCGGCGCAGATCGCGAACGTGCCGCTCGTGGTGGCGGGAAGCGGACCCGCGCAGCGCCGGCTCCGCGCGCTTGCGAACGGCACGACCACGACGATGCTCGGCTACGTCGACGATGCGCGGCTCAACGAACTCATGGGAAACGCGCGCGCCGCGATCGTGCCCGGCGAGGAGGACTTCGGCCTCGTTCCGCTCGAGGCCGCGGCCGCGGGTAGACCCGCAATCGCACTGCGCGCCGGCGGCGCTCTCGAAACGATCGACGAAGGCGTCACCGGCGAGTTCTTCGACGAACCGACCGCGCAGTCGCTCGCCGCCGTGCTTGCGCGCTTCGACGCTTCGCGCTACGACGCACGCCGGCTGCGCGCCCATGCGGAGCGGTTTTCCCCGGAGGTGTTCGTTGCGGAGCTACGCAAGATTGTCGCACGTGTGCGAAGCTCCTCGTAGACGGCCGTCGCAGTCGTCCATGCGTTGCAAAGGGTGAGCGCGTTCGCGAGAACGGCTCGCGGCGACGGCAGGCGAGCCTGGCTTTCGACGAAGACGCTGTTTTTGGCTGCGGTCTGCGTCTTTGGCGTCGCGTACCTCGCGCTCGATCTCAATCGGCTGTACGCATTGCGTTACGGCGCGGATCTCGGGACGTACGCGCAGACGCTCGTCAACCTGCAGCACGGTTCGTCGTGGAACTATGGCGAGTGGCGCCCGCACTTTCAAGTGCACGATGCGTGGGCGATCTCGCTGCTCGCGCCGCTCGTGTGGCTCTTTCCGTCGAGCGAGATGCTCGTCCTCATCCAGGTTGCGGCGGTCGCCTGTGCGGCGCTCGTTCTCGCGGCGTTCGCGCGGGAGATCGGCGTCGACTCGCGCACGGCGGCGATTCTCGGCGTCGCCTTCTTGCTGTCGCCCTGCGCGCAAGGGCTCGTCTACGATAACTTTTCCGACGACCTCTTCGTGCCGCTGCTCGCATTTGCAGGAGCGCTCTTTGCGCGCCGGCGCGCGCTCGTTCCGACGCTCGTCATCGCGGAGCTGCTCCTGGGCCTCAAAGAGGATCAGATGATCTTCGTCGCATGGTTCGGCGCAGCGTGCGCGCTTTGGTGGGACCGGCGCATGGGCCTCTCGCTGCTCTGCCTGGCGATCGCGAATGCCGTGGGATACTATGCGTACGAGACGCTGCTCCACGTTCGTCCGCACGACCCCTCGTACGCGCTCGTACCGCAGCATGGAGCCGGCGTCGCGTGGCTCGTCCTGTTTCTGCTTGCGCCGTTCGCCTTCGCTCCGCTCGCGATTGGATGGAAACGCTGGCTGCTCGCGCTGCCGCTGGTCGCCGAGGTGCTCTTCATGGCTCCATGGGCGTACGATCCGACTCGCCTCGGATCGCACTATCCAGGACCGCTGCTCGCGGCCTTCTCGATTGCGGCGGCCTTTGGCGCCCTGCGCTGGCCTCGAACGATTCCTTGGATGATTCCCCTCGGTATCGTGTCGACGCTCTTCTTCAACGACACGGTGCTGCACGTCGGACGCTGGCCGTACGTCGTCGACTGGAAGGCATACGCGTACGCGCTGCGCGTGCGTCAGGAACCGATTGCGCGGACGATCTCTCGCGAACGCGAGGGTCTATGGGCGGTGGCGGCCGTGAACCCGCGCGTGCGTCTCGAGCAGAGGCCGCGTCCGGGCACCGTCTACTGCCCCGCGTATAACCGAAGCGCGGCGGCATTTTTCGGCAGCCTGCACGGTCGTATGCCACCCCGTTTGTGTCAAGGCGTTCCCGTCGATGCGAGCGTGCCGACGCCCGCACCGCTTCCGTGACGACGCTGCGTCTGCGCGCGATGCGCGAGGACCGCGGGCGTTTCGCCGCGCTTCGCGACGAGCGCGTCTTCGTCTACTGGCCGCACGGTCTGGGCGACTTCGCCTATCTCGGCGTCCTGTTGCCGTTGCTCGAGCCGTCCAATCGGTATGCGCTCGCGCGCTTCGGCGACGAGTATTGCGCGCTCCTCGATCCGAACCCGCACGCCGAGGTTCTCACCAGCGGCACGCGCGCTCCCAGCGACGGCTCGGAGTTCGGATGCGCGCATTTTGGGCTCGATCTTCGCCGGCTCGACGGACGCGAACGCGAGATCGCCGTCCCCGAACCGCTGGGCGAGCACCTCGCGGCGTTCGGGCCGACGGCGATGCTGTGGACGGATTATCCGGAGACGGAGGGACGAACCGCGTTTCCATTTCACACAAAAGCGCGCAACCTCGCGCGCGCGCTCGTGGCGCGCGAGCGTCTGGCGACGTTCGATCTCACGACGCGCCTGCCGGCGGCGGTCGACTTCGGGGTTTGCGCCGAACTGCAGCGTCTCGTCGACGAGCGCCTACGTACGTTCGCGCCACCGGGCGCGCACATCTACGTGCTCTCAACGGCGGGATACACCGCACCGAGGAAGAGCTGGGAGCCGGCGCAGGCTCGAGCCTTCGTCGATCTCTTGCGTCGCCGGGACGCGCGCGCTCGCATCGTCACGATGGAGGAACCGTCGCTGCGCGATCCTTCGCAGTGGCCGGGGCGCGAAATCGTTGCGGGGTACCGGGAACTCTTCGACGGCCTCGACGCCGCGTTCGCGCGCGTCTACCTCGCGCTCTTGAACCGCGCGGCCGGCGTGGTCGCCGTTCCTGCGGGCCCGCTGCACGTCGCGATGGTGCGCGGCGACATCCCGATCGTCGGCATCTGGGTGACGCACCTTCCCGAATGGTATGACGAGCCGAACCCGCTTGCCGTGCACGTCATCGGCGACGCCATTCGCGAGCGCGGCTTCGACCGCCGGCCGGCAACGAAGACGCTCCCGAAGGGCTGGCATCGCAAGATCGTCGTCGGAACGAAAAGCATCGGCGCCGACGCCGTCATCGAGGCGCTGACCTAAGAGCCGGCGAGCTTCGGTGCGAAATAGATGAGCGCGGTGCTCAACAGGTTGAAGAGACCGTGCGTGATCATCGATGCAAAGGCGTTGCGCGACGTGTAGTACACGCCGCAGAGCACGATCCCGCCGAGCGCGAGCGGAACGAAGGCATACGCATCGGCATGCGCGGCGCCGAAGAGAATGCCGCTGAAGATTGCGCCGCCCCAAAAGCGCCCGTACCGCAGGCCGAGGTTGAAGAGGAAGACGCGAAAGATCGTCTCCTCTGCCATCGGCTGAATGACGACCGCGAAAATTGCAAAGACGACGACGAGACGGAGGTTCGCGCGAAGGCTCTCGAAGAGTTGCACGGCGAGCTCTTGATGTTGCCCGTGTGAAACGGCACTGACCAAGTTTCCGCCGCCGTCGACGACGAGCACCATGACCGCGAACCCAAGGATCGCGATGAAGAGATCGCGCGCCGAGAGCGCGCGAAAGCCGATGTCGCGTAGCGAGAAATGCGTGATGCGGGGGAGCGTTGCGATGATGAGAAACGCGGCGACGGCTTCGAAGGCAACCTGCACGATCGTGCTCGGGACGAAGACTGCCTTGAGGAATGCCATCCGGTTTTGCTGCAAGGCGATGCGCGCGAGGTCGCCGTTCGCGTTGGCCGCAAAGACGGCGATCGTTGCGATGAAGAGGAGGACGAGCAGACCGACGAGCGCGAGGATGAGCGCGCCGGTCGGGCCCGCCGAGAAGCTACCCTTCGGCCAGCGCGTCGGCCAGCTTGGCGAAATCGTCGAGGTCGAGTCGTTCTCCACGTTGCTCCAATGGAATGTCGGCTGCGCGCACGGCTCGCTCGACGCGGGCGCGTGGCAGCACGAGCGCTAGGACGAGTGAGTTGACGAGCGTCTTGCGGCGGTACGCGAACGCGCCGCGGACGACCTTCCAGAAGAGCGCGCGATCGTGCGGCGCGACCGCCGGAGCATCGCGGCGCGTCATCGACAGGACCGCGGACTCCACTTTCGGCGCGGGAAAGAATGCGCCCGATCCAAGGGTCATAACGGTGCGGACGCGCATTGCGTAACGCACCGCGACGGAGAGGCTGCCGTAGGCCGGCGTGCCGGGGCGAGCGTTCATACGCGCGGCCACGTCGCGCTGCACCATGACCACGAGCGCGATGGGACCGTTCTCCATCTCGCAAAGCGACGTTACGAGCGGCGTTGCGATGTTGTAGGGAAGATTGCCGGCGACCGTCCACGCGCCGCCGCGCGCGTAGGCCGTGTAATCGTAGTCGAGCGCGTCGGCTTGTACGAGATCCGCAGCGGCGAGGTCGCCGCGCGAGCGCGCGACGGCGACGAGTGCGGGATCGATCTCGAGCGCCGTCAGGTCGGCACCTGCGTCGAGCAGCGCTCGCGTGAGCGTTCCGGTTCCGGCGCCGATCTCGAGAATGCGCCGGCCGCTTTGCACGGCCGTCTCTGCGATCCGCGCGGCGGCGGCATCGTCGACAAGAAAGTGCTGGCCGAGACGCTTACGCGGGCGAAGCCCGTGCGCGCTAAGCAGCGCGCGCGGTTGCATTACTTGAGCGTGTAGACGGTAACCTCGCGCCGCCCGAAGCGAAGCGCCGCTCCGTACGAAGCGAAGCCGAGGTCGACGCGATTGCCGACGATGTCCCCTCCGGTATCGCCCGCGATGGCGAATCCGTACCCGGGAATGTAGAGATGCGATCCGAGCGGGATCACGTGCGGATCGACGGCGACGATTCCGGGGCCCGCCGGCAGCCCGATCGCCGTGCGCCCGCTGCAGCCCGTGCAGTGCGCGGTATAGGCGGTCGCGACCATCCGAACGCGGCTCGCGGCGATGTATCCGTAGCGCGTCAGCGCGAAGCGATCGATGACCCCGTACGCTCCCTGCGATCGGAGTCCATCGTCGACGATGCGCTCGCGGGGCCGGCGCGCGACGTACGAGCGCACGCTCTTGCGGATTCTGCCGCCGTCGTACTGCGCAAACGAGACGATCGTAACCCTGATGCCGTCGCTTCCGCGAGACGCGACGCGGCTGCGGCCGAATGGAGTGTGCGGATCGAGGCGATAGAGCGTCGCGTGCGCGATGTGCGTACGCGACATGCGTTGCCACGTCCGAACGCGGACGACGCGAACGATGCCGCTCTTGGGAAGGGCCGCGCCGAGCGACGGCGTGACGATATCGTCGGGACCGAGAGCGATCTGCTCGTCTGCAAGGAGTTGGGCGACACTTGCGTCCGCCGAGTGCGTGCGATACGTCTGCTTCCCGGCGACGATCGTCACGGGTCGAGATCGCCGATAGACGACGGTAAGGCCGGTGCTGAGCGGCACGTCGAGCGCGGGAGAGACGTAATCGCCCACGTGCACCGCGATGCCGCTTTCCCGCAGCAGGTCGGCGACGGTCGTGGCGCGCGTCTGCAGCGTCTGCACGGTGCCGCCGATTTGGATCGAGACGCTTGCGAGCGCGGGTTCCTGGGCCCAGGCAGCCGCCGGATCGGCAGTGCTTGCGGCACCGACGCCGATCGCTAACGCGACGACGGCAAAGACAAGGCCGGCCCGCAGACGGGTGCGTCGCATTACGCTAGCGATCCTTTCAGTCCCGACCTTAGAGCAAGGTTCGGCCGTACGCCCGAAAACGGACCAAACGATGCCGTCTGAGATCGATGTGGTGGCGCCTGCGAGCCCGCGGACTCACGACGCGGTCGTTCGCAGGGATGCCGTGCGTCCCCAGGTCTGCGTGCATTCCTGGGGAGGGGTGCGACCGCGGCGACTATAGCATGCCCCGCTCGGCGGCCGACTATGCCAAAAGTAGACTTTAGGAAGGAAAGACCTGCCTCTCCCGTGCTCGCGACATCATCCGTTGGCGCTCGTCGATTCCGGGGATGACAAACCAGTGCGAACGCCAAAGGCCACAGGCCCGTGGATAGCCTTCGCGTAGGCTTTTTTACCGAAGTGCACCGCCCGGTCGTCAACGGCGTCGTCGCATCGGTCGAGGGCTTGGCGCAGGGGTTGCGGTCGCGCGGGCACGAGGTCTATTGCTTCGCGCCGATGATGCCGGGCGATAACGGCGAGGCCGACGTCTTCTTTCGGATGCCGTCGCTACCGCTTCCGGTTCGAACGCCGTATCGTTTGACGGTGCCCGTTGTCGGCCGGCGCAGCGTTCGCAGCGTCATCAAGCGCTTGAGTCTCGTTCACGTTCACTCGCCGTTCGTCACCGGCTGGATGGGTCTCCGGTACGCGCGCAGGTACGGAATTCCGGTCGTGTACACGTATCATACGCAGCTGGAGGCCTACTCGCATTACGTGCCCTTCGATCCGGTCGCAACGCGTTTTGCTACCGAGACGTTGACGCGCACGTTCGGCAACTCCGTCGACGCCGTCGTCGTTCCGACGCGCGCGATGCTCAATCGCCTGCGCGATCTCGGCGTCACGAGCGAGATTGCCGTCGTGCCCAGCGGAATCGACGTCGACTATTTCGCAGCCGGCCGAAAAGACGAGGGCCTCCGAGCGACGCTGGGTCCTGCGGGCGCTTGCGTCGCGCTCTACGTTGGGCGTCTCGCAAGGGAGAAGAGTCTCGAGCAGCTTCTTCGCGCCGTCGCGCTCTCCGGTCGCAGCGATTTCACGCTCGCCGTTGCCGGCGACGGACCGGCTCGCGCCGATCTCGAGGAGCTGGCGGTCGATCTCGGTATCGCCGCGCGGGTGCGATTCCTCGGCGAGATCAGGCGGGAGCGGCTCCCGGATCTCTACGCGAGCAGCGACGCGTTCGTCTTTCCGAGCACCACCGAGACGCAGGGCATCGTTCTCGCGGAGGCGCTCGCGGCCGGCTTACCGGCCATTGCCGCCGACACGCCGCAGAATCGAGACGTGCTCGGCGAGACGGGGCTGTTCGTGAGATCGGAAGCCAAGGCTTTCGCCGCCGCGCTCGACCGGCTAGCGGCGCCGACGGACGAAGAGCGCGCTCGGGCGCGAACGGGCGCAGCCCGATTCGCCATTGCGAATCAGGTCGACGCAACCCTCAAGCTCTATCGAAGCCTGGCTCCGGCCGGCCTCGAGGCGGTTCCGGCCGCGAACTCTTGACCGAACAGGTGTTCGATGGTAGGCTCGGGGTGGAGAACGAAATGGTTGGAAGCGGATCGGTTCGGCTCGGCTATGCGGCAGGCGAGCAGGGGCGCGGCGTCGTCTACGCGCGGATACTGCAGGCGGACGCGGTGAGCGTCGTTCGCGCAACGTTTCGGATCGAAGCGAAGCATTCGCACGACTCACTCGTGCTCGGCCTCGAGGCGGTGGGCGCAATCGCTCCGGCGCTTCGCAAGCGCGTCCGGGCCGTCGACCTTCACGTCGAGGATGGACTAGCATCTGCGTTGACGGGCCGACGCGAGATCCCGGCGCAGTTATTCCTCGCGTACGTGCGGGCACGCTGCGCGCTCAATGCATTTGCGCGGTGCACGGTAAGGCAGGGAGAGGGCGAGCGCGACCTCGTTGCCCGCGCCATCGCGGAGGTTTCGTTGCGCGTCGCCGCCTAACGCTAGGAGCCTATCGGGCGATGGCGCATCTCCGTCTTCGGACCGCCTTTTGTCCGAATACGTGGTTATCTCATCGGTCACAACGCTACGGAGTTGCCTCCCTCCTCGTGCCTGTCTCCGAACAAAATTCGGCTCCGAATCCGAAAATGGCCATAACCCGACAGGCTCCTAGGCGACAGTGTGAAGCGCGCGTTTCATCCCATTGCGCAGAGAGATCTTCCGCTGGAGACGGCGGCGCTCGCTCGCGCGCTCGTCGGCTGCGTTCTCGTTCACGAGACGCCGCAGGGCTCGCTTGCGGGCCGAATCGTCGAAACCGAAGCATATCCGCCGGGCGACCCGGCGGCGCATCATTTTCGCGGCCGGACGCAACGAAACGCGTCGCTGTTCCTCCCGGCTCACCGCGCATACGTCTATCACATCTACGGAGTTTCGTATTGCTTCAATCTCTCCGCCGAGCGCGAAGGTGTAGGCGGCGGCGTGCTCGTGCGAGCGCTCGAGCCGATCGCCGGCGTCGCGATCATGCAGGCAAATCGCGGCTGCGCGAACGTGCGCGATCTTTGCCGCGGACCGGGCAGGCTCTGCCGCGCGATGAACATCGATCTCCGCTACGACGGTGTCTCGCTCCTGGGGGCCGAGCCGTTGTGGCTGGCGCGGGCTTGCGGCGAACGGCGCGCGATCGGCACGTCGAGAAGAATCGGCATATCGCACGCAGCCTCGCGACCGTTGCGGTATTACGAGCGAGGAAGTTCCTTTGTGAGCGGACCTCGCTCGCTCTCGCCGGCTTGAATCGCCGTCTTGAATCGCAGCCGGTGCCATGGTATGATGGTGCCGTCCCCTCGCGTCCCCGACCGTGCAGCATCCATTTTCTGATGCGCTGCGTCGACGTGCAGACGTGCCCTTTCTAGTGGAGAAATCGAAGAGACCGTGGAACAACGCAACGACAACAACCGCCCACAAGGAGGCGGCGGTCGCCGCCACCGTCCGCGCAGACGGCATTTCGGCGGCGGACACCCACCGCAGTTCCGGGAGCCGTTTCCGCAAGTCGAGATGCCGCCGCTCATTACGGCCGCGCAGCTCGAGGAGAAGACGAAGAGCGACCTCGTAGAGCTCGCCAAGGAGTTCAACGTCGAGGTCCTCACGCCGGCGAAAGTCAAAAAGGACGAGCTCATCGCCCAAATTCTCGCCGCTCAGGCGGTGCGATCGGGAATCGAACCGGTCACCGGCGTCCTCGACGTCCTCCCCGAAGGGTACGGGTTCTTGCGACGCGAGGGCTACGTCGTCACGAACGACGACGTCTACGTGAGCCAGTCGCAGGTCAGGCGCTACGAGTTGCGGCGCGGCGACGCGGTCGCAGGGCAAGCGAGGCGGCCGAAAGAGAGCGAGAAGTATTTCGGCCTCGTCCGCGTCGATGCGATCAACGGTGCCGACCCCGAAGAGAACCGCGGACGACGGAACTTTGAAAAAGGGACGCCGATCTATCCGAACGAGCACTACCGGCTCGAAGTGCGCTCGACGCAGCTCTCCACGCGAATCATCGATCTCTTCTGCCCGATCGGAAAAGGGCAACGCTCGCTCATCGTCTCGCCGCCGAAAGCCGGTAAGACGACGCTTCTCAAAAACATTGCGAACTCGATCTCGATCAACCATCCGGAGGCGCACATCATCGCACTGCTCGTCGACGAGCGCCCCGAAGAGGTCACGGACATGCAGCGAACGATCGACGGCGAAGTCGTCGCATCGACGTTCGACGAGCATCCCGAGAATCACACCGCCGTCGCGGAGCTCGCGATGGAGCGGGCGAAGCGCCTCGTCGAGAGCGGCAAGGACGTCGTCATTCTTCTCGACTCCATCACGCGCTTGGCTCGCGCGTACAACCAAGTCGTCGCGTCGTCCGGACGCACGCTATCGGGCGGTCTCGACACCGCCTCCCTCCACAAGCCCAAGCGCTTCTTCGGCGCCGCGCGCAAGATCGAAGAGGGCGGATCGCTCACGATCATCGCCACCGCGCTCATCGAAACCGGATCGAAGATGGACGACGTGATCTTCGAAGAGTTCAAGGGAACGGGCAACATGGAGCTCAATCTCTCGCGCAAGCTCGCCGACTCCCGCATCTTCCCGGCGATCGACATCAAGAAGTCCGGGACGCGCCACGAGGAGCTTCTTCTCCAACCCGACGTCATGCAGAAGATTTGGATGCTCCGCCGAGCGACTGCGGTGCTCGACACTGATTCGACGCAGCTCATCCTCAACAAGATGTCGCAGACCCGCACGAACGAAGAGTTCCTTGCGACGGTCACCAAAGAGGCGATGTCGATGGGCGGGCGTTCGCGCGACGAAGGCAACGGAAAGTACTAAGGCTCCTAGGGCGGTAAGGCGCGGCGCTCATCGCGTTCGCGCCGTATGAGGCTGAACAAGTATCTCGCGCTGTGCGGCGTGGCGTCGAGACGAGCCGCCGACGAGATCATCGGCGCCGGGCGGGTGCGTGTAAACGGTGCGATCACCGGCTCGCTTGGAACGATCGTCGATGAGTCGGACCGCGTCACGGTCGACGGCCGCCTCGCGCGACCGGCATCGACCCTCACGTATCTCGCGATGCACAAGCCCGTCGGCGTCGTTACGACGATGCGCGATCCGCAAGGGCGCAAGACGGTGCGCGACCTTCTCCCCCCCGGCAGCTCGCGCGTCGTTCCCGTCGGCAGGCTCGACTACGACACCTCGGGTCTGCTCTTGCTCACCAACGACGGCGACCTCGCGTATCGGCTAACGCACCCTCGCTTCGGGACGGAAAGGACCTACCGCGCGACCGTCGAGGGCGCGGTTGCGCCCGAGGACTTGCTTGCGCTGCGCCGCGGAGTCAGAACGCCGAGCTTCGCGGCGAGCCCGTGTCGCGCGCGGCTCCTCTGCGTTCGCGGCAATCGATCGTTCATCGAGCTGGTGCTGCGGGAGGGGAAGAACCGCCAAGTGCGTCGTATGCTCGATGCCCTCGGGCACGAGGTGCTCTCGCTGCAGCGGGTTCGCTTCGGTCCGATCGCCCTGGGGGAACTGCGGCCCGGCCGCACGCGTTTTCTTACCACACGAGAGTTGAGGGAACTACGCCGCCCATGAACTGTCTCCGCACGTCGCTCTCAATCACCGTTCTCTGCACCGCCGCGTGCGCGGCGCCGGCCCTGGCCGCCCAGTGCACCGGCGAGTTGGAGCCGCCGCACCTCGTCGCGATGGGAACGCACTCCACGCCCGCGGCCGGCAACGGGACCGTGCGCGTTCAGGTTCGCATCGACGCAGACGGCGCACACGCGGTGACGCACATCATCTCCTCGACGAACCACCGCGACGATCGGGCGGCGCTCGAGCTCGCATCGAGTTCCAGGTACCACCCGGCGACCTGCTCGGGTCATCCGATCGTCTATTTCTACGATCCGGTCTTCCACTTCAGCGGATCGTCGGTGAGTTCGGCCACCGGCGGCGGCGCGAGCGGCGCCGCGGCGCGAGTGCAGGGCCTCATCCGCGCCGGCGACTACGATACGGCAAAGAGCGTCGCGCAGTCGGCACTTGCGAACGACCCGAACGACCGGCAGTTGAACCAACTCCTCGGCATCGCCGAGTTCTACGGCCACGACTATAGCGACGCCGCCGAGATCTTTGCGCGCCTCTCGCCGCCGTACATGTATCCGACGCTCGTCGCGCAGGCGCTCGCGACCGCGGCCGTCGTGCAGGCGAACACCGATCCGCAACGGGCCGTCGAGTACGCGCAGCGAGCGCTGTCGATCGATCACAGCCTCAACTCGCGCTTCGCGCTCGGCGTCTCGCAGCTTGGAGCGAAAGCGTATACGTCTGCGATCGCGACGCTGCAGAACGTGCGCGCCGCGCAGGCACGCGATCCGCATTTTTCGGCGCAGGATCGTTACAAGGTCGATGAAGAGATCCTCAGAGCGTACGTCGGCGCAGGCGACACGACCGGCGCGCAGCCGATCGCCGATGAGATGCGTCGCCTCGAACCCTCGAACCAAGCGCCGGCCGCGATCATGGGCGAGGTCTTCATCACCCAGGGTGAGGCCGCGCTCGCTGCAAAGAACTACGAACGGGCAATCGCGCTCTTCGACAAGGCGACGGATCTCGGCAGCACCCAGTTGGCGGTGCAGGCGTACGATCAACAGGCGCGCGCGGCGCAGATGATGCCGCATCCGGACGGCGTGCGCGTCAAGGGCTATGCCGACAAAGCGCTCGCGCTGGATCCAAATGACCCATCGGCAAATTTCTTAGCAGGAATCGGCCTCGCGCTACAGTACAGCGCGGGCCACAATCGCGATGCGGGCCTTAGAGAGCAAGCCCTTACATATCTCAACAAGGCGGATTCCGAGGCAAAGGCCGCCGGCCAGCAGGCGCTGGCAACCAACATCGAGTCGGTCATTCACCAACTGAACGCTCCCGCGCGGGGAATGCCGTAGCGGGGCACAAGGACTTTGGTCGGGAGAGGCTAAAGGCCCCGACCAGGGGAGCGCCTTACTGCGAACTAAATTTTGCTAATTCGGAGGGGTCGAATACACGGTGAACCTGTTTAGCGGTTTCATGGACGTCATGGCAAAGGGCGGCTGGGACATGTGGGTCCTGCTGTTCATCTCCGTCGTTCTCGTTGCGATCGTCATCGAGCGAGCCGTCTTCCTATCGTCGCAACGGACCGATACGAGAAGCCTCCTGCGCGCGATCGGGCAGAAGATCGCGGCAAACGATCTCCCGGGTGCGATCAAAGTGGCGCAGAGCCGTCGCGGAATGCTTCCGCGAGTCCTCGAGTTCGGGCTGCGGCGAGGCGACAAGAACCGCGCCGATATCACCGACGCGCTCTCGATCGCGCTCATGGAGCACTTGAACTATCTCGAGCGCAACTTGCCGATCATCGGAACGATCGCGGTGATTTCCCCGTTCGTCGGTCTCGCGGGCACGGTCATCGGCATTATCCGCGCGTTCAACGACATCGCCCTGAAGGGGAACTCTTCGCCGGCAGTCGTCGCGGCGGGCGTCTCGATCGCGCTCATCACGACGTTCAGCGGCCTTTCCATCGCGATCATCGCGGTCGTCCTCTTCAACTACTTCAAGGCGAAGATCAAGAGCTTCAACGGCGACATGATCGTCGCGGCAAATCAACTCGCCGAGATGCTCCACTTTCACAATACCGGCCAGGCGGTCCCAACGGATCTCTACCAGCCGGGCCGCAGGTAACGCTTCGTGAGTCTCCTCTCCTCGGGCGGCGAGCAGGAGGTGATGGCGGAGATCAACATCACCCCGTTCACCGACGTGCTCCTCGTGCTCCTGATCATCTTCATGATCCTCGCGGCCCTCTCGGCGCCGCCGGGGTTCGAGAAGCAACTCGGGAAGAGCAGCAACGCGCCGAGTACTCAGAATCAGCATCACGACAACATCAACGTCGTCGTGAACGACAAAGGCGTCATTTACGTCGACGGGACGAGGGCGAACACGACCACGATCTACTCGGTGATGGACGCCGACGTTCGCAAGCGTGGGCCCGTGGGCGGCAAACCCCGTCACATCGCGCTCCTCGCGGATGTGAAAGCGCCGTTCGGCGTCATCATCCGTATCCTCGACGCCGCGCGCGAGGCGGGTGACGACGACGTCGGCTTCGTGACCTCGTAGGAGAACACTATGGCCGTATCGAGTGCGAGCAGCGACGAAGATGTCATGTCGACGATCAACATCACGCCGTTTACCGACGTGCTGCTGGTGTTGCTCATCATCTTCATCATCCTCGCCTCCGTCACGAAACAGCCGAAGATGCCGGACGCGTACAACAAGACGCGCGTTCAGCCGTCGCAAATCGTCGTGATGATCACCGCCCAGGATGCCAAGGCGAACACCGTCGAGATCGGTTCGATGGCCGTGAACATCCGCGACGCGCGAGCGCAGTTCGCGAACATCGAGAACTTCACGGGGCACTCGCAGAAGAGCGTTATCATCAAGGCCGATCCGAGTACGAACTACGGCCTCATTCTCCAGGTCATGGACGCAGCACAGGGCGCGGGGCTCAACACGTTCGGCTTAGCGAACCATGTGCAAGAGCGCGCCGGGAACCATAGATAGTCGCGCATGGCGAAGAAGGACAAGGAGCCCGGAAAGGGGAGCTATCTTACCACCGGCGAGAAGATCCGCAACTTCACCGGGTGGGCCTTCGGCGTTGCGATCATCTTGGAGTTGATCGCGCTGCCGTTCTTCCATCAGTACGGATCCACCGAGGCGCAGGCGACCGAGAAACCGATCACGATCATTCACCAGACGATCAAGCCTCCGCCGACGCCGCCGCCGCCGACGCCGACCCCTCCGCCGACGCCGCAGCCGCATCAGACGCCGCAGCACGTGGTCCATCAGGTGCAGCAGCGATTACTCGTTCATGCGCCCCACCAGCACTCGTCGGGCTCGGGCCAGGCGACGCAGCGCTACATTGCCCCCAAGAGCGGCAGCGAGATCGGCACGCCGCAGGGAACCGCGACGACCGCGCCGCCCGCTCCTGCAGCCACGCCAGCATCCTGTGCGAATCCTTATCGGCAGGCGACGGTCGCCGACGAAGCCCAGGCGAACTATCCGGAGGCCGCGCAAGAGCTTGGACTAGGCGAGGTGACGGTCTCAGTCAAGGTGACGGTCGGTGCGTCGGGCAGGCTGCTCGCCGAGACGATCGTGCAGAGCGGGCACAACGGTGAGATCGATCGGGAGGCGCTGCGCGTCGCGCGCGACTCGACGTACGCACCGAAGCTCGTCAACTGCGTTCCGACGACGGGCGAGTACCTCTTTCTCGTAACCTTCTCGCCGGACTAAAGGCAGGGAACGCGGATCGATCTACGCCGCGCGCGATGGGTGCTCGTTGCAGCCTTCGCGCTCTCGATTCTCGTGCACGTCATCCTCGCGTTCTTCGTTCATCCGCCGCGACCGACGCGATCCGTCGCTATGGAGTCGCTGCGCCGTACGACCGTGCAGACGATTCGGCGTGTGACGCCCGCGCCGCACGCGCAGCCGCGTCGATCGCAGCCGCAGAGGCATCGGGCGCTCGTCGCCGCGCCGCACGTCGTCGCGGCGCACGCGCGACCTCGCGAGATCGCGGCGGCAACGCCGGTCCCGACCGGCGCGCCGGCGGCAGAGCGTCCGCCTGCGTCCGCGGCGCGCTGCACGCAGCGCAACGCGCCGGCTTCCGTCGTAGCCTCCTCGTCGCCGCCGCCGATTCCGCCCGGCGTGCGCGCGCAGGACGTCGCAGCGACCGCGGCGATCCTCGTGCAGCTCGACGCAGACGGTTCCGTGCAGTCCGCGAGCATCGAGCAGAGCACGTCGAGCCCCTCCTTCGACGCGCTCTCGATGGAGATGGCGCGCGACACGGAGTACGCGCCCGCGCGGCACGACTGCAAGGCCATCGCATCGAGCTATCTCTTCCGCGTGCAATGGGCGCCGTGGTAAGCGGCGGATTCGCACCGTGACGTACGGACAGGCGATCGGGCTCGCGTTTCTTCAGGGCGTCAGCGAGCTGTTCCCGATCTCGAGCCTCGGACACATCATCCTCGTGCCGTCGCTCCTGCGCTGGCATATCGATCGCTCCGATCCGACCTTCCTTGCCTTCGTCGTCGTCCTTCATTTGGGGACGGCAATCGCACTCGTGATCTACTATCGCTCGGAGTGGTGGCGTATCGTCAGCGCGCTCGTGCGCAGCGTCGTGCGAGGCCGCTTGAGCGCGCAGCGAGACGAGGCGATCGCGTGGCGGCTCGTCGTCGGAACGATTCCGGTCGGCATCATCGGCCTAATCGCTCAGAATCCCGTTCGCAGGTTGTTCGGCTCGGCGGAGGCCGCCGCCGCCTTCCTGGCGATCAACGGCCTGCTGATGTTCGCAGGCGAGTACCTGCGCCGCAGGCAGTACGAACGCAAGCGCGCGTCGCACACTATCGAGCAGATGACGTACGCGCAGAGCATCGCGGTGGGCATCGCGCAGGCGTTCGCGCTCCTTCCGGGCATCTCGCGCTCGGGAGCCTCGATCGCCGGCGGTCTTCTCTGCGGCCTCGATCACGAGGAGGCCGCGCGCTACTCGTTTCTCCTCGCAACGCCCGTGATCGGCGCGGCGGCACTCCTGGAGATTCCGCGCCTGCTCGCGCCCCACGCCCATCTCGCGGCGTTCGAGGCGCTCGTGGGCTGCGTCGTCGCAGGCATCGCGGCGTACGTTTCGGTCGCCTTCCTCATGCGGTACTTCAAGTCGAACGATCTGCGCCCGTTCGGTTGGTACTGCTTGATCTTCGGCGCAATCTGCCTCGTCCTCGCCAGCAAAGGAGCGATCGCGTGAGAGCCTTGGCCCTCGTCCTCGCCGTCATCTTTTTCATCCTCGGCATTCTCTACGGCATCGGAAAGATCAACGTCTTCACCGAGTCCGGCGGCACGCACGCGCACCACGTCTCGCATCTCGTCATCCTCTGGATCCTCGCGCTGCTCTGCCTCATCTGGGCTCGCTTCGCGCGCCCCGCCCCCAGGTGAGATGCGAAAACCATCACACTTCACGCGCGGCGGCGCCGTCCGGATGGTGGACGTCTCCGGCAAGGCGCAGACGTACCGCATCGCTCGCGCTCGCGCGACGCTGCACATGAGCGCGGCCGCGTTCCGAGCGCTGCGCGGCGCGACGAGCGCGAAGGGCGACGCGCTCGCGACGGCCCAGATCGCGGGAATCGGTGCGGCGAAACGCACGGCCGAGCTCATCCCGCTCGCGCACTCGATACCGCTGAGCGGCATCGACGTCGGCTTCGAGTTCGAATCGCCGCGGACGCTCCACATCACGACCGAAGTGCGCACGAAGGCGCGGACCGGCGTCGAAATGGAGGCGCTCGTCGCTGCGAGCGTCGCGGCGTTGACGATTTACGACATGACGAAGGCCGTCGACAAGGCGATATCGATCGAGCGCGTCGTGCTCTTAGAGAAGCGCGGCGGAAAGAGCGGATCGTGGCGGCGCGCGTGAGCGGGCGCTTTACGGCTGCGCTCATCGTCCTCTCGGATCGCGCGGCCGCGGGGACGCGACGCGACGAGTGCCTGCCGGTGATGAGAGAAGGGCTCGGCGATGCGTACGAGATCGTGCGCGAGATCGTCATCGCCGACGATCCGAGCCGCCTGCAGGCCGAGATCGTCGATCTGGCCGATTCGTGCGCCGCCTCGCTCGTCATCACGAGCGGCGGAACCGGTCTCTCGCCGAGGGATCGCACGCCGCAGGCGACGCTCGCGGTCGTCGATTATGAGGTCCCCGGCATCGGTGAGGCCATTCGCGCGGCTTCGATTCCGCACGTGCGCACCGCGATGCTCTCGCGCGCGGTGGCGGGCGTGCGCAATCGCACGCTCGTCGTCAACCTTCCGGGAAGCCCGAGCGCCGTAGCCGAATCGCTCGCCGTCATCGTCTCCGTGCTCCCGCACGCGCTCGAGCTGCTCGCGTGACCTTCGAAGCGGCGCAGCGGTACGTGCTCGGCCTCATCGACGAGCGGCAGTCGCGGCGCACGTCGCTCGGGCTCGATCGCATGCGCGCGCTTCTTCGCAATCTTGGCGACCCGCAGAACGCATACCCGACGCTTCACGTCGGCGGGACGAGCGGGAAAGGATCGACCGCGACGATGCTCGCTGGCATCCTGAGCGCGAGCGGACGGCGCACCGGCCTGCACACGAAGCCGCACCTCCGCTCGATGACCGAGCGCGCGGCGATCGACGGCGCCGCGATCGGCGAGGATCGCTTCGGGGCACTACTCCAGGAGATGATGCCGGCGCTGCAGCGAACTGCCGGCGAGCACGGGCGGCCGACGTACTACGAAACGCTCCTCGCGCTTGCGTTCGCGCACTTCGCGCGCGAACGCGTCGATGCCGCCGTCATCGAGGTGGGGCTCGGTGGACGCCTCGATGGAACGAACGTCCTGCTGCCGCGCGTTGCGGCCATTACGTCGATCGGATACGACCACACGGAGATCCTCGGCGACACCATCGAAGCGATCGCGTTCGAGAAGGCGGGTATCGCAAAAGCGAACGTGCCGCTCGTGCTCGGCGTCGAACGGCCGGAGGCCCTTGCGGTCATCGAAGCGCACGCGCGCTGCGTCGGCGCCCCTACGATTCTCGTCGACGACGCGACGGCGATTGCGGTCGAAGCCGACGACGCGCGTCACTTCGCCGTGACGACGAAACGAGCGCGCTACGACGTCCACCTGCCGATGTACGGGTCGTTTCAGCGGCGAAACGCACGCACGGCGATCGCTGCGGTCGAGGCGTTGCCGGACGATCTGCGCCCGCCGGTCGAAGCGGTCGAGCGCGGTCTCGCAAGCGTCTCGATACCGGGGCGCATGGAGATCGTTGCGGGCGATCCCGAGATCGTGCTCGACATCGCCCATAACGAGGAGAAGGCCGAGCATCTTGCGTCCGCGCTTCGCGAACGCTTTTCGGATCGGCGCCTTCGCGCGCTCGTGGCGATCGGTGAAGGGAAGGACGCGCACGCGATCCTCGAGCGGCTCGCGCCGCTCGTCGCCTCGTTCGTCGTTACGACCTTCGCGGCGGCCGGGCGGAGCCCGCTTCCGGCCGAGCGACTCGCGCAACTCGCGCGGCGCTTTGGGGTTCCGGTCGCGGCGGTTGAGGATCCCGCGCAAGCATTTGCGCTCGCGTGCGAGCGCTGCGCTCGCGGCGACGTTCTCGTCGTGACGGGCTCGACGTTTCTCGTCGCGGCGGTGCGGCCCACCGCGTTTGCACGCGCGAGGCGCACGCCCGTTCATGGCTGATCGCGGCGGCTGGACGGTGGGCGCCACGCCTCTCGTTTGGGGCGCGCGGACCTACGTGATGGGCATCGTGAACGTGACGCCCGATTCGTTCTCCGGCGACGGCTGCACCACGGTACACGAGGCGCTCGCCGTCGCGGAGCGTCACGTGCGCGAAGGAGCCGATATTCTCGACGTCGGCGGCGAGTCGACGCGACCCGGGCATCTGCCCTTGGACGCCGAGTCGGAGCTGCTGCGTGCCATCCCCGTCGTGCAGGCGCTGCGGGACCGATTTCCGGCGATGCCGATCTCGATCGATACGTCAAAGGCCGTCGTCGCGCGCGCTGCCGCAGAGTCGGGAGCGAATGCGATCAACTGCGTGCGCCGCGCGCCGGACGACCTCTTGGAGATCGCCGCCGAGCGCAAGCTCGCGTTCATCGCGATGCACAACGCGGCCTCGCCGGAGTACGGCGACGACGTCGTCGACGCGGTCGCACGCGTGCTGCAAGAGTGCGCGGATCGTGGGGTGCGGCGCGGCATTCCACGGCAGCTGATGCTCGTCGATCCCGGCATCGGCTTTGCGAAGACCGCCGAACAGAACCTTCGCATCCTGCAGCGGCTCGATCGCATCGTCGCGCTCGGTTTTCCGACCGTGCTGGGCACGTCCCGCAAATCGACCCTCGGTCTGCTCACCGGCCGGCAACCGCAGGCACGCGTCGCTGCAACCGCTGCGACGAGCGCTCTCGCGGCGACGGCGGGAATCGACGTCGTTCGCGTGCACGACGTCGCCGAAACGCGCGATGCGGTGCGCGTCGCCGATGCGATCGCACGAGGGTGGAGGCCGCACGCGTGGACCGCATAACGCTGCGCGGCATCGGCGTCTACGCGCGTCACGGGGCAGACCCAAAAGAACGGGAGCGCGAACAGCGCTTCGAACTCGACGTCGCCGTCGCAGTCGATCTGCACGCCGCGTGCGAATCCGACGATCTCGCCCAGACGCTGCACTACGGCACGCTCTACCGGCAGATCGTGCAAGCGGTTCGCGAGAACTCGCACGCCTTGCTCGAGCGCGTCGCCTCCGACGTCCTCGAGACGATCTTCTCCGACGGTCGCGTTGCGAGTGCGACCGTGTCGATCTCGAAGCCCGGCCTTCTCGACGGCGCGACGCCTTCGGTCACGCTCGAGCGCGTGAATCCTCGTTATGGCGAGCGATCGTGAGCGTCGTCGCATACGTCGGGATCGGCTCGAACGCCGGCGATCCGGCGTTTAACGTTCGCCGCGCCGCGTTCGCGCTGCGCGCGGCCGGATGCGTGCGAAGGCTCTCGTCGCTGCGCGAAACGGCGCCCTGGGGGCGCGTCGCCCAGCGCAGATTCGTGAACGCCGTCGCGTGCCTCGAGACGGCGCTCGCACCGCGAGTGCTGCTCGACGTACTGCAGGGAATAGAGCGGCGCTTGGGACGCCGCGCGAGCTATCATTGGGGGCCGCGGGTGATCGATCTCGACCTCCTCCTCTACGACGGCCTACGCATCGACGAGCCCGGGCTCGTCGTGCCGCACCCGCTGATGTTCGAGCGCGCCTTCGTCATGGAGCCGCTTGCGGAGGTGGGAGCCCTTTCGCGCGGAAGGCGGATTGCATCGAGATGAACGGCAACGCAAGGAGCATCGCCGCACGCGTGCGCGCGCTCGCGGAGTTCGCAATCGAGAACGACCTGAAATCGGTGCGCGTCGATCGGAACGGCGACGTTTTCGAGGTGGTGCGGCGCGTTCAAACTCCGGTCGCGTTGCCGGCAGTTGCAAGCGACCGCGTCTCGCGGATCGAGCAGATCGCATCCGACCGCGTCGGCATTTTTCACGTCGCTCGCCCGGCTCCGCTCGCCGGCGAGACGATCGAAAGCGATCGCGAGCTCGGATACGTCGAGCAGCTTGGAATTCGCAATCCGATCCGCAGTCGCGGTGCCGGACGAATCGTCGCCGTGCTCCAACACGACGGCGACCTCGTCGACTACGGCCGGCCGCTCTTTGAGCTCGAGCGTTCGTAAGGAGCCGGCACATGTTCTCGAAAGTGCTCGTTGCGAACCGGGGCGAGATCGCCGTACGCGTGATCCGTGCGTGCCGTTCGCTGGGAATCGGAAGCGTCGCGATTTATTCGCAAGCCGACAAGGACGCGATGCACGTACGCGACGCGAACGAAGCGTACTGCGTCGGGCCCGGTCCCGCCGGCCGCTCCTATCTCGACGTTGCGAACATCGTTTCGACGGCGCTCGCGACGAAGTGCGACGCGGTGCATCCCGGATACGGCTTTCTCGCCGAGAACGCGCGCTTTGCCGAAATATGTTCCGACCACGGCCTCGTCTTCATCGGGCCCAAGCCTTCAGTCATCGCGACGATGGGCGATAAAGCCGTTGCGAA
Organism: Candidatus Tyrphobacter sp.; assembly: GCA_050733755.1. Classification (GTDB taxonomy): domain Bacteria; phylum Vulcanimicrobiota; class Vulcanimicrobiia; order Vulcanimicrobiales; family Vulcanimicrobiaceae; genus Tyrphobacter. Next base: position 16,899 of record JBOHTS010000035.1, on the reverse strand, counting down.
GCGAACGATGAAGGACGCCGGCGTCGCGACGACGCCCGGTTCCGACATCCTCGAGTCGGCAGCGAAGGCGCGGGACGCGGCCAAGCGCATCGGATACCCGGTGCTCTTGAAGGCGACGGCAGGCGGCGGCGGCAAGGGTATGCGCGTCGTCGAGCGTCCGGAAGACATGGAGCGTTCGTTTGCGAGCGCGACGGCCGAGGCGGAGGCGAGCTTTAAAGACGGCCGCGTCTACTTGGAGAAACTGCTCGCGCAACCACGTCATATCGAGGTGCAGGTGCTTGCGGACGAGCACGGCACGGTCGTCCATCTCGGCGAGCGCGACTGCTCGATTCAGAAGCCGTCGCATCAGAAGCTCGTCGAGGAAGCGCCGGCGCCGCACCTCCATCGCAAGCTTCGCAGCTCGCTGCACGACATGGCGATCAAAGCGTGTCGCAGCGTCGGCTACACGAATGCCGGAACGCTCGAGTTTCTCGTCGCCGGCGACCACGCATACTTCATGGAGATGAACACGCGCGTGCAGGTCGAGCATCCGGTCACCGAGATGGTCTACGGCGTCGACATCGTCAAGGAGCAGATCTGCGTCGCCGCCGGCGAAGCGCTCGGATTCTCGCAACGCGACCTTACGGAACGCGGCCATGCGATCGAGTGCCGCATCAACGCGGAGGATGCGAAAAGCAACTTTGCACCGGAGGCCGGCACGATCGCGCGCGCGCGCTTCGCGCAGGGGCCCGGCATTCGCGTCGACACGCACGTCTACGACGGCGCCATCGTCCCGCCGTACTACGACTCGCTCCTTGCGAAGATCGTCGCGTTCGGCGAGACGCGGGAAACGGCGATCGAACGGATGGAGACCGCGCTGCGCGACACGACGATCGAGGGCGTGCATACGACGCTGGCGCAGTGCCTCGAGATTCTCGCGACGCCGGAGTTTCGCGAGGGGCGCTACGACATCGGGTTCCTTCCTCGCCTCGCGTCCGGCGTCGCGGCTGAGGGACGGGTGTGACGTGCGCCCACGCCGTCGCGCGCGCGAGCAGGCGCTGCAGGCGCTCTATGCCGTCACGATCGGCAAGCGCGATCCCGCCGAGGCGATCGACGAGATCGTCGGCAGGGCGGCGCCGTCGGAGCGCCGCACGTTCGTGCGAGATCTCGTGATCGGGACGCTCGAGTTCACGCCGCAGGCCGACGCAATCATCGGCCCGCTGCTCGAGAAGTGGACGATCGAACGGCTTCCATCGATCGATCGGTGTCTGTTGCGCATGGGAACGTTCGAACTGCTGCGTACGCCGGGCGTTCCCGTTGCCGTCGTCATCAACGAGGCGGTGGAGCTTGCAAAGAACTTTTCAACCGAAGATTCCGGGCGCTTCGTCAACGGGGTATTGAGCGCCGTGGCGCGATCGCATGGAAACGCTTAAGAGCCTCCTTCGCGAGCTCGGCGACGACGCGCTCGCGCTCGCCGACTGGTTCTTTGGGCTCGGCCGGCGCAGGATCGTTCGGGGGATCGTCGTCGGGCTCGTTCTCGTCGCGCTCTTCTTTGCGGGGCTCGTGGCCGGGATCGTCTCCGCGTATTCACGGAATCTTCCCGACATCAGCCGCATGGCGGATTATCAGCCCGCGCGCTCGACGCGCGTTTTCGCGCGCGACGGCACGCTCCTCGCCGACGTCTACAGGGAGAACAGGACGTGGGTTCCAATCGCGAGGATTCCGCTCGTCGTTCGCGAGGCGTTCATCGCGAACGAAGATCATAACTTCTATCGCCATCACGGCGTCGACTTCGGCGGGATCGTCCGAGCGGCGTTTGCCGACGTGACCCACGAGCACATCGAGCAAGGTGCCTCGACGATCACGCAGCAGCTCGCGCGTGCGCTCTTCCTCACCGACAAGATCTCGATTTCGCGCAAGATTCAAGAGGCGCTTCTCGCGATGGAGATCGAGCGATACTACACGAAGGATGAGATCCTCGAGCGCTACCTCAACCTCATCTATCTCGGGGCCGACGCGTACGGCGTCGACGCCGCGGCACACACGTACTTCGGCGAGAGCATCGACGACGTGAGCGTCGGTCAGGCGGCGATGCTCGCCGGGCTACCCGCCGCGCCGTCCGACTATTCGCCGTTCGCGAACATCACGCTCGCGCGCGAGCGTCAGCATCACGTCCTCGAGCGGATGGTCGACAGCGGCTATCTCTCGCAGGCGCAGGCCGATCGCGCATACCGGGCGCCGCTTGGGCTCGTTCCGCCGCGGCCGCCTGGTCTGGAGGGATACCGGTATCCGTGGTTTACGACGTATGCGATCGCACGGCTCGAGCAGACGTTCGGCAAGAGCGTCGTCGAAGAGGGTGGGCTACAGGTTTCCACGACGCTCGATCCTCGCATGCAGCGCATCGCGCAGCAGGCCGTCGACTGGGGGATCCACGTCTCGAAAGAGGAGGGCATCGGCGCGCACGAGGGCGCCCTGGTGGCGCTCTCGCCGACGACGGGGGAAATTCTCGCTATGGTGGGGGGAACGCATTTCTCGCTTGGAAATCAGTTCAATCGCGCGTGGCAGGCGAGGCGGCAGCCCGGATCGTCGTTCAAGGCGTATGTCTACACGGCCGCGATCGACCAGGGCATCCCCGCGGCGTCGACGATGGACGATACGCCGGTGAGTTATCCGATGGGCGACGGCACGATGTGGTCGCCGCAGGACGACGATCACAGTTACATGGGCGCGATCTCGCTAAGAACGGCGCTCGTGCTCTCGCGGAACATCGTCGCGGTGAAGCTTGCGGACCGCATCGGGATCGATCGCGTCATCGAATACGCGCGACGCATGGGCGTAACGTCTCCGCTTGCGGCGAACCTTTCCCTCGCGCTCGGCAGCGACGGCATCACCGTGCTCGACCAGGCGACGGGGTATGCGACGCTTGCGAACCAAGGGATTCACGTCGTTCCGACGCCGTTTCGCATCGTGCGCGACTCGCTCGGAAACATCGTTCTCGACGACCGTTTCCCACAGGCGAACGAAGCGATCAGCGCCGGAACGGCGTACATCGTCACCTCGATGATGGAAGACGTCATCAATCATGGAACGGGGTATCCGAACGCGATCATCGGACGACCCGCGGCCGGGAAGACCGGAACGACGTCGTCGTTCCGCGATGCGTGGTTCGTCGGCTTCACCCCGACGCTCGTCGCCGCGGTATGGATTGGAAACGACGACTACTCGAGGATGAACGAGTCGTATGGCGGGAACATTCCCGCGCGCATCTGGGCGCGTTTCATGAAAGCGGCGCTCGCCGGAACGCCGCCGGTCGGCTTCGAGTTTCCCTCAGACGAGGTCGAGCGCGTCGCCGCCTGCAACGGAAGCGTCGATCTCTACCTGATCGGAACGCAGCCGACGGCTTCGTGCGCGCACGTCTTGCCGGCGCCGACGCCGTTTGCCGTCGCGGCATCGCCCGCGCCCGCAAGCACGCCATGATCGAGGGGGACGCGAGCGCGGACCGGCACGTCTACTCCGTGCTGGAGTTCACGGAGCGACTCAGGCATCACTTTGCCTCGAACCGCACGCTTTCGAACATTGCGATCTCCGGCGAGATCTCCGATCTGCGAACCTTCGGCGGCGGGCATCTTGGTTTTCGGCTGAAGGAGAAGCAGGCCGTCATCGAGTGCATCGCGTGGTCGGATCACCGGCGTACGCTCGCGCAGGTCGAGAACGGTACGAGCGTTATCGCGACCGGAGCCATCGGCGTTCGCCCGGAGCGCGGCTGCTATCAGCTCGTCGTCGCGCATCTCGAGCCGACGGGGCGCGGCGCGCTCTTCATGGAGTATCAACGGTTGCTCGAAAAGTTTCGCGCCGAGGGACTCTTCGAGGCATCGCGCAAACGCCGCGTGCCGGGGCTTCCGCGCCGCGTCGCGCTCATCTCGGCGCGTGGAAAGGGCATGGAGGACTTCGTGGGGACGCTCGCTCGTAAGGCTCCGTTCGTCGAGGTGATCTTCGTGGAGACGCAGGTGCAGGGTCAGGGCGCCGAGATCGAGATTGCCGGCGCACTCGACAAAGCTTGCGAGCTCGACGTCGACGCCATCGCGATCGTACGCGGCGGCGGCTCCTACGAGGATCTCTTTCCGTTCAATCTCGAGCCCGTCGTTCGCGCGATCGTGCGTTCGCGCCACCCGGTGCTCACGGCGATCGGACACGAAGGTCACCACCACCTCGCCGATCAGGTCGCCGACCGATCCTTCATCTCGCCGACGGCTGCCGCCGAGCACATCGCGCAGGGATGGGAGTTTGCGCGGCGTCAACTGCGCGAGCTGGACGGCAGGCTCGGGCGCGCCGCCCGCGGGGTGCTCGTGCAGGCCTCGCATCGCGCGGACGAGGCGCGCCATACGCTGAACCGCGCCGCGGAGCGCGCCGTCGAGCAGAGTCGAAGGCGACTGGAGGCGCTCCTGCTCGCCTTGACGCGACGTAGCCCACGGGAAGTCGTCGGGAACGATCGTGCGCGCCTCGCGCAGGTTCGGTCGGCGCTGGCTTTGGGGTTGGAACGGTTCTTGAATCGCGCGCGCCGTGGCCTGGAACGTGTCGACGCGCGTTTGGAGACGTTCGACGTGTCGGCGATGCTCGCGCGCGGCTACGCCGTCGTCACCCATAACGGAGCCGTCGTGCGCGACGCGTCGGTGCTTCGGACGGGCGATTCGCTCGACGCGCGCTTCGAACGCGGAAGCGCGACGGCGATCGTCGAACGGATCGGCAGCGATGCCTGAACCGCTGCAGACGTTCGAGCAGAAGCTCGTGCGGATCGATCAGATCGTCAAGGAGCTCGAAGGCGCCGGCACGGACCTCGCTCGCGTGACGCAGCTCTTCAACGAGGGAAAGACGCTCGTGCGCGAGTGCGACGAGTTGCTCAAGAGCGCCGAGCAGTCTTTGAAAGAATCGGAACGCGCCGAGAAGAGCGCGGAGGCGTGATCGTGGGTGCGGCTCGATAGCGTCGTCGCGCAGCGCGCCGGCGTGACGCGTTCGCGCGCGCGAGCGCTCATCATGGAGGGGCGCGTGCGCGTCGACGGAGCGACCGCGCACAAGGCGGGTCAGACCGTGCGCGACGCCGCGATCGTCGAGATCGCGCAGGCGAAACGCTTCGTCAGCCGCGGCGGCGAGAAACTCGAGGCGGCTCTACGCGCCTTCTCCCTCGACGTCCGCGACGAGGAAGCGCTCGATATCGGCGCGTCGACGGGCGGCTTCACCGATTGTCTGCTCGCGCACGGCGCGGCACACGTCACCGCGATCGACGTCGGCTACGGACAGATCGACTGGACGATCCGCAACGACGCCCGCGTGACGGTCATCGAACGCACGAACTTCCGTCATCTTGCCGACGACGCATTTCCCGCCGGCTTCGACGTCATCGCTGCGGACACGTCGTTCATCTCGCTGCGCACGATCCTCGCGCGGGCGATCGCGTACCTCCGCAAGGACGGGACGATCGTCGCGCTCGTGAAGCCGCAGTTCGAAGTCGGGCGAGAGCGCATCGGACGCGGCGGCGTCGTGCGCGACCGCGGCGACCACCGGCGCGTTCTCGAGCGGGTGCTGACGGCTGCCGGTGCCCTTGGGCTCGTCGCCGTCGGCCTCATGGAGTCGCCGCTTCGCGGACCCGCCGGGAATCGGGAGTTTCTGGTCGCATTGCGCCGCAACGGAACGCCGATCGGCGCGGAACGAATCGGCGAGGTCGTCGGCGAAGGGTGATTACGATGACGACGATGGCGATCGCCGAGGGCACCGTTGCGCTGTATGTCGACGAGCGGCGCGACGAAGCGCTCGCGCTCGCCTCGCGCGTTCGCCGCGCATTCGAAGGGCGCGGATACGCGGTGTGCGCGACGCCGGACGACGATGCGAAGCTGCTCATCACCGTCGGCGGCGACGGTACGCTGCTTCGCGCCGCGCGCTTTGCCGTCGAGCGCGACATGCCGATCATCGGCATCAACACGGGACGTCTCGGATTTCTCACGGAGTTCGACGAGGACGATCCGCGCATCTCGCACCTTCCCGAGTACGTCGCAAGCGGGCTCCACATCGAATCGCGCGTCGCGCTGCTCGCCGAGTACGGCGGGAAGGCGCATTTTGCGCTCAACGACGTCGTCGTTCGCAAGGGCGGCGTTCCGCGAATCGTTCCGTTCTCGCTGCGCCTGGACGACGAACAGGCCGCGCAGATTCCCGCCGACGGGCTCTGCATCGCGACGCCGACGGGCTCGACGGCGTACTTCCTCTCCGCCGGCGGATCGATCATCTCGCCCCGCGTCGATGCGTTCGGCATCGTTCCGCTCCTTCCGCATACGCTGTTTTCGCGACCGATCGTCGTGCCCGCGTCCTCGCGAATCGAGATTCGATGCGACGTCGAGCCGGCGCAGGCACACCTCGAGTGCGACGGCGCCGCTGCCGACGAAGTCGAACCGGGCGAAGCGGTCGTCGTTCGGCGCCACCCCAAGCCGGTGCTCTTTGCGCGTACGGAGCCGCTGCGTTTCTTCGAGCGCCTCGAGAAGAAGCTTCGCTGGGGCGTTTCGATCAAAGAGCGTCTGCGGTAAGCGCTGCGTGCTCAAGCGGCTTCACGTCGAAAACTATGGGCTCATCGCGCTCGCAGACGTCGATTTTGCGGATCGCGCGACGATCTTCACCGGTGAGACGGGCTCCGGCAAGACGATGCTCGTCGGCGCGCTCTCCTTCGTCATGGGGGCGAGAGCGGACGGCGAACTCATTCGCAGCGGACAGGAGCGTGCATTCGTCGAGCTGACCTTCGAGCCGACCGCGGCGCTCGTTGCGCGCTTGCACGACGAAGGCATCGATCTCGAGGAAGGCGAGGAAGCGGCGCTCTCTCGCGAGCTGACGAAGACGGGAAAGTCGAGCGCGCGCATCTGTGGGCGCGCGACGACCGCCGCGTTCGTTCGCGAGATCGCTCCGGCGGTTGCGGAGCTCGTGGCTCAGCGCGAAGCGCAGCGGCTGCTCTCGCCAGCCTATCACCTCGAACTGCTCGATCGCTTCGCAGGCGCCCCGGCGCTGACGCTTCGCGCAGAAGTCGGCGACGCGTACGCTCTCGCGCACGAAGCGCAAGAGGCGTTGGCGTCGCTCGCCCAGCGCGAAGGAGACGCAGCGCTCGCGCTCGAGGAGGCGCGGCGGAGCCTCGACGAGATTTCGGCGGCGAATCCGCGCTCCGGCGAAGACGACGAACTGACCGCTCGCCGCCGCTTCCTCGACAACGCCGAGCGTATTGCCGTGGCGCTGCGGACCTCGCGCGATGCCCTTGCGGGTGAGGATGGCGCGGTAAGCGCGCTCGGTGCGGCGAGCGGCGCGCTTGCGAATATTCGCGGCGTCTCCGACGAGCTCGACGCCGTTTGCGAGCGGGTAACGGCGCTCCAGAGCGAGGCAAACGATCTCGGCGCGGCGGCGGCGCGTGCGCTCGAGAGCACCGAGTTCGACACCGCGGAGTTGGAGGCCATCAACGCTCGGTCGCACGTGCTCGAGAGTCTCAAACGACGCTATGGCGGAACGGTCGAGTCGGTGCTCGAGCACGGACGAGCCGCGCGCGACACGATCGACGAGATCGGCGGCCGCGGCGGACGCCTTTTGGAGCTGCAGGCCGCTGCCGAGCGCGCGCAGGAGGAGATGAACTCTCGCGCCGCGCGACTCGGCCGGATGCGGAGCGACGCCGCAAAGAACCTCCAGGAGCGCGTTGCGGGTGAGCTCGGCGACCTCGCGCTCGGCTCGGGGCGCTTCTGCGTCGACATGCAGAGGCTCGAGAGCGTCGGACGTAACGGCGCGGAGCGCGTCGAGTTTCTCTTTTCGGCGAATGCGGGCGAGGTACCGCGACCGCTTGCGAAGGTTGCGTCCGGCGGCGAACTCTCGCGCATCCTTCTCGCGCTCGTCGTCTCGCTCGCTGAGGCACGCGAGCCGAGCGCGCTCGTCTTCGACGAGATCGACGCCGGAATCGGCGGCGCGACCGCCGTCGCCGTCGGCGTGCGAATCGGACGACTCGCGAAGGCCGGACAGCTCGTCTGCATCACGCATCTCGCGCACCTCGCGACGTGGGCGCAGCGGCATTACGTTCTCGAAAAGGAAGAGCGCGGCGGCGCGACGACGATTACCGTTCACGAGATCGCGGGAGCGACGCAGAGAACACAAGAGATTGCGCGAATGCTCTCCGGTGAGACGCACGAGGTTGCGCTGCACCACGCGCGCCGGCTCCTCTCACAGGCACGGTGACGATGATCCCAATCACGGTCGACGCGATCTTCTCCGCGCATCCGCTCGCCGGCATGCAACCTCGCGGATTCACCTGGTCGCCTAGCGGCGAGCGCCTGATCTACATCGTGCCGTCTCCGTCGGGAGGTGCGCCGGAGATTCGCGTGTACGCACTGCGCGGCGGCGTCGATCGCGTGCTCTTTCACGCGAGGACCGATGTTCGCGGATCGCGCTCCCGCGCGATCGCGCAGATCGTCTGGTCGCCGGATTCCAGGCGCATCGCATATCTCAACGACGGCGACCTTTGGGTCGCGGAGGCCGATGGTTCGCACGCGGTCGTTCTCGCGAAGGGAGCCGACGATCCGCAGTGGTCGCCGGACGCAGCGCACGTCGCGTACGTTCACGACGACGATCTCTACGAGGCACGGGCGGACGGCGGGCCCGTGACGCGGCTGACCTTCGACGGATCGCCGACGCGCATCAACGGCGATCCGGACTGGCTCTACAGCGAAGAGATGGACGTCGCGCATGCGTACGCATGGTCGCCCAAGGGCGACGCGATCGCATACCTCTCATTCGACGAGTCGAGGGTCGTGCCGTTTCCCATCCAGCACTATCTTCCGACGCAGAACGTCGTGGAGTGGCAGCGATATCCTCTTGCGGGCGGCGCGAATCCGCGCGTGAGCCTTCGCATCGTCGATCTCGCCGGCCGCCGGAGCCGGACGCTCTACGACGGTGCGGCGCGCGACGAGTACGTCGTTTCGTTCGCTTGGACGCGCGACGGCAGCGGCGTCGTGCAGGAGATTCTCGATCGGCCGCAGCGCCATCTGCGTCTCGAGTACTTAGCGAGCAGCGGCGCGGCGGGGCAGGCGATCTGGCGCGAATCCGACCCGACGTTCGTGGACGTCCAGGGACCGCCGCAACCGCTGCCCGACGGCAGCTTTGCGGTGCTTTCCGCGCGCGATGGAGTACAGGCGCTGTACCGCGTCTGGCTCGACGGCCGGTACCGGCGCTTGTCCGGCAGCACGCCGATTGCCGCGATCCTTCGCACGGGCGCGAATCGAATCTACGTTTCCGCACTGGCGCCGACGCGACGCGATCTCGCGCTCGGCTACGTCGGCGTGAACGGCGGGCGCGTCCACGTCGTCACGCACGAGCGCGGCTGGCACGACGTTTCGATGCCGCAGCGCGGCGACGCGTACGTCGACGATTTCTCGTCGTTCTCACACGCGCCGGTCACGACGATTCGCCGTCTGCAGTCGTCCTGGACGCGGCGGCTCTTCGCGACGCCGGCGCTCGCTGCGTACGGCCTGGGAACGACGCGCGCGCTCGAAATTCCGTCGAGATGGGGACCGCTCGACGCGGAGATCACGGTTCCGTGCGGATTCAATCCGCACCGCCGGTATCCGGTGATCGTGACCGCATACGGCGGACCGCTTCCAGTCGGCGATGCGTTGCCCAGTGCGGACCGCCGGCAAGGGCTCTTCACGTTTCTGCTGGCGCAGCATGGATTTTTGGTCTTCAGCATCGATGGACCGGCTTCGAATGTCGACCGCGCTGCAAACGAGCATCTGTTCACGGAGCGCATGGGCGAGATCGCGATGGCCGGACAACTCGTAGGAGCCCATTGGCTGCGCGAGCAGCCGTACGTCGATGCGTCGCGTCTGGGTCTCTTCGGCTGGAGTTACGGCGGGTATCTCACCGCGTTTACGCTCACCCACGCGCCCGGCGTCTTTCGCTCGGGGATTGCAGGCGCACCGCCGGCGGATTGGCGGTTTTACGATACCGCTTATACGGAGCGATACATGGGCACGCCGCAGCAGCATCCGGCGGCATACCGTGCGACGGCGGTGATTCCGGCTGCGGGGCGGCTGGCGTCGCATCTGCTCGTCATTCAAGGGAGCAGCGACGACAACGTGCATCTCATGAACTCCATCTCGCTGCTCGAAGCGTTCATCAGAGCCGGAAAGGACGTCGAGTACGCGCTCTATCCCGGAGCGCGCCACGGCGTAACGGGCATCGCCGCTCAACGCAATCTTTACACGCGCATGCTCGATTGGTGGGAACGCACGCTGAAACGATAAGGGCGGCTGCCTCCCGTGGAGCATGAGCGGTGAGGCGCGTAGCGAAGGAGGGCTCGGATGTTCCGGCGCGATCCGAACGACAAGCGCCGCGACGAGCGCCTTGCGGGGAGCAGTCTGGCGTCGCTCCTCCTGCACTTACTCGCGGCGGCATTTCTGGTTTCGATTGCCGCTGCAAGCTCGCAGGAGAGTTCTACCGAGACGACCACGGGCGGTCAGATGCTTACGATCTCGCAGCGCTTGCCGGCCGTGCCGCAAGCGGCGAGACCGCACCCTGCCAAGCCCCAACCCTCCCGGCCGCGTTCGGCGGTGCATCCGCAGCGAACGCCGCATCCGGTCCTTCACGAGTTGAGCCAGGTCGTGCCATCGGCGTCGCCCAATCCGACGCCGGTTCCGCGGGTTACGCCCCAGCCGATTCCGGTGCCGACGGCGCGCGTCGTCGCCGTACAGCCGACGCAGCAGCCTACGGAGCATCCGACGCAGCGCCCGCGGGAGACGCCGAAACCGCAGCCGACTGCGGCGCCGACGGCGAAGCCGGCTCCGACCGCCGCGCCGACGGCTAGACCGACTCCGAGGGCGACGTCGGCTCCAACCCGCGCTCCAGCTCCGGTGGTCGCGCGGACGGAGCGCCCGCGGCCGCTTGCAACGGCGAGCGCCGTGCGCCCGGTTCCGTCACCCGTCGCGCATCCAAGCCTTGCGCCGAGCCGGACGGCCGGCGTTCCTAGTCCGCGTCCTACCGTTGCCGCTCGTCTCGAGCAAGGTCACGCATCGCCGGGGCCGCAGAGCGAAAGCAGGGTCGGCCGCGCGCACGCGCCGCAGCGCCCGATATCGGTTGCTCCGACGCCGGAGCCACAGCGTAGGCCGCGCCCGCATCCGCAGCGCAATCCTTATGCAGGTCTCAACGCTCGGTTGAATGCCCTGCTTCCGCATGGCCCGGTCGTTCCGCACGAAGGACATTACGTCGGATCGCTCTCGCTAGAGGGGCGGCTCGTACCGACGCCTCCGCCGGCGGTGGTCGCACGTACGCGCTACGTCATGCACGCGCCGGCCGGCAGCAGTGACGGCACGGTCGAGATGTGGGTCACGAACCTAGCGCGCAGAGGACCGCTCCTGCTCTGCACGGGTTGGATACTCCACTTCCCAAGGCCGATTGCGCAGGGAATGCTGCTTCCGCCGCACGTCGGCGCAGGCGACCCAAACGGTACGCAGATTGGAATCGGGCATCCGCCGCGAACGGAAGCGAGCGGCTTTTCGGCCGGCATCGCCCCGATCGTCGTCGGAATCGGAACGATGGAATGCAGCAGGCGCGATCTCGCTCCATTTACACCTCCCTCCCCTTGAAAGTGCGCGCGAGCGGGAGTACAATTCAGGTGCGCTAGCGTCACGCCACACCTCAATGGGAGGGCAGTTGGAACTGCAAGATCCGCCGGGCCACCGCGGCCCTGGTGCCCGCGCATAGAAGAGCGCTAGATACGCGCCCTGCGTCAGCCGGACGTATTCGGCAGCGCGTGGAGCATCATACGCACGAAGAAATCCAAAAGGGCCGCCGGGGTTGCGGCCCTTCGTGCGTTCGTGTATGCTTGCCGTAGTAGGTCAAAAAGCGTGGGTTCGTCCCGCGCTTCGCTGTTCAAGAGGGCACGTTGCAGGGATCGACGAGGGAGGAACTCGAGGGCGCGTTCGAGCGTGCGCTGGACGACGTCCTGCACGATCGTGAGTTCGCGCAGATCGAAGTTCTCCGTCACACTGCTGCTCCACGGCGCGGATCCGTGTCGCTCTTCGTCACGATCGATCGCCCCGGCGGAGCGGACCTCGTGCTCTGCGAACGCGTGGCGCAACGCATCAACGCGCTCCTCGGCGTCATCGACGCAGCCTATGAGTTGAGCGTCGAGTCGGCCGGGCTCGAACGTCCGCTCGTTCGGCCCACCGATTACGAGCGCTTTGCCGGCTCGCGCGTGCGCGTCGTCACGTCGCTGCTCGTCGGCGGCGCGAAAACGCATCGCGGAATCTTGCGCGGCTTGCGGGGCGAGAACGTGCTCCTCGAAACGAAGGGCGGCGACGTCTTGCTGCCGCACGCGACGATCAAAGCGGCGAATCTCGAGTTCGATCCGCGCGCCGACCTCACAGCCGAAAAACGAGAACGGAAAGGCTTTCATGGTAGAAACCACAACTGACGAACGACTCATCGACGTCCTTCAATCGATCGCGAACGAGCGGAACATCTCGTTCGAGATGCTCCTGGAAGGGCTCGAGGCCGCATTGCTCACGGCGTACAAACGGCATTACGGAAGCGAAGCGAATGCGATCGTCATCGTCGATCGTCAGACCGGCGAGTACAACGTGTACCATCGCCGAACCGTCGTCGAGAACGTCGAGGATCCCAAGCTCGAGATTTCGCTGCGCGAGGCCGGCGCGCCGTATGCGCCGGGAGATTTCTACGACGAAGCGGTGAAGCCGAAAGACTTCGGCCGCATCGCCGCGCAGACGGCCAAGCAAGTCATCGTTCAGCGCATTCGCGAGGCCGAGCGCGACACGGTTTTCAACAAGTACACGCGTAAGCTCAACGATCTCGTTACCGGAACCGTGCAGCGCTACGAGCAGCGCAACATGTACGTGCTCCTCGAGCAGCGCGACGAGGCCGTGCTGCCGATCGGCGAACAAGTGCCCGGCGAGGTCTTCCGCATCGGCGACTTCATTCGCGCGTACGTACTCGACGTACGCCGGCTCGCGAAGGGCCCACAGGTCGTTCTTTCGCGAACGGCGGAGGGACTCGTTCAGCGTCTGCTCGAGCTCGAGGTTCCGGAGCTTGCGAACGGGACAATCGAGATTATGGCGCTGGCGCGCGATCCCGGCGTGCGCTCGAAGGTCGCCGTGCGCAGTCATCGCGCCGAGGTCGACCCAATCGGCGCGTGCTTGGGACCGAAATCGAGCCGCATCGCAAACGTCTCAGACAATCTGCGCGGCGAGAAGATCGACATCATCCCGTGGGCGCCGGAACAGCAGGCCTTCATCATGAACTCGCTTGCGCCCGCGAAGGTGATCTCCGTCGAGCTCTTCGAGGAAGACGGAGCGGCGCTCGTTACGGTTCCCGATTACCAGTTGTCCCTTGCGATCGGCCGCGAGGGGCAGAACGTTCGACTCGCTTCGCGGCTGACCGGATGGCGTCTGGACATCACGAGCGAGACCGAGGCCGCGGCGACGCGGGAGCGATATCTCGCGGAGCGGGGGCAAGGCGCACGGGAAGCGGTCCTGGATGAGCCGGCCACGCAAGAGACGCAGGACAAGCAGGTCGCGCAGGAGGACGTTGAGGCGGACGCCGAGCTCATCCGTAAGCTCGAGGAGTTCCGTCGCGAGCGCCTTGGAGACGAATAGGCACGTCCCGCTTCGCCAGTGCGTCGGGTGCCGCCGGCGAATGCCGCAGGCGCGGCTCGTTCGTTTCGTTCGCGCGGAGCGGGGCTGGCTGCGCGACGCGCTTGGCTCGCGCCGCAATCCCGGACGAGGCGCCTACCTTTGCTCGTCTGCCTGCGCTCAAGCCGCCGCAAAAAATCGGCGGTACCCGGGGCTTGCATCCGCCGCCGCAGAATACGGGTCCTGGAATGGTTCGAAGGCAGTATGAACGACCATGATTAGCGCGACAGCGCTCGTATGAGCGCGCTCGCATAGACGCGCATCCCCCAAGCGTTGGGAGGCTGCGCGCCCGCAACGACTTGGGGCCTTCGGTGCGCACCGCGCATCGAAGTGTAGAAATTGGCTACCGGAAAAGTACGAATCTTCGAGCTCGCCAAAGAGGTCGGGCTCACCTCGAAGGAACTCATCTCGCTCTTCAACGAGCGCCTGGGCGGCGTCTTCGAGGCGAAGAATCACCTGAGCGTCGTTCCCGATCAGATCGCCGATCTGGTGCGCACGGTACTGCTCAAACCGAGCGCCGGCAACGGCGGCGCCGCTAAGAAGGCGGCTGCGGAGCCGGCCGAGCCAAAGGTTCCCGCGCGCAAGGCGGCGCCGAAGGAGCGCCCGCGACAGTCCCAAGCGCCGGCGAGCGAAGCGCCGATTCCTCGCCTCCGTCCGGTTCCATCGGGCCAGACCTCGATCGCTCCGAAGCCCGCGGTGCCGAAGGCGCCCCCGCCGGCGCGCCCGCAAGCGGCGCGGCCTGGCGTCGCACCCCGACCAGGGCAACCTGCGCCGCCGGGACCTGCCGGACGCCTCGCGCCCGCGCCTACGCGCACCCCGGTCACTCATCGCCCTGCGGGAAACGGCCCCTTCCGGCCGATTACGGGGCCTCGTCTGGCGCCCGGTACGACGGAATCGCCCGCACCCTCGTCGGGCGCACGTCCCGGCGAGCGCTTGCGTACGCGCGAGGAGAAGATTGCGGCGAAGAAGGACCGCGAGACCGAAATGCTCGTGGACAAGGAGCGCCAGCGTAAGAAGAAGGCCTCGACGCCCGCGCCGGAGCGGCGTCTCGAGACGATCGAGATTCCCGACCTTCTCACCGTCCAAGAGCTTGCGACGTCGATGATCGTGCCGGCCAAAGACGTTATCGCGGAGCTCATCAAGACCGGAACGATGGCGACGATCAACCAGAACATTCCAAGCAACGTCGCGATCGCCGTCGCGAAGAAGTTCGGGTTCAACGCGGTCGTCAAAGAGGCCGGCGAAGAGGTGACCGTCGAGCAAGAGGCCGATCGCCCCGAGATGATGACGGCGCGACCGCCCGTCGTCACGGTGCTCGGGCACGTCGATCACGGCAAGACGTCGCTCCTCGACAAGATTCGTCAGTCGAACGTCGCCGCGGGAGAGGCCGGCGGCATCACGCAGAAGATCGGCGCGTACACCGTCGAGCACAACGATCGCGCGATCACGTTCATCGACACGCCGGGTCACGAAGCGTTCACCGCGATGCGCGCGCGCGGAGCGAAGGTGACCGACGTCGCGATCCTCGTCGTTGCGGCCGACGACGGCGTCATGCCGCAGACGAAAGAGGCGATCAGCCACGTTCGCGCGGCAAACGTTCCGATCGTCGTCGCGATGAACAAGATGGACAAGCCCGACGCGCAACCCGACCGCGTGAAGCAGCAGCTCGCCGAGGCCGGCTTGCAGCCGGTCGACTGGGGCGGCAACGTCGAGTGCGTGCCCGTCTCGGCGCGCACCGGCGACGGCATCGCCAAGCTCCTCGAGACCGTCCTTCTCGAAGCCGATATTCGCGAGCTGCGGGCGAACAAGAATCGCCGCGCGACCGGCGTCGTCATCGAATCGGTGCTCGATCGCGGGCGCGGCGCGGTTGCGACGGTTCTCGTGCAGAACGGAACGCTGCGCGTCGGCGATGTCGTCGTCGCGGGCGGCGCCTTCGGCAAGGTTCGCGCGCTCATCGACGACACCGGAAGGCAAGTGAAGAAGGCCGGTCCTTCGATTCCGGTCTCCGTCATGGGACTCTCCGACGTTCCCGCCGCCGGCGACACGCTCATGGCGGTGAGCGACGAACGCGTCGCGCGCGAGGCTGCGGAGAAGCGTCAGTCGCGGCGCCGTGACGTGCGCATCGCGGCGACGGGATCGCAGAAGGTGTCGCTCGAGACGTTCATGTCGATGATGCCCTCCGAAGGCCGCAAGGTGCTCAATCTCATCCTCAAAGCCGACGGGCAGGGTTCCGTCGAGGCGCTGAGCGCGCGCATGGACTCGCTCTCGACCGACGACGTCGAGATCCGCGTCATCCACCGCGGCGTCGGCGCGATCTCTCCAAACGACGTCAACCTTGCGAGCGCGTCGGGTGCCGTGCTCATCGGATTCAACATTCGTCCCGACGAGACGGCGAAGCGGCTCGCCACGCAGGACGGCGTCGATCTGCGCTTCTATCAGGTCATCTACGAGATCGAAGACGACCTTCGCAAGGCGATGCACGGCATGCTCGCACCGATCGAGCGCGAGATCACGCTCGGCCAGGCCGAAGTGCGGCAAGTCTTCAAGGTGAGCAAGGTCGGGACGATCGTCGGCTGCTACGTGCGCGGCGGTAAGTTGCAGCGAGGGGCAAGGGTTCGCGTCGTTCGTGACGGCGCCGTCGTCTTCGACGGTGAGATCGAATCGTTGCGCCGCTTCAAAGAAGACGTGCGGGACGTGGCGGAAGGCTTCGAGTGCGGCGTGCAGATTGCAAAGTTCCAAGACCTCAAAGAACGCGACGTCCTGGAGGCGTACGCGAAGGAGCTCGTCGCGCCGGAACCCGTGCATGCCTAATCGTCAGCGCATCGCGCGGATCGATCACGAGGTGCAGCGCCTCTTGGGAACGCTCATCTCGCAAGAGCTTACCGATCCGCGTCTCGGATTCGTGACGGTGACGCGCGTCGATGTGAGCGACGACCTCCGCGCGTGCAAGGTCTTCGTCTCCATCATCGGGGATCGCGAGGATGCGCGGCGTTCGCTCGCGGCGCTCCACCATGCGGCCGGATTCCTGCGAGGAGAACTCGGCCACAGGATCGCCCTGCGCTACACGCCGGAGCTCACGTTCGTCGAGGATCGCTCGGCCGAGCGCGCGATCGAGCTTGCGAAGGATCTCCGCGCCGACGCACAGCGCAGAGCGCGCGCCGAGCAGTGATCGAAGAGAAGCGGCCGTCGTCGACGACGGACGACGTCGTCGCCG
>JBOHTS010000034.1:0-14133 GCA_050733755.1 Candidatus Tyrphobacter sp. | reverse complement strand
GCGCATTATGCTCTTGTGGGCGCTAGCCCACGCCGGCCGGGAACCGAGCCGGGTGCCTCGCCAGGCGGCAGCCTCGTGAGCGACACGAAACTCCATCCTGTCCGCAGCGGCAGATGGAGTAGTTCATGCAACCGTGTAGCGTTGTCACAAACGCTCGGCTGGCTAGTAAAAAGCGCGGGCAGTATCTTAGGGAGGCCGACGCTATGGTCTCCTAGGCTTCTTGGATTGCGGCTGCTTCTTGAGATTGCCGTCTAAGAGTCCGATGCTGCCGTCGCTGCGTATAACCCCCAGGACGGGCCCACTCGTTCGATCTAATATTTTCCGGATCGCCGGGATTGCCTTATTAAATGCCTCCGCCATCTGTAAGCCAGTAAGGTTTCCCCGTATCAGGAAGAACGCACTAGCTCCGGCGTTGATAATCTCCTGACGCTCCACGAGCCTGCGTCGAATCGCTGAGTCCTTGCTAAGGATAATCCACCCTTTACGCGCAACCGCTGCAAGCCAGGCCCGATCGGTCTCGTTTTGCGCGAAGTGGTCATCATGAACCTCGACGTTTAGTCCTAGCCGACGCAAGGCTTCTGGAACGACCTTGCCTCCGAGGCTTCGATCTACGAAATAGACGTGGGGCTTGTCACGCCGCTTCGAGGCGGAGTTCGAAGCGGATCGCGTCTTCGATCTCAACGAGGTTTCGCCCGTAGTCGTCGGCAAGGTCTTTTATGCTCTCCCCGGCTTTATAGCGCTGGGCGATTTCGATCGTGGGGATTCCCGTCTCCACAAGCACGAGCCGTCCGAAGGCGACGTGCGGATTGAACATAACGGTCGTCCGGTCCACGGTTGGGTCCTCTGTAATGAACGGATACAAGACGATGATCTTGCCGTCCTTACCACGTTCTATTCTGCGGAGCGAGGCTTCAACGACTTTTCGCATAACGATCTGCCCTTGCAACGTCGCATTAACGGTCTCACCCATGATTGTGACTAAGATGTCAACCTTATCGGTCTCTAGTGGTATGTTCGCCAAAGGGTGCTCTTCCCCGAAGCGCTTCTTGAGAAAATGAATAGCTTTCCTCACGCGACGTAGCGGAATCTTATGATGTCGCGTGATAGTCGCTAAGACGTGCGATTCCACAAGATTGATGAACGACAACGTGGTATGCGCTTGACCCTTGGGAGATTGGAGTACTGGCCTAAAATGCGCGTGCCCCCGGAACCAATTCCCAAGAGTCGACGTCGGCAAATGTAGGTAGCGAGCCGCTTCTGCAAGAGGATATGCCGCGGTATCGCTCAGCATGACAGCAGGTGCCCCTCTCGGCCTCGTGGGCCGCAGCCTACCGCCTATGTCGTCAGCCTGCACTCCTCCCAATTCCACAGGGTTCAGAGTGGAGTCCTTTGAGTTGCGTCAGGGAATATTTTACATCCGTGAGAAGGACGAAAGCGGAGGGCTGCGACGCCCGAACAGGGGCGGCCAGAAGCGTAAGAGATGGGGGAGCGGCAAGGAAGCCAACAGGCTACGAACGCTCGATCTCGCTGACGAGATAGATTGGCCGGCCCTTCACCTCGTCGTAGATTCGTCCCAGATACTCGCCGAGAATACCGATGCCGATGAGTTGTACGCCGCCGAGGAAGAGCACGGCGACGATCGTCGATGCCCACCCCGGCGTGTAGCCGAGCGGGTTGACGTTCACGAGCTTCGAAACGATGACGTAGAGCGCGTAGATGAACGCGATCGCGCTTGCGGCGAAGCCGAGATACGACGCCAGGCGCAGCGGCGCATCGGAGAACGACGTGATGCCGTCGATTGCGAAGCGCAACATTCGGCCGAATGGATATTTCGAGACTCCCGCATATCGCACGTCGCGATCGTACTCGACGCCGATCTGCTTGAAACCGACCCAGCTCACCATGCCGCGCAGAAAGCGGTGGCGCTCCGGCGATCGCTTCAACGCCTCGACGACCCGCCGGCTCATCAGACGAAAGTCTCCAGCGTCCAGCGGAATGTCGACCTTCGTCATCCGCCGCACGAGACGGTAGAAGAGTCGCGCCGTCAAGACTTTGAAGAGGCTCTCGCCGCGCCGGCTTCGCCGCACGGCGTAGACGACATCGTATCCTTGCTCCCACTTCGCGACGAACTCGGCGATGAGTTCCGGCGGATCCTGAAGGTCACCGTCCATGAGAATGACGGCGTCGCCGGCGGCGGCGTCGATGCCGGCCGTCGCCGCGAGTTGGTGGCCGAAGTTGCGTGAAAGATTCACGAGGACGATACCGCGGCGCGCGCGCATCTGCTCGCGAACGCGCTGCAGCGTGCCGTCGCCGCTGCCGTCGTTCACGATGACGATCTCGTACGGCTTTCCAATTCGCTCGAGGATCGACGCGATGCGGTCGAGGAGAGGCTCGACGCTCCCTTCTTCGTTGTAGAGCGGGACGACGATGCTGAGCAGGCGGCGCTCCTCCATGGCTCGCGCCTTCGACGCACTCCAACCGGAACCCGCAGCGCCGCACGCGAAGTGGGGTGGGTGGCGCCGACCCGCGCGTATGCTGCCGCCGCGATCGTGCTACTGTGCAGCGCGTGCGCGCACCGCGCGCCGCAGGCGCACGCCATTGCCGCGCGCGTGACCGATCCGGCGACGCCGGCGTTGGAGAGCGCGATTCCCGCGCCATGGCCGACCGCGCCGGCGCCCGAGCCGTCACGCTCCGCAAACGTTCCCGCGCCGAGTTCGAGCGCCACGGCGCTCCCGTCGAGCAGCCCGGTTCCGGCGCCCATTCCGGCACATACGTCGGCGCAGGCGCTCTTGCCGGCCTTTCCGGCGCTGCGGCTCTGGCTCGTTCCGACGCCGCGACCGCGCGAGCGCCGGCCCGCGTTCTCGGCCGTGCCGTTTGCCGTGCGCCTCCCCGCGTTCGAGCCGCCCGAGCAGCCCATCGCTCGGATTCCATATTTGCCGTCCGACGCGATGCCGCGGATCGTCGGCATCTCGCTTCCGAGCGACAACGTTCGCGGCGGCCAGACGATCGTCGGAGAGGTACGAGCGTCGTCGAACGTTGCGAGCGTCGAGGTGCGCGTTGCAAACTACGGCGCGTCGATGGAGAAGATTGCACCCGGCGAGTTCACGCTCGCCGTCACCGTTCCGCACCTTCCGTTCTTCTTGAGAAACCGCACGTACACGATTCGCGTCATCGCGCGCAACACGCGCGGCGACTCGGTCACGCAAGCCGTTCCCGTGGTCGTGCGTTAGGCTCCCGGGTCGCCCTACGGGCGCGGCGTGTGAATGCCAGGCGGCAGATTCGGAAACGGCGCGGGATTGTACGGCGTCGGAAAGACATTTGGCTGCATGAGCTGTCCCTGCGCGCCTTCATCGGCCCAGCGATAGACGATGGCGTCGTAGACCTGCTGGTCGACGTTGCGGACGATCGCCGTGCGCGGCTTCTCATCGAGCCCGCCCTCTCCGCGTTCGACCGACGCAAACGAACCGCGATCGTAGAGATAGTGCAGAATCGTGCCGACATTGAGCCGCTCGACGACGCGAAAGTGCATCGAGCCGACGCGCTGCATAAGCATCGCCTGCGGATTCCACGCGCTCGCGTCCGTCGTCATGTAGACCTGCGCGTCGAACGGCGTCTGCGGCGGTACCTGGACCTCGAAGATGACGAGCACGGGCCTGCCGCTGCCTTCGATTGCACGGGTTCCGAGCGCGACGCCGGGCTGCGCGTGCTGGACGAGGTCGGGGTTCGGAACCGGCGAGGAGAGCGCGACCGCGAAGCGACGGACCTGGTCGAAACTGCCCTCGGGCGGAAGCGGCGTGCGCGAGAGATCGAGTTCGACGATCGTTCCGCTGCCGTCGAAGACCGCTCGCGCGAAGACGCGCGGTGCCGGTGCGATGCGCGCGCGCGACTGCGGGTTCGCATTCTCGATCGTGATGCTGCTCGATACGTGAAATCCGTCGCCGACGGTGAAGAAGACGTAGCCGTCTTGATAGGCGAGGATTTGCCCCGTGACGGCGATGCGCTGCGCGGTCGCGGCACCGAGGGCGAAGATGGCGGCGCAGACGACGAGCGCGAGTCCGGCGAGCCTTCTCATTGCGGCGTGAGCAGGACGAGCGTCGACGGGCTCCACTTGAGCGTCGGGTAACCGAAGTAGTAGGTTTGCGCCACGGTGAGCCCGAGATGCGGCGTGACCTTGACGTGAATCTCCGGCGTGAGTTGGTTCGGCGGTTGCCCGAGCCAGTTCGAATAGATGAACTGCCCGAGCGGGTTGAGCAGCGGCAGCGGAAAGACGCCGGGAACGGGCTTGGGGAAGTCGTCGTGGTGTTGGAAGAGCAGGCTCGTCGTGAACTCGGGACTCGGCGCATAGTCGATTGCGAAACTGAAGATTCGCTCCGTCGAGACGCCTTTGAACGACTCGAATCCCGGATCGTACACGCCGTTGACGAGCGGCGACGAGACCGAGTAGCCGCCGTGGAGATAGTAGTCCCCGGTGTTCAGCACGGCGTATCCGGTGTAAGCGAGAACGCTGCGCGTGAACTGGCGGCTGATCGTCGCGTTGAAGTTCGTCGTGTCGACGTGATGCGGAAGGCTGTACCACTCGCGCTGCTTGCTGAAGCTTCCCGAGAAGACGTAGTGGTCGTAGAGGCTGTCGCGATTGCCGAACTGCAAGCGCGGCAGCGAGATCGTGAAGCCTGCGAGTTGGTCCCAGATCGTCGTGTACTCGACGCCGCCGTAGTCTTGCAGGCCGTACGAGTCGTGGTTGAAGCCGGCGCCGAACTCCAGTTGCTCTTCCAGCGGCGCACCGAAGATGCGCACCGGATCGGAGCTGGCCGTCAACTGCAGTTGCGAGGGATGGTTGAACTCACCGACCATCTCGCCGTTGGGCAGGCCGTTCGACCCGACGACGCCCAGGAGATTGAAGTTCGTGAGCAGGCTCGTCGCTTGAATCGACCAGTGCGGCAACGCCTGCGTCGCCTGGAGTATCGTGTACTGTGCCGACGCGCGCGGCCTTCCGAAGCCGTACTGATACGTGTAGAGCTGCGTGAACGTGTTGATCTGGAAGCGATTTCCCATCGTGTCGCCGGTGAAGAGATTCCAGAACTTCGCCGGCGCAGTTCCCGGATTGAGCGAGAAGACCGCGTACTCGTGCTCGCCGGCAAGGTGTTGTTCGAAGCTCGCGTAGACGTGATTCGTCGGATCGTAGCGCAGGTGCAGCGCCGAGATCGAGTTCGCGTTGCCGGCGAACTGATACGTGAGATCGGCGTCGGCGCCCGAAAGCGAGTTGCGCGCGAGCGCCGGGGTCGGCGCGAAGCTCACGTAGAACGGCGGGAGCGGCACCCAAACGCCGAAGACGTCGCTCTCGACGTTGCCGGTCAGGCGCACGTACGACCCCGCGCCGATCACCGCCGAGCGCGCGGTGAAGTTCGGCTCCCCGCCGCCGTCGTTTGCGAAGAAGAAGGTGTCGCCCGGCATGATGCGGCCGGGAACCGGGTGCGAGAAATCGCCGTTGAGAAACGTCCAGCGATCCGGTTCCGTCGTCACCGGAAGAAAGTAGATGCGGTTGAAATCGAGGAAGTCCGAGAGCGCGGCGCCCTGCAGCGACGCGACGCGCGTGCGCAGCCGGACGTTCCCGGCGACGAGAAAGCGGTTGAGCTTGAGATCCATCGAAAATGCGTCGCCGCGGATATCCATCCCGTCGCTCGTGCGAACGTCGACGTCCCCTTGCGCTTCGACGACGAAACGATTGTAGAAGAACGAGACGCGGTTCGCATGGACCCGAATTACCGTCAGCGCTTGCGCGCGCGCGCCCGTGACGGCAGCCACGAGCAGCACGCTCGCGATGAGGCACCCCGGTCGCACCATCTCGTCATCGACGCTTGCGATGCGTCCTCCTGCCCTCTAAGATAGGCTCGTGCGCCGGCTCGAGCCCCTCCTCGCATGTGTCATCGCTCTCGTCGCTCTCGCTGCGAGCGCGTCGAGCGCGCAGGCGGCGTTTGCGAACTATCCCGAGGGGATATCGTCGCGAGACGTCGTCGGGGGACTCTACGCCGCTGGCCAATCCGGCTGGTGCTGCTGGATCGGAGCGAAGGCGAAACTTTCGATCCCCGTACCCGCACGAGCGAATGCCGTGATCGTCACCATTCTCATTCCATCGTACGCCGCGAAGCCGGGCGGCACCGCAATCGAGGCCTCGTTCGACGGCGTGCGCGTTTCGCGCGTCTGCTGCTTCGGTGAGGGAACGTCGCAGGTCGCCTTCAATCTTCCGCGCACGAGCGCCGTCAACCGGCGCGTGCTTCTCGAACTCACACCGAGCACGCACTTCGTGCCCAAAGCACTCGGCATGAACGGCGACGAGCGCGTGCTCTCCGTCCTCCTGAGCAGCGTCGTCGTCGAGAACATGGTCAGCGGCGAGCGCTACCTCGACGGAGCGCCGCGCCGCGTACGCGGCATCAACGAGTTCGGGTACCGCCTCCTCCTCATTCTCGTCGGCGTCGTGACGCTCGCGCTCACGCTGCGGCGGCGAGCGTTCGCGTGGGTCGCGCTCCTCGTAACGAGTCCGTTCGGTCTCTCTGCAATCGCCGCGCTCGGCGCGATCGTCGCCCTCGTCGTCCGGCGCTCGAACTGGCGGGCGCTCGCGGTGCAGCGGCGTCTCTGGCTCGTCGCGCTCGCGTTCGTCCTCTTCGTCATCTCCGTCGTCGTCTCGGGATTGCGCGCGCAGTATCGCCACGCCGCCGCTGCGGAACTCGTCAACGTCCTCGCATATCTCGTCACGTTCTACGCCGCCGTGCGCGCCTTCCGAAGCGATCCGGACAGGGACCTGCTGCGCGTGTGGCTCGGCATCCTCACCGCCGTGGTTGCCGGCATAGCGCTCCTACAGCCGTGGTACGGCGCGACGGAGAGCAGGATGTTCTTCGGGCACGACGTCGTGCGCGTTGCGGGTCTGCTCGAGGGCCCCAATCAACTCGGCGCGTTCTTAGGGCTCTCCCTCCCGCTGCTGTTCTCGCTCGCGCTCGGGCGGCGTCTGCGCGGTATCGACACGATCGCGTTTCTCCTGGGCGGTGCGGCGGTGCTCCTGACGTTCTCGCGCGCCGGCATCCTCGCGTGTCTGCTCGCCTGCATTCTCGTCGTCGTTCTGCGGATGCGCCGGCGCGCGGTGGTGTTCGTGATCGTCGCGCTCGTGTGGATCGGTGCGGGCCTCGTCACGGTTCACGATGCGACGCTGCCTTCGTCGGCGAGGCAGGGCATCGACGACTACAACGGAGGCCTCGGAACGCGACCCGCGCTTTGGCACGGCGCGCTGCAGATGTGGCACACGCAGCCCGCGCTCGGCATTGGCCCTGGGAACTACGAACTGCGCATCTCGCGGTACGCGCCGGGCGTGCGCACGCATGCGAACGGCTACTATCTGCAACTGCTCGCCGAACAAGGAATCGTCGGACTCGTCTTCTACGCGCTGCTCGTTCTCGCGACGATTGTCGCACTGGCATCGCGCCGCAACGCGCTCGCCATCGGGGTTCTGGCCGTCGTCATCGCGTTCGCCTTTCATCAGCTCGTCGACGGCCTGCTCATCTATCCGAAGATCGGCGACCTCTACTGGACCCTCGTTGGAATAGGCGTGTAGGGGTCCGCGCGCGAAAGGGCGCGTCAGCATGGCAAGAGTCGTCGTCATCGTTTTAGATTCCGGCGGAGTCGGTGCGCTCCCGGACGCGGCGGAGTACGGCGACGCATCGGGTGCGAACACGATCGGCAACACGTCCGTCGCCGTCGGCGGGTTGAACCTACCGAACTTCGAGCGTCTGGGGCTCGGCGCGCTCACCGAGATCGCCGGCGTTCCGCGAAGCGCCTATCCGCACGCACGCGTTGCCGCGCTGCGCGAACGCAGTCGCGGCAAGGACACGATCACCGGGCACTGGGAGATGGCGGGAATCGTCACGAGCGTTCCGTTCCCGACGTACCCGCACGGCTTTCCGCCGGAGATCGTCGAGGCGTTCACCCAGATCGCCGGAAAGCCGCCGCTCGGCAACAAGACAGCCTCCGGAACCGAGATCATCGAGGAGTTGGGGCGCGAGCACATGAGCAGCGGGCGCCCGATACTCTACACGTCCGCCGACTCCGTCTTCCAAGTTGCCGCGCACGAAGGCGTCGTCGGGCTTCCGACGCTCTACGACTGGTGCGAGCGCGCGCGGGCGATGCTCGTCCCGCCCAACGCGGTCAATCGCGTCATCGCGAGGCCGTTCGCCGGCGAGCCCGGCGCCTTCACGCGAACGCCGAATCGCCGCGACTACGCCATCGAGCCGCCGCCGTGCCTGCTCGACGATCTCGCCACGCGCGGCATCGGCGTCCACGCCGTCGGGAAGATCTCCGACATCTTCTGCGGTCACGGCGTCGCAACGTCGGTGCGCGTCAAAGACAATCGCGACGCAATGGAACGAACGTTCGAGCTCATGGAGCGCGTCGACGGCGGATTCATCTTCACGAATCTCAACGATTTCGATTCGAAGTATGGCCATCGCCGCAACGTTCGCGGGTATGCGGCCGCGCTCGAAGAGCTCGATTCCCTCATTCCGCACCTCGAACGCCTCATGCGCGACGGCGACGAGGCGATCTTCACGGCCGACCATGGGTGCGACCCCACGGCCCCGGGCAGCGACCACACCCGCGAGCGCGTCCCCTTCATCCATCTCAGCGATCGTGAGGGAGCCGCGCTCGGTGACTTAGAAGGGCTCGATACCGTGGGCAAAACCGTGCGGGCAGCGCTCCTTGAGTAGCGTATAGCGCATGCAAATTGCTATTTCCACCGACGTGGATCGTCGGACGCCG
The DNA here is from genome assembly GCA_050733755.1 of Candidatus Tyrphobacter sp. Lineage (GTDB taxonomy): Bacteria > Vulcanimicrobiota > Vulcanimicrobiia > Vulcanimicrobiales > Vulcanimicrobiaceae > Tyrphobacter. Next base: position 5,334 of record JBOHTS010000034.1, on the reverse strand, counting down.
CGCTGGTGGTGGAGTGCCAAGCGAGTGACGGACCTCGTGCTCGGCTGCTCGCTCTTTGCGCTGTCGCTCCCGCTCGTCGCGCTCGCCGCGCTCGCGATCGTGCTCTGCGAGGGAGGTTCTCCCTTTTACGCGCAGACGCGCGTGGGACAGAACGGACGCGCGTTCAAGATGTACAAGCTGCGCACGATGATCGAAGGCGCGCACGAGATGCGAGACGAGGTCGCGCATCTCAATGAAGCCGACGGTCCGGCGTTCAAGATCGCCGACGATCCGCGTTGCCATCCGCTGGGTCGCATGCTGCGGCGCACCTCGATCGACGAGTTGCCGAACTTCGTGAACGTCATTCGCGGGGATATGGCGCTCGTCGGGCCGCGTCCCGCGCTTCCGTGTGAGGTCGAGTGCTTCGACGCACGAGCGATGCGGCGGCTCGAGGTTCCGCAAGGCGTCACCGGGCTGTGGCAGATCTCCGGACGCAGCGATCTTCCGTTCTCCCAGTGGACGGCGCTCGACAACCGCTACGTCGACGAATGGACGCCGCTGCGCGATCTTGCGATCATCGCGAAGACGATTCCGGCCGTGGTGAGGAAGGACGGCGCGCGTTAAGGTTCTCGCCAAACACAACGTTGCCGCGTCGACGCTCTTCGTCATGGCGGCGACGCTCGGCTCGACGCTCCTCGGGTTTCTGCGCGAGATCGTTAGCGCAAAATATTACGGTACGCAATGGCAGCTCGACACGTATCTCGCTGCTGCCGTAATTCCGACGATTCTCTTCGGCGTCTTCAACGGCGCACTCGTGAGCGCGCTCGTGCCGACGTTCTCGGATTATCTCGCAGCCGGCCGCCGCGACGAAGCGTGGCGGCTGGGAAGCACGGTCGTGAACCTTCTGGCGATCGTCCTCACGCTCTGCGCCGTCCTCGGATATTTTCTCGCGCCGTACTTCGTGCCGCTCATCGCACACGGCTTTCCGAAGCCGCAGATGGGCGTCGCGATCCGCATGACCCGCTGGCTCATGCCCAGCATCATCGGCGTCGCGCTCTCCGGCGTCTTGTCGGGCATTCTCAACGCCTTCGGGCGCTTTCGCGCGGCATCGATCGTCGGCGTTACGCTCAACGTCGTGACGATCTGCTGCGTCGTGTTCCTGCAGAGACGCTGGGGAATCTACGCGCTCGTCGCCGGAACCGGCCTCGGCCTCGGTGCGCAGATGCTCGTCCAGATCCCCGCATTTCTCCGTCTCGGCGGCTACCGGCTGCGGCTCGACCTTCGGCATCCGGGCCTGCGAACGATGTGGACGTTTCTCGCGCCGATCACGCTCGGATCGTCGGCGGGGCAACTCGCGTTCTTCTTCGACCGGTATTTCGCATCGACGCTCCCGCACGGCTACATCGCCGGAATGAGTTACGCGCAGAAGCTCGTGAACTTTCCGCTTCAGATTTTCGCGGTGGCAATCGCGACGGTCATCTTTCCGATGCTCGCCGTGAAGTTTGCACAGGACGATCGGTCGGGCGTTGCGCGAAGCACGATCGCCGGATTGCGACTCGTGAACTTCATTACGATCCCGTCGGTGTGCGCGCTCATCGTTCTCGCGCACCCGATCGTCCAGACGCTCTTCGAGCGCGGGTCGTTCGGCGCAACCTCCGTCGATCTCTGCGCCGGCCTCTTGCCGTATGCGTCGATCGGACTCGTCGCCTTGGCGGCAAACGTCGTCCTCACGCGAAGTCTCGTCGCATGCCGGCAGATGAAGTGGCAGGTCGCGACCTCGATCTGCACGGTCGTCCTCAACGTTGCGCTTTCGATCACGTGGCTTCCGTCGCTCGGCGCGCGCGGCCTTCTCCTTGCGAACGCGGTGAGTCAAAGCGCGCAGGCGATCGTCTTGCTCGTGCTCGTCGCGCGCTTCGTCTCGCAGATCGACTGGGGAGCGCTCGTCTCTTCCGTCGTGAAGATCGGCGCCTGTGCCTTCGTGATGGTCGCCGTCTTGAACTGGATTACGTCGCTAGGAATACCGCCGGGCGTCACGCTCGCGGCGCGTGCGTCGCTTCTGGCCGGGGAGATCGCGATCGGAACGCTCGTCTTCCTCGCGATCTCGCGGCTGCTCGACGTCGAGGAACTCTCGATGGCGTGGCACGCGATCGTCGCGAAGTTCGAGCGAAACGCCATCGTGCCGCCCGAAAACCGCGACGCACCGATCACGTAAGACGCAAGAAGGTGATTCGGCCTGCGCGCCGGAGCCTGTCCTGAGCGTAGCGCCGTAGGCGCGAAGTCGAAGGGCTCACCGTGACGCTGCTCGCCCCGAGCGTCGCGAGCAACGGGAGCGAGGTCGGAGCTAGAACGTTCTGATGTCGGAGAGGCCGGCTTTTTCGAAGGCGTGCTTCGTTCCGGCAGCGGTCACGTCGTCGCAGGTCGAGATCGCGACGCAGCGGCCGTCGTCGATGGCCTCGTTGTAGAACTCCGCGTCGCCTTCGGGCAACGAGACGCCGTCGAGGTGATCGAGCACCTCGGGATGCTCGAAGGCATCGAAGGATCCGCTCTCGTCGTTGATGCCTGGAACCGACGTTCCGCCGTAATCAGGAATGACGCCGGTGTTGCGCGTCATGTCGTCTGCGAGGCTGTTGCTGCCCTGCATCTCGGCGACGTGTACGAACGTCACCGCGGCGCTGTCGTGTTCCGCGGAGCGATCGTCCGCCGTGAGAATTCGCACGTTCGCATGGTCGAGCCCGGTCGTGGCGATCGTGTTCGCGACCCGCGACGGGTCGCTGGTGCCGATGATTCCGACGACTACCTTGTTAGCCATGGCGCGGTGCTTCGGCGATGGCCCTGCAGAGCCTTCGGATGCCGTCGCCGATCTTCTCGACGCTGGAGTTCGAGAAGTTCAGGCGCATGCCGTCGTGCACGTCGCGGGCCGGGTAGAAGCTCTCACCGGGAACGAAGACGACGCGCTCGCGCGTGCAGACCTCCAGAAGCGCGGCGGTGTCGACGCCGGGTACGCGTGCCCAGAGGAACATGCCGCCCTGTGGGCGGTTATAGGTAACGCCGGAAGGCGCGAACTCGCGCAGCGTCGCGTGCATCGCGTCGCGTCGCTCGCGGTAGCATCGCACGATTGCGTCGACGTGCTCGCGAAAGGCCGGCATCTTCACGTACGCCGCGAAGACGTACTGCGCGAGCGTGCCGCTGTGGAGATCGGCGCCTTGCTTTGCGAGCACGACCTTCTCGCGTACCTCCTCATCGGCAATGACCAGCCACGCGACGCGCATGCCCGGTGCAACGATCTTGCTTCCGGTTCCGAGATAGTAGATGCTCGAACCCCGCGACGAGCGCGAGAGCGGCGGGAGGTCTTCGCCTTCGAAGCGCAACTCGCCGTACGGATCGTCCTCGACGATCGGCAGATCGTATCGTTCGCAGATGCGCACGACGGCTTCGCGCCGGTCGCGCGCGAGCGTACGGCCGGTTGGATTCGCAAAGTTCGCGATGAGATAGAGAAACTTCGGAAAGGGATCGGCGCGCTCGAGCACCCGCTCGAGCGATTCGGGAATGATGCCGTCGTCGTCGGCTGCGGCGGTGAGATAGCGCGCCTCGTAGGCGTCGAAGGCCTGGATCGCGCCGAGATACGAGGGGCTCTCGAGCACGACGTGATCGCCGGGGTCGATGAAGATCTTGCCGATGAGATCGAGCCCTTGCTGCGATCCGTTGACGACGATGACGTCGTTGGGAGAGATCGCTCGCCCAAAGCGCTCGCGCAGATGCGACGCAACCCACGACCGCATCTCGGGAATGCCCTCGGTGACGCTGTACTGAAGCGCCTTCGCGCCATACCCCTCCATGATTTCGCGCGTGCACTGCGCGATCTCCGCGGTCGGAAAGAACTCGGGCGCGGGGAGGCCGCCGCCGAATGAGATGATTTCCGGCCGCTGCGTGACCTTGAGCATCTCCCTGATCGTCGAAGCTCGCAGGTGAGCGGTTCGCTGCGCGAATCGCGCCGCAGACTGCGCCGTTTTCATGCGCGCCGTATTCGAGAGCGGCCCGGCTCCTCCGCTGAAGCGGCCGCTCGCGGGAGGGGGTCCTAATGGCCGTGCGGGCGTAAGACCACTTCTGTGGGGTCGGACGCGAGAAGTCTCATGGGTGCAGGCTCGGTTTCGGTCATCGTACCGGCCTTTAACGAGTCGGAGTGCCTCCTAGAAAATCTGCGCGAGGCCGCCCGAGTCTTCGCAACGTTTGCTACGCCCTTCGAGATCATCGTCGTCGACGACGGAAGCTCGGACGGCACGCACCTCGCGGCGAAGCGCGCGCTCTGCGAGCACCCGCGGCACGTTCGCGTCGTACGGTACGACTCCAACAAAGGGAAGGGCAACGCGCTCATGGCCGGCGTTTCGGAGGCGCGTGGCGAGTACGCGGTATTTCTCGACGCCGACATGGACCTCCATCCGCGCCAGTTACCCACGTTCTTCGCTTTGCTCCAGTCGCAGGGCGCCGATGCGGTGATCGGCTCGAAGTGGCATGCGCAGTCGCGCGTTCGCTACCCGGCGGCGCGACGATTCTATAGCAAGTGCTACGCCGCCGCCGTGCGCCTGCTCTTCGGCCTATCGCTGCGCGACACGCAGACCGGCCTGAAACTGTACAGGATGGCGCTTTTGAACGACGTGCTTCCGTGGCTTCTCGTCAAGCGATTTGCATTCGACATCGAGCTCCTGGCGGTCGCGCACGCTCGCGGCTACACGATCGTCGACGCGCCCGTCACCCTCGATTTTCAGCGTTCGATGGGCCGCGTACGTCTTCGCGATGCTTGGCTGGTTCTCGTGGATACGCTCGCGATTTTCTATAGGCTGCGACTGCTGCACTACTACGACCGCCCCACGCCGCAAGAGGATCGCGGGCGGCTCGAAGTCTCCTAATCAACACGAAGGCGAGGCGCGCGCAGCACCAGAGCGCGGCGAGGACTTCGAGCACGAGTTGCGCGAGCGCGATTACCTGCACGACGTAGACCGCGCCCGGCGCGGGATAGAGGAAGCCGTTGACCGTCGTTGCGATGCGAACGTGCGCGAGCGTTCGACCGCGCGAGAACGCAACCCAGTATGGGCTGTAAGCCTCGTTGATGCGCAGAACGAGCGGCGTTCTTCCGGGAGGAATCGTCGCGTTCACGAGCCACGGCGCCGCACGCGCCCAGGACACCGGCGTAAGGGCGGAACCGGCATTTGCGGAGAACCCGCGCCACATCGTTCCGGCAAGCGCCACCGCGCATCGCCCAATGCATCGCACGGCCGTGACGCTCGGCGGGATCGCGATCCAGCGGTAGCCGCCGCCGGTTCCGGAGCGTTGCCAACTGCCGTTTGCGGCGCGCAGCGT